>NZ_JBLWFG010000003.1:0-354265 GCF_048321015.1 Thauera sp. WH-2 | reverse complement strand
GGCATCCGACCGGGAGCGAGGGTTGCCGGCTGCAGTTGGCCGATCTGAGTCCTACGGCGTCTTCTGGTGCGAGGATCCTGCAGGGTGCGTCGCGGGTTCCGGCCCTCGGGTGAGATGCAAAAAGGGCGGGGAACCCTTCGGATTCACCCGCCCCTTGCTGGCCGTCTGCCATTTTTTGCCTAGCAATTTGCCAGTTTATGCCCTTCGCTACAACTATCAGACATCGATGTTCTGCGCGTACAGCGCATTGCCCTCGATGAATGCCCTTCTTGGCTCCACGTTGTCGCCCATCAGTGTGGTGAAGATCTCGTCGGCTGCGATGGCGTCGTCGATCTGCACGCGCAGCAGGCGGCGCACGGCGGGGTCCATGGTGGTTTCCCACAGTTGCTCGGGGTTCATTTCGCCGAGGCCCTTGTAGCGCTGCTTGCTGAGGCCGCGTTCGACCTCACTCAGCAGCCAGCTGATCGCGTCGGAGAAGCGTGTGACCGCCTGGCGCTTCTCGCCGCGGCGGATCTCGGCGCCCGGCCCGATGAGGCCGCTGATGGCTTCTGCAGCGTTGCGGATGCTGCGGTAATCGCCGGACACGAGGAAGTCGTGCTCGACCCAGCCGAACTTGCGGTTGCCGTGGTGCAGGCGCTCGATGGTGAGGCGCCAGCCTTCGGATTCTTCGTGGTATTCGGCGTAGATCTGCAGGCCTTCGGGCAGGTGGGGCTGGATGCGCTCGGCGGAGGCGCGGGCGGCGGCCTCGTCCTCGAGGCTGACCTCGAGGTCGTGGGCGAGCATCACCTGCAGCACTTCGGGGTCGATGTAGCTGGCCAGGCGGCGGATGACGGCCTCGGCGAGCAGGTAGCTGCGGGCGAGGCCGCCGAGCGCTTCATCGGTGATCGGCGCTGCACCTTCGCGCGGGGTCAGGCTGGCGCCGTCGAGCGCGAGCTTGAGCAGATGGCCGTTGAGCTCGTGGTCGTCCTTGATGTAGATCTCGGTCTTGCCGTGCTTGATCTTGTACAGCGGCGGCTGGGCGATGTAGATGTGCCCGCGCTCGACCAGCTCGGGCATTTGCCGATAGAAAAAGGTGAGCAACAGGGTGCGGATGTGCGCGCCGTCGACGTCTGCGTCGGTCATCAGGATGATGCGGTGGTAGCGCAGCTTCTCGGGCTTGTAGTCGTCCTTGCCGATGCTGGTGCCGAGTGCGGTGATCAGCGTGGCGATCTCCTGGCTCTGCAGCAGCTTGTCGAAGCGTGCCTTCTCGACGTTGAGGATCTTGCCCTTGAGCGGCAGGATCGCCTGGAACTTGCGGTCGCGGCCCTGCTTGGCGGAGCCGCCTGCGGAGTCACCCTCGACGAGGTAGAGCTCGCACAGTGCGGGGTCCTTTTCCTGGCAGTCGGCGAGCTTGCCGGGCAGGCCGACGCCGTCGAGCACGCCCTTGCGGCGGGTCATCTCGCGCGCCTTGCGCGCGGCGTCGCGGGCACGGGCGGCTTCGACGATCTTGTTGCAGATGGTCTTGGCGTCGATCGGGTTCTCGAGCAGGAAGTCGCCGAGCTTGTTGGCGACGACTTCTTCCACCGCCGGACGCGCTTCCGAGGACACCAGCTTCATCTTGGTCTGGCTGGCGAACTTGGGGTCGGGCATCTTGACCGACAGCACGCAGGCGAGACCCTCGCGCATGTCGTCACCGGTGATGTCGACCTTGGCCTTCTTGGCGATCTCGTTTTCTTCGATGTACTTGTTGATGACCCGCGTCATCGCCGCGCGCAGGCCGGTAAGGTGGGTGCCGCCGTCGGCCTGCGGGATGTTGTTGGTGTAGCACAGCACCTGCTCCTGGTAGCTGTCGTTCCACTGCATGGCGACCTCGACCGAGAGCTCGGCGTCGTGGCCCTGGCCGGTGGGGATACGCGTGGTGCCGGTGGCGTAGAAGACGTTGGGGTGCAGTACCGTCTTGGCACGGTTGATGTACTCGACGAAGCCCTTCACGCCGCCGGCGAAGGCAAAGTCCTCTTCCTTGCCGGTGCGCTGGTCGACCAGACGGATCTTGACGCCGTTGTTGAGGAAGGAGAGTTCGCGCAGGCGCTTGGCGAGGATGTCGTAGTGGTACTCGACGGTGCCGAAGATCTCCTCGTCGGCGAGGTAGTGCACCTTGGTGCCGCGTTTGGTGGTTTCGCCGATGACGCGCGGCGGGCTCACCTCGACGCCGTCGACGCGCTCGATGACGCGGTTCTGCGGCTTGCCACGCTCGAACTCGAGCAGGTGACGCTTGCCGTCGCGGGCGACGGTGACGTGCATCCACTTGGACAGCGCATTGACGCAGGACACGCCCACGCCGTGCAGGCCGCCGGACACCTTGTAGCTGTTCTGATTGAACTTGCCGCCGGCGTGCAGGACACACATGACGATCTCGGCGGCGCTGCGCTTGGGTTCGTGCTTGTCGTCCATCTTGACGCCGACCGGGATGCCGCGGCCGTTGTCGGTGACCGAGATGGAGTTGTCGGCGTGGATGGTGATGACGATGTCGTCGCAGTGACCGGCCAGAGCCTCGTCGATGGAGTTGTCCACGACCTCGAACACCATGTGGTGCAGGCCGGTGCCGTCGGACGTGTCGCCGATGTACATGCCGGGGCGCTTGCGCACGGCTTCCAGCCCTTCGAGCTGCTGGATGCTGGATTCGTCGTAGTCGTTGCCCCCTTGCGGGGCCGGCGTGTTTTGCGGTTCGGACATGGTCATCTCGGTGATTCGTAAAGAACGGGGTGCTGCGGTGAAGCCTTCGCCTGCTGCTCGATCAGATGCGCATCGGCATCACGACATACTTGAACTTGTCGTTGTCCGGCAGGCTGATCAGGGCGCTGGAGTTGCCGTCGTTGAAGCGCCACTCGACCGTCTCGGAGGAGAGATTGTTGAGCACGTCGAGCAGATAGGTGACGTTGAAGCCGATGTCGAGCTTGTCGCCGTGGTAGTCGATTTCGAGCTCATCCTGCGCCTCTTCCTGCTCGGCATTGCTGGATACGATGCGCAGCAGGCCGTCCTCCAGCACCATGCGCACGCCCCGGAACTTGTCGTTGGTGAGGATGGCAGCGCGCTGCAGGGCAGCGAGCAGGGGCTGGCGCTCGAAAGTGATCAGATTGGGATGGGCTTGCGGGATCACGCGCTCGTAGTCGGGAAACTTGCCGTCGATGAGCTTGGTGACGAGCTCGATGGCGCCGAAGCGGAACACGGCCTGGTTGCCGGCGAGCATGATCTCGAGCGGGTCGTCGCTGTCGGCAAGCTGGCGGGCGAGCTCGAGCACGGTCTTGCGCGGCAGGATGGCCTCGCTGCGCTGCGAGTTGAGCGGCGCGTCGAGGTCGGAGGCGGCGTAGGCGAGGCGGTGGCCGTCGGTGGCGACCATGCGCAGTTCGCCGCCGTCGGCGATGATCAGCAGACCGTTGAGGTAATAGCGGATGTCCTGTTGCGCCATCGCGTAGGACACCTGTGCGAGCTGGCGCTTGAAGGCGCGCTGGCTGATCGACAGGCGCGCATTGGCGTCGGCGGGCGGGTTCAGGCTCGGATAGTCGGCGGCGGGCAGGGTTTGCAGCTGGAAGCGGCTGCGGCCGGCCTTGACCGTGAGGCGCTTGTCGTCGAGCGTGAGGCTGACTTCGTTGGCGTCGGGCAGGGCGCGCAGGATGTCCTGCAGCTTGCGCGCGCCGACGGTGATCGCGACGTCCTCGCCGCCGATGTGGCCGCCGGTGGTGGTGCGAATCTGGATCTCGATGTCGGTGGCCAGCATGGTGAGCTGGTCGCCGTGCTTTTCGATCAGCACGTTGGACAGGATCGGCAGCGTGTGGCGTTTCTCGACGATGCCGGCGACCGACTGCAGCGGGGCCAGGAGCGCATCGCGGGTGGTGGTGAGCAGGAGCATGGCGTCAGATCGGGTCGATGGGTTGGTCGGAGGGATTCAGTCGGTTCAGCCGCGCAGGACCTGGGTGAGCACGTGCACGTCGTGGTTCAGTTGCGCGTCGCCGAGGCGTAGCTCGGTGATGGTGCGGCATGCGTGCAGCACGGTGGTGTGGTCGCGTCCGCCGAAGGCTTCGCCGATGGCCGGCAGCGACATCGGCGTGAGTTCCTTGGCCAGCCACATCGCCACCTGGCGCGGGCGCGCTATGACGCGCGTCCGCTTCTTGGAGTGCATGTCGGCAACCTTGATCTTGTAGTAGTCGGCGACCGTCTTCTGGATGTGCTCGATCGACAGCTGGCGGTTGTGCGCGTGCAGCAGGTCCTTGAGCGCCTCCTTGGCGACCTCCAGGCCGATCTGGCGGCCGTGAAAGCGCGCGTAGGCGACCACCTTGTTGAGCGCGCCCTCGAGCTCGCGCACGTTCGAACGCAGGTTCTTGGCGATCAGGAAGGCGACGTCGTCGTCGACCAGCACGCGCAGGGCCTCGGCCTTCTTCTTGAGGATGGCGACGCGCATTTCGAGCTCGGGCGGCTCGATCTGCACGGTGAGGCCCCAGTCGAAGCGCGAGATGAGGCGGTCTTCGAGGCCCTGGATGTCCTTGGGGTAGGTGTCGCAGGTGATGACGATCTGCTTGCGCGCCTCGGTGAGGGCGTTGAAGGCGTGGAAGAACTCTTCCTGCGTGCGGTTCTTGTTATTGAAGAACTGTATGTCGTCGATGATCAGCATGTCGAGCGAGCGGTAGTAGCGCTTGAACGCGTCGAAGCTCTTCTGTTGATAGGCCCGCACGACGTCGGCGTAGTAGTCCTCGACATGCACGTAGCGGATGACCGCGCGCGGGTTGTGGCGGAACACCGCGTTGCCGATCGCGTGCACCAGGTGGGTCTTGCCGAGGCCGACGCCGCCGTAGACGAACAGCGGGTTGTAGGATGTGCCCGGGTTCTGCGCCACCTGCATGGCGGCGGCGCGAGCGAGGTCGTTGGCGCGGCCGGTGACCAGGGTGTCGAAGGTGAAGTCGGGGTTGAGGCGGGTCTTCTCGTAGGCGAGCTCGAGGCCGGTGGCGGATTCCGGGTCGCGGCCGGCAGCAGAAGGCGCAGACCGGCGGCTGCGGACCGGCGCTGCCACGAGCACATCCTGAGCGGGGGCGCCGTCGCCGTCCGCAGCCGGGTCATCTGCGGTGCTGGCGGTTTCGGTTACAAGTGCAGCGCTGGGCGCCGCTGCCCGAGGAGCGGAGGCAGGCGCCTCGGCTGGGGCACGTGAGGTGTTGCGCGCTCCCCCCCCTGCGCCGGCGGGCGGTAGCTGAAGTTCGATCGCAAGCGGGGTGCCGGCAAACTCCTCGCCGAGGGCTTCGATGCGGCGCAGGTAGCGCTCGCGCACCCATTGCAGCACGAATCTGTTGGGCGCCAGCAGTGTCCATGCCCCATCTGCGCCTGCTTCGGCCCGCAGGGTCTTGATCCAGGTGTTGAACTGCTGCTGCGGCAGCTCCTGTTCAAGGCGCGACAGGCAGAAGGACCAGAAATCTTGACTCACGGTGTCGGGACGATCGGGCAAGGGCGAACGGATCTCGTCGGGTTTCACGATGCACAGCCCCGTGACGCGCGGTGGGCACGCATCGGACTGCGCTGCGGCCTTGCGGGGCCGCGCATTGGGGTAAGGTGCCTGCTGAACACCCGGAGCCGGTTCTCGGCATGCGCTACGCACCGTGGGTGCGCCTTCGGGCGGCGAGCACTCGAGCCTCGCATTCTAACCCCGCGAGCATGACTTATCCACAGGCTTGGCCAAAAATTCTTATTGACAAACATGGGATTATCCATTTAACTCTCGCGTTTGACCTAACACTGGCAGTCCGATCATGAAACGCACTTATCAGCCCTCCGTTGTCCGCCGCAAGCGCACCCATGGCTTCCTGGTCCGCATGAAGACCCGTGGCGGCCGTGCGGTCATCCGCGCACGTCGTGCCAAGGGCCGTCATCGCCTCGCCGTCTGAGGTGACGCTGCCCACGGGCGCTGACCAGGGGTTCCGCAGCGCTCACAGATTGCACAAAACGGATGAGTATTCATCCGTTTTTGCTTTTCGGCGGGCCTTGCGCGGGCGGTTCTACATCGTGCATTACCGGCCGAACGACCGCGACACTGCACGGCTGGGTGTCGTGGTAGCGAAGAAGCTTGCGAAACGTGCAAACTTGCGCAACCTGGTCAAGCGCATCGCGCGCGAGATCTTCCGGCGTCATCGCGAGTCCCTGCCCTGCATGGATCTCGTCGTGCGCTTGCATGCACCGGTCGCCAAGGCGACGCGCGCAGAACTGAACCTCGACCTGCTTGCTTTGTTGCAAAGGCTTCCCCGCTCATGAAATCCGTATTGATCGCGCTGGTCCGTTTCTACCGCTACGCGATCAGTCCCATGCTTGGGCGCAATTGCCGTTTTCATCCGACCTGTTCGGAATACGCGATCGAAGCGATCCAGCGCCACGGTGCGCTGCGTGGCAGCTGGATGGCTGCCAAGCGGGTGGGGCGCTGTCATCCCTTCAATCCGGGCGGGTATGATCCCGTTCCCTGACCTGAGACAGAACGACTCCGATGGATCAACGCCGCCTCATCCTATTCCTGGTTTTTTCCTTTGCGCTGGTCATGCTGTGGGACGGCTGGCTGAAGCACAACCAGCCCCCGGCGCCCGTGGCGCAGCAGACCCCCGCAGGTAGTGCCTCAGCGCAGGACGGCGCCGTGCCCACGCCGACGATCGGCGCGGCCACCGGTCAGGCCGCCGTTCCGGGCGAGCAGGGAACCGCAGTGGCTGCGGCCGCGCGGGCGGTGGTCGAGACCGACTTGCTGCGTGCCGAGGTGTCCTCGCAGGGCGGGGATGTCGTTCGCCTGGAGCTCAAGCAGCACAAGGCCAGCGGCGCCGCCGAGGGGAATTTCGTGCTGCTGGACGACGGTTCGATCCATCAGTACGTCGCCCAGTCGGGTCTGATCGGCGATGGGCTGCCGACGCACAAAACCCTGTTCGAGCTTTCCGCGCGCGAGCTACGACTCAAGGATGGCGATGATGCGCTTGTGCTGCGCCTGCAGGCGCCCGAGCAGGACGGGGTAGCCGTGACGAAGGTGATGCGTTTCACGCGCGGCAGCTACCTGATCGACGTGTCGTACGAGATCCGCAATGGGTCCGCACACGCGATTGCTCCGCATGCCTACTTCCAGATCACCCGCGATGGCAACCCGGCTGAGCAGATCGAGGCTTTCGGCGTCAACACTTTCACGGGACCGGCCTTCTTCACTGAGGCGGCCAAGTTCCAGAAGGTCAGCTTTGACGACATCACCGACAGCAGCGCCAAGTTTGCAAAGACGGCAAACGATGGCTGGGTGGCCATGGTGCAGCACTACTTCGTGAGCGCCTGGCTGCCAGAGCAGGGCGTGCAGCGCGAGTTCTTCGCGCGTGCGCTGGGCAACAACCTGTTCTCGGCAGGCGTGATCCTTCCCGTGGCCGAGGTCGAAGCGGGGGCTGTCGCTACCGTCGGCACCCGCCTGTACGCCGGCCCGCAGGAGCAGGACAAGCTTGAAGCGATCGCTCCAGGGCTGGATCTGGTCGTCGACTACGGATGGCTGACCGTGATCGCCGCACCGCTGTTCTGGGTGCTGTCGTGGTTCCATAGCCTCACCGGCAACTGGGGCTGGGCGATCATCCTGGTGACGGTGGCGATCAAGGCTGTGTTCTTCCCGCTCTCGGCCGCGAGCTACAAGTCGATGGCCAAGATGCGCGTGCTGGGCCCGCGCCTGCAGCGCATGAAGGAGATGTACGGCAGCGACAAGGCCAAGATGCAGCAGGAGATGATGAATCTCTACCGCACCGAGAAGATCAACCCGCTCGGCGGCTGCCTGCCCATCCTGGTGCAGATTCCGGTGTTCATTGCCCTGTACTGGGTGCTGCTCGGCAGCGTCGAGATGCGTCATGCACCGTGGCTCGGCTGGATCCAGGATCTTTCGGCGAAGGATCCCTACTTCATCCTGCCGATCATCATGGGCGCCTCGATGCTGATCCAGATGAAGCTCAATCCGACTCCGCCGGATCCGATCCAGGCCAAGGTGATGATGGGCATGCCGATCATCTTCACCTTCATGTTCCTGTGGTTCCCGTCCGGCTTGGTGCTGTACTGGGTGGTGAACAACATCCTGTCGATCGCCCAGCAGTGGCAGATCACGCGGATGATCGAAAGTGCAAAGTCGGCCGGCAAGCCCGCCTGACACGATCGCCGCGATTGCGACGGCACCGGGTCGGGGCGGCGTCGGTGTTGTTCGCGTTTCGGGAAGCGGTCTCAAGGGTCTCGCGCTTGCGCTGACCGGGCGCGATCCGAAGGCGCGTACCGCACACTTCACCCGCTTCCTGGATGAGCAGGGGCGGGTGATCGACGAAGGGCTCCTCCTTTTCTTCGCTGCGCCGGCGTCCTTCACGGGCGAGGATGTGCTCGAGCTGCAGGGCCATGGCGGTCCGGTGGTCATGCAGATGCTGCTTGATCGCTGCCTGCAGTTGGGCGCTCGCCTCGCCGAGCCGGGTGAGTTCACCCGGCGCGCCTTCCTCAACGGCAAGCTCGACCTCGCCCAGGCTGAAGGTGTCGCCGATTTGATCGAGGCCTCGACGGCGGCGGCGGCGCGTTCGGCGGTGCGGTCGCTGTCCGGGCGATTCTCCGAAGAGGTGCATCGCATCGTCGATGGCCTGATCGACTTGCGCATGCTGGTCGAGGCTACGCTGGATTTTCCGGAAGAAGAGATCGATTTTCTTGAACGCGCGCAGGCGATGCCGCGCCTTGCCGCACTCCAGCGGGAACTGGAGGCTCTGCTCGACCGAGCGCGCCAGGGGGCGCTGCTGCGCAGCGGGCTCAACGTGGTGCTGGTCGGAGAGCCCAATGTCGGCAAGTCTAGCCTGCTGAATCAGCTTGCAGGTGAAGAGCGCGCAATCGTGACTGAGATCGCCGGGACCACGCGGGACGCCCTGCGCGAAACCATCCAGATCGAAGGCATTCCGCTGCACATCATTGACACCGCGGGCTTGCGAGAGACCGGCGATACGGTTGAGCGCATGGGGATCGCGCGTACCTGGCGAGAGATTGAGCGCGCCGACGTGATCCTGCGGCTGGTTGACGCGGGGGCACCTCGTTGTGCCGGAAGCGTGATTGACGAGCGGTTGCCGTCGGGCGTAGCGCGGGTGACGGTGGTGAACAAAATTGATTTGCTGGGTGAACCCGCTGCACGGCTGCAAACGGAAGGTGCCGTCGTGCTGCGCGTTTCTGCGCACAGCGGCGAGGGTATCGATCTGCTGCGCGCAGAGTTGCTTCGCATCGCGGGCTGGCATTCGCATGGTGAGGACGTGATTCTGGCGCGCGAGAGGCATCTCCATGCCTTGCGGGAGGCGCTGGTGCATATGGGCAAGGCAGCAAGTTTGCTGGGTGCGCTCGAGTTTTTTGCGGAGGAGTTGCGTCTGGCGCAGGAACGATTGAGCGAGATCACCGGGGAGTTCTCACCGGACGATTTGCTCGGTGTCATTTTCTCCCGATTCTGTATCGGCAAGTGAGCCGTTCGACCAGTGGTGCGCGATAGCGCAGTCACTGTGTGAGCGAGCTAGTGCACGCGCTCGCCGCCGTCGGATTGCTCCCCTGTTTCACGTGAAACATCAGTCATGGATCTGGATTTTGTTTTTCTCGCCCTCGGACTGGCAGCGCTATTCGCCGGCTTCGTTGACTCGATTGTTGGCGGCGGTGGACTGATTCAGTTGCCAGCGCTGTTCAGTGCCTACCCAACGACCGCGCCGGCGACACTGTTCGGTACGAACAAGGTCGCGAGCATCGTGGGCACGAGTACGGCAGCCTATCAGTACAGTCGGCGCGTGCGGATCCCCTGGCGAGTCGCAGGACCGGGTGCAGTCGCGGCGCTGGTGGGGGCCTGGTATGGGGCGAAAGCGGTGGCCTATCTGGATCCCGCGATCCTCCGCCCCCTGATCCTGGTGCTGCTCGTACTCGTCGCGGTTTACACCTTTCTGCGCAAGGATCTGGGCTCGGTATCGAGGGAGACTGAGCATGGTGCGCGCTCGGTGGTGTTAGCGCTCACGATCGGCGGGGGAATCGGGTTCTATGATGGGTTCTTCGGTCCAGGGACGGGGAGCTTCCTGATCTTCCTGTTCATCCGTGTGCTCGGAATGGATTTCCTCCGTGCCTCAGTCTCGGCAAAGATTCTCAATGTGGCGACGAACCTGGCCGCCATCAGCTTTTTTGCTGGAAACGTTGAGTTGATGTGGAAGTTGGGGCTGACGATGGCACTGTGCAACCTGATCGGCTCAGTACTGGGCTCCCGAATGGCCCTGAAGCATGGAACCGGATTCGTGCGCAGGATGTTCCTGGCCGTGGTTTCGGTGCTGATCGCAAAGCTCGCCTACGATACGTTCCTGCGCTGAGATGCTGTCACGTGGTTGTAGGCGTGGTGTCGGGCACGGTCTGGGGGTTCCGTTGTTTCACGTGGAACACGTCACAATATCTTTGCGGAAATATTGCATTAGTCGCTCGTGATAGAATGCACCGCTTCATTCATCTTCTAATATTGCCGGGGAAATGAACGGACTCCATCTGATTGCCGACATCTATCGTTGCCGGGCTGCGAGCGAGCTTCTTGTAAACCGTGGCCGACTCGAGACGCTTTGTGTCGAAGAGTGCAGGGAGGCGGGGTTGACCCCGCTGGGGGCTTATTTCTATCAGTTCCTGGATGAACAGGGCGGCGATGCCGGGGTCACCGGCACGGTGGTCCTCGCGGAGTCGCATCTCGCTATTCACACTTGGCCTGAGACCGGCGATGTGACGCTCGATGTCTACGTGTGCAATTTTTCCCGCGACAACAGCGAGCGGGCTCGGCAGGTGTTTCAGCGCGTCATCGATGCCCTTGCTCCGGACGAGATCGTCCAACACGAGGTCATCCGCGGTCGCGCCCCAGTGGAGGCTTGAGCATGAGCGCGAGCCCGTTCTGCCTCCCCGAGGGAATGATTGCCGAGTTTCTGAGCGAGGATGCCGGTTATTTCCTGCAGGGCGGTCGGTTACTCGAGCGCGGGCATTCTGCGTGGCAGGCCTATGAGGTATGGGAGACGCCGCGCTTCGGGCGGCTGTTCCGCCTCGACGGCTGCCTGATGACTTCGGAGCGTGACGAGTTCCACTATCACGAGAACATCGTTCATGTGCCCGGCATTGCGCATCCGGCTCCGCGTCGTGCTCTGATCATCGGTGGGGGGGATGGTGGTTCGGCAGAAGAGTTGCTCAAGTACCCCTCGATGGAAAAGGTGCTGCTCGCCGAGTTGGATGAGAAGGTAATCGACATCTCGCGGCGTCACCTGCAGGCCGTACACCGTGGTGCACTGGACGATCCACGTGTCGAGATTCGTATCGGGGACGGCATGAAGTACGTCCATGAGGACGGCCTCGAAGCCGGCGACCGTTACGACCTCATCGTGCTCGACCTGACCGATCCGGTCGGGCCAGCCGAGGCGCTGTATCAGGCCGACTTCTTTGCGGCGTGCCGGGCTCTGCTGGCCAAGGGCGGGGCGCTGACCCTGCATATCGGCACGCCGGTGTATCAACCCGAGCGCGTGCAGGCGCTCGTGCGCCGGCTGCGCAGCGTATTTGCCTACGTACGCCCGTATTTCCTGTACATTCCGCTCTATGGTTCGCTGTGGGGACTGGCGACGGCCTCCGATCACGTCGATCCGACAGCACTGACATCGGCTGACGTGGATCATCGGCTGTGCGAACGGGGCATTGAAGGCCTGCAGTACCTGAACGGCGACGTATACTGCGCGCAGTTCGCACTCCCCAATCATCTGCGCGCCCTGCTCGGCTAAGCCGCTGCGGGGCGCCTGCGGCGGCCCCTTTCTCCGCGAGTCATCGTGACCCACTTCCCCCGAGCTGGTCGCCACCCGGCGCGCCCACCCCATTCCGTTCGTAAGCTCAGTCGTGATCCGTACTCGGCTATGCCGCACCTTGCGCCCGACAGTCTCGCCTACGCGCTCACCCGTGCTGCACGATTGGTGGCAGTGGTGCTTGAAGGTGGCAATCTGACCGATGCGTATGAACGCATGCGGGATGAGGAGCGTGACTGGTCAGATGCGGCCCGTGGTGCGATCCGGGATCTGGCGTGGAGCACCCTGCGGGCTTTCCGCAGTGGCTCCGTGGTGCTCGACCGGCTGACGCACACCTTGCCTGCCCCGCCCATACACGCATTGCTCCTGATAGCGCTGAATCGTTTGCGCCAGCGTCCCGAGCAGGCGCACACCATCGTCGACCAAGCGGTACAGGCGGCGGCGGTGTTGATGCCGGGACTCAAGGGCATGGTCAATGGCGTGCTGCGTAATGCGCTGCGCCAGCACGACCAATGGGAGGGCTGGATCGCGGCCGATCCCGAGGCACGCCATGGCGTGCCATCGTGGTGGATCCGTCGGCTTCAGGCAACGCAGGCCGATGCGTGGGAGGCTGCGCTGGCCGCTGGCAATATCCGCCCGCCCATGGCGCTGCGCGTGAACCTGCGGCGCACGACGCTCAAGGCCTGTCTCGCTGACCTTGGTGCAGCGGGCGTCGAGGCTCGGGTGCTCGGCAACCAGGCGCTCCTGCTCGCCGACCCGGTCGCGGTCGGTGTATTGCCCGGTCATGCGGAGGGCAGGGTCTCGGTCCAGGATGCGGGCGCGCAATGGGCTGCGCAGCTGCTTGCTCCGACCCCGGGGGCGCGCGTACTGGACGCCTGTGCGGCACCCGGAGGCAAGGCAGCGCATCTGCTCGAATCCGTGGATGTCCAACTGCTCGCATTGGAACTCGATCCGGCGCGTGCGCGCCGGATCGAGCACAACCTGCAGCGGCTCGGGCTGAACGCAGAGGTCAAGGTTGCGGACTGTCGCGACCTGCAGCGGTGGTGGGACGGCAAGCCGTTCGACTTCATCCTGGCCGATGTGCCCTGCTCCGCCTCTGGCGTCGCTCGCCGACACCCGGACATCAAGTGGCTGCGCCGCGAAACCGACATTGCGCAGTTCGCTGCGCAGCAGTCCGAAATCCTCGAAGCGCTTTGGCAGACCCTGGTTCCGGGTGGCAGAATGCTCTACGTCACCTGCTCGGTCTTCGATGAAGAGAACGCCGGGCAGATCGCCCGCTTCTGTGCACGCCACGGCGATGTGCAGCGCGAACCCATCCAGGGACGACCGGATCTGCAGCTGCTGCCCAATGCCGAACATGACGGCTTCTATTACGCGCTTCTCCGCAAGCAGGCCTGAGCGCCTGCTTGCGGGCATTTTGCTTGCCGCCCTGCTCGTGCTGCTGCCCTGGGGCGCACAAGCAGAGACACGCATGCGCACCGGTGAGATCGTGCGCGGTGATACGGGCTATGTGCTGAACGCCGACATTGAGCTCGACCTCAACCCGCGCCTGCTTGATGCGGTATCGCGCGGGATTTCGTTGTATTTCACCACCGAGCTGGTTATCGAGCGGCCGCGCTGGTACTGGCTGAACAAGGCGGTGGTGGAACGCAGCCTCGATTACCGTCTGTACTACCATGCGATCACGCGAAGCTACCGGCTCTCGGTCGGCAGCATCCACCAGAGCTTCGACGACCTCGAGAGCGCGGTCCGCACGATGACGCGTATTCGCAATTGGCATGTTGCCGATTTTGATGTGCTTGAGGCGGGTGTCTCGCACGAGGTTGCGATCCGCTTCCGCCTCGATACCTCGCAACTACCCAAGCCTTTTCAGGTGACGGCCATTGGCAGCAGCGACTGGAACGTAGGCACCGAGTGGCTCCGGTGGACCTTCCTGCCAGGCGTTCCGGGGTTCCGATGAAACGCATACTGCTCGTTGTCGCGGCCTCACTGGCAGGGATCTCGCTGTTCCTGCTCACTTCCGCGAGCGCCAACACCGAGTTCTTCGCCAGCAGCTATCCCTTCCTGATCGCGCTTAATGGCGCGATGGTGGTGGTGCTGGCTGCACTCGTGGGCCTGCAGCTGCGCCAGCTCCTGCGCGAGTACCGTGCGCAACAGTTCGGTTCGCGGCTCAAGATGCGGCTCGTGCTGATGTTTGCCCTCATGGGGCTGGTGCCAGGGCTGGTCATCTATGGCGTTTCAATGCAGTTCGTCGTGCGCTCGATCGAGTCCTGGTTCGACGTGCGTGTGGACGCTGCGCTCGAGGGGGGGATCGGACTGGGGCAGAACGCGCTCGACTACCTCAGTGGTCAGGTGCGCGACAAGGCGGACGAGATGGCCCTCGAGCTCGAGGGTGCGGGGCAGGGCGCAGCCACTCGTCTGAACCGGCTGCGTGAGCAGGCGGGCATCAGCAGTGCGACCATTCTCTCCCCGACCGGCCAGGTGCTTGCCACTGCGGCCGAGAGCGGGCAGGACCTGATTCCGGCTGTACCCGACAGCTATGCCCTGCGCCAGGCGCGGCAGAGCCGCCATTATCAGCATGTGAGCAGCGAGGCCGATGGCCGCCTGGTCATCAGCGTGGTGACACCGCTTCCACTGCGAACGCTTGCGGGCGAGGCCAACCTGCTCATGTTGCGCCAGCCTGTGCCGGAGTCCTTCGGACGGAACGCGGAGGCGGTGCAGGAAGCCTATCGCGAGTATCAGCAACTCACCCTGGGGCGGAGTGGGCTCAAGCGGATCTACACCGTCACGCTGAGTCTGGCGCTGTTGCTCGCACTGTTCGGCGCGCTCGCGGTCGCGGTGCTGATCGCGCGCCGGCTCGCGGCGCCTTTGTTGATCCTCGCCGAAGGCACGCAGGCAGTGGCGCAGGGTGATTTCCGCCCTCGTCAGGCGCTGCCCGCGAGCGATGAGCTGGGGGTACTCACGCAGTCCTTCAACCGCATGACCCGCCAACTGCAGGACGCGCGCGCAGCGGCCGATAGCCATCGTTCGGAGGTGGAGTCCGCGCGCGCGTACTTGGAGTCGGTGCTCGCCAACCTGTCGACCGGCGTGCTCGCCTTTTCGGCCGACGGCTTCCTGCGTGCAGCCAACCACGGCGCCCTGCAGATTCTGGAGGACGACCTGGCCGGCTTCGAGAGCCTCGCACTTGCGGACTGGCCGCGTCACGCTGCGTTGCGTGAGGTGCTGCGCGATGGCTTCGCCCGCCACGAAGGCGACTGGCAGACGCAGATGGACCTGCCGGTGAAGGACAGCACGCCGCGCACGCTACTCATCCGCGGCTCCCGGCTTCCAGCCGGAACTGGCGGGGGCCTGGTGGTCGTGTTCGATGACATCTCCAGCCTGGTGACGGCGCAGCGCACCGCCGCGTGGGGCGAGGTGGCCCGGCGACTCGCCCATGAGATCAAGAACCCCCTCACCCCCATCCAGCTCTCGGCAGAGCGGCTCGCGTTCAAGCTCTCCGACCGGCTGGATGACAGCGGGCGCGAGATGCTTGAGCGGGCGACCACGACGATCGTGAATCAGGTCGAGGCGATGAAGAATCTCGTCAACGCCTTCCGTGACTATGCGCGCCTGCCTGCGCCCGACCTTTCGCCGATCGACCTCAACGGGCTCATTCGCGAGGTGCTCCATCTGTACGAGAGCGCGGCGGTCCAGATCCGCACCGAACTGGCGTCCGGCCTGCCATTGGTGCAGGGTGACCCGACCCAGATCAGACAGGTGATCCACAATATGTTGCAGAATGCACAGGATGCCTTGTCTGCACGGGATGATGGCGTGATCACGGTCGCCACCCGACGCGACGGTGCGCGCGTTGTGCTTCTCTTCCGCGACAATGGCCCGGGGTTTCCTGCCGAGGTGCTCGCCCGTGCCTTCGAGCCGTACTTCACCACCAAGTCGCGCGGTACCGGCCTGGGGCTGGCGATGGTGAAGAAGATCGTGGATGAGCACGGGGGGGATGTCCGGCTCACCAACCGTGAGGAAGGTGGTGCGGAAGTGCGCATCCGGTTGCGTAGTGCCGAAAACAAAGAAGCTTGACGAACACAATGGCAAAAATACTCATCGTTGACGACGAAGTCGGCATCCGCGAACTGTTGTCCGAGATCCTCCGCGACGAAGGTCACGACATCCTCCTGGCCGAGAATGCCGCTGCTGCACGCGCAGCACGCAATGCGGTGCGGCCCGACATGGTGTTGCTCGATATCTGGATGCCGGACACCGATGGCATCACGCTGCTCAAGGAATGGGCCGCGAACGGACAGCTCAACATGCCGGTCGTGATGATGTCGGGGCACGGCACCATCGACACTGCTGTGGAGGCGACCCGGATCGGTGCGATCGACTATCTCGAGAAGCCGATTGCGCTGCAGAAGCTGCTCGCGGCGGTCAAGCGCGGGCTGCAACGTCCGATGGCGCCGGGGGCTCCCGCACCGCTCACGCTGGCAGCCTTCACACGCTCGGTGCCGCTGCGTGAACTGCGACGCAGGGTGGAGCAGATTTCTGGCAGCTCGCGCGTGCTGCTGCTCCGCGTTGGCACTGGCAGCCTCGCAGAGCTCGTTGCCCGCAGCGTTCAGGCGACAAACGCCCCATGGCTGGATCTGTCTCTTGTCACTGCGCCGCTGGACATCAGCCAACTGCAATCCGCGCATGGTGGCATCCTGTTCGTCCCGGAGCTTGCGCGGCTGTCGCGCGCGCAGCAGAAGAACCTCGCTTTCGCGCTGGATCGGCTTGACCGTTATGACCAGCGCCTGGTGGTGGCGACCGAGCGCAGCCACGATGCGCTTGCCGGCGAGGGCTGGGAGGACGGGTTGCTTGCCCGCCTGTTCGAGGTCAGCCTTGCACCGCCCTCGATTGCCGACGTGCGTGACGATCTTCCCGAACTGGCGAGCCAGCTCCTGCTGCACCTGGTCGAGGCGGGCGAAGTACCGCTGCGCCGCTTCTCCACGGCGGCCCTGAACCAGCTGCGCAATCTGCCTTGGCCCGGCGGTTATCCCGAACTGCGTGCCGCGGTGAAATCACTTGCGCTCGGCACCCTGGAGGAAGAGGTCGGTGCTGCAGAGGTGCGGCGACTGTTGCCGCCGGATCTTGCCGGCGGTGGCTGCGGGGTGTCGCTGGACCAGCCCTTGCGCGAGGCGCGAGAAGCCTTCGAACGCATGTATTTCGAGCATCATCTGCGCCTCGAGGGGGGCAACATGACCCGCCTGGCTGAGAAGACGGGGCTGGAGCGCACCCACCTGTACCGCAAGCTCAAGCAACTTGGCTTGCAGGCAGGCCGCCGCCATGAGGAAAGCTGAAGGAGCTCTGCGCAGTACTTTCTGCTGCGCTGCAACAACATGGTGGCTCCGTCCCCGCCGCGCGCGTAGAATCGGCCTCCTGCAGACGATCCGGAATCCCTTCGCGTGAAGATCATCATCCTCGGTGCTGGCCAGGTCGGTGCCTCCGTGGCCGAAAACCTCGTGTCCGAGGCGAACGACATCACGCTCGTCGACACCAGCGAGGAGTACCTCGCCGCACTGCGCGAACGCCTCGAGGTGCGTACCGTGTGCGGCAATGCAGCATCTCCGCGCGTGCTCAGAGAGGCGGGCGCAGACGACGCGGACTTGCTGATTGCGGTGACGCAGTCCGATCAGACCAACCTGTGCGCCTGCCGTATCGCCAAGGCGTTGTACAACCTGCCCACGCGAATTGCGCGCCTGCGTTCGACGGATTACGTCGATCACCCGGAGTTGCTGGGCGAGGAGAACTTTTCGGTCGATTTTTCGATCTGCCCAGAGCAGGTGGTCACTGACTACATCAAGCGGCTCATCGCCTTTCCGGAGGCGCTCCAGGTACTGGAGTTCGCCGATGGCGTGGTCAGCCTGATCTGCGTGCGCGCCTTCGAGGGGGGGCCGCTGGTCGGCCACCCGCTAAAGGCGCTGCGCTTTCACCTCCCCAACGTCGAGGTCCGCATCGCGGCGATCTACCGTAACGGCAACCCGATCATGCCCGAGGGCGACACCATCATCCTGCCTGGTGACGAGGTGTTCTGCCTGGCGGCGACGGTGCACATCCGCAAGGTCATGGGCGAACTGCGCCGCTCCGATCGACCGATGCGGCGGGTGATGATTGCCGGCGGGGGCAACATCGGGTTCCGCCTCGCCCAGTCGATCGAGGAAAACTATCACGTCAAGATCCTGGAACTGAACCGCACGCGTGCAGAAATGCTCGCCTCGCAGCTATCGCATGCGCTGGTGTTGCGTGGCGACTCGACCGACGAAAAGCTGCTCGAGAACGAAGGCATCGATGAAACCGACCTCTTCGTCGCGCTCACCAACGACGAAGAAGACAACATCATGGCGGCGTCGCTGGCCAAGCGCATGGGTGCGCGGCGCACGCTGGCCCTGATCAACCGCAAGAGCTACGTCGATCTGGTGCAGGGCGGACCGATCGACATTGCCATCTCGCCCGCGCACACCTCGATCGGAACACTGCTCGCACATGTGCGGCGTGGCGACGTGGTGGCGGTGCACAGCCTGCGGCGCGGTGCCGCGGAGGCGCTGGAGATCATCGCGCACGGCAGTCGCAAGGACTCCAAGGTCGTCGGGCGCGCGATCGAGGAGATCGCGCTGCCGCGCGGCACCAGCATCGGTGCGATCGTGCGCGATGAGAAGAACGAGGAGGGACGCGTGGTGCGCCGTGCCGTGGTGATGCCGCACCACGATACGGTGATCGAGGAAGACGACCATGTCATCGTCTTCTGCACCAGCAAGAAGCTGGTGCAGAAGGTGGAGAAACTCTTCCAGGTGGGATTCCACTTCCTCTGACATGCCTGCCCAGATGCGTGCCTACAATCCCGCGCTCAACGCGCTGGGCCTGATCATCATGATCTTCGGTCTGCTGATGGGCTTTCCGCTCGCGGTATCGGCCTGGCTTCAAGATGGGGCGACGCTCGCCTATGACCAGGGGCTGTTCGTCACCTTCGTGTGCGGGTTGCTCCTGTGGGCGTTCACGCGTGCTCACCGGCGCGACCTGCGCGTGCACGATGGCTTCCTGCTCGTCGCTGCCACCTGGGTGGTGCTACCCCTGTTCGGGGCGCTGCCGTTACTCGCCTACCTCCCTGAGCTCGGCTTCACGGACGCCTATTTCGAGGCCGTCTCCGGACTCACGGCCACCGGCGCGACCGTGCTCACCGGGCTGGACGACCTGCCGGTGTCGATCAACCTGTGGCGCACCTTCATGCACTGGGTGGGCGGCATGGGGGTCATCGTCCTGGTGGTTGCAATCCTGCCGCTGCTTGGTATCGGTGGACGACAGCTCTACAAGGCCGAAGTGCCCACGCCGATGAAGGACTCCAGTCTCACGCCACGCATCGCCGAGACGGCCAAGGGCCTGTGGCTCTCCTACGTGCTGTTGACCGTGGCCTGCGGTTTCAGCCTGTGGTGGGTGGGCATGGATACCTGGGATGCCGTCATCCACGCGTTCACGGTCGCAGGACTGGGTGGCTTCTCGAGCAAGGACGCTTCGATCGGGCATTTCGACAGTCTGCGCATCGAGGTGGTGGTAATCGTGTTCGCGCTACTGGCGGGCCTGAACTACGCGACCCATTACATGGCGCTGGTGCGGCGCTCGATCCGGCCCTACTACCGCGATCCGGAAATCCCCTTCTACTTTGGCGTGCTTGGCGTCAGCGTCGCCATGCTGACCGCGTTCCTGCTCGCCGAGGGCGAGTTCAACGAGATCGGTGAGGCGCTACGCTACGTCGCCTTCCACGTTGTCTCCATCTCCACCTCCCTTGGCCTGTCGACCTACGATTACACGCTGTGGCCCATGTTCGCCCAGCTCTGGCTGCTGTTTCTCGGCAGCTTCATTGCCTGCTCCGGATCCACCGGCGGCGGCATCAAGATGATGCGGGCGATCATCCTGTATAACCAGGTCTTCCGCGAAATCGTGCGCTCGTTGCACCCGAACGCGGTGCGACCCGTGCGCCTGGGCCGTACGCCGGTATCCGAGAACATCCTGCACGCGGTGCTGGGCTTCAGTTTCATGTACATGGTCAGCATCGTGAGCCTGACCCTGGTGCTGTCGGCGAGTGGGCTCGAGTTGGTCACCGCCTTCTCCGCGGTGGTGGCCTGCCTCAACAACACCGGACCTGGCCTCGACATGGTGGGACCGGCGTCGAACTACCAGTCGCTCGACGCCTTCCACAAGTGGGTGCTGTCTTTCACCATGATCCTCGGGCGACTGGAAATCTTCACCTTTCTGGTCGTGCTGACCCCGACCTTCTGGCGCCGCTGAACGCCAGTAACCCGTCCGATTGACTCGCGACAAGCCCCGGATGCGTCCAGAGCGGCGATAATCACGCCTTCAGCCCGATTGCAGAACAAAGAGGACTCGACGTGAGCAACCTGAAAAACGACACATTCCTGCGCGCCTTGCTGCGTCAGCCCACCGAATACACGCCGGTCTGGCTGATGCGCCAGGCAGGCCGCTACCTGCCCGAGTATTGCGAAACGCGCCGTCGCGCCGGCAATTTCCTCAATCTGTGCAAGAGCCCGGCCATGGCCTGCGAAGTGACGCTGCAACCGCTGGCGCGCTACGATCTGGATGCCGCGATCCTGTTCTCCGACATCCTCACCGTGCCCGATGCAATGGGGCTGGGCCTGTATTTTGCCGAGGGCGAGGGGCCGCGTTTCGAGCGACCGCTCAAGGACGAGTGGGAGATCCGCAACCTCACTGCGCCGGATCCGCATGCCGAGCTTCAGTACGTGATGGATGCGGTGAGCGAGATCCGCCGTGCGCTCGACGGCAGCGTGCCGCTGATCGGCTTCTCCGGCAGCCCGTGGACGCTTGCCTGCTACATGGTCGAGGGCGGCTCCTCCGACGACTACCGCAAGGTCAAGTCGCTCGCCTACAGCCGCCCGGACCTGATGCACCATATCCTCGACGTCACCGCGCAGGCAGTGGTGAAGTATCTGAACGCGCAGATCGAGGCGGGCGCCCAGGCGGTGATGGTGTTCGACTCCTGGGGTGGCGTGCTGTCCGAGGCGGCGTATCGCGAATTCTCGCTGCGCTACCTCGAGCAGGTCGTCGCCGGCTTGATCCGTGAGCGCGACGGTCAGCGTGTGCCGAGCATCGTCTTCACCAAGGGCGGTGGCCTGTGGCTGGAGTCGATCGCTGCGATCGGCTGCGACGCGGTCGGCCTCGACTGGACCATGGACATCGGCCGCGCGCGTCGCCTCGTGGGCGACAAGGTGGCGCTGCAGGGCAATCTCGACCCCAACGTGCTCTTCGCGCCGCCCGAGGCGGTTGCAGCCGAGACGCGCCGCGTGCTCGATGCTTTCGGCAACCACTCTGGCCACGTCTTCAACCTCGGCCACGGCATTTCTCAGTACACGCCGCCCGAGAACGTGAACGTGCTGGTCGACACGGTGCACGCGTACAGCCGCGAGGTTCGCGCTCGCGGGTGAGTCTGCGCAGCGGCGTTTCGCAGATGCGGAACGCCGCCTGTCAAGCAAGAAATCGTGCTTTCGAAACTTGACTTATGCACATCCGTGCGTTCCGTAACCGGCTGCAGTCCGATATTCAAGCATTATGCGTAGGAATTTATAAGCCATTGAAAAATAAGAAATAATATTTCGCATAATGTTAAGGCAATGTGACTGAAAGCCTTATGCCACGCCACTTTCAGGCGGATTCACCCAGCTTTCCCACATACTTGTCCACAGGTTTTGTGGACAAGGGCAAAGCGCCTTTGTTGCCCAGAGACTTGACCGCTGTTTCGTCCACGCCGCCTTACGAAATGCGCGTAAACAGCTGATCGAAAGGCAATTTCCTCCCCCTGTAGATCCACCCATGGCCATCGTCCGCGTCGCCTTGCCGATTCCGCTGCCACAGGCGTTCGATTACCTGGCACCGGAAGCGACCGTCGCAGATATCGGACGCTGCGTGAAGGTGCCCTTCGGGCGCGGAGATCGTAGCGGGCTGATCGTCGGACTCTGCGACGAGGCGGAGGTCGATCCGGCCCGCCTGAAGGCGGTCCATCACATCCAGCGCGGCGTGCCACCCCTGCCGCCCGACTGGCTCGAGTTGGTGGGCTTCGTCGCGCGCTACTATCACGCCCCGCTGGGCGAAGTGGTCGCGCTTGCGCTGCCGCCCGGGCTGCGTCGAGCCGATGGGGTGAGTGATGCCGACGACGACCCGCTGCTCGATATCGCTGCCCAGGGCCAGTCCGCACTTGACAGCGGGCGGCGTGCAAGCAAGGCGCTTGCGCTGCTGCAGTCGCTGGTGGGCAGCGAGGGACCCTGGCGGCGTAGCGTCATCCGCGCCATGGCCGGCGGGGAAATGATCGGTGAGCTGCTGCGGCGCGGGTGGCTGGCGCCCGTCGTGCCCGAGCGTGCCGCACCGGCTCATGGCACAGGCGTCCTGCCGGCCCTGACTGCCGAGCAGTCGTGCGCGGTCGAGTCGATCCTCGGTGGCGGGGCGGGCTTCCGGCCTTGGCTGCTGCATGGGGTCACGGGCAGCGGCAAGACGGAGGTCTACTTGCGCCTGGCCGCGCAGGTCCTGGCGCAGGGCCGCCAGGTGCTGATGCTGGTGCCAGAAATTGCTTTGACGCCGCAGCTCGAACAGCGGGTCGCCCAGCGCTTCGCGGCTGCCAACGTGGTCAGCCTGCATTCCGCGCTGGCCGATGGTGCCCGCTCGCGCGGCTTTGTGCAGGCGCTGAGCGGACGCGCCGATATCGTGCTCGGCACCCGCCTGGCGGTGTTTGCCCCATTGCCCCGGCTCGGGTTGATCCTGGTGGACGAGGAGCATGATGCCTCCTACAAGCAGCAGGAGGGCGTGCGTTACTCTGCGCGCGACGTGGCCGTGTGGCGTGCACGTCAGCGCGGCGTCCCGGTCGTGCTCGGTTCGGCGACGCCTTCGCTGGAGACGTGGTTTCACGCGAGAAGCGAACGCTATGCCCTGCAGACGCTGCGTCAGCGTGCGGTGGCGGCTACATTGCCGGTGGTGCGCTGCATCGACACCCGGCGGCTGAAGCTTGACGAGGGCCTGAGCCCCGCACTGCAGGCAGCGATCGCACAGCGCCTGACGCGGGGTGAACAGAGCCTGGTGTTCCTCAACCGCCGGGGCTACGCGCCGGTGCTGTCATGCCCATCCTGCGGCTGGGTCAGCCGCTGTCCTCATTGCACTGCGAACCTCGTCGTGCACCTGGCCGACCGCCGCCTGCGCTGCCACCACTGTGGCTGTGACGGGCCCATCCCGCATGTCTGCCCGAGTTGCGGCAATCAGGACATCCAGCCCTTTGGCCGCGGCACGCAGCGCATTGAGGCGCGCTTGGCCGAGCTGTTCCCGCAGGCGCGCGTGTTGCGGGTTGACCGAGATGCCGCGCGCACCCGCGCGCAATGGGAAAAACTGCTCGACACCATCGCTGCCGGCGAGGCCGACATCCTCGTCGGCACGCAGATGATGGCCAAGGGGCACGATTTCCCCAAGCTGACCTTGGTGGGTGTGATTGGCGCCGATGCCTCGCTGCATGCCGCCGATTTCCGCGCCCCTGAGCGCCTGTTTCAGCAGTTGATGCAGGTGGGTGGGCGTGCGGGCCGGGGTGCCCTGCCGGGCGAGGTGCTGATCCAGACCGAGTACCCGCTGCAGCCGCTCTATCAGTATCTCGCCCGCCACGATTTCGACGCCTTCGCGCGCATGGCGCTGCAGGAGCGTCGCGCGGCGGGCTTCCCGCCTTTCACGCACCAGGCCATGCTACGCGCGGATGCGCCGGCGCTGGAGGAGGCGGTACAGTTCCTGCGTCATGCCCGCCGCCTGGCGGAAGAGCGTGCGCCGGAAGGGCTGCGCATCTACGATCCAGTGCCGATGCGCATGACCCGGCTCGCGCGGCGCGAGCGTGCACAGCTGCTGCTCGAGGCAGATGGCCGCGGTGTGCTGCAGAACTTTCTTGCCGACTGGGTAGCCGTGCTCTATCGACAGCGAACTGTGCGTGCGCTGCGCTGGCAGCTCGACGTCGATCCGCTGGACGTCTGACTCAGGCGCCTGCTGCCGGCCACAGCCAGGCTGCACCGCGCACACCCGAGGCATCCCCGTGCCGTGCCGGCAGCAGGCGCGTGTCCACGCGGTCGGAAAACACATGCACGCGCCACTTCTCCGGCACATTGCGATAGAGCCGCCCGATGCATGACAGGCCGCCGCCCAGCACGATTACGTCCGGGTCGAGCAGGTTGATCACCCCCGCCAGCGCGCGCGCGAGCCGGTCCTCATAGCGGGCGAGGGTGGATGCGCACAGCCGGTCGCCGGCTTCGGCGGCGCGAACGATTGTGGGCGCATCGAAAGCTTCGCCGCCATGGCGCAGATGATCGGCCGCCATTCCCGGTCCGGAGAGATAGGTTTCGATGCAGCCCCGGCGCCCGCAATAGCAGGCGGGCAGGGGGAGGTCGTCGCCGGCAGGAAGCGGCAAGGGATTGTGCCCCCACTCGCCGGCGATCGCGTTCGCACCGGTGAGCAGCCGCCCATCCAGCACGATGCCGCCACCCACGCCTGTGCCGAGAATCACCCCGAACACCGTGCGGAGCCCGGCACCTGCCCCATCGGCAGCTTCGGACACCGTGAAGCAGTTGGCGTCGTTGGAAAGGCGCAGCGGACGGGCGAGCAGGGCTTCGAGGTCCTGCTGCAAGGGCCTGCCGTTGAGGCAGGTCGAGTTGGCATTGCGGATCCGCCCGTCTACCGGGGAGGGCGAACCGGGGATGCCGATGCCGACGGTCGCCCTCCTGCCCGTGCTGTGCTCGGCCTCCTCGACCAAGGCGGCGATGGTCCGCAGGGTCGCGGAGTAGTCCCCTTGCGGCGTGGGAACGCGCCTGCGCCAGCATGGCTCGCCGTCCTCACGCAGGACGACGATCTCGATCTTGGTTCCGCCCAGATCAATGCCGATGCGCGCGGGCCGCATGTTCAAGGTGCCCTCAGCAGGAGGAGGCGGAGATCTCCGCGTAACGGTCCATCGCCTCTTCCCTGCTGCGCGAGGTCACACCCAGATCCCGCACCAGGCCGTCCTGCAAGCTGTAGCACCAGCCGTGCACGCTGACGTCCTGGCCACGCTGCCAAGCCTCGCGGAGAATCGAGGTCTGACATACGTTGACGACCTGGTGCATGGCGTTGAGCTCACACAGGCGGTCGGCACGCATCGCGCTGTCTTCGATCTGGCCCAGCTGGTCGAGATGGCGGTCACGTACATCCTGGATGTGGCGCAGCCAGTTGTCGGTCAGGCCAGTGGAAACGTCGTTGATCGCTGCCTTGACGCCACCGCAGCCGTAGTGGCCGACGATCAGGATGTGCTTTACGCGCAGCACGTCGACCGCGTAGTGGATCACCGACAGCGCGTTGAGATCGGTGTGCACGATCACGTTGGCGATGTTGCGATGCACGAACACCTCGCCCGGCGCCAGTCCGACCACCTGGTTTGCAGGTACGCGACTGTCCGAGCAGCCGATCCACAGGTACTCGGGTGATTGCTGCTTGACCAACCGGCTGAAGAACTCCGGATCTTCCTCGCGCATGCGCTCGGACCATTGCTTGTTGTTGGCGAAGAGGTGTTCGATCGTCTTGGGCATCTCGGGCTCGGAGA
This sequence comes from Thauera sp. WH-2, assembly GCF_048321015.1. Taxonomy (NCBI): domain Bacteria; kingdom Pseudomonadati; phylum Pseudomonadota; class Betaproteobacteria; order Rhodocyclales; family Zoogloeaceae; genus Thauera; species Thauera sp. WH-2. The sequence continues at coordinate 328,828 of NZ_JBLWFG010000003.1, read as the reverse complement.
AACGCGGGTGAATTGGGTTATTCATAATTATGAAGAAGTCGCTGTGGTCTTGCCAGCCAGCCGTGCCGGATCCGTGGTGCCGGAACGGATCTGCACCTGGCCCGGTCCATGACCGATAACGATGGTTCACATTGCTCACTGAATGCGCGAAAGTGCCTACCCCTACCCCTTTCCAGAACACGTCACCCAGGAGCCTACGCATGAACATCCGACACGCCCGTTCCCTCGTCGCCATCTGCCTGATGGCGGCCTTTGCCGATGGTCGACAGGACACGGGTGAACGCGAACATGTACGCAAGGTGGCAGAGTCGCTCGGTCGTGACATCGAGATTGATTTCATTTCCTTGTATCAGGAGGTGCTGCTTGGCCGCGTGAGTTTGGAAGATGTCGTGGCCGAGCTGGACGAACCGGGGTTGCGGCAGCTCGCGTTCGAGCTCGCGGTGGGTGTGTGCGAGGCGGATGGCCGCCACAGTGCAGAGGAAACCGCTTTCCTTGGCCGCCTGTCCGCGGCGCTTGGACTGGCGGCCGGCAGCGCCGAGGCTTTCATCCACGAGGCCGAGGCGGTGGCCGAGGCGCCCGAAACCGGGGCGTTGATCGAGCTGCCCGGCTTCGACCTGCAGGTCAGGCCCGATGCTGAAGGAGCCGGACCACGCGTCGCCGCTGCCGACGCGCCCGACGAGGCCGAACTGGACCGCATGATCCTCAACGCCGCCATCCTCAATGGCGCACTGGAGCTGCTGCCGCAGTCCATGGCCTCAATGGCGATCATTCCGCTGCAGGTCCGGCTCGTGTACCGGATCGGGCAGGCGCACGGTCAGGAACTCGATCGCGGCCATATCAAGGACTTTCTTGCCACCATTGGCGTCGGCATGACCGGGCAGTACGTCGAGCAGTTCGGCCGCAAGCTCATCGGCGGCCTGCTCGGCAAGGTGCTGGGTGGTGCAGGGCGCGCGATCGGTAGCCAGGCGACCGGTTCTGCGTTCTCCTTCGCGACCACCTGGGCGATCGGCAAGGTGGCGAGGCAATACTACGCTGGCGGGCGAACCCTGGACGCAGCAGGGCTCAAGCAGTCCTTCGCCGACGTGTACGCGCAGGCTCGGTCGCTGCAGGCGCGCTACGCGCCCGAGATCGCACAGCGCGCGCGCACGCTGGACCTCGGGCAGCTGACCGCCGAGCTGCGTGGACGATAACGCGGCCTGTGCTCGATCCGTTCATGTCCTGTTCAGATGCGGAGGGCTATATTCGAGGCAGGTGATCGCGGGTGGCTTCACGGCCGCCGTGATCGTGACGTGTAGCGATTCATGAGGAGTCGATCATGCTCAGAAGAACCATTGGATTGTCTGCGCTGCTCGTAACCCTGCTGGCTTCGGGTTCGAGTGTGCTGGCTGCCGAGCCAGTGCCCGAGGCGATGTTCGGTAGCCAGCTGATGACCGAGCAGGAGCGCACCGTGTATCGCGGGCGCATGTGGGCGGCGCAGAGTGACGAGGAGCGCGCAGCGATCCGTGCCGAGCACCACGAACAGATGCGTGCCCGTGCCGCAGAGCGCGGTGTAAGCCTGCCGGAAGTGCCGCCCGCGGTCGGCGCCGGAATGGGGCCCGGGCGTGGCGGCCCGCAGGGCCCCGCGCGCGGGCCGGGTCGGGCTGCAGCGCAAGGCGTTGATCCGGGTGCCGGAGCAGGTGTCGGCCCTGGCCGAGGCATGGGGCCGGGGCAGGGCATGGGACCTCGTCAGGGCGCTGGTCCCGGGGATGGCAGAGGGCCGATGGGGCCGGGTCGCAGCCGCTGAACACGGACGCCGCTGATGCCGCATCCGTGGGTACGCAGTCGAGCCCTGCACGGGACGTGCGCGGCCGCCTTCGCGGCGCTTCTGCCGTGGGGTGCGCTGTATGCGGGCGATGATGACCATGAGCGCGCTCGCCAGGCCTTCGAAGCGGGCGAGGTGATGCCGCTGCGCGCCGTGCTCGAGCGGGTTGAGGGCGCTTATCCGGGCGAGATCCTTGAGGTCGAGCTCGATCGTGAGGAAGGCGTCTGGGCCTACGAGATCAAGCTGCTGCGCAAATCCGGTGATGTGCTCGAACTCGAGCTCGATGCGCGTGATGGGCGGGTCTTGGGGGTACGTGGACGCGACGTGCGCCCGGGTGACAGAAACCGGAACGACGACTGATGCGCATCCTGGTTGTCGAAGACGAACCGACGTTGGCCGTGCAGCTCTCCACCGCGCTGGTGTTGGCTGGCTATGCGGTCGACAGGGCGGCTGACGGACGCGAAGCGGCCTACATGGGCGAGGCCGAGCATTACGACGCCATCGTCCTCGATCTGGGACTGCCTGTGATCGACGGGCTCACGGTGCTCAAGCGCTGGCGCGCGGAAGGGCGCACGATGCCCGTGCTGATCCTCACCGCTCGTGGTGACTGGGCCGAGAAGGTGGCGGGCATCGATGCCGGTGCGGACGATTACCTCACCAAGCCCTTTCACATGGAAGAGTTGCTTGCCCGTATCCGCGCGCTGATCCGTCGTGCGGTGGGTCAGGCGAGCGCCGAGATCCGGTGCGGCCCCCTGGTGCTCGATACGCGCAGCGGACGTGTCGCCGTCGAGGGCCAGCCCTTGAGCCTGACCAGCCACGAATTCCGCGTGCTCGCCTATTTGATGCACCACGCGGGTGAGGTCGTCTCGCGCACCGAGCTCACCGAGCACATCTACGCGCAGGATTACGACCGCGATTCCAATACGATAGAGGTGTTCGTGGCCCGCCTTCGCAAGAAGCTGCCGCTCGGCCTGATCGAGACCGTGCGCGGGCTTGGCTATCGCATCGCGGTGCCGGAGTGAGGGGCGTGTCGTCCGCGGCAGCTGGCTCTCTGCGTTTGCGCCTGCTTGCAGGCACGCTGGTGTGGGTGTTGCTCACCGTCGTCGTGGCAGGCTGGGCATTGGGGCGGCTGTTCGATGAGCATGTCGACCGCCAGTTTCGGGTTGAGTTGCGCATGCACCTGGCACAGCTCGCTGCGCAGCTCATGATCGACGCCGAAGGGCGCCCGGCGTTGCGGACCCCGCTCAGCGACCCGCGCTTCGTGCGTCCCTCTTCCGGGCTGTACTGGCAGGTGGATGTGCTGGTGCCCGAGTCACGGCAGGCTGTGCTGCGTTCGCGGTCGTTGTGGGACGTCGTCCTTTCCGTACCGCAGGACCTGCCTGCCGCAGGGGTGTTTCATTCGCACCGGATCGAGGGGCCGGATGGCGAGCCCTTGCGCTTGATCGAGCAGATGCTGTACCCAGCGGAGCAGCCCGAGATGACGCTGCGCGTCATCGTCGCGGCAAACGCCGCCCTCGTGGAGGAACCAGTGGCACGCTTCAATCGCCTGCTTGCGATTGCTCTCGGTGTGCTTGCGGGCGGGCTCGTGCTTGCGGCGCTGGTGCAGGTACGGGTCGGCCTGCGTCCGCTGGTGCGCCTGCGCGACGGCCTGGCCGCGGTGCGTGCAGGGCGTAGTGCGGCGCTCCAGGGCAGCTTCCCGGCCGAGGTCCAGCCCTTGGTTGAGGAGTTCAATGCCGTGCTCGCACGCAATGCCGAGGTGGTCGAGCGCGCCCGCACCCAGGCCGGCAACCTCGCCCATGCGGTCCGGACGCCACTCACGGTGCTCGCCAACGCTGCTGCGTCATCAGCGGATGAGCGCGGCGACCCCGCGCTTGCGCGGCTCGTGCGCGAACAGGTCGCGCTGGCCCATACCCAGGTCGACCACCATCTCGCGCGTGCGCGCGCTGCAGCGGCGGTCGGCGCGACCGGCCAGCGTACGCCCCTGCGTCCGGTACTGGAGGGGCTGTTGCGCCTGATGGCGAAGGTGCATGCAGAGCGAGGGTTACGGCTATCGCTGTCCTCCTGCGATGCGGCGTTGGCCTTTCGCGGCGAGACACAGGACCTGCAGGAAATGCTCGGCAACCTCATCGACAACGCCTGCAAGTGGGCAGCACACCGGGTCGAGATCAGCGCGGACGTGGACCTTGGGCGACTACGGGTCAGCATCGATGACGACGGCCCGGGCCTGGACGAAGCGGTCCGTGAGGCCGTGTTCGCGCGTGGTGTGCGAGCCGATGAGCACATCCCCGGCTTCGGCCTGGGGCTTTCGATCGTGCGTGACCTCGCTCAACTCTACGGGGGCGAGGTTCATCTGGAGCGCTCGCCGGCGGGTGGGGCGCGTGCGGTGCTGCACCTTCCCACCCCGATGTGACACTGGAGCGTCGAGGTCGCTTGCATACCGGCTTTAAAAGTGAGTAAATACTCACTCACTACGAACCCGATGCCGAGTATCGCCCATGAGCTCCCGACACCTTCCTGCAGACGAGCGCCGTAGCGTGACGGTCGAAACCGTGATTGAGCTCGCCGCGGAACAGAACCCCAGCGAGATCACCACCGCCGCGATCGCCGAGCGCATGCAGCTCACCCAGGGCGCCCTGTTCCGCCACTTCCCCACCAAGGAGGCGCTGTGGACCTCGGTGATGGAGTGGGTGGCCGATCGGCTGATGGCGCGTATCGAACGTGCTGTCGAGCAGGCGCCCGGCCCGCTTGCGGCGCTGCGTGCGATGTTCCTCGCCCATGTCGGCTTCGTGATTGAGCACCCGGGGGTGCCGCGCATGATGTTCGGCGAATTGCAGCGTGCCCAGGCGAGTGCGCCCAAGCGCATGGCGCAGGCCTTGATCCGGCGTTACGGTGAGCGTGTGCGCGCACTGCTTGAGGCGGGACAGCAGGCGGGCGAGGTGGCGCACGGTATCGACCTTGATGCGGCGGCCACGCTCTTCGTGGGCACCATCCAGGGGCTGGTGATGCAGTCGCTGCTCGCCGATGACCATGGGCACATCGACCGCCAGGCGCCGGCGGTGCTCGAACTCTATTTGCGCGCCATCCGGAGCGGATCATGAAGAACTGGTTCTCCCGCCACGCCCGCCTGCTCGGGCTGCTCGCGGTGCTGGTGCCGCTGATCGCGCTGCTGGCCTTCGTGGCGCTGCGCGCGGGGCCGCTCGCCGCGGTGCCGGTCACGGTGGCGAAAGTGGATGCGCAGCCCCTGGCGCCGGCCCTGTTCGGTATCGGTACGGTGGAGGCGCGCTTCACGCACCGCATCGGGCCGACCTTCGCGGGCCGCCTGCGCACGGTGGCGGTGCAGCCCGGTGATGTGGTCAGCGCCGGACAGGTGCTGGGCGAGATGGACCCGGTTGATCTGGAGGAGCGCCTGCTTGCCCAGGAGGCGGCGCTGCGCCGGGCGCAGGCCGGGGTGTTGAGCGCCGAAGCGCAGCTGCGCGAGGCGTTGGCGCGCAAGACCTTTGCCGAAGCGCAGGCAACGCGCTATGCGCGGCTGCTCGAGTCGAACAGCGTCAGCCGCGAGGCCGCTGCAGCCAAGCGCCAGGAGGGGGATGCCGCCCGCGCCGGGCACCAGGCGGCGCAGGCCGGGCTGGACGCCGCAAGGCACGAGCTCGACCGCCTGCGTGCCGAGCGCGATGCGCTGCGCACGCAGCGAGCGAACCTGCGCCTGCTCGCGCCGGTTGCCGGTCTCGTGGTGCGTCGCGAGGCGGACCCGGGCACCACCGTGGTTGCAGGCCAGGCGGTGGTGGAAGTGGTGGAGCCCGATCAGGTGTGGATCAGTGCGCGTTTCGACCAGCAACGCGCGAGCGGCCTCGCCGCCACGTTGCCAGCGAGCATCGTGCTGCGCTCGCGTGCCGATGAAGCATTGCCGGGCACAGTCGCTCGTGTCGAGCCGATGGCCGATGCGGTGACCGAAGAGGTGCTCGCCCGCATCGGCTTCGAGCGCCTGCCGGCGCCGCTGCCGCCGCTGGGTGAGCTTGCCGAGCTCACCGTGTCGCTGCCGGCGCTGCCCGAGCGGCCGGTGGTGTCGAACGCCTCGGTGCATCGCGTGGACGGCCGGCTGGGCGTGTGGACGGTGGACGACGCGGGTGCGCTGCGGTTCGTGCCCGTTCGCCTCGGGCGCAGCGATCTCGACGGTCGGGTGCAGGTGCTCGATGGCCTGTCGGGCGGCGAGCGAGTGGTGGTCTACAGCCAGAAAGCGCTCGCCGCCGGCACGCGTATCGAGGTGGTTGAGCGCATCCCGGGGCGCGCGTCATGATCAGCCTCGCCGGACGCGACATCCTGCATGGCTGGGGCAAGTTCGTGTTCACCGGTATCGGGCTGGGTCTGCTCATCGGCGTCACACTGACCATGGCCGGCGTCTATCGCGGCATGGTAGACGATGCCCGGGTGCTGCTCGACAACAGCGGCGCCGACCTCTGGGTGGTGCAGCAGGACACGCTCGGCCCCTATGCCGAATCGTCGAGCGTGCAGGACGATGTCTGGCGCAGCATCGCCGCCATGGAGGGCGTTGAGCGGGTGGCCAACATCACCTATCTCACCATGCAGGTGCGGCTGACCGGGCCGAGTGCGCGCGACGTGCGCGCCATGGTGGTGGGCGTCACCCCCGACGGCCCCGGACATCCGGGGCAGCCGGTGCATCTGGTTGCAGGGCGTCATATCACGCGCAGCCATTACGAGGCGGTGGCCGATGTCGCGACCGGTTTCGCGCTCGGCGACACCATCCGCGTCCGCCGCAACGACTACACGGTGGTGGGGCTCACCCGGCGCATGGTGTCCTCGGGCGGCGATCCGATGGTCTTCATCCCGCTCAAGGACGCCCAGGAGGCCCAGTTCCTCAAGGACAACGACGCCATCGTGCGCCAGCGTGCGCGCACCGCACGGAATCCGGCGCTCAACCGCCCCGGCGTACCCGGCCTGCTTGATGCGGTGATCGCCTCGCAGAGCACCAATCCCTACGTCAATGCAGTGCTGGTGCAACTGACGCCGGGCTACGACCCCGAGCGTGTCGCCGAACCCATCCGGCGCTGGCAGCGGCTTACGGTCTATACGCGGGCGCAGATGGAAGAGATCCTCATCGCGAAGCTGATCGCCACCTCGGCGCGTCAGATCGCGATGTTCCTCGTGATCCTTGCGGTCGTCAGCGCGGCGATCGTGGCCTTCATCATCTACACGCTCACGCTGGGCAAGATCCGCGAGATCGCGGTGCTCAAGCTCATCGGCACGCGCAATCGCACGATTGCCGCCATGATCCTGCAGCAGGCCGTGGGCTTGGGCCTGATCGGCTTCGTGGTGGGCAAGATCGCAGCGACCTTCTGGGCGCCGGCGTTTCCCAAGCACGTGCTGCTCGAGACCGGCGACACGGTGCGCGCGCTGGTCGCGGTGGTGGTGATCTGCGTGCTCGCCAGCGTGCTCGCGATCCGGGCCGCATTGCGGGTGGATCCGGCCGAGGCGATCGGAGGCTGAAATGAAACAGAATACCCAGGCCGCGCGGGGGATCCGCATCGAAGGCTTGCGAAAGCGCTACGGCAGCGGGGACACCGCGGTGGAGGCACTCCGGCAGGTCGACATGGCGGTCGCGCCCGGCGAGGTGGTCGGCCTGATCGGGCCGTCGGGGTCCGGCAAGAGCACCCTGCTCAAATGCCTGGGCGCGGTGATCGAGCCCACTGCCGGGCGCATGACGCTGGGCGACGAAACCATCTACGACGATGGCTGGCGGATTGGCGACCTGCGCGCGCTGCGCCGCGATCGCATCGGCTTCGTGTTTCAGGCGCCGTACCTGATCCCCTTTCTCGACGTCACCGACAACGTTGCCCTGCTGCCGATGCTGGCCGGGCGGCCGAACGCCGAGGCCCGGCGGCGCGCGGTGGAGCTGCTCGAGGCGCTGGACGTCGGCCATCGCGCCCGCGCCATGCCCTCGCAACTCTCCGGAGGGGAGCAACAGCGCGTAGCGATTGCCCGCGCCCTGGTCAGCCGCCCGCCGGTGATCCTGGCCGACGAGCCAACCGCGCCGCTCGATAGCGAACGCGCGTTGAGCGTGATCCGCATCCTGAACCGCATGGCGCGCGAGTACGACACCGCCATCGTCGTCGTCACCCACGACGAGAAGATCATCCCCACCTTCCGCCGTATCTATCACATCCGGGACGGGCGCACCCACGAGGAGACGGGCGAGGGACGGTCGGTCGAGTGATGGTTCGTTCGCGCGTGACGACGCTTGTGGCGGCGCGTGGCGGACGCTGTGCGCTAGATGTAGGTGGCTGGTCGCTTGGGTGCGTGGCGCGTGTGCAGTGAGAGGCCGAGGGCCGCCATGTGGTGTGAATTGCGCCCCAGAATGGTCTTGGACAGCGGGAGGAACTCGTTCTCCTCCAGTTCCGCGTGGGCCTTGTAGCGTGCGACCAAGCGTTCCACCTCGGCGATTTCCAGGCGGCTGTCCTGGCCCTTGGCAACACGCTTGAGTTCCGGTTCCAGGCGTTTCCAGCTCGCTTCCAGTTCGCGGTGCTCGTCGGTGAGGCGCTTTGCGAGCGCCTTCACCTGGTCGTACTCAGCGCCCTTTTCGGCGCTTGCCAGCACGGCCGGAAACAGTTCGCGCTCCTCGTCCTGGTGGTGCTCGAAGATGGCTTCGCGAAAGAACTCCAGTGCCTTGGCAGCGATCTCGCGAGCGCGCGAGGCGGCGTCGAGCAGTGCGGGCAGTTCGCCCAGCATGTCCAGCCTCTTGAGAATTCCCGAATGGCATTCGGAAAATTCGTTGATCGGTTGCTTGTTTGCATCGTCGGACGGGGTGGTCATGTGGGTCTCCCCAGAGTTCGTCGGGTCGTGGTGGCCAGCCGTGCCTGGCCGGTCAGTTGCGCGTCATCAGGTTCGGCAGCCAGGTCGAGATCTCCGGCACGGCCGCGATCAGCACCAGCACCAGCAGCACGACCAGAAGGAAGGGGACGGTTGCCTTGAACAACGGACCCATGCGGATGTCGGCCTGCACCATGGCGATGTAAAGGCCGGGGCCGACCGGGGGCGTCACCAGGCCGATCACCGTGGCCACCGTGCACACCACGCCGAAATGGATGGGGTCGATGCCCAGGCTGGTCACCACCGGCATCAGCAAGGGGACGACTACGATCAGCACGCTGATGCTCTCGAGGAACATGCCGAGCAGCATCATCAGCGCGATCACCAGCAGCAGGAACACGAAGGGTGAATCGGTCAGGCCCTGCATGAACTCGACGACCATGTCCGGCACGCCCTGGAAAGCGAGCACCCAGCTCAGTACCGAAGCGGCGGCGATCAGGCCGGTAATGGTTGCAGTGTTGACGCCGACATCGAGCAGGATCTTGCCGAGGTCCCGCACCTTGATCTCGCGGTAGAACAGGCCAAGGGTGAGCGCCATGACGGCAGCCACCGCACCGGATTCTGTCGGTGTCATCACGCCGGCCATGATGCCGCCGATCACCACCAGCGGAATCAGTCCGGGTACCAGACCCTCGATGAGGATCCGTATCGAGGCCGCCCTTCCGCTGCGTTCGCCAGCAGGCAGGCCGGGCCCGAAGAAGCCGAACAGCAGGATGACGAACGCAAGCCCTGCGATCAGGAGCATGCCGGGCACGATTCCGGCGATGAATAGAGGCGCGATCGGCTGCACCGCAACCACACCGTAGATGATCATCAGCATGGAAGGCGGGATGATGGGACCGAGCAGGCCCGCCGAAACGGTGACGGCGCCGGAGAATGCGCGGTCGTAGCCCAGGCGTTCCATCGCCGGAATCATGACCTTGCTCATCACGCCGATCTGGGCGACTGCGGAGCCGAGAATCGATGCGGCCATGGCGTTCGTAAACAGGTTGGCGTACGCCAGGCCGCCTTTGAGGCGCCCGACCAGCACTTCGGCTACGGCGATCAGGCGCTGGGTAAGACCGGCCTTGTTCATGATCTCGCCCACGAGCAGGAAGAGCGGGATGGCGAGCAGGCTGTTGATCTCGAGCGCGCCGTAGAGCTGGATCGGGATCGAATCGAACAGCACGGCAAGGTCGCTGGTCGCCATGAAGACCACCGCCGAGATCAGGATCGTGCCGACGATGGGCACGCCCGCGAAAAGCAGGATGAAGAAGACGATCAGGGTGGTCATCTGGCGGCTCCGGTGAAAGCTGCACGCGTCTCACGCAGGACTGCGGCGAACTGATGCAAGGTCATCGTTGCCATCGCGGCAGGTAGCACGGAATAGTTGTACCAGCGCGGCAGCTGGGTTGTGGCGCCCAGCTCCATGCGCACGTCCGGGCGGCTCACCCACTCCACGCCGAGCCAGCACAGGAATGCGAACAGGCCCATCATCACCACACCGGCGAGCGCAAGCAGCAGGTGGCGCATGCGCTCGGGCAGGGCCTGCGGCAGAAAGTCGATGGAAACGAGCTGGCTGTGGTGCACGAGTAGCGAGAGGCCGAACAGCGTCGCGAACACGAGCAGTTGGACCGAAATCTCCTCAGCCCAGAACAGCGGGGCGCTGAGGAAATAGCGCATGAATACCTGCGTGGTCATGATGCAGGCGATTCCGCTGGTGAGCGCGATCACGAGCCAGCGCTCGATCGTGGCCAGGCTGCGGTCGATTTTCTGTATCTGGGCAAACATCGCGAGAACTCCCGAGGGGGGTGCGATCGTGCGGAGCGTGCCCGGAGAGCCCGCTCCGCACCGTACATCACGGATCTGGCGCGTGTGCGTCAGACAGTGCGGTCAGAGACCCTTCGCCTGCGCGTAGAAGTCGGCAATGAGCGGGTTTCTGGCGATGTACTGCGCGCGGACCTTCTCCGCCACGGCCTGGAAGGAGCCGATGTCCGCCTCGACGATCATCGCGCCATCCGCCTTGGCCTTTGCCAGATTGCTCTCGTCAGCATCGATCGCGGTCTGGTAGCCCCATTGCTCGGCGTCGGCCACGACCTTGAGGATGAGGTCGCGATCCGCCTGGCTGCGACTGTCCCACCACTTCTTGGATACCACGATCACCGACGGGAAGGCCATGTGGCGGGTCAGGGTCAGGTTGGGCGCCTGCTGATGGAACTTGAGACCGACGAGGGCATCGAGGTCGATATCCACGGCATCGAGCAGCTTGGTCGTCAGCGATGGCGCGACTTCGGACAGCGGCAGGGCGGTGGGGGCCGCGCCGTTTGCGTTCCACCAGTCGTTGTATACCGGGCTCGGGAAGGAGCGGATCTTCTTGTTGGCGAGATCTGTGGCGGAGGCGACCGGCTGGAGCGAGAGCACGTGGCGCATGCCGGCGAACGCATAGCCCAGACCGACCAGCCCGTGTGCCTCGAGGCGCTTGAGCATCTCCTTCGCTGCAGGCGTGTTCGCGGCGCGGGTGGCGTGGGCAACGTCCTGGAACACATAGGGCAGCGACCAGGCGAGGAAGGACTCTTCGCGGTTGGATAGCCCGCCGACGGTGAAGATACCGAACTGCTGCGCGCCTGCCTGCATCAGGTTGATCATCTGCGCTTCGTTGCCGAGCTTCTGCAGCGGACTGACCGCGAGCTTCATCTTGCCGTCCGTGGACGCGGCGAGATCGGCCGAAATCTTCTCGCCCACCTGGTGCCAGACGTGGGTCGGCGGGGTGATGTGGCCGAGCTTGAGCGATTGAGCATGGGCGCCGACGGCGGCGACCGACAGCATGAGGCCGGTGATCAGGCCGCGGGTGAGTTTCTTGAACTGGGCTTTCATTGGGTGTCTCCTCGGGGGGCTATATATGTGTTCTAAATCCGTCCGGATGGCCGATTCACTTCGCATCCGGTTGTGCGGCGGGGGTCGCGCGGCGGAATGCATCGAGCTCGCTGCATGCGCGGTCGATCGCGACGATGTTCGGGTATGCGCTCAGGTCGACGTTGAAGCGGCGGGCGCTTTCAACCTGGGGGATCAGATACACGTCTGCGATCGTGGGCACATTGCCGAAGCAGAAGTCGCCGCGCTTGTCGTCGGCCGACAGCATCGCCTCCAGCGCGTCGAAGCCGGCCCGGATCCAGGTGTTGCACCATGCGAGCACGGCCGCTTCGTCGCAGTGCAGCGTCTTGCGCAGGTACTCCAGGATGCGGCGGTTGTTGATCGGGTGGATGTCGCAACCCACGATCGCAGCCAGCGCGCGCACGCGCGCACGGTCTTCGGCGTTCGCCGGCAGCAGCGCCGGGTCCGGATAGCGCTCTTCGAGCCACTCGATGATCGCCGGAGTCTGGATCAGGGTCATCTCGCCGTCGGTGAGCGCAGGCACCAGAGCCTGCGGGTTCAGCGCCCGGAAGGCCGCTCCGAGGTGCTCCTCGGTGCGGAGGTCGACCGGCACGTAGGCGTAGTCGATGCCCTTCAGGTTCAATGCGATGCGCAGCCGGTGCGAGGTGCCGCTGCGGAAGAAATTGTGCAGTTCCATGGGGCGGCTCAATCCTTGCTCAGGCAGTTGGTGACGTTCCAGCCGTACAGCCATTCCATGGCATCGTAGAAGCGCTCCTGGCTACGGCCCTTCCACAGGTCGTTGCGCACCAGGCGCTCGACACCCTTGGCGTGATACAGGCGGCCCATCTCGCGCGACGACAGAACGATGCGTGCGGTACGGGCAATGCGCGAGCGCTGGTAGAGGTCGAAAGCCTTCTCGAAGTCATTGTCATGCATCCGGAGCGCTTCGCCGAGCGTCACCGCGTCCTCCAGCGCCATGCAGGCACCCTGCGCCATGTACTGTGTGGTCGGGTGTGCCGCGTCGCCCAGCAGCGTGACCCGGCCGAAAGTCCATTGGCTGATCGGTTCGCGGTCGGCGGTCGCCCAGCGCTTCCAGGTCTTGGGCAGGTCGATCAACTGGCGGGCCTTGGCACAGATGCCCTGGAAGTAGCTCTGCACTTCCTCGCGGCTGCCTTCGGTGACGCCCCATTCCTCCTGCTGGCGGCTGTGGAAGGTCACCACGACGTTGTATTGCTCGCCGCCGCGCAGCGGGTAGTGCACGAGGTGACAGTTGGGCCCGGCCCACAGGCTCGCCGCGTTCCACTGCAGATCCGCCGGGAAGTCCTGCCTGTCGACCACGGCGCGGTAGACCACGTGGCCGGTCACACGTGCCGGGTCATTCACATACTGCGCGCGCACTACCGATTTCACCCCGTCGGCTCCGATCAGTGCGATGCCGCGGAAGGTGTTGCCGTGCTGGTCGTGCACCGTGACGCTGCTGGCATCCTGTTCGATGCGTTCGACGCGGGTCGAGGTGCGGAACTCGACGCGCCCGGTTTCCTGCGCGCCCTCGAGCAGGGACAGGTGCACGTCGACCCGGTGGATGACTGCATAAGGGTTGCCGAAGCGTTTGCGGAAGGCCTCGCCGGTGGCGATACGGCCGATCAGCTTTTCGTCGAGCGCATCGTGCATCACCATTTCGTCGGTATACACGGCGCGGCCGCGCGCCTTCTCTCCGACGCCGAGTGCGTCGAAGGCGTGAAAGGCATTGGGCCCCAACTGGATGCCAGCGCCGATTTCGCCGATCTCGTCGGCCTGCTCCAGAACCAGAACGTTGAAACCCTGGCGCACCAGTGCGAGCGCGGCAGCCAAGCCGCCAATGCCACCGCCGGCGACGATTACGGGTAGTTTCTCGGTCATGAATGTCTCCTCCTGCTCGATGGGTGGCGGCGGAGCGTTTGCTGCCCCGCCACGCGGGCTCTATTCGGCGGCGCCGATCGTCAGTTCGATGTCGCCGACCCGGTCGACATGGCCGGTGATGCGGTCGCCACTCTTGACTGCACCCACACCCTCCGGCGTGCCGGTGAAGATCAGGTCGCCGGGCTCAAGGTGGTAGAACTTCGACAGGTCGGCGATCAGCTCGGGGATGCTCCAGATCAGTTGTGACAGGTCGGCGGACTGCCGGGTCTCTCCATTCACCTGCAGCTTGATCGTGCCGGTATCGAGGAGGCCCAGGTCGCCGATCGGCACGATCTCCGTGCATACGGCGGAGAGCTCGAAGTCCTTGCCCAGGTCCCAGGGGCGGCCCTGTTCGCGGGCGACCAGCTGCAGGTCGCGGCGGGTCATGTCGAGGCCGGCGGCGTAACCGTAGATCAGGCGCTCAGCGTCCGCTTCGGCGACGCGGAAGCCCGGTGCGCCGATGGCAACGACCAGTTCCATCTCGTAGTGGTAATTGGAGGTTCCGGTCGGATAGGGCACGGTGGCGCCGGATTCGACCAGGGTGGACGCGGCCTTGGTGAAGTAGAACGGCTGTGCGGTGGATTTGTCGACCGGACGGCCCATCTCGACGGCGTGCGCGTGGTAGTTGCGGCCGACGCAGAAGATGCGCTTGACCGGATACCGCGGCTCGATGCCGCGTACCGGCAGGGAGTAGATGGGGGCGGGCGGGAAGAGGTATTGATTGTCGGACATCGTTTGTTCTCTGGGTGTGTTGGGGTCGGGGGTCAGGTGCGAACTTCGTAGACGCCGAGCTTCTTGTGCAGCGGGCTTTCGTCGGCGATGAAGATGAAGGCGGGTTCGGACGGGGACGGATTCTTCAGGGTGACCGGCACATAGCCCGGCGTGCAGCAGGTGTCTGCGGGGGCAAGGGAGAATGTCTTGTCGTCCGCCCAGACTTCGGCGCCTCCCTCGATGACATGGAACACCATCGCAGGCGACCGCGCCGGGAGCGGCAGGGTTTCGCCCGGGCGCAGCATCAGGGCCGAGAAACCGAGGATGTTCTGGCAGTCGCTGCCACTCTCGGGATTGACGTATGCGACCTGGACTGCCTCCACTTCGGGCTGCGCTTCGGCAAGGTTCAGCAGCGCGCTGCGGGCGTCGGCCCACGGGTAACGCAGCATTGGGTAGGTGCGGGCGCTGCCGCGGGTAAATACGGGCGACGGCACGACACCGCCACGAGCGTAGTTGCGCTCCAGGCGCGTGCCCGTGACGGCCTGTTCCCGGCCTTCGGTCGCGTAGGAGGTTTCGGTGTAATACACAAGCGGCAGATCGAGCACGTCGAGCCATACGACCGGATCCTCGCCGTCATGGCCGTGTTCGTGCCACAGGCCGGTCGGCGTCAGGATCAGGTCGCCGCGGTGCATCGGGCACTTCTCGCCGTCGACCGTGGTGTAGGCACCTTCCCCTTCGACGATCATGCGCACTGCGTTCGGGGTGTGCTTGTGCGCAGGCGCCCACTCGCCGGGCAGCAACAGTTGCATGCCGAGATAGATCGCGGCGCTGGCCTGCATCTTTTCGAGGCCGTGACCGGGGTTGGAGAGCACCAGCACGCGGCGCTCGGCTTTCTCGATCGGTGTGAGCTCGCCAGCCTGGATCAGCAGCGGGCGCAGCGCCGAGTACGACCATTTGACGGCTTGCGTGCGCCGTGCGGGTGTGCCTGGAGGGAGCACCGAACGCAGGCTGGGCCACAAGGGCACAAGATTCTGCGCTTCGAGAGACTCGCGGTACACGAGCGGTAGATCATCGAGACGACCGAGTTCCTGCATTTCTGACTCCTCCGTTCTGGACTCGTCGCCCCTCGATCAAGGCTTTTGCGTTAGATCAAAGCAAGCGGCGATGCGTTGTGGTGGGAGCCAATTTATAGGGCGATAAATATTGCGTCTACGCAGGTCGGAGAATAGAGTTAATTCGGATTTCGAATAGAGGTGTGCCGATGGGCAATCCCGACCAGCGTCTGCTGCAGATCTTCGATGCGGTCTACAAGACCTGCAGCGTGAGTCGTGCGGCCGAACTGCTCGAGATTGGCCAACCCGCGGTCAGCGTGGCGTTGGGCAAGTTGCGCGAGCATTTTTCGGATCCCCTGTTCGTGCGGACCTCTGGAGGCATGGCGCCGACGCCCCTGGCGGAGGAACTGGTTCAGCCGATCCGTCATGCACTCGATGCGCTCGAGGGCGCGTTTGGGCTCCGCAGCGTGTTTGACCCTGCGACTTCAGCGCGGCGCTTTCGCATCTGCATGACCGACATCACGCACCTCGTCCTGCTGCCGAGGCTGTGGGGGGCGCTACGCGCCGCTGCGCCAGGGGTCAGTATCGATATCGCCTCGCTGGACGACAGCGCGGGCCGCCAGCTGGAGTCGGGGGAGGCCGATCTGGCAGTGGGCTTCATCCCCGGTCTTGAGGCGGGCTTCTACCAGCAGGCGCTGTTTCGTCAGCACTACGTCTGCCTGGCCAGCGCGGATCACCCACGAATCCGGGGCGGACTCACGCTGGCGCAGTTCGAGGCGGAGGGGCATGCCGCCTTCCGTGCAACCGGAACCGGACATCAGATCATCGAGCAGGAGATCGCCCGTCAAGGGATCAAGCGGCGCATCGTGCTCGACATCCCCAACTTTCTTGGCGCCGCATTTGTGGTGGAGCGCACCGACCTTCTGATGACTGTGCCGCGCCGCTTGGGCGAACTGCTGCGCGGGCGGGGTGATTTCAGCATCCTGCCGGTACCCTTTCCATTGCCGGAGTACACGGTGAAGCAGCACTGGCATGAGCGCTTTCACCATGACCCCGGCAACCGTTGGCTGAGGGGCTTGATTGCCAGTCTGATGTCCGAAGCCGGCGGTCAGGTATCTCCGCCTGCTTGAGCGGCTGCGCCTTCAGTCTTTCCAGACCTGCAGCGCCAGCAGTTGCTTCGTTGCCGCCTCGGCCCAGCCACGGTTGGCGGCGGGGCTGGCAGGGCTGGGGTGCAGCACGCGGCCGAACTTCAGTCCGGGCAGGTCCGCGAGCGCTTCGGTGGCACGCTTTTCTGCCCAGTTGCCGATGCCGATCACCCACTCGGGCTGCAGGGCTCCGATCAGGGTGCGCAGGTGGGTGTCGCAGGCGGCAAGCAAGGGGCGCTGCTCGGCGACCGGCAGCTTGTCGGGGGTGAGGTTGCGGCCATTCTCGAAGAACACCAGCGGGCAGTAGTTGGCTACGAAATGCCCTGCGAAGAAGGCTTCGGGAGTGCCGAAGCGGGCCCGGAACAGGCCCCACAGGCGCTGGCCGCTGACCTCGGACCGGGTGCAGGCGAAGCCTTCCACGGGGCGCTTCGGGTTGGTGATGCGCGGCTGCCCGACCGGACCCTCTAGCCCCAGCCAGTCGCGTGCGCTGGCGATCTCGCCGAAGGGGACGCCGATCTGCGCCATGCCGAAGGGGCCGGGGTTCATGCCGATGAAGACCACCCGCTTGTGCCCCGCGCCGTAGCGTTCCAGATAGCGCCGATGCACGTTCCAGGCGTAGTCGAGCGGGTTGTAGACGTGGGTGACGGGAGGCGCAAAGGGCAGTGCATCGACTGCATCGGAGAGTGTGCGGGCGGCGTCGATCAGGGTCTGTGTGGTCATCGGTCAGAACAGCAGCTTGAAGAGGTAGAGCGCTGACATGCCGGCAGCGATGGTGGCCAGCACGCTGCGCGTGCGCCAGGCCACCAGCACCGCGACCAGCGCGGCCCAGGGGCGTGGCGTGTCGAAGGCGAGCACCACTTCCCCGCCGGCTACGAAGAGCCCGCTCGCGGTCAGTGCGGCGAAGCTCGCCGGTGCGATGTGGCGACACAGCGCATGCAGCCATCCGGGCAGGCTGCGGCTGGCAAAGAGGCCGATCATTGCGTAGCGGTACAGGTAGGTCAGCACCCCGACCAGCACCAGCAGCAGAACGAGGCTTGCCGTTCTCATCACGCGCGCTCCAGGCGGTGCACGGTCCACGCGCCTGCGGCCAGGCCGAGCAGGATCGCTGCGACTAGACCGAGCTTGTAGGGCAGGGCGGCGAAGACCAGCGCACCGAGCCCCGCGGCCAGTGCTGCGGCCTGGCCCGCACGCTCGCGCAGGAGCAGGGTCAGCAACGCGATGAAGGTCAGCGGCACGGCGAAATCCAGCTCCCACTCGGGTGGGATGGTGGCGCCGAACAGCAGGCCGACCGCGGTGGACAACTGCCAGCCTGCCCACAGCGTGAAGCCGGCGCCGAGAAAGTACCAGTGCCGCAGGTCTTCGGCAGGCGCCCGAGCCCCGATGGCCGCATCGCTGGCGCTGCATGCCGTGCTTGCCGCGGATGGGGGCGCTTCGTCAGGGTTTCCGGCCTGAGCGGCAGCGGGCTCCGGCCCGCGCCGCTGGTAGCGCAGCACCGCCACCGCGTAGGCCTCGTCGGTCAGCACGTAGGCCAGCAGCAGTCGCCAGCGTCGCGGCAGGTGGCGCACGTACTCGGCCATCGAGGCGCTGTAGAGCACGTGGCGCAGGTTGAGCAGGCCCGAAGTCAGTGCGATCGGCATGAAGCCCGCCCCGGCAGCGAGCATCTGTACGATCACCAGTTGTGCCGCGCCGGCAAAGACGATGGCCGAGGCGAGCTGTGCCAGCCAGGCGGGCACACCCGCGGCGAGCGCGGCGATGCCGTAGATCATGCCGAAGGGTGTGACGCCGAGCAGCAGCGGTGATTCGTCGCGACAGCCGGCGAGGAACTCCGTCAGTCTTGGACTATTGCGCATCGGTCAACGCGCCCGTCCTGTCGGGCCGACGCCCGCTGAGCGAGCGTGCGGCGTGCGCGCTCTCCCGGTGATGGCGGGCAGGCGTGCGCGCCTCATGTCTGGGTACGCTCCCCGTTCCACGGCGCGACCTTGAGCAGCAGCACCATGCCCGGCACCGCAAGCGCGAAGCACAGCCAGAAGAAGTTGGTCCATCCCAGCGCCTCTACCAGCCAGCCCGCGGTTGCGTTGATGAAGGTGCGCGGCACTGCCATCAGGCTGGTGAACAGCGCGAGCTGGGTAGCGGTGTAGGCCGGGTGGGTGGTGCGCGCCATGAAGGCGACGAAGGCGGTGGTGCCCAGTCCTGCACCCACGGCTTCGCCGGCGATCACGGTCGCGAGCACCACAAGGCGTGCCGGAGTCGAATCCCCCGGGCCCAGCCAGGCCATCCACACGAAGCCGAGGATGGTGACGAACTGCACCACACCAAAGATCCACAGCGCGCGGTTGATGCCGAGCTTGAGCATCCAGATGCCGCCCAGGATGCCGCCGATCACCATCGGCCACAGCCCGGCGTTCTTCGCGATCACGCCGATCTCGGTCTTGCTGTAGCCCATGTCGAGGTAGAAGGGCGTGGCGAGCGCGGTGCACAGCGAGTCGCCCAGCTTGTAGAAGAACAGAAAAGCCAGCACCAGCAGCGCCGACTGCACGCCGTGGCGGCCGAAGAACTCGCGAAAGGGCTCGACCACCGCGTCGCGCAGGGTGCGCGGGGTGCCGGCATCGGCGAGCGGCTCCTTCACCAGCAGTGTCATCGCCAGGCCGGGGATCATGAACGCCGCAGTAATGAGAAAGACCTGCGCCCATGGGAGGTGGTCCGCCAGGATCAAGGACAGCGACCCCGGCACCAGCCCCGCGATCCGGTATGCATTCACATGAATCGCATTCCCCAGCCCCAGCTCGGCGTCGGGCAGGATCTCGCGGCGGAAGGCGTCGAGCGCGATGTCCTGCGTGGCCGACAGCAGCGCGATCGTTGCGGTCAGGCCCACCACCATCGGCAGGTGATCCACCGGCGACACCTGCCCCAGCCAGGCGATCGCCGCCAGCAGGCCGAGCTGCGACACGAACATCCAGCTTCGCCTTCGCCCCAGCCAGGGGAGGATGCCGTAGCGGTCGAGCAGCGGCGCCCACAGGAACTTCCAGGTGTAGGGGAACTGGATCAGCGCGAAGGCGCCGATCGCCTTCAGCGACAGGCCCTCTGTCTTCAGCCAAGCCGGCACCAGGTTGAGCAGCAGGTACAGCGGGAGGCCGGATGCGAAGCCGGTGAAGATGCAGATCAGCATCCGCCGGTTGAGCAGGGCGGCGAGCCAGGCGGGCGTCCGGGGGGCTGCGGAGGGCGAGGACAAGATGCGGGGCCGGGGCGTTGCGGAGCCGCGCATTATCGCAGATCATCGCCACCCCCTTCCGTTTACACAATTCGATACTTTGCTTGCATCCGCTGCGCTCTGCGCCAACAATGCGGGCAAAGCAAAGATCCCCCAATCGAGGAGGTTGTTTTCCATGTCCTACACCGTGACCGTGGTATTCGGCGGTGACCGCGAGTACGAGTTCGCGTTGCACGACGCCGAGGTTGCCTCGACCACCAAGGAGCAGGCGCGTAGCTGGCTCGCGAAAGAGTTCGATGAGCTCGAGTGCTCGCCTTCCAACCCGATGGGCAAGGTGCTGGTGCTCGACATGATCCTCAACGTCGCCAAATACGGCGGCGAGAGTCGCTTCGAGCAGGGCGCTGAATGGGCGAAGAAATTCGCTATCGTGACTGCTGCAGCGCTCGAGCGCCCGGCCGTGCGCGTGGACGTCTCGTCCTTCGTCGTCGGCTGACGCCATGCCCGGGGGGACACCCCCGGGCTCGCCTGCCGGCCCGCATCCAGGCCGGTTTCAGGCTCTTCCCAGACGATACACCGCGACGCTGGCGAGGAAGTTCGGCTCGTCCAGCACCAGCTTGCCCTCGTCGAAGGCGAGGCGTTCGTGTACTGCGATGCCGTTCATCTCGCACAGCGCGTCGAAGTCGGCGATGGTGAAGAAGCGCACGTTGGGGGTGTTGAACCACTGGTGGGGCAGGCTCTCCGACACCGGCATGCGGCCGTTGAGGATGCTCTGGCGGTGGCGCCAGTAGCCAAAGTTGGGAAAGCTCACCACGGCCTCGCGGCCCACGCGCAGCATCTCGTGCAGGATGCCCTGGGTGTTGTGCATGGCCTGCAGCGACAGGCTCATGATCACGTGGTCGAAGAAGCCGTCCTCCAGGCCCACCAGGCCCTTCTCGAGGTCCATCTGGATCACGTTCACGCCGTTCTTCACGCTGCCCAGCAGCTTGTCGGGGTCGTTTTCGACGCCGTAGCCCTGCACCTGGCGCACTTGCATCAGGTGGCGCAGCAGATCGCCGTCGCCGCAGCCGAGGTCGAGCACCTTTTCGCCGGGCTCGATCCACTGGGTGATCACTTCATAGTCATAGCGGTAGGAGGTCATGTCAGTATGCGCCGAGCCGTCTCAAGCGTACTGGTGCCCCCTCGGGGGGCAGCGAACGCAGTGAGCGTGGGGGTTGTCATTCAAACCTCGATGCGGTCGAACCAGGCCGACAGCAGCTTGTGGTAGCGGGTCTCGTCGAGCAGGAAGGAGTCGTGTCCGGCCGGACAGTCGATCTCCGCGTAGCTGACGTTGCGCTTGTTGTGCAGCAGCGCGTAGACGATCTCGCGTGAGCGCTCGGGCGAGAAGCGCCAGTCGGTGGTGAAGGACACCACGAGGAAGTCCGCCGTGGCACGCGCCAGGGCGGCGGCGAGGTTGCCGCCGTACTCGAAGGCAGGGTCGAAGTAGTCGAGCGCCTTGGTGGTCAGCAGGTAGGTGTTGGCGTCGAAGTAGCCGGCGAACTTGTCGCCCTGATAGCGCAGGTAGGACTCGATCTCGAACTCGACGTCGTAGCTGTAGGTGTTGCGCCCATGACGCAGGCTGCGACCGAATTTCTCCGCCATCGAGTCGTCGGACAGATAGGTGATATGCCCCACCATGCGCGCCAGCTTGAGCCCGCGCGCCGGCACCACGCCGTGCGCGTAGTAGTGGCCGCCGTGGAACTCGGGGTCGGTGAGGATGGCCTGGCGGGCGACCTCGTTGAAGGCGATGTTCTGCGCGGTGAGTTTGGGCGCGGCGGCAATCACCGCGACGTGGCCCACGCGCTCGGGAAACTGCAGCGCCCACGACATCGCCTGCATGCCGCCAAGCGAGCCGCCCACCACCGCGGCGAAGCGCTGGATGCCGAGGCGATCAGCCAGGCGCGCCTGCGACTCCACCCAGTCTTCCACGGTCACGAAGGGGAAGTCCGCCCCCCACAGCGTGCCGGTGGTGGGGTTGATCTGGTTGGGTCCGGAGGAGCCGTAGCAGCCGCCGAGGTTGTTCACCCCGATCACGAAGAACTTGCGCGTATCCAGCGGCTTGCCCGGGCCGATCAGGTTGTCCCACCAGCCGACGTTGTGCGGCGCGTCGGCGTAGGTGCCGGCGACGTGGTGCGAGCCCGACAGCGCGTGGCAGACGAGCACCGCGTTGCTGCCATCGGCGTTGAGCGTTCCGTAGGTCTCGTAGACGAGATGGTATTTGTCCAGCGTACCCCCGCTACGCAGCGCGAGCGGCTCGGTGAACTCGGCCCGCTGCGGCGCGACGACGCCGACCGATTGGGGTGGGATCAATTTCGTCATCTGCAAACAAAAAACCCAGTCGGCTACAAACGCGGACTGGGTGCCCTCGCTTTAGCCGTATTTGTTGAGCGCCCGCAAGCTGTTGATCAAATCGGCGCTAGGTGGCAGGAAGTTAGCGCCGCGCCGGGCAAAAGTCAAACCCACGGCATGATAAGATTTTTCGCCTACGGACAGCCCCGAACGCCATGATCCAGGTCATTCTCAACGGCCAGCCCGAGACGCTGGCACCCGATTTCACCGTGCTTGCGCTGCTCGAGGCGCGTGGCCTCGTCGGCAAACGGCTCGCGGTCGAGCGTAACGGCGAGATCGTGCCCAAGGCCCGCCATGCCGACGTGAAACTCGCCGATGGCGATCGACTCGAAATCGTCGTCGCAGTCGGCGGCGGCTGAAGCCATCTCGGTGGATGCGGGTATGGTGGAAGCGGGATCGCCCGCTCCCGCCAAATCCGTTCCCGCAGGGTCGCCCCCCTGACGCACCTTCCTTCCAGACAACCCCGCACAACAGGTTCCCAACATGAACGACCCCCTGGTCATCGCCGGTAAGGCCTATAGCTCGCGCCTGCTCGTCGGCACCGGCAAGTACAAGGATTTCGCCGAGACACGCGAAGCCATCGACGCCAGCGGCGCCGAGATCGTCACTGTCGCCATCCGCCGCACCAATATTGGCCAGAACCCGGGCGAGCCCAACCTGCTCGACGTGTTGCCACCGGAGAAATTCACCATCCTGCCCAACACCGCCGGCTGCTACACCGCCGACGATGCGGTTCGCACGCTGCGCCTGGCGCGCGAACTCCTTGATGGTCACCCGCTGGTCAAGCTCGAAGTGCTCGGCGACCCCAAGAGCCTGTTCCCCAACATGCCCGAGACGCTCAAGGCCGCAGAGACTCTCGTGAAGGATGGCTTCGATGTCATGGTGTACTGCGCGGACGACCCCATCCAGGCGAAGATGCTGGAGGAGATCGGCTGCTGCGCGATCATGCCGCTGGCTTCGCTGATTGGCTCCGGCATGGGCATCCTCAACCCGTGGAACCTGCGCCTCATCATCGATAACGCCAAGGTGCCGGTGCTGGTCGATGCCGGCGTGGGCACTGCCTCGGACGCTGCGATCGCGATGGAGCTGGGCTGTGACGGCGTGCTGATGAACACTGCGATCGCCGCCGCCGGCAAGCCGGTCCTGAT
Source organism: Thauera sp. WH-2 (assembly GCF_048321015.1). NCBI lineage: Bacteria > Pseudomonadati > Pseudomonadota > Betaproteobacteria > Rhodocyclales > Zoogloeaceae > Thauera > Thauera sp. WH-2. The sequence continues at coordinate 305,708 of NZ_JBLWFG010000003.1, read as the reverse complement.
GGCGGGCGCGATGCGCAAGGCGGTTGAGGCCGGCCGCGAAGCCTTCCTCGCCGGGCGCATGCCGCGCAAGTTCTATTCGGCCGACCCGAGCTCGCCGACCCAGGGGCTGATCGGTTCATGACCAAGGTTCGCAACGAAGCCATGGCCGCGCCAGAGGTTCGGGAACGGGCGGGCGGAGCAGGCGTGCCGGTGTCTGCCGAAGTCAGCTCGCAGGCCGAGATCATCGGTCGCGACAGCCCTGAGCACCGCTTCTCCAGCCGCAGCATCCGCAGCTTCGTGCTGCGCCAGGGGCGCATGTCCGAGGCTCAGCAGCGTTCTCTGGATGAAGTGCTGCCCAGCGTCGGCATCGACTACCGTGTCGCGCCGCTCGACCTCGACGTCGCGTTCGGTCGCGAAGCACCGAAGATCCTCGAGATCGGTTTCGGTATGGGTGAGACCACGGCGCGGATCGCTGCTGCAATGCCCGAGAAGGACTTCCTCGGCATCGAAGTGCATACCCCCGGCGTGGGTGCGCTGTGCAAGCTGATCGCCGAGGGCAATCTGTCCAATCTGCGCATCATGCAGCACGATGCCGTCGAGGTGATGCGCGACATGGTTGCCGACGGTGCCCTGGCCGGCGTACATCTGTTCTTCCCCGACCCTTGGCGCAAGAAGCGCCACTTCAAGCGTCGCATCGTCCAGCCCGACTTCGTCGCCCTCGTCGCACAGAAACTCGCCCCGGGCGGATACTTCCACTGCGCCACCGACTGGGAGGACTACGCGCACTGGATGCTCGAAGTGATCTCCGCCGAGCCACTGCTGCAGAATACCGCTGACGGTTTTGCGCCGCGCCCGGACTACCGCCCGCTGACGAAATTCGAAAACCGCGGTCTCAGGCTCGGACACGGTGTCTGGGACCTGGTGTTCCGCCGCCGTACCGATTGACCACCGCCTGACCGACGAGGAAACCGCCGCGTGATCCGAGGCCTGTTCCGCTTCATCTACAACGTGCTGCGCATGTTTGTGCGCCTGTTCGACCTGCTCGTGCGCGGCGTCTTCTACGCATCGCTGATCTTCGGCCTCGGCGTGCTGGTGTCGCTGTTCTTCCGGCCCGCACCCGAGGTGCTGGCCGGGTCTGCGCTGGTACTGAGCCCCGTTGGCACGCTCGTCGAGCAGACCGAACTCGAGCCGCCGCTCGCGCTGTTGCGCGCAGGTGGCGCGCCCGCTGGGCATGTGCGCCTTGCCGACCTGGTCGAGGCGGTGCGTAGCGCGCGCGACGACCACCGCATCGCGGCGCTGGTGATCGAGACGGACGAGCTCATCGGTGGCGGTCTATCCAAGCTCGCCGAGCTGCGTGCCGCGATCGCCGACTTCAAGGCCTCGGGCAAGCCAGTGCTGGCGCGCGGCGAACGCTTCACCCAGTCGCAGTACTACCTCGCCTCGGTGGCTGATGAGGTGCACCTGTCACCCGACGGCTTCGTCCTGCTGCGCGGCCTGGCACGCTACGGAACCTATTTCCGCGATGCGCTCGACCGGCTCGGCGTGAAGATGCACGTCTTCCGCGTCGGCGAATACAAGTCCTTCTCCGAGCCTTTTACCCGCAACGACATGTCCGACGAAGACCGCGAGGCCACGCGCGACCTGCTCGGCGGCCTGTGGCGCATCATGCGCGACGACATCGCCGCCAGCCGCAAGCTCCCGGCCGAGGCGGTCGATGCGCACGTCAACGACATCCGCGGCGCCCTCGCCGCTGCCGGGGGGGACGCTGCGAAGGCCGCGCTCGATGCGGGCCTGGTCGACCGCTTCAGCACTCGCGACGAATGGCGTGCGCGCCTGATCGAGGCCGTGGGCAAGGCCCCGGATGGCGAAGAGCCGCGCCGCATCGACATAGACCACTATCTGGCGGTGGTCGCCGGCCAGCAGGAGGCCTCGCCCGCGAGCGTGGCGGTGATTGTCGCCCAAGGGACCATCGTCGACGGGGCCGAACCCACGGGCGTGGTCGCTGGCGACACTTTCGCCCACTTGATCCGAGCGGCGCGCGAGAACGAGCGCATCAAGGCCGTGGTGTTGCGCATCGACAGCCCGGGCGGTAGCGCGTGGGCGTCCGAGCTGATCCGCCGCGAGCTCGAGCTCACTCGCCAGGCCGGTAAGCCGGTGATCGCGTCGATGAGCTCGGTGGCGGCCTCGGGGGGCTACTGGATCGCCTCCGGCGCCGACGAGATCTGGGCTGCGCCGGCCACGGTGACCGGCTCCATTGGCATCTTCGGACTCTTCCCCGAGTTCTCCGAGCCACTGAGGCGGCTGGGCATCGGTGTCGACGGCGTGGCCACCGCCCCGCTCGCCGGGGCGCTCGATCCCCGTCGCCCGCTCGACCCTGCAGCGGCCGAGGCCATGCAGCTCAGTATCGAGCATGGCTACCGCCGCTTCCTGGACGTCGTCGCCAAGGCCCGCAACATGACGGTGGACGAGGTCGATACCGTTGCGCGCGGGCGGGTGTGGACCGGCGAGGCCGCGCTTGGCCTGGGCCTGGTGGACAAACTTGGTGGCTTGCAGGGGGCGATCGATGCTGCGGCCGCCCGCGCCGGCCTCGCCGACTATGAGGTGGTGTGGCCCGAGGCGATCGAGTCCCTCGAACAGCGCCTGCTGCGCCGGCTGCTGCGTACCGGCGAGGATCTCGGCCTGGAGTTTGCCACCCGAGGCCTGGCGACCGGTCCGCTCGCTGGGCTGGTCGGCGAGGTGCAACGCTCCACCGCCGATCTGCTGCGCTGGAACGACCCGCGTCACCTGTATCTGCACTGCCTGTGCGAGACGCCCTGATCGGGCTGCCGTGCAGGCTTCGACCACGTCCCGTTCAATCCGCGAGGAGAATGCCTTGAAACTCACCAGCCAGAGCTTCACCGACGGCGCCCGCATCCCGGGCGAATTCGCCTTCTGCATTCCTGCAGAGGAAGGTCACGTCTGCCTCGGCGGGAACCGCAACCCGCAACTGGCGTGGAGCGACGTACCCGCCGGCACGCAGTCCTTCGTGCTCATCTGCCATGACCCCGATGTTCCGAGCAAGGGCGACGACGTGAACCAGGAGGGGCGCACGGTGCCGGCCAGCCTGCCGCGGGTGGATTTCTTCCACTGGGTGGTGGTGGATCTGCCCGCCGACCTGCGCACCATCGACGCTGGCCACTTCTCCGGTGAGGTCACGCCCGGCGGCAAGCCCGGGCCGGAGACGGCGCTCGGCGCGCGCCATGGCGTCAACGACTACACCGCCTGGTTCGCCGGCGACGATGCGATGAAGGGCGACTACCACGGCTACGACGGCCCCTGCCCGCCGTGGAATGACTCGATCATCCACCACTACGTGTTCACGCTGTACGCGCTGGACGTGCCGCGTTGCGCGGTGGAAGGTCGCTTCACCGGCCAGGACGTGCGCGCCGCGATCGCCGGCCATGTGCTCGGCGAGGCGAAGCTCACCGGCACCTACACGCTCAACCCGGCGCTCGGCGCCACGTAATGTTCGATTTCCTCCAAGGGCTTGCGTTCGGGCTGCTGGTGTCGTTCATGCCCTGGTTCATGGCCGGGCTGTACGACCCGCGGCTGGTCGTGCCCGAGGAGGTGGCCTCGCGCTGGCAGGTGATCCTGCGCTACGCGGTAGCGATGCCCACGGTGGCGATGCTGTTGCTGATGACGTCCTTCTGGGGTGGCTTCGGCGCCAGCCTCGGCGGCTGGCTCGTCGGGCTGGCCGCGGTGCCGATCGAGCTGTCCGTGGAGAAGCGCTGGCGCCGCTGGCGTGCCGCGCGTGCCGGGCGTGAACGTGCCGCCGCCCGCGAACGTCAGCGCCACGAGGTCGCCAACGCGCGCCGCGAGCGCAACCTGCTGACGCTGGACCCCGACCTCGCGCCGACCGATGCCGATGTGGTGGTGCTCCAGCTGTGGGAGGTCAAGCGCGAACTCGTTGATCTGCGCCGCCCGGACCTCGCGGTGCAGGCCGATCGCCTGTTCACCCGCTACCAGCGCGCGCTCGACGTGCTCGATGACAAGTTCGACGCGCGCGAAGTGACCTACGAGCGCGCCCGCGGGCTGGTCGGCGAGGTTGGGCGCGAGGCGGCCGCCGGGCTGGGCGCAATGGTCGAGCTGGTGCACGGCAGCGCCGGCCTGGATGCCGATTTCGTCCGTGCGCGGCTCGAAGGTGAGGCCGCGCGCCTCAACCCCACCGAGCGCGAGGCGCTGCGGCGCCGGCTGGCGATCGCCGACGAGACCGAGCGCCGGCTGGGTGAGATCGCCGCTGGCAACGAAGCCGCGCTGACCGCGCTCGATGACGTCGCGGTCGCCGTCGCCCGTATCGACACCGGCCGCAGCCAGGGTGCCGCCGCCGGCAACATGGAGCAGGCGCTGCAGGAACTGCGCCGCTTCGCCGAGCGCGCCGGCCTGTACGGCCGCAAGCCGTAGAACAAGGAATGTTGCAATGAGCCTGTCACTGCCCCCGATCGAGGACATCGCGCGCGAAACGGTTCCGCCGCAGCCTGTGGAGAGGCCCGAAGACCCCGAGCTTGCGGTCACCGCCGACGCCTTCGTGCGCGATGCCCTTGCCGCCGATGAGGCCGAACTCCAGCGCCAGCGCGAGGCGGTGGACACCATGGGCGTCGAGCTGCAGCGCCAGGCGGCGTGGCGCAGCGAGATGCTGCAGGCGCCGATCCGCAAGCTTGCCCACCAGGGCGACGAAGGCGGTCCGGTGGCGCAGGCGTTGATCGCACTGCGCGACAAGATGCAGGACCTCGACCCCGCCCGCCAGCAGCTGAGCGGCGAAGGATTGTCACGCGCGCTGTCCTTCATCCCCGGCGTCGGCAAGCCGATGCAGCGCTACTTCCAGAAGTACGAGAAGGCGCAGGACGCGCTCGACGCAATCATTCGCGACCTGCAGGCCGGCGCCGACATGCTGCGCCGCGACAACCTTACCCTCGCCGACGATCAGCAGTCGCTGCGCGCCATCCTCGCGCAGCTCGAACGCCAGGTCGAACTCGGTCGCATGATCGACCGCCGCCTGGCCCGCGAGGCCGCCTCCGCCAGCCTGCCCGCGCCGCGGCGCGCCTTCGTCGAGGAGGAGCTCCTCTTTCCGCTGCGGCAGCGCATCGTCGACCTGCAGCAACAGGTGGCGGTGAGCCAGCAAGGCGTGCTCGCGCTCGAGGTCGTCATCCGCAACAACCGCGAGCTCATCCGCGGCGTGGACCGCGCCATCAACGTCACCGTGTCGGCGCTCAACGTCGCCGTCACCGTGGCGCTCGGCCTGGCCAACCAGCGCCTGGTGCTCGACCGCGTCGCCGCGCTCAACGAGACCACCTCCGCGCTCATCGCCGGCACCGCGCAGGCGTTGCGCACCCAGGGCGTGGATATCCAGAAGCGTGCGGCCTCGACCATGCTAGACATGGGCCAGCTTGAGCAGGCCTTCGCCGACGTGATCGGTGCCATTGATGACCTGTCGCGCTACCGCCAGGACGCCCTGCCCAAGCTCGATGCCCAGATCGACCGCCTCGCCGCGCTGGCCAGCCAGGGCGAGCAGGCGATCCGCCGCATGGATGATGGCAATCGCGTCGAGCCGAAGCCCTGACAACCCGCCCCAAGCCTCCTCGCATGAACACCCGATTGCCGCACACCACCAGCCAGGACGCCTGGGTCGAGGGCCTCCACGGCCGCCTTTTCGTCCGTAGCTGGACGCCGACCGAGTCCTTGCCGGGGGCGCCCATTCTGCTGCTGCACGACTCGCTGGGGAGTGTCGAGCTCTGGCGCGGGTTTCCCGCAGCGCTGTGCAAGGCCACCGGGCGCCGGGTGGTGGCCTATGACCGCTGCGGCTTCGGCCATTCCGACCCGCATCCCGGTACGCTCGCGCTCGACTTCATCGCCCGCGAGGCGGAGGGCGACTTCGCAGCCGTCATCGACCAGCTCGGCATCGCGCGTTTCATCGTCTTTGGTCACAGCGTCGGCGGTGGAATGGCGGTGAATTGCGCCGCGCGCCACGGCGCGGCCTGCGTCGCCCTGATCACCGAATCGGCCCAGGCCTTCGTCGAGGACCGTACCGTTGCCGGGCTGGAGGATGCGCGCGCCCTGTTCAGCGACCCGGGCCAGGTTGAGCGTCTCAAGCGCTACCACGGGGACAAGGCGCGCTGGGTGCTCGACGCCTGGATCGAATCGTGGCTGCACCCGGACTTCGCGGCCTGGTCGCTGCGCGCCGTGCTGCCGCAGGTTACCTGCCCGAGCCTGGTCATTCACGGCGTCGATGACGAATACGGTTCGCCCGCTCACCCGCAGCTGATCACCGAACTCAGCGCCGGCCCGGCGCGGCTGGAGTTGATGGCCGATACGTGCCACGTCCCGCATCGTGAGCGCGAGGCGGACGTCGTCGCCATGGTCCGGTCCTTCGTCGCCACGTAGGGCTGGTTGCGGCGCTTGCAGCGAACTCATACATTCGACCAGAAGCTGTCTATCATCGTCTCCGGCCCCCGGATGCACGATAGGCGCATAAAAAATTAACACTCAGAAAGCGAAAATTATGCCAACTCCAATTTATCGCGTTGTATATGTGAGTGCAGCCTCGGAGCTGTTCAGTAAGTCGGCGTTGCTTGAGTTGCTTTCAAAGGCCCGTGAGAAGAACAATCGCCTGGGCGTGACCGGGATGCTTCTTTATAAAGACGGGGATTTCATTCAGTTGCTTGAGGGTGAGCGAACCGTCGTGCAGGCGCTGTATCAGACTATTTTAAGGGACCCTCGCCATCACGGTGCGACAATGCTTCTGGACGGCGAGGCCGATGCGCGGATGTTTTCGGACTGGTCGATGGGATTTCGAGATTTGTCTGATCCAGCCGTACAAGCGACGCCGGGATTCTCGCAGTTCATGAATAGCAGATTGATTGCAGAGAGCTTTGCCGACGATCCAACGGGCTGCCTTGGGCTGTTGGCTCTCTTCAAACCGAAATTCTAGTAGGTATCCTGAATGGCGCGCTGGCCGTGCATTACGCGCCAGACATCGATGTGATCCGGTCGTTCGATGCAGAAGACGAGGTTGGGGTAGGGCGACAGCGCCCCCGCTCGCCGACCTGCTCATCGGCGCGGGATTTCAGGCTGTTGGGCAAGGAAATATTCCTCGACGCTCCCCTCGCACGCTGCAGGGTGTTCAATCCTTCAGAAACACCTGCAGCAATTCGTTCAGAAACCGCCGCCCCTGCAGCGTCGGCTGCAGCCGTCCCGCCACCCTCTCCAGCAGCCCGCGTTCGCGCGCCTGCGCGAGCTCGTCGGCGATCGCCTCGATCGGCACGCCGGTGCGTGCTGCGAACAGCTTCGCCGGCACGCCTTCAGTGAGGCGCAGCGCGTTCATCATGAACTCGAAGGGCAACTCCGCCACCGACACCTCGCGCGCTTCCTGGATGAAGTCGCCGCGCGCCGCGCCTTCGAGGTAGCGCCCGGGGTGCTTGTGGCGCATCTCGCGGCGGATGCCCTCGTGGCTGGAGAGCTTGCCGTGGGCGCCGGGGCCGATGCCGAGGTAGTCGCCGAAGGCCCAGTAGTTGAGATTGTGGCGGCTTTGCTCGTGCGGGCGGGCGAAGGCGGAGGTCTCGTAGTGTTCGAAGCCGGCCTCGGCCAGGCGGGCTTCGATCGCCTCCTGCATGTCGGCGGCGCTGTCGTCGTCGGGCAGCGGTGGCGGGTTGTGCGCGAAGGGGGTGTTGGGCTCGAGGGTGAGGTGGTAGCAGGACAGGTGCTGCACGCCGAAGCTGATCGCGGTCTCCAGGTCGGCGAGCGCCCTGTCCAGGGTCTGGCCGGGCAGGGCATACATCAGGTCGAGGTTGACGCGCTCGAAGTGGGTGCACGCCGCGTCGATCGCACGCCGCGCATCAAGGCCGCCGTGGATGCGGCCTATCTTTGCCAGCATGGTGTCGTCGAAGCTCTGGACGCCGAGCGACAGGCGATTGACGCCGGCGGCGCGGTAGTCGCGGAAGCGTTCGGCTTCCACTGTTCCGGGGTTGGCTTCCAGGGTGATCTCGGCGAGCGGGTCGAGCGGCAACAGCATGCGGATGCCGGTGAGCAGGCCGTCGAGTGTCTGCGCCGACATCAGGCTGGGCGTGCCGCCGCCGATGAAGACGCCGTGCACCCGTCGGCCCCACACCTGGGGCAGGGCGTGCTGCAGGTCGGCGAGCACTGCGTCCAGCCAGGCCTGTTCGGGGATGCCGCCCTCGCGTGGAGCGTGCGAGTTGAAGTCGCAGTAGGGACACTTCTTCACGCACCAGGGGAAATGCACGTACAAGGACAGCGGCGGCGGTGCCTCGAGTTGTGGGCGTTCGGGCAGCGGCAGGGCGCGCGCCGGCGTGGTGAGTGGCGTCAGCGGGATGGTGCGGCGGGTGGTCACGGCGGCGGGGTCAGAGCGGATGTGCGGCAAGGCGGTCGAGCAGGTGGCGCATGGCGGCGCCACGGTGGCTGAGGGTGTTCTTGAGCGCGGAGTCGAGTTCGGCAGCGGTCTGCTCCAGTTCGGGGACCCAGAACAGTGGGTCGTAGCCGAAGCCGCCCTCGCCGCGCGCGGCGGTGAGGATCTCGCCATGCCATTCACCGTCGGCGATGAGCGGGCGTGGGTCTTCGGCGTGGCGCACCAGCACCACCGCCGAGTAGAAGTAGGCGCGGCGCTGGGCGGGCTCGGTGAGATGGGCGAGCTTGTCCAGCAGCAGGGCGTTGTTGCGCGCGTCCGACTTGGGCTCGCCGGCGAAGCGGGCGGAGATCACGCCCGGCGCGCCGCCGAGCGCCTCGACGCACAGGCCGGAGTCGTCCGCCACCGCGGGCAGGCCGGTGGTGGACGCGGCGTGGCGGGCCTTGGCGAGTGCGTTCTCGACGAAGCTGGGGTGCGGCTCTTCGGCCTCGCCCACGCCGAACACGGACTGCGGGACGACCTCGATGCCGAGCGGGGCGAGCAGGGCCTGCATCTCTGCGGCCTTCTTGGCGTTGTTGCTTGCGAGGACGAGTCGTTTGCTCATGCGATGGTGCTCCTGGCGCGAGGGGGTCAGGCCTTGGGGATGGCGGCGTGCAGCACCGCGCGCTGCAGTTCGAAAAGCTGACGCCCGCCGCGTTCGGCGAGGTCGAGCAGGGCGTTGAGTTCGGTGCGCGAGAAGGCCGCGCCTTCGGCGGTGCCCTGGACTTCGATCAGGCCGCCGCTCTCGGTCATCACCACGTTCATGTCGGTGTCGCAGTCGGAGTCCTCGGCGTAGTCGAGGTCGAGCACGGGCACACCCTGGTGGATGCCCACCGACACTGCGGCGACGAGCTCGCGCATCGGGTTGTGGGCGAGCTTGCCGGCGGTGATCAGGCCGACGAGCGCGTCATGTACGGCTACACAGGCGCCGGTGATGGCGGCGGTGCGGGTGCCCCCGTCGGCCTGCAGCACGTCGCAGTCGACGACGATCTGACGCTCACCTAGCGCGACCAGGTCAACCACTGCGCGCAGGCTGCGACCGATCAGGCGCTGGATCTCCTGGGTGCGCCCGCTCTGCTTGCCCTTGGCGGCCTCGCGCGCGCTGCGGGTGTGGGTGGCGCGCGGCAGCATGCCATATTCGGCGGTTACCCAGCCCTGGCCCTTGCCGCGCAGGAAGGGGGGCAAGCTCTCTTCGACGCTGGCGGTGCACAGCACGCGTGTGGCGCCGAACTCGACCAGCACCGAGCCTTCGGCGTGGCAGGTGAAACCGCGGGTGAGGCGGACGTCGCGGAGCTGGTCGGGGTGTCGCTGGCTGGGTCGCATGGGGATTCCTGTCAATTCTGGTCGAACTTGCGGATGGTTTCGTTGATCTCGCGGATGGCGCGCTCGATCTCGTCCTCGTCGAGATCGGCGCCGCCGTTGCTGGCGCTGCCCGAGCCGAGGCGGGTGCTGAACATGTCCATCTCCATGGTGCGCGTGGAAATTGCGTCTACCGTTGCCGGGCCGAGGTTGTTCTCGTCGTGCCAGCACATCGCCACCATGGAGAGATTGTCTGCACTCGGGCCAGCGATATGCTCAGCCTGGTCCATGAGCTGAGGTGCAGCCTGACCGAGCGGGCCATTGGTGAGCCCGGTGACGAGGCGGTCGTCCCCCACGGGCCCCCACACGCCGTCGCTGCACAGGGCGATGATGTCGCCATCGCACAGTGGCGTGCGCGGCGAGTGCTCGACCTGGGGCTGGTGCGTGCCGCCCAGACAGGAGTAGACCCGATTGCGGCCCGGGTGGTGCTGTGCGTCCTCGGGGCGCAGCAAACCCTGATCCACGAGCATCTGCGTGCGCGAATGGTCGCGCGTGCGTGTGACCATGTGGCCGCGGCGCAGCAGGTACAGCCGGGAGTCGCCCGCGTGCGCCCAAAATGCCGCACCGTGCTGGATCACGCAGGCGACGATGGTGGTCCGGGGCGCCTCGGCCAGGCCGCGATCGAGCGTATGGTCAAGGATGGCATGGTGCGCGTTGGTGAGCGCCCGTGACAGGAACAGCGAGGGGTCGGCGAGCATGGGCCGCGCTTCGCGCTGGAAGGCGAGCGCGATGTGCTGTACCGCGACGTGGGCGGCCAGCTCGCCGTGCTGGTGTCCGCCCATGCCGTCGGCTACCACCAGCAGCAGCGCATCGCGCGAATAGCAGTGCGCGATGCGGTCCTGGTTGTTGCTGCGCTGGCCGACTCGGCTTTCCTGATAGATGGTGAAGCGCATGGTTACACGGCCTCAGTTGCGGGCGATGAAGGACTTCAGGCGGCTGCCGAGGTCCGAAAACCACTTCTCCGGCCGGTCCGCTCCGCGTTGACGGTGAACCAGTGCCTTCTGCAGCGCATATACGCTTTGCGGGCGTTTGAGCGGATCAAGCAGCAAGGTCCAGTCGATCAGTTCGAGCAGCTGGTTCTGGTAGCGGCCCGCGTGGGTGCGGACCAGGGGCTGCAAGGTGTCGTGCTGGGTACGCTCGTCGGCGCGCGGCGGGGCGCTGCCGGTGACGCAGGCGTACAGGCTGGCACCCACGCTGTAAATGTCGGTCCAGGGGCCGAGTTGGGCGCCCTTCTCGTACTGCTCGGGCGCGGCGTAGCCCGGCGTGTACATCGGCTTGAGGACGGGCTGGTCGGTGAGCAGGGTCTGGCGGGCGGCGCCGAAATCGAGCAGAACCGGGGTGCCGTCGGTGCGCAGGTAGATGTTCGAAGGCTTGATGTCCAGGTGCAGCAGCTTGTGCGAATGCACCTCGCGCAGGCCGTTAAGCATGCGCGCGAACACCGCGCGAAGCATGCCTTCCTTGATCTCGCCGCGGTGCTTCTGGATGTACTCGTGCAGCGTGCGGCCGCGCTCGAACTGCATGACCATGTACACCGTGCCGTTGGCGCGGAAGAAGTTGAGCACGCGTACGACGTTGGGGTGCATCAGCTTGGCGAGGGCGCGGCCTTCCTCGAAGAAGCACTTCATGCCGTAGCGGAAGGCCGCGCGGTGCTCCTCCGGGACCTGCGGTTCGGTCTCGCCTTCCTTGCGCAGCGCAAGGGAGTTGGGTAGGTATTCCTTGATCGCGACCGGGGTGCCTTCGGTGTCGTAGGCGAGGTAGACGATGGAAAACCCGCCCAGCGACAGTTGTCGCTCGATGCGGTACTGGTCGAGCTGGAAGCCCTGTGGCAGCGCGCAATTGGCTTGAGGCGGCATCTTCGGGGGCGCTAGAATCGGAACCTTCGCGGTTTCATTTCACAGAGGAACGCCCAGTTTAATCGATGGGGCGGTGTTCCCGGAGCGCTTCAATGGTCCAAAGCATGACAGGTTTCGCGGTTCAGACGCGAGACTTGGGCAGTATCAGCCTTCATCTCGAGCTGCGCAGCGTCAATTCGCGTTATCTCGACCTGGGATTCCGCATCGTAGACGATCTGCGTGCGGCCGAGCCGGCCATTCGCGAGCGGATCACGGCCCGCCTCGGGCGCGGCAAGGTCGAGTGCAGGCTCAATCTCCAGGCCGGGCACAGTGCGCCGCGCAGCATGGCGCTCAATGCCGCGCTCCTCGATCAACTGGCCGAGGCCCAGGCGACCCTGCGCGCGCGCTTCGCCGACGCCGCGCCGCTCAGCGTAAACGAACTGCTGCGCTGGCCTGGCATGCTCGCTGACGACAGCCTCGGCTTCGACGAGATGCTGCCGGCGATCGTCCAACTCGTCGAAGCCGCGCTCGACGACATGGTGGCGACGCGTCGTCGCGAAGGCGAGAAGCTCGCTGACATGATCCGTGAGCGGGTGGCGCGCATGCGCGAGCTGGTCGCCCAGGCGACGCCGCGCATGCCGGCCGTGGTCGCCGAATACCAGGAGCGCCTCACCGCACGACTGCGCGACGCGGTCGCCAGCCTGGACGAGGAGCGTGTCCGCCAGGAGGTCGCGCTCTACGCCCAGCGTATCGATGTCGATGAGGAGCTGACCCGGCTTGCGACGCATCTCGACGAGGTTGAGCGCATCCTCAAGGCTGGCGGCGCAGCCGGCAAACGGCTCGACTTCCTGATGCAGGAACTGAACCGCGAAGCCAACACCCTGGCCTCCAAATCGCCTGCGACCGACATCACCGGCATCGCCATGGAGATGAAGGTGCTCATCGAGCAGATGCGCGAGCAGGTGCAGAACCTGGAGTGAGCGCTCGCGCTCCAGCCAGACCGCGCCGCACAGCGCGCGCGGGCGACCGCCCTAAGCCAAACGAGGACACGCACCATGCCGGGAACCCTCTTCATCGTCACCGCACCGTCGGGCGCCGGCAAGACCACGCTGGTGCGCGGCCTGCTGCAGCGCGATCGACGCGTGCAGCTGTCCATCTCCTACACCACGCGCGCACCGCGGCCGGGCGAGCACGATGGGCGCGAGTATCACTTCGTGGATGTGCCGACCTTCCGCAGCCTGCGCGATCGCGGGGAGTTCCTCGAGTGGGCCGAGGTGCACGGAAACTACTACGCCACGTCGAAGGTCTGGTTGAAGGAGCAGATCGCGGCGGGGCGTGACACCTTGCTCGAGATCGACTGGCAGGGAGCGCAACAGGTTCGCAAGCATTTCACCGATGCGGTGGGCGTGTTCATCATGCCGCCGTCGATGGAGGCGCTCGAGTCCCGCCTGCGCGGGCGTAACACCGACAGCGACGAGGTCATCAGCCGCCGCCTGCTCGGTGCGCGCGGAGAGATGCGCCATGTCGCCGAATTCGACTACGTTATAATCAACGACGAAATCGATGCCGCGCTCGACGATCTGGTCGCCGTAGTGCGCGCTGCGCGTTTGCGTTATGCGAACCAGCATTTGCGGCATCCCGAATATTTCGCCTTTCTCGAACAGGACTGAACATGGCCCGCATCACCGTAGAAGACTGCCTGAAGAAGATTCCGAACCGCTTCCAGCTCACGCTGGCGGCGACCTACCGTGCCCGCCAGCTCACCGCCGGCGGCACGCCGCAGATCGAGCTCGACCCGCAGGACAAGGACAAACCCACCGTCGTCGCACTGCGTGAAGTGGCGGCAGGCAAGGTCGGCCTCGAGATGCTCAACCGCGGTCAGGCCTGATTCCGCCCGGGGGTTGCATGAAAGCCGCAGACGCGAGCCCAGCCCCCCAATCCTTCCGCCCGCCGGTGTCGAGCGTGCTCGCGCTCGACTTCCAGCAACTCAAGGCCAAGCTGCAGACCTACCTCAAGCCCGAGGACGTTGGCCGGGTCGAAGCGGCCTATCATTTTTCCGCCGATGCCCATGCCGGGCAGTTCCGCGTCAGCGGTGAGCCCTATGTCAGCCACCCGGTGGCGGTGTGCTCGCTGGTGGCGGACTGGCACCTCGACTCGCAGGCGCTGATTGCGGCGCTCCTCCACGACGTGATGGAGGACACGCACATCAGCAAGGCCGAGATCGCCGAACGCTTCGGCAAGATCGCCGCCGAACTGGTCGATGGGCTCTCCAAGCTCGACAAGATCGAGTTTCGCTCGCACGAGGAGGCGCAGGCGGAGAACTTCCGCAAGATGCTGCTGGCGATGGCGAGCGATCTGCGCGTCATCCTCATCAAGCTCGCCGACCGCCTGCACAACATGCGCACGCTGGACCACATGCGTCCGGCCAAGCGTCGCCGCATCGCCAACGAGACGCTCGAGATCTATGCGCCGATCGCCAACCGGCTCGGCCTCAACGACCTCTTCCGCGAACTCCAGGAACTGTCGTTCCAGAACAAGTACCCGCTGCGCTACGAGGTGCTCGCCAAGGCGATCCGCGCCGCACGCGGCAACCGCCGAGAAGTGGTAGGCAAGATCCTCTCCAGCATCGAGGAGCGCCTCGCGCAGTGGGGCATCGCCGCGGAAGTGCAGGGGCGCGAGAAGCACCTCTATGGCATCTACCGCAAGATGGTCGAGAAGCACCTGTCCTTCTCGCAGGTGCTCGACATCTACGGCTTCCGCGTCATCGTCAATGATGTGCCCAGCTGCTATCTGGCGCTGGGCGCGCTGCACTCGATGTACAAGCCGGTGCCGGGCAAGTTCAAGGACTACCTGGCGATCCCCAAGGCAAACGGTTACCAGAGCCTGCACACGACACTGATCGGCCCCTTCGGCATGCCGGTCGAGGTGCAGATCCGCAACCGCGAGATGCACCACATCGCAGAGACCGGCGTGGCCTCGCACTGGCTGTACAAGGAAGACGAGAAAACCCTCACCGAACTGCAGCAGAAGACGCACTCCTGGCTGCAGTCCCTGCTCGAGTTGCAGTCCACGTCGGGCGAGGCCACCGAATTCCTCGAGCACGTAAAGATCGACCTGTTCCCGGGCGAGGTATACGTGTTCTCGCCGATGGGCAAGATCTTCTCCATGCCCAAGGGCTCGACCCCGGTCGACTTCGCCTACGCGGTGCACACCGACGTGGGCAACCGCTGCGTGGCCTGTCGCGTCAACGGCGACCTCATGCCCCTGCGCAGCGAGTTGCGCAACGGAGACCAGGTCGAGATCATCACCGCAGCGCATGCCAACCCCAACCCGGCCTGGCTGGCCTATGCCCGTACCGGCAAGGCGCGCGCGCAGATCCGCCATTTCCTTAAGAACGCGCAGCAGGACGAGGCGGTTGCGCTTGGCGAGCGCCTGCTCAACCAGGCGCTGCGTCCGCATGGGCTTACGCTGGGGCAGATTTCCACCTTTGCCTGGGACCGCTTCCTGCGCGACCGGGGCGTACGGCACAAGCGTGACCTGT
Organism: Thauera sp. WH-2; assembly: GCF_048321015.1. Taxonomy (NCBI): domain Bacteria; kingdom Pseudomonadati; phylum Pseudomonadota; class Betaproteobacteria; order Rhodocyclales; family Zoogloeaceae; genus Thauera; species Thauera sp. WH-2. The sequence goes on along the minus strand of NZ_JBLWFG010000003.1, from coordinate 290,566 downwards.
TCTCCGATCTCGGTCTGGGCAAGCGCCTGCCTGCGATCATCGCCCGCCGCCTTGCCGAGGCGCAGGACATGGAGTCGGGGCGCCCGGACGTCGTCAAGCCCAAGCCCGCCGGGGCGATCACCATCCGTGGTTCGGAAGGGGTGGCTGTTCAGCTGGCGCGCTGCTGCCATCCGATCCCGGGAGATCCCATCATCGGCACCCTGCGCAAGGGGCAGGGCCTTGAGGTGCATACGCACGACTGCCCCAATGTGGCGCGCCTGCGTGGCGACCGTGGACGCTGGGTCGATGTCGAATGGGAGCACTTGACCGACGACCGCCTGTTCGACGTCGGCATCCGGGTGCTCAGCCGCAATGCGCGTGGTGTGCTCGCGCGCGTGGCCAACGCCATCGCCGAGGAAGACTGCAATATCCAGGGCGTGTCCATGGAAAGCGAGCAGGGCGACTACACGGCGCTGAGCTTTACCGTCCAGGTTCGCGACCGCATGCACCTGGCGCGGGTGATGCGCGAGGTGCGGCGGCTGCCGGATGTGGTGCGAATCGGTAGGGTGAAGGGCGACGGTCGCGTGGGCTGATCCTGCGCGAGCGTCCCCGTCGGCTGTTTCAGCCGCTGACCACGACCCGGTTGCGTCCCTGATTCTTTGCCCGGTACAAGGCCTCGTCGGCGCGGAGCAGGGCGTGTTCGTCGCTTTCACCCGGCTGGGCCAGATAGGCCCCGATGCTGAGCGTGATTGGCCGGCCATTGGCCAGGCTCAATGTGTGCTCGGCCTCGGCGCGTATGCGTTCGCTCAACGTGACCAGCGCCGTACGATCGCAGGGCGTCAGCAGCACCAGGAACTCGTCGCCACCCCAACGCGCCGCACTGTCGTAGGGGCGGATCTGGCTACGCAGGAGCTGGGCGACGCTGGTCAGCGCACGATCACCCTCTGCATGGCCCAGCATGTCGTTGATCTGCTTGAAGTGGTCGACGTCGATCCAGATGATGCCGAGCGCGCTGTGCTGGCGAGCGCTGCGGCTAAGCTCTTCGACGATCAGCTCGGTCATGCCGCGCCGGTTGGTCAGGCCGGTGAGGTCGTCGATGCGCGCAAGGCGGTTGAGCGCCTCGGTCCTTTCCTGCACCCGGTGTTCGAGCTCGGCGTGGGTGCTGCGAACCGCGTTGGCCATGGCCTCAAAATGCTGGATCAGCTTGCCGACCTCGCCCTTGCCCGAGGGAAGGGCGACGGGGTCCGGGTCGCCGTCGCGTACCTGCAGGATTGCGCGCTCGAGTGCGCCGATGGGTCTGAAGATCAGGCGGGTCATGCTCAGATGCACGATGGCCAGCGTTACCAGCAGCGCAGCGCTGAAGGCGAGCGCCGCCACGTTCAGGCTGCTGACCGGCATCAGTACGTCGAGGTCGAGCAGCGTGATCTCGAACCAGTCGAGCTCGGGAAGGTAGGCGATCCCCGCCAGATTGCGCTCGCCACCCACCTTGACGAAGTGGCTCAGGACGGTCATGGGCAGGGCTCCACTTGCGCGCAGCTGCGCCATCATCGCACGCAGCTGTGCGCGGTCCTCCTCGCGCTCGAGGAGCCGGTCCACCGTCTTCTTCTCTGCTGCCTGCTTGACGATGCTGGCGTAGTCGATCAGCTCACGGTCGCGGAAGAGCTGGATGGCCCCGCTATGATCGACAAAGAGCGTGCTGACGCCCGGAGGCGAGACGTCGATCACATCGCGGATGAAGCCGTCGAGCTCCAGGCCCGTACCGACCACGCCGAGAATGTGGCCGTCATCGCCGCGGATCAGCACATCGATCCAGAGTTTGGTGACGCCGAGCGGGACGTCCGGATTGATGTTGAGGTGAAAGTCGCGCTGTTCGCGGATCAGGGTGAAGAACCAGGCGTCGGCCGGCTCGCTCTCCTTGAGGTGGTAGCGCAGCGGCGCCTCCCCGAATTCGTTGGCCGCATTATTGTGGTAGTAAGCCCCCGTTTTGCGCAGGGCGACGAAATAGCTACGGTCCTGGAAGTTGTTGCGGAAGCTCTCCATCTCCGCCAGAGCCTCGGTGTATAGCGCGACATCGTCCGGATTCTGCGCCCAGCGGCGCAGCACCTGTGAGTGCGCCATCTGGCGGGCAAGCGCAATCTCACGCCCGATCGGCTGCAGCAGGCGCGCGCTGTCGTAGCGCACCTGGGTCTCGGCCAGGCGGACGCCCCAGTGCTCGATGATGCGCTCGGCCGCGCGCTGGAACAACGCGAAGGCTACGGCTGACGCTGTCAGCATGAGCAGCGCGGTAAGCAGCAGGAATCGGGTTCTCAGGTTCATGTATGCGAAGTCTGTGGCGTGACGGGCGCTGTTGGATCCGGCCAGGTCCGTGAGGCGTGGCGCTGGAGCATGCTGTCCGCGTGGCGGCGCAGTATGCGCTGGGTCGAATATAACTAGCCTATCATCAAGCCGGTATCCCGTGCCCTGCCTTCTGCGTGCTGCTAAAATCGCGGTCCAACCTCGAGGACCCGATCATGGCGATGTACGAATCCGAGCACACCAAATTCATGCGCGAATGGATGGAGAAGCATCCCGAAGAGCGCGCAGAGCAGAAGACGGGCCGTGCCTTGTGGTGGGACAAGCCGCAGAGCGTCGAGGAGCAGGAGCGCCTGGCGGCCGCGCGTGTGCCGGTGAAGTCGTACTATTACGACGCCAACCACTGAGCCGCGGCCTGAAGGATTCGCTTGCGGCTGTTCGATTCCGTCTGCGGCCCTGACGCATGAGTCTGCCGCGGCGATTCGCCATCATCGATGTCGAGAGCACCGGTGCGCATCCGGTGCGCGACCGCATCACCGAGATCGCCATCCTGCGCGTGGAGGACGGAGAGGTGCGTGCGCGCTGGGAAAGCCTGATCGCGCCCGGCCAGCCGATTCCGCCACTGATCGAGGAAGTCACCGGTATCTCCGATGCCATGGTCGCCGATGCGCCGACCTTTGATACGGTGGCGGACAAGGTTGCAGGACTACTCGAGGGCTGCGTCTTTGTCGCCCATAGTGCACGCTTCGATTTTGGCTTCATCAAGAACGCGTTTGAGCGCATCGGTCGGAGCTTCGACGCCGAGGTGCTGTGCACGGTGAAGCTCTCGCGCGCGCTATACCCACAGCATCACAAGCACGGACTGGACGCACTCATCGAGCGTCACGGGCTGGTGTGTACGATCCGCCATCGTGCGATGGGCGATGTGGATGTGCTGTGGCAGTTCGTCCGTCAGGTGCAGGCGGCGTTTCCGGAGGAGATCCTCGCGCGTGCAGTGGCGCGAGCCATGAAGGCGCCTGCCCAGCCGCCGGGGCTGGCCGAAGGCGAGTTGGAGGCCATACCCGACGTGCCCGGGCTGTACCTGTTCTACGCCGAGCCTGAAGCCATGGCCGGGCGGCGCGAGGTGCCGCTGTTCGTGGGACGTGCGCAGAGCCTGCGCGCACGGGTGCGCGAGCATTTCGGTGCGGCGGCGCGCAAGGGTCGGGACGCGGAACTGGCTGCGCGGGTGCGTCGCGTCGAGTGGGTCGAGACGGCCGGCGAGCTCGACACGTCGCTGCGCGAAGCAGCTCTGCTGCGCAATTTCCAGCCCCGCTTCAACCGCCCGCATGAGCCCGCGGATGGCGCTTTTGCGCTTCGCCTGCTGCCCAACCGGAAGCGTCCGCCGATCTTCGAGGCCGTGCCGGTGGCCGGCACGGATCCGGCCGCATGGAGTGGTCAATATGGTGTGTTCCGCAATCGGCGCGAAGCGGACAATGTGCTGCGCGAGCTTGCGATGCTGTACCGCCTGTGCCCGCAAAGGCTGGGCCTGGAGGGCGGGACGGGGCCGTGTTCCGCGCACGGGTCCCGGCGCTGTGCGGGCGTTTGTGCACGGCGTGAAAGCGCCGCCGAGCACGACGCGCGCCTGGCAGGTGCCCTCGAAGGGGTCGGGCCGAGGGCTTGGCCGTGGGGTGGAGCAGTGGCGGTCGAGGAGACGCATGCAGTGAGCGGGCGGCACCGACTTCAGTTGTTCGACCGCTGGTGCCACTTGGGCAGCGTGGATGCCGAAGCGGGCGAAGTCGCACTACGCGAGCGCGCTGTCACCACGCCGCGCTGCTTCGATGTCGACCTGTGGCGCATGTTTGCTCGCTGGCTCGCCGTGCCGGCACACCTGGCTCAGGTCCGGCCGCTCGAGCCGTCCGCGGTGGCGCGCTGAGGCGTGCTGTGCTCCAGATTGTCGTTCAGTGTGCCGCGCAGTCGCGCAGCGCCGACAACTTGTTGAGGACCATGCTGCGTCGACCGCGCTGCTGGATCATGCCGTCGCGCGCGAGCTGGGCGAGGATGCGCGAGAGGGTCTCCGGGGTCAGGTTAAGCTGCGCGGCGATGGTCTGCTTGTCGGTGTCGAGCCGGATCTCGCAGCACTCAGCGTCGTCCGGGGCCAGCCGGGTCAGGTAGTGCGCTACCCGTTGTGTGCCGCTGAGCTGGAACTGAACCTGCATCGTGGACATGAGGTCGTAGCTCGCAGCGGCGAGATGAGCCGCCATGGACACCGAGAAGGCCGTCGAGGTCACCATCGCCTCTCTCAGCGATGCGGTAGGTACGAGCAGAAGCTCGCTTGTGCACATGGCCTGGGCGTTGGCGAGGTGTGGACGGTTGAGCAACGCCGCCTCCTCGCCGAAAAAGCTGCCCGGCTCAGCGAGGCGAACAATCTTCTCGCCACCGGACGGTGACAGGATGAAGCATTTCACTCTGCCGGAAAGCACGATGTGGATGCCGCGCGGACAGGACTCCTGTTGGGTGAGCAGTTCGCCGCGCGCAGCATGAATCGGGCGTGTCGCGGCCTGGATGCGGGCGCGCTCCTGGCTGTCGAGCATGTTGAAGGGCGCGCAGCGTGCGAGAAGGTCGGTCGTGTCGATGTAGGGGACGGTCTGTGCCATGCGGGTCTCCTGCGGACGGCTACGAACTCTCTGTAGATTAGACGACCATCGCTTGCGTGTACGTCAAATGCGATTGGTATAAAAGCAGAGCGTGATGTAATGCATACCTCTTTGGAGGTATGTATATGTAAAGTCAAGACTATGAATAATTGGCGTTTATACAATTTGGCAGGCGCATGAGCCGGCCTGAACAGGTGAAAGGGGTATGTCTACAGCGCCAGCAAAAAGGGTCGTATGCCACTGCGCGAAGGTCCCGTCCTGTACCGGCCGTCGTTCCATGGACGCTGGAGGCCTCGCCTGATGCTCCGCTGCAGAAGCGTGCTGATCCTCGACGACCACCCCTTGTTCAGGCAGGGCATGGTGCAACTCCTTCATCAGGCTCCTGACATGCATGTCGCGGCCGAGGCCGCCGGCAGTACGGACAGCCTGAACCTTGCCTTGTCTCTGGATCCGGATCTCGTCCTGCTCGACCTCGCGATGCGGGAACTGAGCGGTCTCGAGGCCCTGCGGGCCATGCGCGCAGCGCGACTGAGGGCGAAGGTCGTAATCGTTACCGCCTCGGACTCGGGTGAGGACGTGGTTGCGGCCCTGCGCTGCGGAGTGGACGGTTACCTGCTGAAGGACATGGCGCCGGAAGCCATGCTTGAGGCGCTGCGGGCGATAGTTGAGGGGCGGGTGGTGATTCCCGAGCAGTTGAATCAGCTTCTCGTTGCCGCGCTGCGCAGCGAATCGCGCCCGCAGTCGCCCGAGGCTGCGGGTCTCACCGAGCAGGAAACGCGTATCCTCGAGAAAATCGCCACGGGCCTGTCCAACAAGGAGATCGGCCGCGAACTCGACATCACCGAGGGCACAGTGAAGGTGCATGTGAAGCACATCCTGCGCAAGCTGGCATTGCGTTCGCGCGTGGAGGCGGCGGTGTGGGCCGTGGAGCGGATGCGGGTGTGAGGCCATGTTCCCGCTCCCCGCAGGGCCGGCAGGATGGCGCGACCGGCCACGCCTGTGGTTCAATCCGTCCCCATGCTCGAAGTCGCTGATCTCGCCTGCCTGAAGGGTGACCGCCTGCTGTTTCGCGAACTCGCCTTCCGCCTGCAGGCGGGCGGGTTGCTGCGCGTCGCCGGTCCCAACGGCGTCGGCAAGACCAGTCTGTTGCGACTGGTGACCGGGCTCGCAATGCCTGAGGCGGGGGAGGTGTGCTGGCGTGGCGCTTCGATCCGCCGCGAGCGAGAGGCCTTTCATGGCGAGTTGCTCTATCTCGGACATGCGCCCGCGCTCAACGACCTGCTGACTCCGCTCGAGAACCTCCGCTTTGCCTGTGCCGCATCGGGTGACCGGGTCGAAGCGCAGGCCTGCATCGACGCGCTGGTGCGCATCGGGCTGGAGGACCAGCTCGACCTGCCCGCTCGCGTGCTGTCTCAAGGCCAGCGCCGGCGCGTGGGGCTGGCGCGACTCTTTCTGTCCGCCCGCCGTCCGCTGTGGGTGCTCGACGAGCCCTTCACCGCACTCGACGTCCATGCGGTGGCCGACCTTGCCGCGACGCTTTCGGATCACTGCACTGCGGGTGGCATGGTGATGCTCACCACGCATCAGGATGCGCCCTTCGCGCGCCCGCCCGAGGTGCTCGACGTGGGGGCCTTCGCATGCTGAGCACCTTCTTTGCGGTGCTGCGCCGCGACCTACTGCTCGCCTGGCGCGGCCGTGCCGACGTGCTGGTGACGCTGGCCTTCTTCGTCATCGTGGTGTGTTTGTTTCCCTTCGGCGTGGGCGCCGAGCCCAACCAGCTGCGCGCGATTGCGCCGGGCGTGCTGTGGGTTGCTGCACTGCTCGCCTGCTTGCTGTCGCTGCACCGGCTGTTCGCCCAGGACTACGTGGACGGAACTCTGGAGCAACTTCTCCTGTCCAGGGAACCGGCTGCCCTGTGGGTGATGGCCAAGGTGTTGGCTTTCTGGGTCAGCACTGGGCTGCCGGTGGTGGCGGTGGCGCCGGGCATGGCTTTGCTGCTTGACCTGGAGCAAGGCGGTTTGCCAGTGCTGGTACTAAGTTTGGCGCTCGGTACGCCGATCCTCGCACTGCTGGGTGCGGTGGGCGCGGCGCTGACCCTGGGCCTGCGTGGCGGCGGCATGTTGCTGGCGTTGCTGGTGCTGCCGCTGTTTGTGCCAGTGCTGATCTTCGGCGCTGGGGCGGTTGAGGCGGAGCTTTCCGGTACGGGCGCGGCGGCACACCTGCTGCTCTTGGGAGGTGGACTTGCGGGTGCGCTGGCACTGGCACCGCTAGCCTGTGCCGCTGCATTGAGAATATCGACCGATTGACGACTGGGTCGGGGCGCCGAGGCGGCCCGACCGACCGAGTGAGCGAAGCATCCGAGCATGACAAGACCCGAACGCGGCCGCAGCCTCTGGCGCTTCGCCGCGCCGCAACACTTTTATCCCCTCGCGGGCCGTCTCGCGCCTTGGTTCGCTGCGCTCGCGGTGGCGCTCACGCTCGTGGGTCTGTGGCTGGGGTTCTTCGTCGCTCCCACCGATGCGACGCAGGGGCAGGTTTATCGCGTCATCTTCATCCACGTGCCGGCGGCCTGGATGTCCATGTTTATCTACCTGATCATGGCCTTCTGGTCGGCGGTGGGGCTGATCATGAACACGCGGTTGTCCTTCGTGATGAGCCAGGCGCTGGCGCCCACCGGGGCCATGTTCTGCTTCGTCGCGTTATGGACGGGAGCGCTGTGGGGCAAGCCCACCTGGGGCGCGTACTGGGTGTGGGACGCGCGACTTACCTCGCAGTTGCTGCTGCTCTTCCTTTATTTCGGCTTCATCGCGCTCACGCGTGCCATCGAGGACCCGCGCCGCGGCGACCGCGCTGGCGCCATCATCGCCCTGGTCGGTGCGGTGAACGTGCCGATCATCTATTTCTCGGTGCAGTGGTGGAACACCCTGCACCAGGGCGCCTCGGTGAGCCTGAACAAGGCGCCGTCGATGGCCGCGACCATGCTTGCCGGCATGCTGGTGATGGCGATCGCTTCGTGGATGTACACGATCGCGGTGGTGCTGTGGCGGGTGCGGCCGATGATCCTCGAGCGTGAGCGCCACACCGAATGGGTGGCGACCGAGCTCGACAGGCTGGCGCCGGCCGGTGCCCTCAACAGCGGAGGACGTGCCTGATGCAGTGGCAGTGGGAGAGCTGGTCCGCGTTCTGGGACATGGATGGCGCCGCCTTTTTCGTCTGGGGCAGCTATGGCGTCACTTTTGCTTTGATCGCGCTGGAACTCGTGCTCGTGTTCCAGCGTCGGAAGGACACGGTTCGCCGCCTGCTGCGCTGGCGGCGTGCGGTCGGCAAGGATTCAGCAAAGCGTAACGGCGAAGGCCTCGTGCCCGCCATGGAGTCGGAACAATGAAAGCTCGTAGCAAGCGTCTGATGCTCGTGGGTGGAGGCGTCGCACTGCTCGTCGCCGCGGTGGCCCTCGTGCTGAGCGCCTTCCAGCAGAACCTGGTGTTCTTCCATACGCCGTCCGAGGTTGCCGAAGGCAAGGCGCCGGTGGGCAAGACCTTCCGTATCGGCGGCATGGTCGAGGATGGCTCGATCGCACGCGAGGCCGATGGCGTCACGGTGCGGTTCGCCATCACCGACACTGCCAAGGTCATCCCGGTGACCTACAAGGGCACGCTCCCCGACCTCTTCAAGGAGGGCAAGGGCGCCGTGGTGCAGGGCAAGCTCGAGGCCGGCGTGTTCCGCGCCAGCGAGGTGCTCGCCAAGCACGACGAGAACTACATGCCGCCCGAAGCTGCGCACGCCGTGGAGCAGGCGCAGAAAGCCGCACAGACGCTGAGCCAGTGACATGATTCCCGAACTCGGACATTTCGCCCTCATCCTCGCGCTGGTGCTCTCGCTGGTGCAGGCGGTGGTGCCGCTGGTCGGCGCGCATCGCAACAGCATGGCCCTGATGGCTGTCGGTCGCCCGGCAGCGCAGGGCCAGTTCTTCTTCATCGTCTTCAGCTACGTCTGCCTGACCTGGGCCTTCATCACCAGCGACTTCTCGGTCCAGCTTGCGGCGACCAACTCGCACAGCGCCACGCCGCTGATGTACAAGATCACCGGCGTGTGGGGCAACCACGAGGGTTCGCTGCTGCTGTGGGCGATGTCGCTGGCGCTGTGGACGGTGGCGGTGACGGTGTTCTCACGCCACCTGCCCGAAGCCTTCATGGCGCGCGTGCTCGGCGTGCTCGGCTGGGTCAGCGCGGGCTTCATCTCCTTCACGCTGGTCACCTCCAACCCCTTCGACCGCCTGCTCCCGGGTGCGGGCGAGGGGCGCGACCTCAACCCGCTGCTGCAGGACCCGGGGATGATCATCCACCCGCCGCTGCTCTACATGGGCTACGTCGGCTTCTCGGTGGCTTTCGCGTTCGCGATCGCGGCGCTGCTCTCGGGCCGGCTCGACGCCGCCTGGGCGCGCTGGTCGCGGCCGTGGACCACGATCGCGTGGGTGTTCCTCACCGCCGGCATCGCGGTCGGTTCCGGCTGGGCCTACTACGAGCTCGGCTGGGGTGGCTGGTGGTTCTGGGATCCGGTGGAGAACGCTTCCTTCATGCCCTGGCTGCTCGGCACCGCGCTGATGCACTCGCTCGCCGTCACCGAAAAGCGCGGGGCCTTCCGCAGCTGGACGGTGCTGCTGGCGATCGGCGCCTTCTCGCTGTCGCTGCTCGGCACCTTCCTTGTCCGTTCGGGCGTCATCACCAGCGTGCATGCCTTCGCAACCGACCCCAAGCGTGGCCTCTATATCCTCGCGTTGCTGGTGATCGTGATTGGCTTTTCGCTGCTGCTGTACGCGATGCGCGCGAACAAACTGACCGGCGGTGGCAGCTTCGCCCTGGTGTCGCGAGAGACCTCGCTGCTGGCGAACAACGTGCTGCTCACAGTGGCCTCGGCATCGGTGCTGCTCGGCACGCTCTATCCGCTCTTCCTTGACGCGCTCAACCTCGGCAAGATCTCGGTCGGCCCACCCTATTTCGAGGCGGTGTTCGTGCCGCTGATGACACCGGTGGTGGTGCTGATGATGTTCGGCCCCTTCCTGCGGTGGAAGGACGACGACCTGCTTGCTGCCGTGCGCAAGGTGGCGCCGGCATTCATCGCCAGCGTGATCATCGGCGTCGGCACGGCGGTGGCGGTGGATCATCTGACCTGGCGCACGGCGCTTGGCCTGTCGCTTGCGGCCTGGGTCGTGCTTGCCAGCCTCCAGTTGCTCGCGCGCCGGCTCAAGGACCGCGCCGGCGCATCCGCCGGGGTGCGCCTGCGCTTGATCACCGCGTCGTGGTGGGGCATGTGGCTGGCGCACCTGGGTGTGGGCGTGTTCATCATCGGCGTGACGATGGTCGGCAGCCTGGATCGTCACATCGACGTGAAGATGCTCGAAGGCCAGCATGCCGAACTTGCTGGCTATACCTTCGTTTTCCGCGGCGCCGAGGAGATCGAGGGGCCGAACTACACCGCCGCGCGCGGGCGGATCGAGCTGGTGCGAGACGGCGAGGTCATGGACACCCTGACGCCTGAAAAGCGCCTGTACTGGGCGCAGGGCATGCCGATGACCGAGGCCTCGCTCAACATTGGTCCCTTCCGCGACGTCTATGTCTCGCTCGGCGAGCAGCTCGAGGACGGCGCCTGGATCGTCAGCCTCTACTACAAGCCCTTCATCAGCTGGATCTGGCTGGGCTGCGTGCTGATGGGTCTGGGCGGGATCTTCGCCGCCGCGGACGTCCGCTACCGTCGCCTTGCCGCGCGTGATGCAGGGGCGGTTGCGGGACAACGCGTTGCGGCCTCGGCCTGAGCGCGATTTGCAAGGACTTCCATGAAAGCCAAGTTTCTCGTTCCTCTGCTGCTCTTTTTCGGCCTGGCCGGTTTCCTCGCCTTCGGCCTCACCCTCAATCCGCGCGAGGTGCCCTCGCCGCTGATCGACAAGCCTGCACCGAAATTCAGCCTCGCACGCCTCGATGCCCCCGAGACCCAGTTCTCCCTCGAGGAGATGCGCGGCGAGGTGTGGCTGCTCAACGTGTGGGCATCCTGGTGCGTGGCCTGCCGGCAGGAGCACCCGCTGCTGGTGCGCATGGCGCAGGACAAGGTCGTGCCGGTGGTGGGGCTGAACTATAAGGAGGTGCGCGGTGACGGCGCGATCAACGCTCGTGGTCTGTCGCTCGAGGCCGAGACCTCCATGGCCGTGGAGCGCGCGCAGCGCTGGCTTGGCGACCACGGCAATCCCTACATGGTCTCGGTGATGGACATCGATGGCCGGGTCGGTATCGACTTTGGCGTCTATGGCGTGCCCGAGACCTTCCTCATCGACCGCGAAGGTCGCATCCGATACAAGCACATCGGTCCGATCACGCCTGATTCGCTACAGAACGTGTTGATGCCCAAGATCGAGGAGCTGCGCCGTGCGGGCTGAGCACATGCCGTCCTTCCTGCGTCGTTCCCTCGCCTGGCTGATGCTGGGCGCCGCGCTGGGCCTCGCTCCCGCGAGCCACGCGGCCGACGCTGATCCCTCGGTAGCGCCTACGGTGGCTGCCGATCCGCAACTGGAAGCAGACACCATGGAGCTGTCGCACAAGTTGCGCTGCCTGGTGTGCCAGAACCAGTCCATCGCCGAATCCAACGCCCCGCTCGCCGTCGATCTGCGCAACCAGGTGCGTGAACAGCTCGCCACTGGCAAGAGCAAGGATGACGTGGTCGAGTATCTCGTCGAGCGCTATGGCGACTTCGTGCTCTACGAGCCGCCTTTCAAGGGCACCACGTTGTTGCTGTGGCTTGGTCCCCTCGCGCTGCTCATCGGCGGCGCCGCTTGGCTGGCGTACCGGCTGCGTAGGCGTAGCGTCGAGCTTGCGGCCGACCGCGGCCTGTCGGCAGCCGACCGTGAGCGCGCGCGTGCGCTGCTCGAGCGCGCCGACGAGCAAGATAACGCATCTCCGGAGTCCCGTTCGTGACCGCTTTCATCGTCTTTGCCGGCCTGCTCCTGGCCGGCGCTCTGCTATTGGTCCTGCCGCCGCTGCTGGGCGTGGGCGCGCGACGCCGCCGCGAGGAGGCGCGCCAGAGTACCGTGGCGCTCAGGGTGCTGCGTGAGCAGCTTGCCGAACTCGACGCCGAACTGGTCGCAGGACAAATCGATGCCGCCAGCCACGCCAAGAGCCGCGAGGAACTCGAGCGCCGCGCGCTGGAAGAGGGTGAGGCCGCGGTCGAGGTAGCGGAGGCCGCAGATACCCGCCCAAGCCGCGCCTGGGCGGTGATGGTGGGCCTGGCCATTCCTGCTGCGGCCATCGGCGCCTACCTGGTGATCGGCGAGCCCGATGCGCTGAACCCCGAGAACGTCGCCACCCAGCAAGGCTTCACGCAGGACCAGATCCAGGACATGGTGGGCTCGCTCGAGGCGCGCCTGAAGGAAGAGCCGGATAACGCCGAAGGCTGGGCCATGCTCGCCCGCACCTATCTGGTGCTCGAGGACCTGCCCAAAGCCTCCACTGCCTATGAGCAGCTCGACCGCGTGGTGCCGAACAATCCCAATGTACTCGCCGACTGGGCGGACGTGGTGGCCGCGATGGAAGGCTTCGATGGCAAGGCGGCCGAACTGGTTCAGCGCGCGCTTGCGGCCGCTCCCGGCCATCCCAAGGCGCTCGCACTGGCCGGCACGGCCGCCTACCAGCGTAAGGACTTCAAGGGGGCGGCGGAGTACTGGGAGCGGATCCTGGTTCAGATCCCCTCCGGTGACGAAGCCGCGGCTGGCGTGCGTGCCAGTATCAACGACGCGCGCGCCAAGGCCGGGATGCCGCCGCTGGGTGAGAACGAAGGTACAGCGCCGGCGGCGGTCGGTGCCTCCGCGCTCAGAGTTGCCGGACGGCTCGAACTCGCCGGGGCGCTGGCGGACCAGGTTGCGGCTGGGGACACAGTGTTCGTCTTCGTGCGCGGCGAGGCGGGCGGTCCGCCGCTGGCTGCGCTGCGCTTCACCGGCGGGGAGTTGCCCCTGGCGTTCGACTTCGACGGCGCCACACTCATGATGGGCGATGCAGCGGTGCCCGAGCGCGTGGTGATCGCGGCGCGGGTGGCCAAGGGCGGTGACGCCACTGCGCGTGCGGGTGATCTCGAAGGGGAGAGTGCGCCGGTTGCCCCCGACGCCTCCGGAGTGACGGTGGTCATCGACCGCGTGCGGCAGTGATGCCTGCCGGGATGGCCGCGCCGTCGCCGGCACGGTCATTCCGGAATACCTTCAGTCGCGGTACTCGAAGCGTACGCGCTTCACGTTGCACAGCAGCTCGTAGGCGATCGTGCTTGCGGCCTGCGCCACGGTGTTGACCGCAACCTCATTGCCCCATAGTTCCACCCGGCTGTCGATGCGTGCGCCGGGGTGGTCCGTGAGGTCGACCGTAAGCATGTCCATCGACACCCGCCCGATCACGCGAGACGGCCGTCCGTCCACCGTGACCGGCGTGCCGTCCGGCACCACGCGCGGATAGCCGTCCGCGTAGCCCATGGCGACCAGGCCGATGCGGGTCGGTCGCTGGGCCACGAAGCGCCCGCCATAGCCGAGCGGCTCGCCCGACCCGATCTCCCGTGTCGCCATGACTGCGCTCTCGAGCGTCATCACCGGCTGCAGGCCGTGTGCGGCGTCGGGCATCGGGTCGGCACCGTAGAGCAAAATGCCGGGTCGCGCCCAGTCGCGTCTTGCCTGCGGCCAGCCCAGGACGGCCGCAGAGTTCGCTAGGCTGCGCGCGCCGGGCAGGCCGGCTGTCGCCGCGTCGAAGCGTGCGATCTGCTCCAGCGTTGCCTGCTCGCCAGGCTCATCGGCGCGCGCGAAGTGGGTCATGAGCGTGATTTCGCCCACCCGCTCACAGGCGCGCAGGCGCTGCCAGGCGGCCGAGGTGGTTTCGGGCGTGAAGCCGGCGCGGTTCATGCCGCTATTCACCTTCAGCCAGACCTGCAGCGGATGGTCGAGCGGCGTCGTCTCCAGCATGCGCAGCTGTGCTTCGTGGTGCACGACGATCCAGAGTCGGTGTGCGGCCGCCTGCGTCAGCTCAGCGGCGTCGAAGACCCCCTCAAGAAGCAGGATGGGAGCGACGACGCCGGCCTCTCGCAGCGCGAGGGCTTCGTCTAGAAAGGCCACCGCGAAACCGTCCACTTCATCGGCAAGCGCCTGCGCACAGCGCGTGGCCCCATGGCCGTAGGCGTTCGCCTTTACCACGGCAAGCGCCCGACCGCCATGCAGGTGGCGGGCGATGCGGTAGTTGTGGCGTAGCGCAGCGAGGTCGACGAGGGCGCGTGCAGGTCGCATGTGGGCTTCCGGGGGCGGGGCGATACGGGTAAACGCGTGATGGTGCGGGGAAACGCGCTCGCCTGCAATGCCGCTGGGGCGGGGCGCCCGGAATCAGGCGGTGCCTAGCATGCGGCCGCCTTCCGTCCGGGGTTGCCGTCCGGCGTTCCCGCCGTGGTAACGGGTGAGGCCCAGGTCCTCGTGACGGATTGCGGGCTGGCGGCCGGTGACCAGATCGGCCACGAGCTGGCCGGCGCCGCAGGCCATGGTCCAGCCCAGAGTACCGTGCCCAGTGTTCAGGAACAGCTCCGGGAAGGGCGTGGCGCCGATGATTGGTGTCGAGTCGGGCGTCATCGGACGCAGGCCGGTCCAGAACTCGGCCTTGTCCACCGCGCCGCCGCCCGGGAAGAGGTCGCTTACCACCAATTCCAGGGTCTCGCGGCGGCGCGGGTTCAGGCGCAGATCAAAGCCGCCCAGCTCAGCCATGCCGCCGACGCGGATACGGTCGTCAAAGCGGGTCACGGCCACCTTGTAGGTTTCGTCGAGCACGGTCGATACCGGCGCCCGGGCTGCGTCGATGAGCGGAATGGTCAGCGAATAACCCTTCACCGGGTACACCGGGAGATCCAGCCCGAGGCTGGCAGCCATTGGGCGCGAATAGCTGCCGAAGGCGAGCACGTAGCGGTCAGCGGTAAGCAGCTCGTTTTCCGCCTGAGCGTCATTGCCGGCGATGCGTACGCCCGCAATGTGGCCACCACGCTGCACCAACTCGCGCACCTCCACGCCAAAACGGAACTGCACCCCCGCCTGCTCTGCCATCTGTGAGAGCCGCTCGGTAAATAGGCGGCAGTCGCCGGTTTCGTCGTTGGGCAGACGCAGGCCACCTGCGAGCCTGCTGGGACGCTGCGCCAGCGCCGGCTCCGCCCGCGCCACATCATCGCCGGTGAGCAGTTCATAGGGTACGCCGCACTCATCGAGCACGGCGATGTCGCGTGCCGCCGCGTCCAGCTGCGCCTGGGTGCGGAAGACTTGCAAGGTGCCGCGGCTGCGCTCTTCGTAGTGCAGGCCGGTCGTTTCGCGCAGCGTGCGCAGGCAGTCGCGGCTGTATTCCGAGACGCGCATCATGCGTTCCTTGTTCACCGCGTAGCGTGCGCCTGAGCAGTTGGCCAGCATCTTCGCCATCCAGCGCAACTGGAAGAGGCTGCCATCGGCGCGGATGGCGAGTGGGGCGTGGCGCTGAAACAGCCACTTGAGCGCCTTGAGCGGGATGCCGGGTGCGGCCCAGGGCGTGGAGTAGCCGGGTGATACCTGACCGGCATTGGCGAAGCTGGTCTCGAGGGCTGCACCAGGTTGGCGGTCGATCACGGTGACCTGTGCACCTTGCTGCGCGAGATACCATGCTGTCGTGGTGCCGACGACGCCGCTGCCGAGTACGATGACGTGCATTTCAGGTCTCCTGCCGGATATAGGTTGAATATCGGCAGTGTAGGAATGCTTGTGCAGAGAAAGTCACCTATTATTGGCGGTTAAATAGCGATAACGCCTGAATCAGGTGGTGCCTTGGTAGGGATGGGAGTGAAATGCGCGAACTCGACCGTATCGACCTGAAAATCCTCGATCTTCTGCAAAAGGACGGGCGCCTTTCGATGACCGAGTTGGCGCAGCGCGTCGGCCTGTCGGCGACCCCGTGCACCGAACGCGTGCGGCGCATGGAGCGCGAGGGTGTGATCACGGGCTATCACGCGCGCGTGGATCCACACGCGCTCGGCCGGGCGTTGCTGGTGTTTGTCGAGCTCAAGCTGTCGGCCAAGTCCAATGATGCCTTCGACCGGGTGAAGAAGGAGCTCGCCTTCGTGCCGGAGGTGATGGAATGCCATCTCGTGTCGGGCGACTTCGACTACCTGATCAAGGCGCGTATCGCCGAGATGAGCGACTACCGCCGCCTGCTCGGCAACATCCTGCTCAAGCTGCCCTCGGCGACCGAGTCGCGCAGCTACGTGGTGATGGAGGAGGTGAAGGAGTCGCTCTACCTGCCGCCCGAGCTGTGAGCGAGGGCGGGCGTGCAAAAGCAAAAAGGCCAGTCCGGTGCGGGACTGGCCTTGTGCAGGAATGGGGCTGGAGCGGGTGAAGGGAATCGAACCCTCGTATGCAGCTTGGGAAGCTGCCGTTCTACCATTGAACTACACCCGCACGCGTTTCGACGCCCTTGCCGAGCGGTATCGCGGAAGCACGGATTGTAGCCGCTGTGCCGGGTGGCTTCAACTTGCGTTTGTCACTTGCGTTTGTCGGCTGCGGATGGTCCCGCAGGCGGCCTTCAACCGGAGAGGCGCTCCATCGCTTCGCGGATGCGTGCTGGTTCGTCCATCTTCAGGATACGCTGGACCTTGGGCGCGAGGTCACCGAGGTCGGCACGCAGGATGATCTGCTTGATCTCGAGGATGTTTCCCGGGTGCATGGAGAAGTTGCGCAGGCCCATGCCGAGCAGCAGCGCCGTGTAGGTCGGATCGCCCGCCATCTCGCCGCATACCGATACCGGGAGGCCGTAGCGTGCGCCGGTGGAGATCGTCATGGCGATGAGCTTGAGCACCGCCGGGTGCAGCGGGTCGTAGAGGTGGACCACCGCGTCGTCCGAGCGGTCGATGGCCAGCGTGTACTGGATCAGGTCGTTGGTGCCGATCGACAGGAAGGACAGACGGCGGATGAACATCCCCAGGGATAGCGCTGCAGCGGGCACCTCGACCATGCCACCGATGCGGATGCCCTCGTCGAACTTGTGCTTCTCGGCGCGTAGCTCGGCCTTGGCCTTTTCGACCAGGGCGAGGCACTGGTCGATCTCCTGCGCGTGCGAGAGCATCGGCACCATGATCTGCAACTGGCCGTGTGCGGAGGCGCGCAGCAGGGCGCGCAACTGCGTGAGGAACATCTTCGGCTCGGCGAGGGAATAGCGCACCGCGCGCAGACCCAGCGCCGGGTTGGGCTCGACACGTGTCTGCCCGCCGTCGAGCGCCTTGTCGGCGCCAACGTCGAAGGTGCGGATGGTGACGAGCTTGTTCGGCAACGCCTTCAGCACCGTGCGGTAGGCCTCGTACTGCTCGTCCTCGTCGGGCAGGCTCTCGCGGCCGATGAAGAGGAACTCGGTACGGTACAGGCCCACGCCGTCGGCGTTCGCGGTCTTCAAGGCCGGAAGGTCCTTGGGGCCTTCGATGTTGGCGAGCAGGTTGATCTCCTCGCCATCGAGTGTGGTGGCCCGGGTGTCGCGCAGGCGATTGAGCTTGGAACGCTCGATCTCGAGCTCGCTCTTGCGCAGGCGGTATTCTTCCACCAGCTGCTCGTCGGGTGCGACGATGATGACCCCGCGAGAGCCGTCGACGATGATCAGCTCATCGTCCTCGAGCAGGTCGCGTACATGGTGCAGGCCTACAACGGCGGGAATCTTCAGACTGCGCGCGACGATTGCGGTATGGCTGGTCGGGCCGCCAACGTCGGTGACGAAGCCTGCGATATTGTGGTCGCGAAAGCTGATCGTGTCCGCCGGGGAAAGATCATGGGCGACGACGATGGTGCCCAGTCCGTCGCGGCGCTTGGGCGGCAGGTGTCCCGGGTGGCCGAGCAGCTCTTTCACCAGGCGCTCGACGACCTGGACCACGTCGGCCTGGCGTTCGCGCAGGTAAGGGTCCTCGATCTGGCGGAACTGCTCAACGACGTGCTCCATCTGCTGCACCAGCGCCCACTCTGCATTGCAGCGCCGCTCGAGGATCAGCCGCCGTGCGGCTTCGACCAGCATCGGATCGGCGAGCATCATCAGTTGCAGGTCGACGAAGGCGCCGACCTCGCTGTGCGTCTGGCCGGATGTGGTGACCGCCTTCAGGCCTACGAGCTCGCCCTGGACGGTCGCGACGGCCTCGTCGAGGCGCGCGGTTTCCTCATCAAGGTATCTCTCGGCGACGTGGTAATGGTTGACCTCGAGCAGTGCATGCGAGACCAGATGGACGTGGCCGATTGCGATGCCCTGGGAAACAGGCAGGCCGTGCAGGGTGAAAGGCATGTCACTCCTCTTCGCCGAAACGGTCGGCGATCAGCGCCTGAAGCGCCTGCATGGCTTCCTCGGCCCGTTCGCCGTCGGTGTCGATGGTTATCGTGCTGCCCTTTGCGGCGGCAAGCATCATCACACCCATGATGCTCTTGGCATTGACGCGGCGGCCATTGCGTTCGAGCCATATTTCACAAGGGTAGCCGCTCGCGAGCTGGGTCAGTTTGGCCGAGGCGCGCGCATGCAGGCCGAGCTTGTTGATGATGGGCGCATCCTCTCGCGGCATTGGGGCGGGTCTCCGTCGGCAGTTACGGGAGGAAGGGGCTATGCGGCCCGGTCGTCCCGTCGATCTCGTGCAAGGACGGAATTCTAGCCGAGCGGGCCCGAATCGTGCCGTGGATCATCTTCGCTAACTCTATTGGCCCAAAACGAATTTGTCTGAAAATGATAGAATATGCGGCCTGCAGCTTCCGGCGTGCTGCGCGCTCGTGCGCCGGTCGTGCAAAATGACAAGGAGTACAGATGGCAGAAAACAAGGATCCCATGATCCCGGACGGAGACGTCAATCCGATCGACACCGATTACAAGGTCGGTCAGGACAACATCCTCGTCAACGTGGGCCCATTCGGCCTCGATATCCACAACCGCGTGTTCGCGATCTCCGGCCTGATGGTCGTCGCTTTCGTGGTGCTCACGCTGGCGTTCCAGAATCAGGTCGAGCCGATGTTCACCTCGATGCGGGGCTGGCTCACCTCGAGCCTCGACTGGTTCTTCCTCAGTGCCGGCAACATCTTCGTGCTGGTGTGCCTGGTTCTGGTGGTCTCGCCGCTCGGCAAGGTGCGCCTGGGCGGCACGGAGGCCACTCCCGATTACACTTACCTGGGCTGGTTCTCGATGCTGTTCGCTGCCGGCATGGGGATCGGGCTGATGTTCTTCGGCGTCTCCGAGCCCTTGTCGCACTTCGGCAGCGCCTTCGGTGGCACCGCGATGGACAACGGTGCTCGTACCGACTGGGCCCCGCTCGGCGCTGCGGCAGGCGATGCTGCAGCTGCGACCCGGCTTGCCATGGCGGCCACGATCTACCACTGGGCGCTGCATCCGTGGGCGATCTACGCCATCCTCGCGCTCGGCCTGGCGCTGTTTTCGTTCAACAAGGGCCTGCCGCTGACGGTGCGCTCGGTGTTCTATCCGCTGCTGGGCGAGCGTGTCTGGGGCTGGCCGGGTCACGTCATCGATATCCTCGCCGTGCTGGCCACGCTGTTCGGGCTGGCGACCTCTCTGGGCTACGGTGCGGCACAGGCGAGTTCGGGTCTGAACTTTCTGTTCGACGTGCCGCTCGGCAACACCACGCAGGTCGTGCTGGTGATCGGCATCACGGCGATTGCGCTGTTCTCGGTGGTGGCCGGCCTGGACGCCGGGGTCAAGCGCCTGTCCGAGATCAACATGATCCTGGCCGTGCTGCTGCTGCTGTTCGTGGTCGCGGTGGGGCCGACGCTCGACATCCTCACCGGGTTCTTCGCGAATCTTGGGGCGTATTTCCAGCAGCTGCCGGCGCTGTCCAACCCGGTCGGCCGCGACGACGCCAACTTCTCGCAGGGCTGGACCGCGTTCTACTGGGCATGGTGGATCTCGTGGTCACCCTTCGTCGGCATGTTCATCGCACGCGTCTCGCGCGGCCGCACGGTACGCGAGTTCATCATTTCGGTGCTGATCGTGCCCTCGCTGGCCTGCGTGCTGTGGATGACGGTTTTCGGCGAAACCGCGATCCTGCAGTTCGTGCGTGACGGTTACGATGCGGCGACCAAAGCCGAACTGCCGCTGCAGCTGTTCTCAATGCTCGACGCGCTGCCGCTGGCGCAGATCACGTCCTTCATCGCGATCATTCTGGTGGTGGTGTTCTTCGTGACCTCGTCCGACTCGGGTTCGC
This sequence comes from Thauera sp. WH-2, assembly GCF_048321015.1. Lineage (NCBI taxonomy): Bacteria > Pseudomonadati > Pseudomonadota > Betaproteobacteria > Rhodocyclales > Zoogloeaceae > Thauera > Thauera sp. WH-2. The sequence continues at coordinate 270,431 of NZ_JBLWFG010000003.1, read as the reverse complement.
TCGTCATCGATGTCATCGCCGCGGGCGGCAAGGTCGATGCGCCCACGCCGCAGCGCGTGTTCTGGTGCGTGTTCGAGGGCCTGGTGGCGATCGCGCTGATCCTTGGCGGTGGCCTCGTGGCGCTGCAGGCGATGGCGGTGTCGACCGGCCTGCCCTTCACCATCGTGCTGCTGATGTCGGCGGTGGCGGTGGTCAAGGGACTCATGTCGGAGCCGCGCGCGCGCTGACGCCTTGGCGCTGATCGCCGGTGTCGCGCCGGCTTCAGGCACACTTCGCGGGCAAGCCCGCTCCTGCGGCGGTGATGCGGTGGGAGCGGGCTTGCCCGCGAAGCGCTTGTAAGAATCGGAACCCAGCATGCAAGTCGAACAACTCGAGATCCTCGATTTCCTGCGCGCTCATCGCCCCTTCGATGAATTGCCTGAAGAGGCGCTGCAGCGCACCGCGGCTGTCATCGACGTGCGCTACTACAAGGCGGGCGAGCGCATCGTGGCGTTCGGTGAGGTGGCCGAATACTGGCATCTGGTGCGCAGCGGCGCGGTGGAGGTGTTCCGGCGCAACGGTACGCTCTACAACCGGCTCACCGAGGGCGGCTACTTCGGCGAGTTCGGTCTGCTGCGCAACGGGCGTGTGCGTTTCCCGGTGGTGGCGCTGGAGGATTCGCTGATCTACCTGATCCCGCGCGAGGTGTTCGCCGAGCTCTTCGATCAGTACGAGGCCTTCGCCGACTACGTCGAGGTCGAGGACAAGACCCGCCTGCGCCAGGCCATGTCGCGCAAGGAAGACGCCAACGACCTGTTGTCGGCTACAGTCGAAACCCTGGTGGGGCGTGCGGCGGTGACACTCGACAGCACGGCGACGGTGCGCGAGGTGGCGCAGCGCATGAGCGAGGAGGGCGTCTCCTCGCTGCTGATCGTGGACGACCACCCCGACGTCCCCGGCCTGCCCCAGCTCTCGGGCATCATCACCGACCGTGACCTGCGCACCCGCCTCGTGGCGCCCGGCCTCGCCTACGACACGCCGGCGACCGAGATCATGTCCTCGGGCGTGGTGTCGGTGAACCACAACCAGCTCGTGTTCGAGGCGATGCTGACCATGCTGCGCCACAACGTGCATCACCTACCGGTGCTCGACAATCTGCGCCCGGTGGGTGTGGTGGCGCTGTCGGATATCATCCGCTACGAGTCCCGCAACAGCCTGTTCCTGGTCGGCAGCATCTTCCGCCAGCAGTCTCAGGACGAACTCGCCACCCTGGTGCCCGAGGTGCGCGCCTGCTTTGCACGCATGGTCAACGAAGACGCCAGTTCGCACATGATTGGCAGCGCAATGGCGGCGATCGGGCGCAGCTTCAAGCAGCGCCTGCTCGAACTCGCCGAGGCAGAACTCGGCCCGCCGCCGGTGCCATACTGCTTCCTCGCGCTAGGCTCGATGGCGCGCCAGGAGCAACTGCTCGTCACCGACCAGGACAACGCGCTGGTGCTCGACAACCGCTTCGATCCCGCGCAGCACGACACCTACTTCAAGGCGCTCGCCACCTTCGTCAGCGACGGCCTGGCGCGCTGCGGCTACAGTTACTGCACCGGCGGCGTGATGGCGACCAACGACAAGTGGCGACAGCCGCTCAAGGTCTGGGAGCGCACCTTCACCGACTGGATCGAGCGCCCTACACCGGAGTCCCTGCTCCACGCCGGCATCTTCTTCGACCTCGACGGTGTATGGGGCAAGACCGCGTGGGCGAACCGGCTGCGCGAGCTCATCGCGCGCAAGGCCCGCGGCAACTCGCGCTTCCTTGCCTGCATGGCGCGCAACGCGCTGCAGCGCACGCCGCCGCTGGGCTTCTTCAAGGACTTCGTGGTCGAGTCCGACGGCCGCCACACCGGCGCGATCAACATCAAGCGCCGCGGCACCGCGCCGCTCGCCGACCTCATCCGCGTGCATGCGCTCGCCATCGGCTCGGCTTCGCTGAACTCCTTCGAACGTCTCAAGGATGTCATCGACGCTGCCATCCTGCCGCTCGGTCGCGGGCAGGACCTGTTCGACGCGCTGGAATTCATATCCATGGTGCGTGCGCGTCACCAGGCTGAGTCGCTCGCCGTGGGTGAAGAGCCGGACAACAGCATCGACCCCGAGAAGCTCTCCGAATTCGAACGCAAGAGCCTGCGCGACGCCTTCCTGATCCTGGGCAACGCACAGAAATACCTCAAGTACCGCTATCAGCCCGGGCGGGCGAACTGAGGGGCGCGCGATGCTGCATCTGGGGGATATCAAGGGCGCCGGGAGTGGCGCGCGCAGCCGCAGGCCCGAGGCGGTCGCGGCGCCGGACTGGCCGGCGCGCTTCGCGGCGCTCGCTGAGGCCGCGCGGGACCCGCGCCTGCGCGCCTTCTACGCCGCCGGCGCGGTGGCCGGCGACACGCCGCTTGCCGAGGTGCCGATGGTGGCGATCGACGTCGAGACCACCGGGCTCGACCCCGCCCGCGACGAGATCGTCAGCATCGGCCTGCTGCCGATGACGCTCAAATGCATCGCCTCGAGCGCCTCGCGCTACTGGGTGGTGCGTCCGCGCATCGATTTGAACCCGGAGTCGGTGGTCATCCACGCCATCACCCATGCGCAGATCGAGGCGGCGCCGGATTTGGGTGCGGTCATCGACGAACTGCTCGCGGCGCTGGCGGGTCGCGTGGTGGTGGTGCATTGCCGCGACATCGAGCGCAGCTTCCTGGACCGCGCGCTCAAGGCACGCATCGGCGAGGGCGTCGAGTTTCCAGTCATCGACACCATGGACCTCGAGGCGCGCATTCATCGCGCCGCCCGGCCGGGCTTCTTCGCCCGCCTGTTCGGCAGGAAGCCGGCGCCGGTGTCGATCCGCCTCGCCGACAGCCGCACGCGCTACCACCTGCCGCGCTACCGCGCCCACCATGCGCTGACGGATGCGCTCGCCACCGCCGAGCTGCTGCAGGCGCAGATGGCGCACCGGTTCGCGCCGGAGACGCCGCTGCGAGAGCTGTGGCGCTGAACCGACCTTCGTGAGGGCGGGCAATTCCGCTCCCACGCTCGCCTTCGGTTCAGTCCAGACCTTGCGAGGAAAGGTATTCCTCGTACGTGCCCCGGTAATCCACGATCTGGTGGTCGAGCTTGATCTCGATGATGCGGGTCGCCAGCGAACTTACGAACTCGCGGTCGTGCGAGACGAACACCAGCGTGCCGTTGAACTTGTCCAGCCCGGTGTTGAGCGACTCGATCGATTCCATGTCGAGGTGGTTGGTCGGCTCGTCCATCAGCAACACGTTGGGGCGCGACAGCATCAGCTTGCCGAACAGCATGCGGCCCTGCTCGCCGCCGGAGATCACCTTGACCGACTTCTTCACCTCGTCGCCCGAGAACAGCAGGCGGCCGAGTGTGCCGCGCAGCAGCGTCTCATTGTCCTCGCCGGTGGCGGCCGCGGTGATGCGCGAGTAGGGCGCGATCCAGTCGGTGAGGCTGACGTCCTCGGCGAAATCGCTCGAGTGGTCCTGCGCGTAGTAGCCGGGTTTGGCCTTCTCCGCCCACTTGATGGTGCCCTTCTGCGGCTGCAGTTCGCCCATCAGCAGCTTGAGCAGCGTGGTCTTGCCGACGCCGTTCTCGCCGATGATGGCGATCTTCTCACCGGCCTCGATGGCGATCGAGAAGCGGTTGATCAGCGGCTTGTCCATGCCCTCGTAGGCAAAGGAAATGTTGTCCACCTCGCAGGCCAGGCGGTGCAGCTTGTCCTTCTCGTCGTAGTCGAAGCGGATCCACGGGTACTGGCGCGAAGACGGCTTCACGTCCTCGGGCTTGAGCTTGTCGATCAGCTTGAGGCGACTGGTGGCCTGCTTGGCCTTGGACTTGTTGGCCGAGAAGCGGCGCACGAAGGCCTGCAGTTCCTGGATCTTGTCCTTGGCGCGGGCGTTGGCCGACGACTGGCGTTCGCGCGCCATCGTCGATGCTTCCATGTAGTCGTCGTAGTTGCCCGGGTAGATGGTGATCGTGCCGTAGTCCAGGTCGGCCATGTGGGTGCACACCTGGTTCAGGAAGTGGCGGTCGTGCGAGATGATGACCATCGTGCAGTCGCGGTTGTTGAGCACGTCCTCGAGCCAGCGGATGGTGTTGATGTCGAGGTTGTTGGTCGGCTCGTCGAGCAGCAGGATGTCGGGGTTGGCGAACAGCGCCTGGGTGAGCAGTACGCGCAGCTTCCAGCCCGGGGCGACCTCGCTCATCGGGCCGTTGTGCAGTTCGGTGGGGATGCCCACGCCGAGCAGCAGCTCGCCGGCGCGCGCCTCGGCGGTGTAGCCGTCGTACTCGCCGACCTTGCCCTCGAGCTCGGCGGCATGCATGTAGTCGTCCTCGGTGGCGTCCGGGTTGGCGTAGATCGCGTCGCGCTCCTTGATCGCCGCCCACAGCTCCTCATGGCCCATCATCACCACGTCGAGCACGCGCATGTCCTCGTACGCGAACTGGTCCTGGCGCAGGTAGGCCATGCGCTCATGGACGTCCTTGGAGACGTTGCCGGCGGAGGGTTCGAGGATGCCGCACAGGATCTTCATGAAGGTCGACTTGCCGGCCCCGTTGGCCCCGATCAGGCCGTAGCGGTTGCCGTCGCCGAACTTGACGGAGACATTCTCGAACAGGGGCTTGGCCCCGAACTGCATGGTGATGTTGGCTGCGACGAGCACGGAGAATCCTGTTTTTCAGATAAAACAAAGCCTTGCATTATAGCCGGGAAAAGGCATACGCGTGCGCGTCGCAGCCCTTGCCCGCACGGCAGGCGGGCATGGCGGGGCGATGGAAGGGGGCCCTCAACCGTCGTTGCCGAGCGTGATTTCCTGCGTTCTTGCGGGCAGCAGAATGCGGCCGAGGTCCTCGGCCGGCAGCGGTTTCGAGAACAGGTAGCCCTGCGCTTCGGTGCAGCCGTAGATGTGCAGCTGCGCGAGGGTCTGCTCGTCCTCTACGCCTTCGGCAATCGTGGTGAGCCCCAGGCTGCGGGCCATCTGCACGATTGCGCGCACGATTGCGGCGTCCTCCGGGTCGTGCGCCAGGTTGCGCACGAAGGACTGGTCGATCTTCAGTCGGTCGACGGCGAAGCGCTTGAGGTAGGCGAGGCTGGAGTAGCCCGTGCCGAAATCATCGATGGAGAGCCGGACGCCGAGGTGCTTGAGCCGTCGCACCTTGGCCAGCACCTCGTCGGTACCGGTGATCAGGATCGACTCGGTCAGCTCGAGCTCAAGCAGGGCCGGATCCAGGCCGGACGCGTTCAGGGCGTCGATTACCGATTGTTCTAGGTCGCCGCGCCGGAACTGAATGGCCGAGAGGTTGACCGCCACGGTGAACGGTTCCAGCCCCTCGCGCTGCCAGCGTGCGCACTGCATGCAGGCCTCCTGGAGCACCCAGGCGCCGATCTGCACGATGAGGCCGCTGTCTTCCGCGATCGGGATGAAGCGCGCGGGCGAGATGTTTCCCATCTCGCCGTGGTGCCAGCGCAGCAGCGCCTCGGCCCCGGTGTGGCGGCCGGTGGTGATCTCGACCTGCGGCTGGAAGTGGAGGCTGAACTCCCGGCGCTCGAGGGCGCGGTGCAATCCGTTGCGGATCTGCATCTGCTCCAGCGCTTCCCGGGTCATGTCGGGATCGAAGTAACGGTAGGTGTTTCGGCCGGCATCCTTCGCCTGATACATGGCGAGATCCGCCTTCTGCCGCAGCGCGTCGAACGCCTCTCCGTCCTCCGGGTAGACGGCGACCCCAAGCGAGACGGTGGTCGACAGTTCGTGACCTTCGATCAGGAAGGGCTCGGCGAAGCAGCCGATCAGCTTGGACAGCAGCGGACTGAGATCGCCGACCTCGCCGACTGCGGGCAGCATCAGCAGGAACTCGTCGCCTCCCTGGCGACACAAGGTGTCCGACTGGCGCACGTTCTCCAGCAGCCGGGCGGCCACGCTGCACAGCAGCGCATCACCGACCTGGTGGCCGAGCGAGTCGTTGATGGTCTTGAACTTGTCGAGGTCGATGAAGACCAGCGCGATCCGCGTTCCGGACCGGCTGGCGATTGCCTTCGCCGTCGAGAAATGTTCCTGCACGAGGAGTCGGTTCGGCAGGCCGGTCAGCACGTCGTGGTAGGCGAGGAATTGGACGCGCTCCTCCGCCTTCTTTCGGCCTGTGATGTCGTGGACGATCCAGACGGCACCTGCCCAGGGCCTGCCGGGTTCGAGCGCATGGGCGGTGATTTCCGCCCAGAACATTCCGCCGTCTTGGCGGGCGACGCGGTGGGTGGAACTGAAGCTCCCGCCTTCGGCAAGCACTTCGTCGACCTGTTCGCTGAACGCCTCGAAGTCTTCCTGCGAGGGGCAGAGCGCCGCTGCCGAGCGGCCGGCCAGCTCTCCCGGCGCCAGGCCGTAGATTTCCTCCATGCGCCGGTTGCAGGTGGCGATGTTGCGATTGCGCACGAGTGCGATCCCGACGATCGCGTTGTTGAGGATGGCCTGGTTCTCCGCAAGCAGGGCCGACATGATTTCTTCGCGGTGCTTGCGCTCGGTTACGTCGCGCCCGACCAGGATGCCGAAGCGCTGTCCTTCCACCTGCGCAACGCGGAAGGACAGATCGATCCAGATCGTGCCTTTGGCTTGCTCGAAGCAGGTGATCCCGGTGTGGTTCGGGTAGTCCTGCGTTTTCTTCATGTCGCGACGAAGGATGCGCAGGATTGCCGCTGTGCGGCTCAGGCCGATCTCTTTGAAGGCTCGCCCGATCAACTTCTCGGGCGGCTCGCCGAGCAACTGGGCGAGCGCCAGGTTCGCATCCTCGATCGTGCCGCCGGGGAGCGTCACCATGAGCACGAGGTCCGAAGTCTGATCGAGCAGGGTCCGGAAGCGCTCCAGGCGCGCCATGTTGACCCGGAGTTGCGGGTAATAGCTCTTGCGGAACGAGCGCTCACCCAGTCCGATGATCCGTTCGCGCTGCGCCTGGCGTTCGTCTTCCGGCTCAGATCGCATCGGCGTAGATGGCCTTCAGGTCGTCTTCGAGGGCGATGCGCGGGTTGGTCACGATGCAGGCATCCCGTGCCGCGTGGTAGGCGAGCTCGGGGATGTCCGAACTGCTCACTCCGCGCGTGCCCAGCGCACCGGTGATGCCGCAGCGCTGGCGCAGGCCCGCCACCGCATCCAGCACGCGCTGGCCGCGTTCGCGCTCGCCCAGGCCGCGCAGGTCCAGCCCCATCGCCGCGCCGATGCGCGCGTAACGGTCGGAGGCTTCCCGGTAGTTGAAGCGGATGACGTGCTCGAGCAGCAGCGCGTTGCATTCACCGTGCGGCAGATCGAGGAATCCGCCCAGGGAGTGGGCCATGGCATGCACTGCGCCCAGGCTGGCGTTGGAGAATGCAAGTCCGGCCTGCAGGCTGCCGAGCATCATGTTCTCGCGTGCGCCCATGTCGTGCGGGGCGCTCACCGCCTTCTCGAGGTTTTCCCAGATCAGCGAGATCGCGGCCAGTGCGTGCACGTCGACCACCGGCGAACTGGCGGTCGACACATAGGCCTCCACCGCGTGCGTCAGGGCATCGAGCCCGGTGCAGGCCGTCAGGTACGGCCCCATGGTGCAGGTCGTCTCCGGGTCGACCAGTGCGACGTCGGGGACCATGGTCTTGCTGATGATGGCGATCTTGTAGCGTGACCGGCGGTTCGAGACGATGCAGAACTGCGAGATGTCGGCCGCCGTACCCGCGGTGGTGGGGATGCAGATCAGGGGCGGGCCGGGCATCGTCACCTGGTCCACGCCCTCGAACTCGAGCACGTGCTGCCCGTTGGAGTGCACGATCCCGATGCCTTTCGCACAGTCGATGACACTTCCGCCGCCGACGGCGATGATGACGTCGCAGCCCTCCTGCGCGTACATGGCCGCCCCGGCCATGACCTCGTGGTCCTTCGGGTTGGCCGATATGGCCGAGAACACCACCCAGGAAATGCCGGCCGCCTCGAGGTCTTCCTGCAGCGCATCGAGCCAGCCGGCGGCGATGACCCCGGGGTCGGTGGCGATCAGCACGCGCGCGGCGCGCAGGTTGCTTGCGTAATGCGCAGCCCGGTGGCGTGCGCCGACGCCGAAGATGAATTCCGGTGCGACGAATTTTCGCATCTCGTAGAGGGCCATGCGAAAACCTCCCTGTTTGCGCGCTGCCGTCTTCCGGCAAGGAGTCGCCGGGAGGCCGTTCGCAAGCGCAGGATAGCGCCGCCCATGCGATAAATCACCCATGAATGGCTGCATTGGCGATGCTTATTTCACGCTCCGTTCGCGTTGGAGCGGGCCAGAGCGCGCACATGGACGGAGCGTGCAAGCAAGGTGCTGCACCGGTGCAGGCCTGCAGCGCGCATTCGGGGCGGCAGCGGGGGCGGCAGCGGGTTTGCCGCGAGCAGTCTGAAAAGGCCATGATTCACAGGCATACTGCGCGGGCTTCCCGTTCCGGAGTTCCCGTTCGTCATGCGCCTCCTCCACACCGCGGACTGGCATCTGGGCCGCGTCTACCATGGTGTCTCGTTGCTCGAAGACCAGGCCCACGTGCTACAGGGCTTCATCCGTATAGCGCGCGAAACACGTCCTGACGCAATCCTGATCGCCGGCGACGTCTACGACCGATCCGTACCGCCCGCCGAGGCGGTGCGGCTGCTCGACCTCGTGCTCTCCGAACTGATTCTGGGGCTGAAGATTCCGGTGGTCATGATCGCGGGCAACCACGATGGCCCGGACCGCCTCGGATTCGGTGCCGGGCTGCTGACGCGGGCCGGACTCACCGTGCGCGGCCCGGTGGAAGCTGAATCGGTGCCCCTGCTGCTGCGTGACGCCCATGGCGAGCTTGCGGTGCATGCCCTGCCCTACGGCGAGCCGGCGCTCGTGCGCAGCGCGCTTGGTGACGAGGGGGTGGTGGATCATCACTCGGCCCTTGCAGCGCAGACGCGGGCAATCCTGCGCGCCCGGCCCGAGGGGCAGCGTGTGGTGCTGGTGGCGCATGCCTTCGTTCTCGGTGGTGCCGAGAGCGAGTCCGAGCGTCCCCTGTCGGTGGGGGGGAGCGGGGCCGTCGGCGTCGGCCTGTTCGAAGGCTTCGACTATGTTGCGCTCGGGCACCTGCACCGGCCACAGCAGGTCGGCGCGCCATGCATCCAGTATTCCGGCTCGCTGCTCAAGTACTCCTTCTCGGAGGCCGGCCACACGAAGTCGGTCAATCTGGTCGAACTCGGCGCCGAGGGCCGCTGCACGGTCGAGCGTATCCCGCTCGTGCCGCGTCGCGACCTGCGCATCGTCGAGGGCGAGCTCGACACCCTGATCGCTGCCGCAGCCGCCGATCCGGGGCGGGACGACTACCTGCTCGCCCGCCTCACCGACCATGGTGCGCTGCTCGACGCCATGGGCCGGCTGCGCGCTGCCTACCCCAACGCGCTCGCGATCGAACGCCCGGCGCTCAGCGGCGACGGTCCGGGGCGCGCCGCGGCGGATCATCGCCAGCTGCGTGTACAGGATCTCTTCGCCGGTTTCCATCGCGACGTCACCGGTCTCGCCCTCGACACGGCCGAGCATGCCGCGCTCGAGCGCGTCCTCGATAACCTGGAGCGGGAGGCGCGCGCGCAATGAAACCGCTGCGACTCATCATGCAGGCCTTCGGGCCCTTTGCCGGCCGTGAGGAGGTGGACTTCACCCGCCTGCCCGAGGGCGCCCTGTTCCTGATCGCAGGCCCCACCGGCGCGGGCAAGACCTCTATCCTCGACGGCCTCAGCTACGCCCTCTACGGCGACACCTCGGGGGGCGAGCGCAGTGCGCGCGAAATGCGCAGCCACCACGCCGACGCCGCACTGGAGACCGAGGTCGAGTTCGACTTCGCGCTGGGTGCGCGCCGCTACCGCGTGCGCCGCGTGCCCGAGCAGGAGCGTGCCGCGCGCCGCGGCGGGGGGCTGGCCAAGGTGCTGGCCAAGGCCGAGCTGTCCCGTCTGGAGGAAGACGGTCACACATGGACTCCGCTCGCACACAAGACCACCGAAGTCACCGCCCTGGTCGAGGAACTGCTCGGCTTCAAGGCGGAACAGTTCCGCCAGGTCGTCGTGCTGCCCCAAGGCCAGTTCCGCCGTCTGCTCGCGGCGAGTTCGGCCGAGCGCGAGAAGATCCTCGAGACCCTTTTCGCCACCGCTGCCTACAAGCGCGTGCAGGATGCACTCAAGACCGAGGCTGCCACATTGCGCGAGCGCGGCGAGAAGGCTGCGCTGCAGCGCCGCACCTTGCTCGACCAGGCCGGCGCTGAAACGGCCGAGGCCGTCGCCGCGCAGCAAGCGACCCTGAGCACAACGCTTGCAGGCCTGACCGAAGAGGAAGGCCGCGCGCGCAGCGAGGATGCCGCTGCGCGCCTCGCACTGCAGCAAGGACAGGCGGTCGAGGCGAGGTTCGCCGAGGCCGCCAGTGCCGCCGCTGCGCTGGAGGTTCTGGAGGCGGGCAAGGCCGAGCTGGACGCGCAGCGCGCGGTTCTGGCGAGTGCGCGCCGGGCGCAGCAGATCGTGCCCGCCGAGAAGGCGCTCGCGAGCGCGCGCCGTTGCGCCGACGAGGCACGCACGCAGGTCGAGCAGGTGGGCCGGGAGGCCGTCGAAGCCGCCCGCTGTCTCGACGCGGCACGGCACACGTTGCAAGCCGAGGTCGAGCGGGCGTCCGTGCGCGAAGCCGCGCAGCGCGAGTTGCTGCGTCTGGAAGGGCTGGCCGAAACGGTCGCACGCGCGGCCGAGGCCGACGCCGAGCTGGCGCGCAGCGATGCAGCGCGCGTTTCTGCGGACAAGGCGCTGGCCGATGCGTCCGCTCGCCACGAAACCCTGCGCCTGCAGCGCAGCGAACTCGCTGCCCGCATCGACACCCTGCAGGCGCCGGCCGCAGAGGCGGGTAGCCTTGCGCTGCAGGTGCAGCAGGCTGAACAGCGCGCCGCGGCGCTTGCTGCGCTGGCGCATGCACGCACACAGCTCGCCGGCCGAGCTGCAGCCGAGGCGCACGCACGGCAGGCTTTTGAGGCCGCCGACGAGGGGGCACGTGCTGCGCACAGCGCGCTCGAGGCGCTCGACGCCCGCTGGCGCACGGCCCAGGCGGCCGTCCTCGCCCGCCACCTGCAGGAGGGCGAACCCTGCCCGGTGTGTGGTAGCGCAACCCATCCCGCGCGCGCGCGCCATGACGGCGAGCTGCCCACCGAGCAGGCCCTGCAGGCGGCAGCCGAACAGGCGCGCGCTGCCGAGCAGGCGCTCGACGCGGCGCGGCGTGCGCTCAACGCTGCAGAACTTGCACGCGCCGGGGCGGCAGCTGCGGTCGACACCCGCGCGGCGGCGCTCGCATGCGACCCGGGCGCAGCGCAGGCGGCACAGGGTGAACAGGCCTCGCCCGATGCCGCGCTCGCCGAACTGCGCCGCCGGCTGGAGGCTGCCCAGGCCGCAGCACGCGAGATCACGCCGCTGCGCGCGCAACTGAATGAGACCGATGCAGCAATCGCCACGGCGACCGCTGTCTGTGAGCAGGCCCGCAGCGCTGCGGCCGAAGCTGCGAGCGTGGCGCGCGCCGCGCAGCACGTGGCGCAGGAGCGCCGTGCCGGCGTGCCCGAAGCGCTGCGCACGCCTGACGCGCTGCACGCTGCGACCGCCGCCGCGAAGGCTGCGCGCGAGCGGGCCGAGCAGGCGCTTCAGCAGGCTCAGCACGCCCATCATGACGCCGCCAGCCGCGAAGCCGCGCTGCGTGCCCGGCATGCCGCCCTGAACGAGGCTGCTCAAGCTGCACGCATGCGCGTGGACGAGGCCACGCAGCAGTTCATGGCAGCGCTGACCGCCGCCGGTTTTGGCGCCATAACCCCCGATTCGTCCGTCGCCGCGTCCGGTGCCGCCGACCCAGCGCAGGGGCTTGCCGCCGCTGAGTCCGCCTGGCGCGCCGCCCTGCTGCCGCTCGAGCGTATCGACCTCCTTGAGACGTCGTTACGCTCGGCCGATGACCGCCTCGCCGCCGCGCGTGCGCGCGCGCAACGCGCCAGCCAAGACATTGCCGGCCTCGTCCGCCCCGAGCTTGCCGTGCTCGAAGCCCGCGCCGCCGCTGCGCGGGAACGGATCGAGTCCGTGCTGGCGCGCATTGGTGACACCCGGGCCGCCTTGCGCACGCTCGATACCCTGCTCTCCCGCCTGGAGGCGCTTGCACGCGAATCCGGCGCGATCGAAGCTGAATACCGTGTCGTGGGCCATCTTGCCGAGGTCGCCAATGGCAACAACGGTCGCAATCTCACCTTCCAGCGCTACGTGCTCGCCGCCCTGCTCGACGACGTGCTGCGCGCCGCTTCCGAGCGTCTCGCCGCAATGAGCCGTGGCCGCTATCGCCTGCAGCGGCGTGAGGAACTCGCCGACGCCCGCCGCGCCGGCGGCCTCGACCTGGAGGTGTTCGACGAATACACCGGTCGCAGTCGCCCCGCGGGCACGTTGTCTGGCGGCGAAGGCTTCATGGCCTCACTCTCGCTCGCGCTTGGGTTGTCCGATGTGGTCCAGGGGTACGCCGGTGGCGTCCAGCTCGATACCCTGTTCATCGACGAAGGCTTCGGCAGCCTCGACCCCGAGGCGCTCGACCTCGCGATGAAGGTGCTCATCGACCTGCAGCAGCGCGGTCGCAGCGTAGGCGTGATCTCGCACGTCGAGGAGATGAAGCAGCAGATCGACGTGGCGATCGAGGTGGTGCAGGGGGTGCGGGGGAGCCACGTCCGCATACGGTCGTGAGTACTCGCCGCCCGTAGCCGTCGTGCTTAGTCCGCAAGGGCCTGAGCGTGATGCCGCAGATGATCCTCGATGAAGCTGGCGATGAAGTAATAGCTGTGGTCGTAGCCCGGCTGCAGGCGCAGCGTGAGCGGGTGGCCGGCAGCAGCAGCAGCGGCTTGCAGGGCCTCGGGCTTGAGTTGATCCGCAAGGAAGCCGTCGGCTTCGCCCTGGTCGACCAGCAATGGCAGGCGTTCGGTAGCTTGCGCGATCAGCGCGCACGTGTCCCATTCGCACCACTGCGCGCGGTCTTCGCCGAGGTAGCGTGAGAAGGCCTTCTCGCCCCAGGGGCAGTTCATCGGATTGACAATCGGTGCGAAGGCCGAAACCGAGCGGTAACGCCCCGGGTTGCGCAGCGCGCAGACCAGTGCGCCGTGGCCGCCCATGGAGTGGCCGCTGATGCCGCGGCGGTCGGAGGCGGGGAAGTTGGCCTCGATCAGCGCCGGCAGTTCATCGACCACGTAGTCGTGCATGCGGTAGTGGCGCGACCACGGCGCTTGAGTGGCGTTCACATAGAAGCCGGCGCCATGGCCGAAATCCCAGGCGCCGTCCGGGTCGCCCGGCACGTCGGCGCCGCGCGGGCTGGTGTCGGGGGCGACGAGGATGAGGCCGAGCTCGGCCGCCATGCGCTGCGCGCCCGCCTTCTGCATGAAGTTCTCGTCGGTGCAGGTGAGCCCCGACAGCCAGTACAGCACCGGCAGGCGGGCGCCGGGCTGCCCGGCCTGCGGCGGCAGGTAGACCGCGAACACCATGTCGCAGCCGAGCACGTTCGAGTGATGGCGGACGCGCTGGTGCCAGCCGCCGAAGCTCTTCTGGGTGCTGAGGATCTCCAGGCTCATCGCCATGTCTCCGGGCAAGGTGGGGTCGGAAGGGTGGGCGTGGCCGGACTCGCCGGGAGCACCACCGTACGGCTCGCCTGCGGCCGCATCAGAAATGAATCACCGTGCGGATGCTCTTGCCCTCGTGCATCAGGTCAAAGGCCTGATTGATGTCCTCGAGCGGCATGGTGTGGGTGATGAAGTCGTCCAGCGGGATCTCGCCCTTCTGCGCTTTCTGCACGTAGCTTGGCAGTTCGGTGCGGCCCTTGACGCCGCCGAAGGCGCTGCCGCGCCAGACGCGACCGGTGACGAGCTGGAACGGCCGCGTGCTGATCTCCTGCCCCGCGCCGGCCACGCCGATGATGGTCGATTCGCCCCAGCCCTTGTGGCAGCACTCGAGCGCGGCGCGCATCAGCTTGACGTTGCCCACGCATTCGAAGGAGTAGTCCACGCCGCCGTCGGTCATGTCGACGATGACCTCCTGGATCGGCTTGTCGAAGTCGTTCGGATTGACGAAGTCCGTCGCGCCCAGCTTCTTCGCGATGTCGAACTTGCCCGGGTTGATGTCGATGGCGATGATGCGGCCCGCCTTCGCCATGGTCGCGCCGATGATCGCCGCCAGTCCGATGCCGCCCAGGCCGAAGATGGCCACGGTGGCGCCTTCCTCCACCTTGGCGGTGTTGAGCACAGCGCCGATACCCGTGGTGACGCCGCAGCCCAGCAGGCAGACCTTGTCGAGCGGTGCGTCCTTGTCGATCTTGGCGAGCGAGATCTCGGGCACCACCGTGTATTCCGAGAAAGTCGAGGTACCCATGTAGTGGTAGATCGGCTGGCCCTGGTAGGAGAAGCGCGTGGTGCCGTCGGGCATCAGGCCCTTGCCCTGGGTGGTGCGCACCGCCTGGCACAGGTTGGTCTTGCCCGACTTGCAGAACTTGCACTCGCGGCATTCGGCCGTGTATAGCGGGATCACATGATCGCCGACCGCGAGCGAGGTCACGCCTTCGCCCACCGCCTCGACGATGCCGCCGCCTTCATGGCCGAGGATGGCCGGGAACACGCCCTCCGGATCCTCGCCTGACAGGGTGTAGGCGTCGGTGTGGCACACGCCGCTGGCGACGATGCGCACCAGCACTTCGCCCTTTTTCGGCGGCTCGACATCCACCTCGACGATCTGCAGGGGCTGGTTGGGGCCGAATGCCACGGCGGCACGCGATTTGATGGTCATGGTGCGGATCCTGGAGGCAAGCGGGCGCACGGCCCGCGACCCTGAAAGTATCCGTATGCGGCTAAATCCGATAAATGGATAATTTCAGATTTCAGTCTTCCTAATGCTGGAATAATCGGCCATCCCCTTTTCCGTCTTGTCAGGAGTACCCAATTCTGAACCGCCTGGAAATGCTGCGCATCTTCTGCACCGCCGCCGAGTCGCGCAACTTCAAGGAAGCCGCCACCCGACTGGGCGTGTCGCCGCAGGCGGTCACGCGCGCGGTGAAGGAGCTCGAGGACCACGTCGGCGAACTGCTCTTCCACCGCAACACCCGCCACAACCGCATCACCGAATTCGGCGAACAGCTCGCGGTGCGCGCGCGGCTGAGCCTGCAGGGTGTGGATGCGGTTTTCCAGCGTGCCGAGCAGGCGCGCGCCAGTGAGCTGGTGGGCCTGGTGCGCATCACCGCGCCGCGCGCGCTGGGCCGCCACGGGCTGATGCGGGTGCTGGGCGAGCTGTGCGCGCAGCATCCCGGGCTGCAGCTCGACCTGCGCTTCTCCGACCAGTTCGCCGACGTGGTCGATGAGCAGATCGACATCGGCATCCGCGTCGGCGTGCTGCGCGACAGCCGCTTCGTCGCGCGCGCGGTGTCGAGCGTGTCCTTCCACATCGTTGCCGCGCCCGAGCTGCTTGCGCGCTGTGGCCCACCGAAGACGCTGCAGGAGCTGGCCGAGCGTCCGACCACGGTCGCCATCGACCCCAACACCGGGCGGCCCTGGGCGTGGTTCCTGGCCGGCGGCCAGCAGTGGCTGCCGCGCGCACCCACCTTCGCAACCGACGACACCGGCGCCGAGGCCGAGGCGGTGCTCGCCGGCGTCGGCTTCGGCCAGCTCACCGCCTACCTGGCGGCGCCGCACCTGCGCGCCGGGCGGCTGGTCGAAGTCCTGCCCGAGCTGGCGCCCGAGCCGTGGAGCCTGTCGGTGTACCGCCCGCAGCGCGGCCCTGTGGCGGCGCGCATCCGGCTGGTGTTCGACCGGTTGGTGGAGTACTTCGGTGAGGGCGGGCGGTTTCCGTAGGATGCCCGCCAGACAAGGCCCATGCGCAAACACAGGCTATACTGCAGTCAGGTGTAATACAGGAGATTACTCATGGCTACGACCCCTGTTTCGGTTCGTCTTGATGAACCCCTCAAGGCACGCGTTCGCAGCTTGGCCGATCAGCGCCGCCGCCCGGTGCACTGGTTGATGCGCGAGGCGATCGAGCAGTACGTGACGCGCGAGGAGCAGCGCGAGGCATTCCGCCAGGAAGCGCTCGACGCTTGGGAGCATTTCCAGAGCACTGGCCTGCACGTGACCGGCGCGGAGGCGGTTGCCTGGCTTGCCGAACTCGAGGCCGGTAATGACGCCGAGCCCCCCCGAGCGCATATCTGATGCCTCGCCTGATCTGGTCGGAACCGGCGCTGGCCAGCGTCCAGCGTTTGTATCGGTTTCTGGCCGCCAAGAATCCTGCTGCAGCCCAACGCGCGGTGAGGGCGATTCGTGAGGGCTTGAACATCCTGGCGACGCACCCCCAGGTGGGGCGGGTCGTCGAGGACATGGACGAAGCGTTCCGCGACTGGCCGATACAGTTCGGGGACTCTGGTTATGTGGTTCGCTACCGATTCGATGGCGACCAGGTCACGATCTTGACGGTAAGGCACCAGAGGGAAGCCGGGTTCTAGACGACGGGTTGACCGAGCTGTTACGAGGCATGCGGGTAGGCAAACGCTACACGACCGCCCAGCTCAGCCCGCCACCTTCGCCCGCGCCGCGTGCAGCTTGCGGTAGCTGTCGATCAGGCGCTGGTGGCGATCCAGCCCCTCGAGCTTGATGCTCGTCGGCGTCAGCCCGTAAAAGCGCACGCTGCCGTCCACCGACCCACGCACCGCGTCCATGCGCGCGTTGCCGAACATGCGGCGGAAGTTGGCGACGTAGTCGTCCAGCGCCAGTTCGTCGTCCAGCACCACCTCCAGCACCACGTTCAGCGCCTGGTAGAACAGCACGCGCTCGACGGTGTTCTCGTTGTACTGCAGGAAGGCCTCGACGCGCTCCTTCGCTTCCTCTAACTGCTGCAGCGCGAGGTGGATGAGCAGCTTCAGTTCCAGAATCGTCAGCTGGCCCCACACCGTGTTCTCGTCGAACTCGATGCCGATCAGCGTGATGATGTCGGTGTAATCGTCGAGCTCGCTCTCTTCCAGGCGCTCGAGCAAGGCTTCCAGGGCGTCGTCGTCGAGGCGGTGCAGGTTCAGGATGTCCTCGCGGAAGCGCAGCGCCTTGTTGGTGTTGTCCCAGATGAGGTCGTCCACCGGATAGACCTCGGAATACCCCGGCACCAGGATGCGGCAGGCGATGGCGCCGAGCTGGTCGCGCACCGCCACGTACACCTCCTTGCCCATGTCCGCGAGGATGCCGAACAGGGTCGCGGCCTCGTCGGCGTTGGAATTCTCGCCGTGGCCGGAGAAGTCCCACTCGACGAAGTCGTGATCGGCGCGCGCGCTGAAGAAGCGCCACGACACCACGCCGCTGGAGTCGATGAAGTGTTCGACCGAGTTGTGCGGGTCGGCGACGACGGCGGTCTCAAAGGTCGGCGGCGGCAGGTCGTTGAGGCCCTCGAAGCTGCGCCCCTGCAGCAGTTCGGTCAGGCTGCGCTCGAGCGCCACCTCCATGCTCGGGTGCGCGCCGAACGAGGCGAACACGCCGCCCGTGCGCGGGTTCATCAGGGTCACGCTCATCACCGGATACACCCCGCCCAGCGACGCATCCTTCACCAGCACCGGAAAGCCCTGGCGCTCCAGCTCCTCGATGCCGGCGACGATGCCGGGATACTTCGCCAGCACCGCCTTCGGCACGTCGGGCAGCGCGATCTCGCCCTCGATGATCTCGCGCTTCACTGCGCGCTCGAAGATCTCCGACAGGCACTGCACCTGCGCCTCGGGCAGCGTATTGCCGGCACTCATGCCGTTGCTGAGGAACAGGTTGTCGGTGAGGTTGGTCGGGAAATACACCACCGCGCCGTCGGACTGGCGCACGTAGGGCAGGGCGCAGATGCCGCGCGCGGTGTTGCCCGAGTTGGTGTCGTACAGATGCGAGGCGCGCAACTCGCCCTCGGGGTCGTAGATCGCCCGGCAGTAGTCGTCGAGCAGCCCCGCCGGCAGCGCATCCTTGCGGCCCGGCTTGAACCAGCGCTCGTCCGGGTAATGCACGAAGGGCGCGTTGGCGATGTCCTCGCCCCAGAACTGGTCGTTGTAGAAGTGGTTGAAATTGAGCCGCTCGATGTACTCGCCCAGGGCGGAGGCCAGCGCGCTCTCCTTGCTCGCGCCCTTGCCGTTGGTGAAGCACATCGGCGAATGCGCATCGCGGATGTGCAGCGACCACACGTTGGGCACCAGATTGCGCCACGACGCGATCTCGATCTTGATGCCCAGATCCGCCAGCACCTTCGACATGTTGGCGATCGTCTGCTCGAGCGGCAGATCCTTGCCGAGGATGTAGGTGTGGGCGTCCGGCGCCGGAGCCAGCGTCAGCAGCGCCTGGGCGTCGGCGTCCAGGTTCTCCACTTCCTCGATCACGAACTCCGGCCCGGTCTGCACCACCTTCTTCACGGTGCAGCGCTCGACCGAGCGCAGGATGCCCTGGCGGTCCTTGTCGGAGATGTCGGCCGGCAGCTCGACCTGGATCTTGAAGATCTGCTTGTAGCGGTTCTCCGGATCGACGATGTTGTTCTGCGACAGGCGAATGTTGTCGGTGGGGATGTTGCGCGTGTCGCAGTACAGCTTCACGAAGTAGGCCGCGCACAAGGCCGACGACGCCAGGAAGTAATCGAACGGGCCGGGTGCCGAGCCATCGCCCTTGTAGCGGATGGGCTGATCGGCGATGACCGTGAAGTCGTCGAACTTGGCTTCGAGACGAAGCTTGTCGAGGAAGTTGACCTTGATTTCCATGGGGGGCTGACGCGGCGGGCTGAGTGAAGTGGGCGCGATTATCGCCGGTTTCCCCGCGGATGAACGGAGCTTCTCGTAAGTCGGCGGCAACGATCGACTAAGCGACGGTGCTAGGGCTCCGGGGTGGCCGGGATGTCATGCGTCAAGCTCGGCTGCGAAGCGCAGGCGGTTTCCATCCGGGTCCGTGACCACCATTTCTCTCGTGCCCCACGGCGTGTTGTCTGGCCCTTCGATGCGCGAGACCCCCTTCTCACGCATTGACACAGCGAGCTGGTCTACGTCAGGCACCTTGAAATAGACGGCCCCGCCGACCTGGCAATCGCCCGCGTGCTCCGTGAGAAAGATCGTTTGCCCTTCTCGCGTAAGCTGGAAGAACCACGGATAGCCCGGTCCAAATTGATGCTTCCAATCGACGGCGAAGCCCAGTCCGTCGACGTAGAAAGCCAGGCTGCTCGTTGCACTGGTAATGCGCAATTGCGGAATGACCGTCTGGCTCATTCTAGGACTTGCTTGTGAGGATCATGGCTATGTTCTAGGGCGGATAAACCTGCTGGATAGGATCGATCTTTGGTTCTCTAACCAGTTAAGGGCTGGGTTCGACCCAATCCAGCCGTCGGGCACTTCGTGGCTCGAACGGCAAGTAACCGAGTGAAGCCGCCACCTCGCATGAGATATTGGGGACGCGAAGTTGGTGCTTCGTTCAATCAATGTGAGTGCCGATGGTGGATGTCTGGAAAGTGCGGGTGCTTGTGAACCAGCGCCTCGTGACGGTGCCAATGTTCATGTGACTCGTCACTGTTCCAGGCGAAGTCGTGTTCGTGCTGGTGGTGTTCGTCATGGGTGTGCCGATGGCCATGCTCCATCGGCTCATGCACGTGCTCGTGCTCGTGATGGGGTCAGCTCACGAAACGGAAAAAATCGTACGCTATGCCTTGTCGTGCCAGCCCAGCACAATGATTGACATGCCCAGTAGCGCGACTCCAGCCCCCGTCCAATCCAGCGCGGACAGCTTCACGCCATCCACGACCCGAAGCCAAACCAGCGCGGTAGCCACATAAACGCCGCCATAGGCGGCGTAAACGCGGCCACTGGCGGCTGGGTGTAACGTGAGCAGCCAAACGAAGAGCGCCAAGCTCATCGCTGCCGGAATCAGCAGCCACATTGGCCCCCCTTTGCGCAGCCACAGGTAAGGCAGAAAGCAGCCGACGATCTCGGCAAGCGCTGTTGCGATGAACAGTCCGGTCGTTTTCAGAATCAAGATCAGTAGCTCCACAGTTGATAGACCTTACGAAGACGTTGCTAGCGGTGCCTGCTCGATCAATCGCAGCGGCCGGAACTTGCCCTGCTCGACGTGTTTGTTCTGCCGCCAGATGTAGTCGCCGGTCAGGTTGATGTGCTCCCAGCCCAGCGGCGAGAGATGTGGCAGCAGTCTCTCGTCGATGTCCTTGCCCGAGTCCCGCAGCCCCTGGATGGCCCGCTCCAGGTAGACGGTGTTCCACAGGACGATCGCCGCCACCACCAGGTTGAGGCCGCTGGCGCGGTAGCGCTGGTTCTCGAAACTGCGGTCGCGGATTTCGCCGAGCCGGTTCAGGAACACGGCGCGGGCCAGCGCGTTCTTGGCCTCCCCCTTGTTCAAACCGATCTGCACGCGGCGGCGCAGCTCGACGTTCTGCATCCAGTCGAGCGCGAACAGCGTGCGCTCGATTCGCCCAAGCTCGCGCAAGGCCACGGCCAAGCCGTTCTGTCGCGGGTAGCTGCCGAGCTTCCTGAGCATCAGCGAGGCCGTCACCGTGCCCTGCTTGATCGAGGCGGCCAGGCGCAGGATTTCGTCCCAATGGGCGCGAATGTGCTTCACGTTGACGCTGCCGCCGATCAGGCCGGCGAGCGTCGGGTACTGCTTGGCGTCGCCGTGGATGTACAGGCGCTTGTCGGTCAGGTCGCGGATGCGCGGCGCAAAGCGGAAGCCCAGCAGGTGCATCAGCGCGAACAGGTGATCGGTGAAGCCGGCCGTGTCGGTGTAATGCTCCTCGATGCGCAGGTCGGATTCGTGGTACAGCAGTCCGTCCAGGACGTGGGTGGCGTCGCGCACCGTGGCGTTGATGACCTTGGTGTGGAACGGCGCGTACTGGTCCGAAATGTGGGTGTAGAACTGCACGCCCGGTTCCTGGCCGTACTTCAGGTTCACCTGGCCGGCGGCGTGGCCCCGACCGCCGGCCTTGAAGTTCTGGCCGTCCGACGACGACGTGGTGCCATCGCCCCAATAGGCGGCGAACGGCTGACGGAACTGCGCGTTGACCAGCTCGGCCAGCCCGGCCGAATAGGTCTCGTCGCGGATGTGCCACGCCTGCAACCAGGTCAGCTTGGCATAGGTCACGCCCGGGCAGGATTCGGCCATCTTGGAGAGCCCCAGGTTGATGGCGTCGGCCAGGATGGTCGTCAGCAGCAGGTGTTGATCTTCGGCCGCCGCGTCGCTCTTGAGGTGCTTGAAGTGGCGGCTGAACCCCGTCCAGCCATCGACTTCCAGCAGCAGCTCGGTGATCTTCAGGTGCGGCAGCGGGCTGTACGCCTGTTGCATCAGCGCCTCGGCCTCGTCGGGCACGCCGTTGTCCAGCGGCGAAATCCTGAGCCGGCCGGTACTGGTGATGGCGGCGTCGGGCAGCTCGTTGGCGGCGGCCAGCCGCTCCACCGTCGCCAGTTGCTCTTGCAGCACCGTGAGGCGCGCCTCCAGGAAGCGCTCGCAGTCGGTTTCGACGGCCAGGCCCAATTCCCGCTGATCGCGCTGCGCGGCGAAACGCGGTGGCGGCAACAGGTAGTCCTCGAAGTCCTTGAACTGGCGCGAGCCCTGCACCCAGATGTCGCCGGAGCGCAGCGAGTTTTTCAGCTCGGACAGCACGCACAGCTCGTAGAAGCGCCGATCCAACCCGTCTTCGTTGCGCACCAGGCTTTCCCAGCGCTTGCGCACGAACGACGTGGGCGCATCGTCCGGCACTTTGCGCGCCTGGCGCTCGTTCATCCCTTTGAGCACATCGACGGCGGCGAGCAGCTCGCGTGCCGCCGGCGCGGCCTTCATGGTCAGCGCTTCCAGCAGGGCCGGCGTGTAGCGCCGGAGCTGGTTGAAGCCGTCGCCGACCAGCGCGAGGAAGTCGAAACCTTCCGGCTGGGCCAGCAGCTCGGCCTCGGTGATGCTCTCGGTGAACACCTCCCACGGGATGATGGCCTCGATGGCGGCGAACGGATCGCCGCCCGACTGCTTGGCTTCCAGCAGGGCGCGGCCGATGCGCGAGTAGAGCCGCACCTTGTCGTTGATCGCCTTGCCGGACTGCTGGAAGCGGTCGGCGTGGTTGCGCTTGGCCTTGCTGAACAGCGCGCCCATGAAACGGTCGTGCAGGTCGATGATCTCGTCGATCAGGGTGGCGCGGGTATCGAGGATCACCGCGGACAGGGTCGCATAGCGGCGGCTCGGCTCCAGGTCGCGCAGGTGCTGGGCCGTCATCTGTCCTCCTTCGCGGGCGAGCTTCAGCAGGCGGTTTTGGTGGACGGTGTGCTCCAGCCCATCCGGCAACGCCAGGTCACGGAGGGTCTTCAGCCGCTCCAGGTGGGCCAGCACATGCTTGGGCTTGGGCGGGCCGGGCGGCTGGCGCAGCCAGATTAGCCCGCTGCCCTTGGTGCCCTCGCGGATCGCCAGCAGACCGTCGAGCGCACGGCGATGGTGATCGGCCAGCGGCGCGGTCAGCGCCGCGTACACCTGGCGCGTACCGCGCGTGAGCGCCTCGCTACATACACGCTCGATGACATCGATGGCCGGCAGGATGATACGTTGCTGCCGCAGCAGCTCGACCAGCGCCTCGGCCAGCACGATACCCCGGTCGGTCTGCTGGGCCAGCTCGGCGAGCTGGTGGACGAAGCGCCGGTAGTCGGCGGCCGCGAACGGCGTCAGCTTCAGCCACGCCTGCAATTCCAGCAGGTGCTCGCGCCGGGTTTCCGGCCGCTGCGCGTACTGCGGCCAGATGTCCGGCGCGATGCGCAACTGGCGGCCGACGATATTCAGCAGGGATGCGGGCGGTTCCGCGTCGGTCGGCAGGGCGAAGCCGGGATAGCGCAGGTAGCACAACTGCACCGCGAAACCGAGCCGGTTGTGGTTGCCGCGCCGTTGGCGGATCACTGACAGGTCGGGTTCGGAGAAGGTGTAATGCCGGATGAGGTCGTCGTCAGTGGTCGGAAAGGCAAGCAGGCCGGTGCGCTCGGCGGGCGTCAGCAAGCTGCGGCGCGGCATGGTCAGTCATCCGTTCTCAGGTATTGGTACAGGGTTTCGCGGCTGATGCCGAATTCGCGGGCGAGCTTGGCTTTCTGCTCGCCGGCGGCGGCCCGCCGGCGCAGCTCGGCCACCCGCTCCGGCGACAGCGCCTTCTTGCGGCCCCGGTAGGCCCCGCGCTGCTTGGCGAGCGCGATGCCTTCGCGCTGCCGCTCGCGGATAAGGGCGCGCTCGAACTCGGCGAACGCGCCCATCACCGACAGCATCAGGTTCGCCATCGGCGAGTCCTCGCCGGTGAAGGTCAGGCTTTCCTTGACGAATTCGATGCGCACGCCGCGCTGGGTGAGCTTCTGCACTAGACGGCGCAGGTCGTCGAGGTTGCGCGCCAGGCGGTCCATGCTGTGCACCACCACCGTGTCGCCCTCGCGCACGAAGGCGAGCAACCGTTCTAGCTCGGGGCGCTGGGTGTCCTTGCCCGATGCCTTGTCGGTGAACAGCCTGTCCACCGGCACATGCTCAAGCTGGCGTTCCGGGTTCTGGTCGAAGCTGCTGACGCGGACGTAGCCGATGCGCTGACCGTGCAAAGGGTCCTCCTGAGGGGAATGTGTCAGGAAGAAATCTATGACTCTTGACGGTGCGTGTCAATCAATTCTGAAGGCGACTCTATTCTGACGCTTTCGCGCCGGATGGTCTGACGCCATGTTAGGGTATAGCTTAACCGGACACATCGGCCTCTGTGCCTCTACTGCTTTTCGGTACAACCGTCAAGAACAGGCAGAGCGCTCCGATAGTTATCGCCACATCAGCGAGGTTGAAGGCGGGCCAGTGCACAAGCTGCCAATGGAAGTCGAGGAAATCGACAACCGATCCACGCAGCACACGATCCACGACATTGCCGAGCGCACCACCAAGGATCAGGCTGTAGCCCACCGCTTCAAGGCGTGGCCGCTGCTGGCACAGCATGCGGCCCAGCCAAGCAGAAACGACCAGACCCAGCGCCATGAGAAAGTAACGTTGCCAGCCGCCAGCGTTCGCCAGAAAGCTGAATGCCGCGCCGGGATTCAGGACATGGACAATGTTGAAGAAGGTGCTGACTTCGACCTGTTCACCGTAGGCAAACGTGCGGGTGATGGCGAACTTTGCGAGCTGATCTGTCATGACAGAACTGGCGGCCACTGCGAACCAGACCCAAGTCGATGTGCGGCGAGCCGATTGCCACACAGGGGCGGCCAGCGGCATCAGCCACCCGGCGAGCGCCGTGCAGCTCAATCCAAGTACCCACCCCGCCAGCACATCGGCAGGAAAGTGCATTCCGGCTGCGATGCGTGACCAACCGACCAATGCGGCGTACAACACCAAGCCGATGCGGCCACGACGGCCTATCAAAGGCCAGAGCGCGCCGACCACCAGCGCGGCATAGGTGGCATGCCCGCTGGGCAGGCTGTAGTGTCGTTCGATGCCCCCGATAACGCGCACCATGTCGCCAAAAACGGCAGGCGGGCGTGGAAAGTCGATCCATAGCTTCAAGATGGTGGCGACGAGAAATGCCAACGCAAAGGCCACGCTAAAGACTCTGAGTCTGTACCGGATGGCATCGGCCCGCGTTGGGTCAGGTGCCGACTTTGACCATCCCCACATCGCCAAGAGCATCAGTGGTGCAGTCCAGTAGTTGCCTATCACAAGGTTGAAGAACGATACCGGCGGTTCCAGCGCTGCAGGTGTGCTCATGTTGATGGCTTGGAACAACGCGATGTTTAGACCACCCCAGTCGTAGAGAAAGAATTTCCAGCTCATTTGCGCAACAGCCTCAAGCCATTGCCAACGACGAGCAAGCTGGCCCCCATATCAGCAAACACCGCCATCCACATGGTCGCTTGACCCGTGAAGGTCAGCACCAGAAATACTGCCTTGATGCCAAGGGCCAGCACAATGTTTTGCATCAGCACCTGCGCCGTCGCACGCGACAGGCGCACGAAGGTCGGAATCTTGCCCAGGTTGTCGTCCATCAGGGCCACGTCAGCGGTCTCGATGGCGGTATCGGTGCCAGCCGCTCCCATGGCAAAGCCGATGTCCGCACGCGCCAAGGCCGGGGCATCGTTGATGCCATCACCGACCATGCCGACCTTGCCCTTTATGGCCAGTAGCTCAACTTCGCGCAGTTTGTCGTCTGGGAGCAGATTGCCTTGCGCACTGTCGATCCCGGCTTGTGCGGCAATGGCCTGTGCCGTGTGGGGGTTGTCGCCGGTCAGCATCATGGTGTTGATGCCCAGTGCATGAAGCTCGGCAATGGCGCTCCTGCTGCTTTCCTTGATGGTGTCCGCTACGGCAAATAAGGCATGAACCCCTTTTGCGCTGACCAACATCACGACAGTTTTACCCATGGTTTCCAGCGCCGCGATGCGCTGTTCCAGTTCTGGTGTGCATTGCCCCAGCGCTTCGAGCATCCGCTGGTTGCCAAGATGGTAGGTCTCACCGTTGATTTGGCCTTGCACGCCCCGACCGGGCAGCGCGCTGAACTCGGCTACGTCGAGTAAGGCAACCCCATCCGTCTGCGCGGCTTGTGCCACCGCTTTGGATACAGGGTGGTCGGAACGAGCCGCCAGACTGGCAGCGATGCTGCGGCTGTTTGCGGCGAGTGCATTGCCCCAAGTGACAAAATCGGTCTGTGCGGGCTTGCCGTGCGTGATCGTGCCGGTCTTGTCCAGAGCCAGCCAGCGCAGCTTGCGGCCTTCTTCCAGATAGACGCCGCCCTTGATGAGAATGCCGTGGCGGGCGGCAGCGGCCAGGCCGCTGACGATGCTGACCGGCGTAGAGATCACCAGTGCGCACGGGCAGGCGACCACCAGCAGAACCAATGCACGGTAAATCCAGTCGAGCCATGCCGCACCCATGAACAGCGGTGGCAACAACGCGACGGCGATGGCAACACCGAAAACAATGGGCGTGTACCAGCGGGCGAACTGATCGACAAAGCGCTGAGTCGGCGCACGGCTTCCTTGGGCAGCCTCTACCGCGTGAATGATGCGGGCCAATGTGGAGTTGCTGGCCACGGCGGTGACGCGGTACTCGAATGAACCGGATTCGTTGATCGTGCCCGCAAACACCGGATCACCGGGGGATTTCTCGACCGGAAGGCTTTCACCCGTGATCGGGGCTTGGTTGACGGCAGAGCGGCCTTCCAGCACCTCACCATCCAGGGCGATGCGCTCACCTGGCTTGACCCGGACGCGGCTACCGATGGCAATTTGCTTTGCACCCACCTCGCGCCATGTGCCGTCAGCCTGCTGCACCGTGGCCTGTTCCGGGGTCAGGTCGAGCAGGCCACGGATGGCATTGCGGGCGCGATCCAGCGACTTGGCTTCGATCACCTCGGCCAGCGCGAAAAGCACCATCACCATTGCCGCCTCGGGCCAGTGCCCGATCAACATGGCACCCGTGACGGCAATCGACATCAGGGCGTTCATGTTGAGATTACGGTTCTTGAGCGCAATCCAACCTTTCTTGTAGGTGGACAGACCGCCGGTGAAGACCGCGACGAGCGCCAGAACGACGACCGACCAATGATTGCCGTTGTGGAGCCAGTAGACCGCCTCGGCCGCCGATGCAGTTACAAAGGAGATGCCCAGCGGCCACCAGTTGGTCGGCGTGGTCACAAGGGATGCGGATGGCGATGCGGCCTCTGCGGTGTCCAACACCTGCGCCTCGAATCCAAGCGCTTGCAGTGCCGCGAGCACGTCCGGCAGAACCTGGTCCGCATGGCGTACCGACAGCGTGCGCTGCATCAGGTTGAAATCGAGATCGGCAACTCCGGCCATGGTACCGAGCTTGTTGCGGATCAACGTCTCTTCGGTCGGGCAATCCATTTTGGTAATGGACAGCTTGGTCGTTTGCCCGGTCGATGCCTGATCCATGCGCACGGCTTGCATGCCGATGGCGGTTAGCGCCTGCTCAACGGGAAACAACGAAGGCAGTTCGTGCCGAACGGCCAAAGTACGCTGCATCAGGTTGAACTCAAGACCAACCACCCCCGCCAGCCCGACCAGCTTGCCTCGGATCAGCGCCTCTTCCGTGGGGCAGTCCATGTTCTCGATGCGATACACCGCTTGAGCCGATCCGGTTGTCGCTGGGGCTTGTGTCGTGGGTTGGATGATCGGCCCAGCCGAGCAGCCACACGCCGTGGAAGCGCATTCGCTCATAAATAACTCCTTCAAATCTATACAACTTCCATTACAAACCCTATAGTTACTATAGAGTCAAGTGAAATAAAGGAGATTGATGCATGGAAATCAGAATTGGCGACCTCGC
The DNA here is from genome assembly GCF_048321015.1 of Thauera sp. WH-2. Classification (NCBI taxonomy): domain Bacteria; kingdom Pseudomonadati; phylum Pseudomonadota; class Betaproteobacteria; order Rhodocyclales; family Zoogloeaceae; genus Thauera; species Thauera sp. WH-2. The sequence goes on along the minus strand of NZ_JBLWFG010000003.1, from coordinate 243,091 downwards.
CAAGCGCTCTGGATGCGAGGTTGTGACCATCCGCTACTACGAGAAGGAAGGGCTACTGCCGAAGCCAGCGCGAAGCGGTGGCAACTTCCGGCTGTACGGTGAGGCGCACATTGAGCGCTTGCAATTCATCCGTCATTGCCGTTCGCTCGACATGACGTTGAGCGAGATTCGCGCATTGCTGGGTCTGCGAGACAACCCGATGCAGGACTGTGGGGAGGTCAACACGCTGCTGGAGGCCCATATTCAACAGGTGGAAATGCGTGTGTCCGCGCTGTTGCAGTTAAAGCGGCACTTGGTTGATTTGCGCGAGAAGTGTTCTGGCTCTCGATCTGTAGAGGCGTGCGGCATTTTGCAAGGGTTGGGCAATTGCAATTGCCATGGTGAAAGTGCCACGAAAAGTCAAACATCTGGGTAAGTAAGGGCTTAGCGTGCTTTATTTTCCGTTTTCTGAGGCGACCCCATTAACGGCCAATCGAAACGGCCGCCAATTCAACGCCAGCCAGCGCTGCATCTGACGGCAGGCTTCACCCAGCACCCACGCGCCGATTTTGGGCATCAGCCCGGACGATTCGGCCAGTGGCAGGAACGCGCCCGGCGGCAGCAGGCCAAGGCTCGGGTGCCGCCAGCGCAGCAGCGCTTCCGCGCTGGCAATTCGGCCGCGGCGCAGATCGACGATGGGCTGGTAGTGCAGCTCAAGCTGCCGATGCTCGGCCGCCTGGGCCAGTTGCGCCGCCGTCCAGCCATCCGGCTCGGTAGCGCTCATGATCTTCCCTTGAACGCCCGCATCGCCCGCGCCAGGGACAGGACGAACAAGCCGGTCAGGCCGAACGCCGCAATGCCCCAATACTTGCCGAGGAACGCACCGGCGGTGGTGCCGGCAAGAACGATGGCGAGCACCGGCAGGTGGCAGGGACAGGTCAGCGCGGCGAGCAGGCCCCACAGGTAGCCGGCGACCGGCTTGCGCGCCTCGGGGGAAACGCGCTCCGGGCTGTTCATGCCGAGATCTCCGACGTGCTGTGCGCCAATTCGGTCAACTGCGTTTCCAGGTTCGTCAGCGCTTGGCGTCGGCGCTCGACGAGGTGGCACAGGTCGGCAAGATGCGCCGACGCTTCATCGCCGTCTGCGGTGTCCAGCGCCCGGCACAGCCGCGTCAGCAGGTCGAGGCCGATGCCGGCCTCCAGGGCGGCTCGCACGAAGCACAGCCGCTGCAAGGCGGCCGCGTCGAACACCCCGTAGCCGCCGGCGGTGCGCGCCACCGGCCGCAGCAGCCCACGCACCTTGTAATCGCGCACGACATGTACGCTCACACCGGCCTCATGGGCCAGACGCGATACCGTGTAGGCGTTCATCGACCACCTCCTGTTCCTCACCCGGCGCAGCAGGACAGCTGCTTCACGTCCTTGTTGAACGTCTGCGCCGCGAGCTTCAACCCTTCGACCATCGTCAGGTACGGGAACAACTGGTCGGCCAGTTCCTGCACCGTCATGCGATTGCGGATCGCGAGCACTGCGGTCTGGATCAGTTCGCCCGCTTCGGGCGCCACCGCCTGTACACCGATGAGCCGTCCGCTACCTTCCTCGATGACCAGCTTGATGAAGCCGCGCGTGTCGAAGTTGGCGAGCGCGCGCGGTACGTTGTCGAGCGTGAGCGTACGGCTGTCAGTCTCGATGCCGTCGTGGTGCGCTTTCGCCTCGCTGTAGCCCACCGTCGCCACTTGCGGATCGGTGAACACCACGGCTGGCATCGCGCTCAGATCCAGCGCCGCGTCACCGCCGGTCATGTTGATCGCGGCACGGGTGCCCGCCGCGGCCGCCACATAGACGAACTGCGGCTGGTCGGTGCAGTCGCCGGCGGCGTAAATGTGCGGGTTACTCGTGCGCATGCCCTTGTCGATGACGATGGCGCCCTGCGCGTTGATCGTGACGCCCGCCGCTTCGAGGTTCAGGCCGCGTGTGTTCGGTGTGCGGCCGGTGGCGACCAGCAGCTTGTCGGCGGCAACGATGCCGTGCCCAGTGGTCAGCACGAATTCCCCGGCGGCATAAGCGACGTGGCTCGCCTGGGTATGCTCCTGCACCTCGATGCCCTCGGCACGGAAGGCGGCGGTGACGGCCTCGCCGATCGCCGGGTCCTCGCGAAAGAACAGCGTGCTGCGCGCCAGGATCGTCACCCGGCTCCCGAGCCGGGCGAAGGCTTGCGCCAGTTCGACGGCTACCACCGACGAGCCGATGACGGCGAGCCGCTGCGGGATCGTGTCGCTTTCCAGCGCCTCGGTGGACGTCCAGTAGGGCGTGTCCTTCAGTCCGGGGATCGGCGGCACGGCCGCACTGGCGCCGGTGGCGATCAGGCAGCGGTCAAAGGCCACCTCGCGCTCGCCACCGTCGGTCAGGCGCACCGTGAGGTGGTGGCCGTCCCTGAAGCGCGCTTCGCCGCGCAGCATGGTAATGGCGGTGTTGCCGTCCAGGATGTTTTCGTATTTGGCGTGGCGCAGCTCATCGACCCGCGCCTGCTGCTGGGCCAGCAGCCGCTCGCGCAGGATCGCCGGCGGTGCCGCGGCGATCCCGCCGTCAAACGGGCTTTCTCGCCGCAGGTGGGCAATGTGCGCGGCGCGGATCATGATCTTGGACGGCACGCAGCCCACATTGACACAGGTGCCGCCGAGGGTGCCGCGCTCGATCAACGTGACCCGCGCGCCTTGCTCGACGGCCTTCAGCGCCGCCGCCATCGCGGCACCGCCGCTGCCGATGACAGCGATATGCAAACCACCCCCATCGCCGCCCGCCTTGTCGCCACTGCCCAGCCACTCGCGCATCTTGCCGAGCAACCCGCTTCCCATCGCGGCGGGCGGCGCATCGGCGAGCGCGGCCCGGTAGCCAGCTGCTGCGACTGCCGAGACGAGCATCGTCGGATCAAGCGCCGGCTCCCCGCTCACACGGGCCAAGGCGTCAGGGTAGGACACCTCCGCCTTATGAACACCGGGCACGGTGAGAAGCGCCTTCTCGACGTGGTTTGCGCAGGAATCGCAAGTCATCCCGGTAACATGCAGAACACGGCTATTCATTTCATATCCCCTTCTTCTGGTTTTCTCCGACTCCAACAGCGCAGCAAGCGGCTTCCGCCCGCCGGCGACGCAGCGCGTAGATCGTGATGCCGACAAAAACGACGAGGGCCGGGATCAGCACGTAATCGAGCCACCCGACCCAGGCGGACAGACCCAGGACGCCGAGCGCAATCACGAGCACGGGGGTCGCGCAGCATATGGCGGCGATCACCGAACCGGTGATGCCGGTCTTGAGCAAGGTCCGGTTATCCAGGGATCACCTCTTGAGCTCGGACGGATAGCCGGCATCGGCGGTGGCCTTGGTCAGGGCCTGCACGCTGGTCTTGGCATCGTCGAAGGTGACGACGGCCTCGAGCTTCTCGAAGCTCACCGCAGTCTTGCTCACGCCTTCGACCTTGGAGAGCGCCTTCTTGACCGTGATCGGGCAGGCGGCGCAAGTCATGCCGGGCACCGACAGCGTGACAGTCTGCGTGGCGGCCCACACCGGGGCAGCAACGGCGACGAGGACGAGGGAGGCAAACAGCTTTTTCATGGCGAACTCCTGATCAGTAGAAAAATGGCACGACGAAGGGAAAGGCGAGCGCGACCAGAACCAGCGCGGCCACGATCCAGAAAATGAGCTTGTAGCTGCCGCGCACCTGTGGAACTGCGCAGACCTCCCCCGGCTTGCAGGCTTGCACCGGGTGGAAGATGCGCCGGTAAGCAAAGAACAGCGCCACCAGCGCCGTGCCGATGAAGATCGGGCGGTATGGCTCCAGCACCGTCAGGTTGCCGATCCAGGCGCCGGAAAAGCCAAGCGCGACCAACACGAGGGGGCCGAGGCAGCAGGTCGAGGCGAGGATGGCCGCGACACCTCCGGTGGCCAGCGCGCCACGACCGGTCTTGGGTTCTGACATAAAGCTTCTCCTTCTGGGTCTTCGCTTGATGTTGTAACGTTACTGCCGTAGTCAACTACGGAGTCAAGCGGGATGGAGAACGGTCTGAAGAACCTGACCATCGGCGCCTTCGGTAAGGCGGCCGGGGTCAATGTGGAGACGATCCGGTTCTATCAGCACAAGGGCTTGCTGCCCGAACCGGCGCGGCCCTATGGCAGCATCCGCCGCTACGGCAAGGCGGATGTAGCCCGGGTGAAGTTCGTGAAATCGGCCCAGCGCTTGGGCTTCAGCCTGGATGAGATCGCCGAGCTGCTGCGGCTGGAGGATGGCACCCACTGCGACGAAGCCAGCCGCCTGGCCGAGCACAAGCTCCAGGACGTGCGCGCCAAGCTGGCCGACCTGGCGCGCATGGAGGTCGTGCTGTCCCAACTCGTGTGCGCCTGCCATGCACGCCAGGGAAATGTTTCGTGTCCGCTGATTGCGTCGTTGCAAGGCGAAACGAGCCTCGCCACGTCGGCAGGGGACCGGCTTGGGCGAGCTATGCCTTAGCGTACGATTTGTTCCGTTTCGTGAGCTGCCCCCGTGATGCTCGGTGAGGTGTAACCACACCCCCCAGCCCATCAGGGCTGCCGCAATCCAGAATGAGATCGAGGTCGACTCCCCCAGCAGGGCCAGCGACACTGCCGCGCCGATGAACGGCGCAGTCGAGAAGTAGGCGCCGGTGCGCGCCGTCCCCAGTCCGCGCAGCGCAAGCACGAAGAGGACCAGGCTGATGCCATAGCCGAACAACCCGACGACCATGGTGCCGAGCAGGACCGCGCCGTCCGGCAGGCTCGCGCCGAGCGCAAACGCCAGCCCGACGTTGACCGTGCCAGCCACTGCACCCTTCGTGGCCGCGATGAAGAGCGCATCCGATGCCGACACGCGCCGCGTCAGGTTGTTGTCGATTGCCCAGCACAGACAGCCAGCGGCGATGGCTAGCGGACCGATCCAATCGTTCGCGCCCTCTTCACCACCCGACCAGGACAGCACGATACCTCCGGCCACGATCGCGAGCATGCCGAGCACGATGCGGCGGTCGGTGTTCTCCCTGAACACGACCCACGCAATTGCGGCGGTCAGTACCGCTTCAAGGTTGAGCAGCAGCGACGCGGTCGCGGCACTTGTGCGCGTGAGACCGAACATCAGCGCGAGGGGGCCGAGCACGCCGCCGAAGAAGATCGCCCCCAGCAGCCACCGCCATTCCCCCTCGGCCAGGCCGGAGGGCGTCCAGCTGCGATCGCGGATCAGACGCGACGCAGCCAGCCCGAGCCCGCTTCCAAGGTAGAGCAAGCCGGCCAGCAACCACGGCGACATCTCGCCGACCAGCAGCTTGGCGAACGGGGTGCTCGCGCCGAACAAGGCCGCCGCGAGCAACGCATGGATCACGTAGATGTTGTTCATTGCCCTTGCCAGACCGGTGTGGCCAGAATGATCGGAAGCGCCCCCACCCCGGCGGGATGGGGGCGCTGCGCTTACAGCACGCGCTCGATTTTGGTGTAATCGCCTTGGGTCTTGAGCGTGACCGTGACGTCGAAGCCGGAGCGGTTCCGCCAGAACCAGCCGTGCTTGCCATCGAACGCGGCAACCAGGTCGCCCTGGTTGCCGAGCTCGTTACGCCCCTTGCCGTAGCCGTGATAGAAGTTTTTCGGCGCGTCGTAGGGGTCGCCATGGGTGTCGAAGTTCACCGGGCCACCGGCGCTCGCCCACTCATAGCGGACACGGCTGTCCTTGTTCATCGTCAGTTTGACCTCGGCGCCCTGACCGGGTTTGAGCGTCACGGTCACCGTGTCTTGTCGTCCGGCGACAGGCTCGGGCGCGACCGCTGCGGGCGGCAGTGCGGCGACCGCGACGGGCGCCGGTGCCGGGACAGGCGCCGCTTCGGCACGAACCGTAGGGGCGACGGCTACGGGCTGTGCGGGCGCCGTTTCCGTAGCAACGCGCTCTTCTGCGCGGGCCTCAGCCGCCAGCGACATCTTGATTTCGCCCATCGGTGTCAGACCGAGTGCGCGGCCGATGCCCGTGGGGTCGATGCCGTACTCGGCGGGCAGTACGGTGGTGACGAGCAGTCCGCCGGCGATCAGGGCAGCGAGGGCGGTCGAGCGCAGCAGCTTGCCGGTGGTCGGCAGGTCGGCGCGTTTGGGAAGGTCGGTGTTGTACATGGTGGATGACTCCAGGAATCTCAGGATACGAACAGGCCGGTGAGCTGATAGCCGATCAGCATGAACCCGGCGCACATCATGGCGACGTTGGCGGTATAGGCGTGCTGGAAGAAGCCGGCGGTACGACGCCAGAAGCCCATCGCGATCAGGATTGCGCCGAGCGCGAGCAACTGGCCGATCTCCACCCCGACGTTGAACGCCAGCAGGTTGGGCAATAGGCCATCGCGGGCGATCTCGAACTCCTGGATCTTGGCCGCCAGGCCGAAGCCGTGGAACAGGCCGAAGACCAGGGTCGCCACTTTGGTGTTCGGCTGCACGCCGAACCAGCGCTGGAAGGCGCCGAGGTTGTCGAGCGCCTTGTAGACGACCGACAGGCCGATGATCGCGTCGATCAGGTAGGCATTGACGTTCACCCCGGCGTAGACGCCGTACAGCATGGTGACCGAGTGCCCGATCGCGAACAGGCTGACGTAGAGCGCGATGTCCTTGAGCTTGTAGAGGAAGAAGATCACCCCGGCGAGGAACAGCAGATGGTCGTAACCGGTGACCATGTGCTTGGCGCCAAGGTAGGTGAAGGGCAGCAGGTGCGTGCCCGAGACCTCCTGGATGTAGCCCTTGTCGCCCTCGGCCACGCCATGAGCGTGCGCGAAAGCGGTCAGGAGCAGGTAGAGCAGTACGCCTGTGAAAGCATGCAGCAGCGGCCCGGAGCGTGGCAGCACGGCTGCCCGCCCCCGGCTGGGGAAGGAATGCGTCATGAGAGTCTTCCGATGAAGTTTGCTGGGTGAGTCCGGCGCTTCACGCGCGCGGAACTCGACAGGTCAAACGATCAGGAGACGTTTTGGCGGGCGCTCGAGCAGGGCGCAGGGCGCGGGATAGGCGGGTCGACGCTCGTCGGCGAGCCACTGATCGGACAACGGTGGGATACCCATCGCGTGCGTGGGCGGCACATTCGGCTTGTCGTGACTGTGATCGGCCGGGTTGTGCCCGTGTTGGTGGGGGCCGCCCTCGTCCTCGAAGTCATCATGGCGATGTCCATGATCGTCCTGACCTGTGTCTGCATCGGCAAACGCCTGCGCGTGCGTGCTTGCACGCAAGGGGTCGTGAGACAGCGAGATCGCGCTCGAGAACGCGAACAGCGCATGCGACAGCATCAGCAGCCCGATCACCCCCCTCACCAGCATGCGGGCGATCTTTCGCGAGAAGACGGACGAGGAGGCAAACACGGTCATGTCGGGTCGGTTTCGCGAGGGCTGGGCGCCTTCGGCGATCCGTCGGCCGTTTTATACAGGAGTCCGGCTTGTTGCGGGAAATTCCCAACGATTGGATACGTCAGGGCCGTGGCGAGAATTGCCCCTCCCACGCGTGGACGCAACTCCGTTGCCGCACCAAGGTTGGGGGCGAGGCAAGGAGAGCAGCAGGCGGGAGTGTGGCTCGGATGGCCGTTATCCCGATGCTGATGCGGTTTGCGAGGTCGCCGCAGAGCTTTCTAATAGCTAGAACAGAACGTTGTCGTTCAAACATCAAACAACACTCATCAGCTTGGGAAGGTTGGTTTTGAGCTATCTCGCCCGTTTCGTGAGCCTGCCCAAGTCATCAACCGGCTGAATGCGCGTCTGCCGTTCGGTCAAGGCCTTGGGCTGACGAAACCCAGCCCGCCAACCCTGACCGTACCCTTTCATTCTTATGACTTAAATGTAATTGTAGGGTCACTGCCCTGTCAGTCGCTGGCTCCTATGATCGAGTCCATGGTTGCTCAAACATGAGCAGCCAATCTGGACAACTGGACAAGGAGCCACCATGAAAAAGTCGATCATCGCCGTTCTCGCCGTCTCGGCCATCAGCACCCTTGGATCTTCCGCTGCGTTCGCACACGAGGACTATTCCGAGGGCGGTGCGGTGCACTGGCTCGAGCATGTCCAGGCACGCGCTTCGAGCCCGACTGAGCGAGAGCTGGCCACATATGGCTACGCGAGCAACGCCACGCCCTCCCGCACCGTGATCGTCAATGCGGACACGCGCTACATCAACGTCACGCGGCTCGAGACGGTTGCCCTGAAGGTCGGTGACAAGACGATCAACTGGACCTTCGACACCCTCGGCACAAACAGCTTTCCGCTTTCGAAGGTGGTCCAAGGGGGCGACAAGGTGACTGTCTATCTCGAAGAAAGCCCCCTTTACCGCAGCGGCTCCTGATAGCACCAAGCTTCCCCAGGAACCAAGGCGGGTAAGGCATCGGGCAATCTTCTATGGAAGAGGCCTGATGCAATGTTCAGCAATTATTTGTAGTTGATTCAAGGAGACGAGCATGTTGAAGAAAGCACTGATGGTCGCGGCACTTGGGATTGCCACCACATCGGCCTTCGCGGTCGATGTCGAGCGGGTCGAAAAGTCCATCCCCATGAAGGATGGCTCGACGGTCCACATCTTCAAGGATGGGAAAATGGGCATGGAGGACAAGATGGGCCGTGCGGTGAGGATGAAACACGGCGAAGTGATGGAGACCAAGGATGGACAGAAGATCATGATGCACGGCGACGAGGTCATGCGTCTCGACAGCATCCTTCGCCACGACACCCGTAACTGATTCGCACGTTTCAGGATGAACTTGCCCCCGGTGTCGATCCCGGGGGCTTTTCTGTCGACCTTTCTCAGGATCGGCGGGTGTGATTGATCAAACTCGCTCTGCCCTGCACGCATGCGTGGAGCCCCAAGCTCAAAGGCGCCTTGCTTGCAGACAATGAGCAATCTGCGCGGCGGCATCTCCCTCTACTTCGCAAGCGGCGCTCGGCACCAAACGGTCCATCGAACTACCGCAGGCGAGGAATGAACGCCGGCGTGCGGTCGCGGTATGAGCGATAGGCATCACCGAATGCCTCGATCGCATCGAGTTCTTCCCGGCGGGCGAGCCTGGCGTACACGATCAACAGAACCGGGAACATGATCAGCGTGATCAAGGTCGGCCATTGCAGCAAAAAGCCGAACATGACCAGAACGAAAGCGACGTATTGCGGGTGTCGAATGCGTGCGTACGGGCCACTGTCGGCGACGCGGCGGGTGCGCTGAGCCTCGAGGAGTACGGGCCAGGCCTTTGCCAGGAGCCAGAAGCCACCGACGATGAACACCGTGCTCAAGAGGTGAAACGGGCCGAAGTGCGGGTTACTGCTCCATCCGAACATCACCTCCAAGAGGTGGCCCGAGTCGTGGGCAAAAAAATCGATTCCCGGAAATTTCGAAGACAGCCACCCCGAGAGCAGGTAGATCGTCAACGGAAAGCCGTACATCTCGGTGAAGAGCGCGAGGATGAAGGCCGAGTAAGCGCCCAAGGATCGCCAGTCCTGGCTTGTGCGGGGACGCGTGAAGCTGAATGCGAAGGCGATGAAGAACAGCGAGTTGATGATAACCAGTGACCACAAGCCGTAACTCGACGTCTCATTCATCTCGATCTCCCGTGGCATTACGCATCATGGTTACCTTGGTCTTCAGTCGGCGTGTGTTTTCCCTTGTGGCCGTGACCGCCATGCATGAAGACGTGCATCAGGGGGCACGCAAGCAAGATGAGCCACGGTAGGTAGCCGAGCACATGGAGCCGATGCTCGACGATGAGGAGAACGGCCGCCAGCCCGACGAAGACCAGAAAAACACGGCGAACCCTTAGGTTTGATGCAGCCCGACCGGATGGACGGGGCTCGACTTCAGTCTCGGCTTTCATGAGACAGCTCCTTGTGAGCAAACATCGACATGCCGGGGTCGGGATGGCTTCCAACGAACGAGACAACGCGAGACGCGGTTCGTCTGCCCAGCTTTCCGTGCGGGCGGATTGAGGTCGATCAGATCCTTTTCCGTCCGAGGCGCAACGCGTTACCGACCACCGACACGGAACTCAAGCTCATCGCCAGGGCCGCAATCAGCGGTGAAAGAAGCAGCCCGAACGCTGGATAGAGCACCCCGGCTGCGATCGGCACACCCGCTGCGTTGTACAGGAAGGCGAACACGAGGTTCTGGTGCATGTTGCGCACGGTGGCGACGGAGATGCTGCGTGCGGTGGCGATGCCCCGGAGATCACCCTTGACCAAAGTCAGATGGGCACTGTTCATCGCGACGTCGGTCCCCGTGCCCATCGCGATACCCACATTCGCGCGCGCGAGCGCCGGCGCGTCGTTGATGCCGTCGCCGGCCATGGCGACGATGTGCCCCTCGGCCTGCAGTTTGCCGACGAGCTCATTCTTGTCGGCGGGCTTCACTTCGCCATAGACCTCGTCGATGCCCAGGCGGGCACCGACCGCACGCGCCGTGGTGAGCCCATCGCCCGTGGCCATGATGATCCTGAGCCCGCTCGCCCGCAGCGCATCGAGCGCTTCCGGGGTCGAAGCCTTGATCGGATCTGCAACGGCGATGAGGCCGACGAGCACGCCCTCTGCGGCGAGGTACATCACGCTTGCGCCCTCAAGGCGCAGAGCCTCGGCGCGTTCCGCGAGCCCGCGCCAATCGATGCGCTCATCGTCCATCAGGGCGGTGTTCCCCAGAACCACACGTTGGCCATCGACCGTGCCGCGCACGCCGATGCCGGACGAGGACTCGAAGGTGTCCGGTGTGCTGAGCGAGAGACCACGCGCGCGGGCCTCGGTCACGATGGCGTGGGCGAGTGGGTGCTCGCTGCCCTGATCGAGGCTGGCTGCGATGCGAAGCACGTCGGCCTCCGTCCCGCCCGGCGCGGCCACCACACTATGGAAGGCAGGGCGTCCTTCGGTCAGGGTGCCGGTCTTGTCGACGATCAGGGTGTCGACCTTGCGCAGCGACTCGATCGCCGCCGCATCGCGGAACAGCACGCCCTGGGTGGCGGCCTTGCCGGTCGCGACCATCACCGACATCGGCGTGGCCAGGCCCAGTGCGCAGGGGCAGGCGATGATCAGCACCGCCACCGCGTTGATGAGGCCGTAGGCCCAGCTCGGCTGGGGCCCAAAGAGTCCCCAAACGACGAACGTGGTGAGGGCGATGAGCACGACGACGATGACGAACCAGCCCGCGACGACATCGGCCAGGCGTTGCATCGGCGCGCGCGAGCGCTGGGCCTGCGCGACCATCTGCACGATCTGCGACAGCATGGTCTGTGCGCCGATCTTCTCGGCGACCATGACCAGCGCTCCACTGGTGTTGAGCGTGGCGCCAATCACCTTGTCCCCGGGGCGTTTGGTCACCGGGATCGGTTCGCCGGTCAGCATCGATTCATCGACCGCGCTTTCGCCTTCGGCAACGGAACCATCGACGGGCACCTTTTCGCCCGGACGAATGCGCAACCGGTCGCCGGGATGGACGTGCGTCAGCGGGATATCCTCTTCCGTGCCATCCGCGCGAATGCGCCGCGCGGTCTTGGGGGCAAGCCCGAGCAGCGCCTTGATCGCGGCGCCGGTCTCCGAGCGTGCCTTCAACTCCAGCACCTGGCCTAGCAGCGTTAGCGAGATGATCACCGCTGCCGCTTCGAAATACACCGCGACGTGTTCGCCCATGCGAAACGAGGCCGGAAATACCCCCGGCGCAACAGTGGCGACGACGCTGTACACATAGGCGGCGCCAACCCCCAGTCCAATCAGCGTCCACATGTTCGGGCTGCGGTTGCCGATCGACTGTGCGCAGCGCACGAAGAACGGCCAGCCTGACCACAGCACGACCGGTGTCGCCAGGGCCAGCTCGACCCAGGGGCGTGCGGCCCCCAACATCGGATCGAAGAAACCGCCGGACATGGCGATCACCGTCACGATCACCGTCAACGGCAGCGTCCACCAGAAGCGGCGGCGGAAGTCGGCGAGTTCGGGATTGTCGTCGTCCTCGAGCCCCGGCATCACCGGCTCGAGCGCCATGCCGCATTTCGGGCAGGTGCCCGGTCCGATCTGGCGAATCTCGGGATGCATCGGGCAGGTGTATTCGGTACCGGGCGCCGGAGCGCTCTCGGCCGAAGCCTGTCTTGCCTTCGGTGCCAGATACCGCGCCGGATCGGTCTCGAACTTGCCTTGGCACTTCGCACTGCAAAACCGGTATTCGTGCCCGGCGTGAATCGCCCGATACGGAGAATCGGGCTTCACGGTCATGCCGCAGACCGGATCGGTGTGCTCACCTGTCGAGGCATGTTCGTGGCGATGCGTGTGGCCGGAATGGCCGCCCTGCGAATGTTCGTGGGTCATGAGACTTCTCCCCGTCGATTATTGTTATCGAATGCCCATCTTGCGCTGTTCACCGCGCACGAATGCCGTGATGTGCGCGACGTCGTCCGGCGTCAGTTCGGGAACAGGTGCCATGTCGCCGAACTGCCAGTGGTGGGCGCGCACACCGTTCGCTACCGCCAACTGAAAGGCGATATCGGCGTGATGACTGGGTTCGTAGACCTTATGGAGCATGGGCGGCCCCTTGTCCGAGCCCTTGAGGTCGGTCCCATGGCAAGCGGCACAGTGCTGTGCGTAGAGTCCCTTTCCTTGCGCCGGATTGGGCATCAGCCCCGGAGAGGGCTGCGGGATCTTCCAGCCTTGCGCCGCTGCGCTCGAAATCAAGACGCCCGAAAGCGCCGCAATGACGACGCCACGGCCTAGGCACGCCTCTGTCATCGGCATCTCAGCGCTTCTCCGAGTCGGTGTCGTTACTGTGGTGCCCGCCGTGATGTCCGCCATGGCCAAACAAGTGCATCAGGGGACACAGCAACAGGATCAGATACACCCAGTTGCCCGACACATGCGCCCAGTGTTCGCGCAGCAGGAAGAACAGTGCGATCGCCGCCAGCATCAGGCCAGCGATGACGCCGGGGGAGCGATACCAGGCGACAGATCGAGGGTGTCCAGGATCATGAGCAGGCTTCGTGTTCATGGCTTCATACCTTGCGGGTCGGCGAACGGTGAACGGCTGCGGGCGGCTTCGAGCAGCACGGCGAGAGCGGGGCATCCCGGTGGGCTCGCTCGTTCTCGCGACACCAATTCTTGAAGGATTGCCAGAGGGATTTCAGCCAGGCAAGCATCGCAATGCTCCTCGTCACGTTCAGCGGCGGCCTCGGGAACGGGGCCCTGGAAACAAGCCTACGCCCCCGATGCTGTCGCGCCGCTGACCGGTGCATTACAAATTCGACACCGTGACCAGCGCCTGCGCGGGTGCTGTCTTGGCGCTGCGGCGCAACTCCCACTGCTTGACCAGCGCATACAGCGCCGGAATCACCGCCAGCGTTAGTACCGTCGAGGACACCATGCCGCCCACCATCGGCGCGGCAATGCGGCTCATGACCTCGGCGCCGGTACCGGTGCTCCACATGATCGGCAACAGGCCGGCCATGATCGCGACCACGGTCATCATCTTCGGCCGCACGCGCTCCACCGCGCCTTCCATGATCGCCTCGTAGAGATCGGCGACACCCGCCTCGCGGCCTTCGGCCTGCCTGCGCTCGCAAACGGCCTTCCACGCATGGTCGAGGTAGATCAGCATGATCACGCCCGTCTCCGCCGCCACCCCGGCGAGGGCGATGAAGCCCACCGCCACCGCCACGCTCATCTGGTAGCCCAGCCACCACATCAGCCACACCCCGCCCACCAGCGCGAAAGGCACCGACAGCATCACGATCAGCGTCTCGGTGAGCCGCCGGAAGTTGAGGTACAGCAGTACGAAGATGAGTGCGAGCGTCACCGGCACCACGATCTTCATCTTCTCCTTGGCGCGCTCCATGTTCTCGAACTGGCCGCTCCAGGTCGCGTAGTAGCCCTGCGGGAATTCGACCTCTTCGGCCACCGCCTGCTGCGCGCGCTTGACGAAGGCGCCGAGGTCGGGCTCGCGGGTGTCGACATACACATAGGCCGCAAGCAGCGCGTTCTCGGTGCGGATGCCGGGCGCGCCGCGCGTCAGCTTGACCTCGGCCACCTGGCCGAGCGGGATCGGGCCGTTCATGGTCGGCACATAGACGTCGGACGCGAGCCGCGCCGGGTCGTCGCGCAGGCCGCGCGCGTAACGCACCGACACGCCGTAGCGCTCCAGGCCTTCGACCGTGGTCGTCACCATCTCGCCGCCGAGTGCGGTGGCGATCACGTCCTGCACCATGTCGATGGTGAGCCCGTAGCGCGCGAGCTGGTCGCGGCGCGGCACGATGTCCACGTAGTAGCCGCCGGCCACGCGCTCGGCGTAGGCGCTGCTCGCGCCCGGCACCTTGCGCACCGCTGCCTCCACCGCCTGCGCCACCTTCTCCAGCGTCTCCAGGTCCGTGCCGAACACCTTGACCCCCACCGGGGTGCGGATGCCGGTGCTGAGCATGTCGATGCGGGCCTTGATCGGCATGGTCCACGAGTTGGCCAGGCCGGGGAACTTGAGTGCGGCGTCCATCTCGGCAATGAGCTTGTCGGTGGTCATGCCCGGGCGCCACTGGTCCTGGGGCTTGAGGTTGATGACGGTCTCGAACATCTCGAGCGGCGCCGGGTCGGTCGCGGTGTTGGCGCGGCCGGCCTTGCCGTACACCGATTCGACCTCGGGGAAGGTCTTGATGATGCGGTTGGTGGTGGCGAGCAGGCGCCCGGCCTCGGTGACCGACATGCCGGGCAGCGCCGCCGGCATGTAGAACAGCGTGCCCTCGTTGAGGGTCGGCATGAACTCCGAGCCGATCTGGCGCGCGGGCACGAGGGTGGCGGCCATCGCCAGCACGGCGAGCACGAGCGTGAGGACCTTGAAGCGCAGCACGCCCTTGATGATCGGCCGGTACAACCAGATCAGCAGCCGGTTCACCGGGTTCTTCGCCTCGGGCAGGATACGCCCGCGCACGAAGAACAGCATCAGCACCGGCACCAGGGTCACCGACAGCAGCGCGGCGCCGGCCATGGCGAAGGTTTTGGTGAAGGCGAGCGGCGAGAACAGCCGCCCCTCCTGGCCTTCGAGCGCGAACACCGGCAGGAAGGACACGGTGATGATCAGCAGCGAGAAGAACAGCGCCGGCCCCACCTCCTTGCAGGCGAGCACGATCGCCGCTGCGCGCTGCGGCTGGGTGGCGCCCTCGGGCAGGCGCTCGATGTGCTTGTGCGCGTTCTCGATCATCACGATCGCGGCATCGACCATCGCCCCGATCGCAATCGCGATGCCGCCCAGGCTCATGATGTTGGAGCCGAGGCCGAGCGAACGCATGGCGATGAAGGCGAACAGGATGCCCAGTGGCAGCGTAATGATCGCCACCAGCGCGCTGCGCACATGGAGCAGAAAGACGATGCACACGGCGGCGACGATCAGGCTCTCCTCGAGCAGCGTCCATTTGAGGTTGCCGATGGCGCGCTCGATCAGTTCCGAGCGGTCATAGACCGGCACGATCTCCGCGCCCGTCGGCAGGCCGGGGGCGATCTCGGCGATCTTGGCCTTGACGTTGGCGATCACGTCGAGCGCGTTCTGGCCGAAGCGCGCCATGACGATGCCGGAGGCGACCTCGCCCTCGCCGTTCAACTCGGCGATGCCGCGCCGCTCGGCCGGCACCAGTTCGACGCGGGCGACGTCGCCCACCCGCACCGGCGTGCCGCGCTCGGCCTTCAACACGATGTCGGAGATGTCATCCACGCTGCGCAGGTAGCCGCGCCCGCGCACCATGTACTCCTTCTCGGCGAGTTCCAGCACGCGGCCGCCGACGTCGCGGTTGGAGGCGCGGATGGCTTGCGTGACCTGGTCGAGCGTGATGCCGTAGCCGGCCAGGCGCAGCGGATCGACGGTGACCTGGTACTCGCGCACGAAGCCACCGATGCTGGCGACTTCCGACACGCCCTGCGCCTTGGTGAGCTGGTAGCGCACGTACCAGTCCTGCAGGCTGCGCGTGTCGGCCAGGCTCATGTCCTTGCCGAGCACGGCATATTGGTAGACCCAGCCCACGCCGGTCGCGTCCGGCCCGATCTGCGGCGCCACGCCCTGCGGCAGGCGGCTGGCGGCGGTGCTCAGATATTCGAGCACGCGCGAACGCGCCCAGTAGATGTCGGTGCCGTCCTCGAAGATCACATACACATAGGACGCGCCGAACATCGAGAAGCCGCGCACCACCTTGGCGCGCGGCACCGCCAGCATCGAGGTGGTGAGCGGATAGGTGACCTGGTCCTCGACCACCTGCGGCGCCTGGCCGGGGTAGTCGGTGTAGACGATGACCTGCACGTCCGAGAGGTCGGGCAGCGCGTCGAGCGGCGTGTGCTTGACCGCGTAGAGGCCACCGCCAATCAGGAACAGCGTGGCCAGCAGGACGAGGAAGACGTTGCGTGCCGACCAGTCGATGACGCGGTCGAGCAGGCCGGGTGCTGCCGGTCTGGCTGCCGCGTCGGTTGGCACGACGTTCGAAGAGTCTGTCACAGGGGCATGCATCTCAGTGCCCCCCGTGACCGCCGGCGCTCGGTGCAGGCGCAGTGCCTGCAACCGGCTCGATGCCTGTGATGATGTACTCGCCTGGCTCACCCGCCTCGAAGACGAACCGCACCGGCGAGCCTGGGGCGATGCTCTTCACCAGCGCCGGATCGGCAATCATGAAGTCCATGGTCATCGCCGGCCACTGGAGGGCCGGGATCTCGCCATGCGTCATCGTCACGCTGCCGCCTTCGGCGTCGAGTGCATCGAACGTCCCTTGCGCTTCGTAACGGGTAGGGCTCGCTTGGGGCTGATCGCCGGCATCGGGCTCGACAAGGTTGGAGAGTGCCGCCTTGAGCTGGCTTTCCGAGTCGATCAGGAAGTTGGCCGAAACCACCACGCGATCGCCCGCCGCCACGCCGTCGAGCACCTCGACCACATCCCGACCGCGCTGGCCGAGCTTCACCGGCTGCGGCTTGAAGCGCCCTTCGCCGAGCGCAATCAGCACGACCCGCCGTTCGCCATCGTCGATGATCGCCGAGCTCGGCACGGCGACCCTCGGGGTGGCATCACCTGCCGCCAGCGCGATCTGGGCGAACATGCCTGGGCGCAACAGGCCCTCCGGGTTGTCCAGTTCCAGGCGCACGCGGGTGCTGCGCGTCGCGGCGTCCAACGTCGGATAGAGATAATCGACTCGCGCCGCGAAGCTGCGACCGGGATAGGCCTCGAGCGCCACCTGCGCGCTCTGACCGACCTGCACGCGAGCGAGATCCTGTTCATACACATCAGCAATGATCCACACCTTCGACAGGTCGGCGATGCGGAACAGTGCGTCTCCCGGCATAAAGCGTCCGCCTTCGATGGCCTCCTTCTCCAGCACCACGCCGCTCGCCGGGGCGTGGAAGACCTGGCGCGCACCGGCCTGGCCGGCCACCTGCAGGTTGCGCAGGCGCGCACGCGTCGCCTCCGCCAGGCGGCGGGCGGATTCGCTTGCGATCGGATCCTGCGCCGCGCTCTGGCTGGCCAGACGCTCGGCAATGCGCAACTCATCGCCAGTGGATTGCAGCTCTGGACTGTAGGCGGTGAACAGCGGCTGGCCCTTCCTCACCGGGTCGCCGACCGCATTCACATGCAGGCGCTCGATCCAGCCCTCGAAGCGCGGCGCCACCACCACCTGCCTGCGCTCGTCGAACTCGATACGGCCGCTCGCGCGCACCGCCGCATCCACGGTGCGCAGCTCAACCTCTGCGGTCTTCACCCCCAGGGTCTGGATGCGCGCAGGGCTGACCACCACCGCGCCGCTGTCGTCGGGCTGGTCGTCGGCGTAGACGGGGATGTAGTCCATGCCCATCGAATCCTTCTTCGGCACGGGCGAGGTGTCGGGCAGGCCCATCGGGTTGCGGTAGTAGAGGATCTTGCGTTCGCCGTCGGCCGGGGCTGCGCTATCGCTTTGCGCCTGGCTTTCGGTGATCAGCGGAACTGGATTTCCAGCATTTTGCAGGTGCGCAATCCAGTACCCCGCACCTATGGCAATCGCCACGCCCGCAGCGATCGCCGTCATTCGAATGGCTGAGCTCACTTCAGATCCCCTGTCAGTTTCTTGATTTCTGTCAGCGCCAGGCGCGTGTCGAGCTCGGCCTTCAAGCGTTGAGTCCGGATGTCGATGAGCTGGCGCTCGGCTTCGATCACGCTGTCGAAGTCGACCTTGCCGCTGCTGAGCGCGGCCTGACTTGCATCCCGGGTGGCCTGGGCCTGCGGCAGCAGCGTATGTTCGAGCAGGCGCAAGGTCTCGCGGCCCTGCGCGTACATCGACCAGGCGATACCCAGTTCGCCGGATGCGCGCGCCTTGGCATCCTCCCGCCGCGCCTCGGCCGCCATCAGCATGTATTCGGCTTCGCGCTCCTTGGCGCGACGGCTGGACTGTTGCAGCGGGATCATCACCTCGAACATCACGTCCCAGGACGACTTACCTTCATCAGGACGGTTGTTGCGCACGCCAACGGCGAAGTCCGGCAAGCGGTCCTGATACGTTCGTTCGCGCTCGGCACGTGCCACGTCGATGCCGTAGGCGGCGGCATTCACGTCCGGGTTGGCACTGGCCGCCGACTCAAAAAGGGCGCCCGCCTCCAGCTGCTCGGGCAAGGGGGCTGGATCTGCGGGTGTGGCGAGCGGCGCATCATGCGCCCGGCCGAGCAGGCCGTTGAGCCCCGCTGCCAGCCCCTTGCGCCGCTGTTCGACCTCCACGAGCGCGAGGCGCTGGGCAGTGATTTCGCGCTGCATGCGCAGCACCGCCTGCTGCGGCAGCAGACCCAACTCGTAACGGGCCAGGCTGAGTTCCTCCAGGCTTTTCAGCAAGGTCAAGCCCTCGCGGTTGAGGACGAGTTCGCGGTCGGCGGCGTAGTAGCGCAACCACAGCGTCTCGATCTTTGCCGCGAGCTCAGCCCAGGAGGTATCGCGCATCGCATCAGCCTGGGTCGCCTGGGCTTCGGCGGCCTTCACCGCCAGCTCGCGCTTGCCCCACCCGGGTAGCGGCTGGGTGATGCGGTAGCGGGTCTCGCCCACCTGGCCGGGCAGCAACGACGCCGAGCGCCCGCTCATGGTGTTGGTGGCGTCCATCAGCTCGACCTCGAACGTCGGGTCGGGCAGCGCACCGGCGGGCGTCACGCGCTCCTGCGCTGCGGACGCTTCCGCGCGGGCAGCGGCAAAGCCGGGGTTGCTGTGGCGCGCATATTCAATCAGCGCCTGGGGGCTCGAGCCGAGCGTTGGAGTGTCGGGCGAACCCTGTGTCCAGGCACTGCCACTTCCCAGCGTGAGCGCGACCACCAGTGCAAGCGCTGCAGGACGTAGCAGGTGAGATGAGGGTACTGCGAACGGGGATTTCATCGAGAAACGATTCCGGCAGGCGGTCAAGTGCATGCGCAGGCCCTTCGCCACCCGCCTCGTCGTTCAGCCACTCAGTGGGGCATCCCCACGGCTGGCCGGTCAGAGTGGAACGCGACGCACCTGCGGGATAGGCGTCACTGGGCGGGCTCGAGAGACGTCACGGTCAGCGCACCGCCGACCTTCTCGACCGCGAACCGGATCTTGTCGCCCGCCTTGACCTGATCAAGCATGCCCGGCTCGGCCGCGCGGAACACCATGGTCATCGCCGGCATGCCGAGCGACTCCAGGGGGCCATGGGCAATGGTCAGCTTGCCAGCCGACTTGTCGATCTTCTTAACCGTGCCCTCGGCCAGCTTGGCGTTGGCTTCGGCCGGGGCACTCGCCCCGCCGTGATGTGCATCGTGATCGGCCTGTGCGAACGCAAGCGGGGCGCCGCCGCCGAGCACGGCCAGGAGCGCAGTGGTGATGAGGGTCTTTTTCATGATGGGCTTCTCCAAGGGTTGAAATTCTGTGTGAATTCGAGCATGAGCACGATTATGCGAAGCGCTCACCAACGGGACGCTGACGCACGGATTACATTTCTGTCAGCCGACCTTGATCGTGCCGATCATGCCGGCCTGGAAGTGGCCGGGAATCAGGCAGGCGAACTGGAATTCGCCCGCACGGTTGAAGTGCCAGATCATTTCTCCGCGCCCACCTGGCGCGACATGCGACATCCACGGTTCGTCATGTTCCATCTCCGGGAAGCGCTGCATCATCTCCGCGTGCTCGGCAAGCGTCTTGGGCGTACCGACCACCATCTCGTGCATCACCGCGCCTCGATTTTCGTGGGTGAATCGGATCGTCTCGCCCAGACGCACCTCGATGCGGTCCGGAACGAAGCGCATCTCATCGGTCATCACGATGGCGATCGCGCGCGAGACGGCTTTCGCGTCCCCCGCAATCCCCCATTGCTGCTGCTCCTTGGGGGTATCGGACGCTGCTTTGTCGGCATGCTCGGCATTGCCATGGGCGAACGCGCTGCGGTGAACGGCAAGCACACCGGCGGCAAGGCTGGTGGCAAGAAATCGACGACGACTTTTCATGGGAATCTCCTTCTCTGTGGGTTGAATCTTGTTGGTGTTGTCGTGGGGGCTGATTACGAGGCGATCGACTTCAATGCCCCTGATGGCCGGCAGGCTTGCGAACCGTCATCTCGACCGATCGCGCAGGCTCGGTGCGCGGCATGCTCGAGGGTCCGGCTGCAGCACTGCGCGCCGGTTCGGGTAGCGCCGCGCCCGCCCACTCGTAGGCCACCGTCCCCTTCGGGTGCTTGAACCAGCCCGGGTCGCGGTAGTCGCCCCGCTGCTGCTCGCGGCGCACCTTGAGCACGGTGAACATGCCGCCCATCTCGACGGCGCCGAACGGCCCCTGCCCGGTCATCATCGGCAGGGTGTTGTCGGGCAGGGGCATCTCCATCTCGCCCATGTCGGCCATGCCGCGCTCGCCCATCAGCATGTAATCGGGCACCAGCTTCTGGATGCCCTCGACCAGGCCGCGATGGTCGACGCCGATCATGGTCGGCACGTCGTGGCCCATCGCATTCATGGTGTGGTGCGACTTGTGACAGTGCATCGCCCAGTCGCCCTCCTCGTCGGCGATGAACTCGATCTGGCGCATCTGGCCGACGGCGACGTCGGTGGTGACCTCGGGCCAGCGCGACTCCGGCCGCGTCGGCCCGCCGTCGGTGCCGGTAACCTCGAACTCGTGGCCGTGGATGTGGATCGGGTGGTTGGTCATGGTCAGGTTGCCGATGCGCACCCGCACCCGGTCGCCCTTCCTGACATTGAGCGAGTCGATGCCCGGAAAGGCGCGGCTGTTCCAGGTCCACAGGTTGAAGTCGAGCATCGTGTTGATCTTGGGCACGTAGCTGCCGGGCTCGATGTCGTAGGCGTTGAGCAGGAAGCAGAAGTCGCGGTCCACGCCCGCGATGTGCGGGTGCGGCGCGCGCGGATGCGTGACCCACATGCCCATCATGCCCATCGCCATCTGCACCATCTCGTCGGCGTGCGGGTGGTACATGAAGGTGCCGGGGCGGCGGGCGACGAACTCATAGACGAAGGTCTTGCCCGGCGGGATCTGCGGCTGGTTGAGGCCGCCGACCCCGTCCATGCCGTTGGGCAGGCGCTGGCCGTGCCAGTGGATGGTGGTGTGCTCGGGCAGGCGGTTGGTGACGAAGATGCGCACGCGGTCGCCCTCGACGACCTCGATCGTCGGCCCGGGCGACTGGCCGTTGTAGCCCCACAGCCGCGCCACCATGCCGGGGGCGATCTCGCGCTCGACCGGCTCGGCGACGAGGTGGAACTCCTTCACGCCGTTGCGCATGCGCCAGGGGGCGGTCCAGCCGTTCAAGGTGACGACCGGGTCGTAGGGGCGTCCGTCTGGTGGCGACAGTGGGGCCGCCGTTACGGCGCTGGTCTGGATCACGGGCTCGGGCAGCGCCGCGAGCGCGGCGCGGTTGACGGTTCCGGCAGCGGCCAGCAGGCCTGCCCCGGCGAGAAAGCTGCGTCGGGTGGTCATGATCGTCTCCGGATAGGTCAGTGGCCACCACCGGCTTGCGCCGGTGATGCGCTTGATTGAAGGCTGAGCGGCGCGATCGGCTGGCCGAGCAGGCTGGCCTTGAGCCCAGCCTCGGCGCGCCAGAAGTCGCGTTCGGCCTCGATCGCCTGCACCACGCTCGCCGACTGCGCGCGCGCGGCGGCAAGCAGCTCGAACACGCCGATCAGCATCCCGTTGTACTGGAGCACCGACTCTTCGGTGATGTTCTGACGCAGCGGGACCACCTCGTTGCGGTAGTGGCGCGCGAGATCGTATGCACTGCGATAGCCCTCGTA
This sequence comes from Thauera sp. WH-2, assembly GCF_048321015.1. NCBI lineage: Bacteria > Pseudomonadati > Pseudomonadota > Betaproteobacteria > Rhodocyclales > Zoogloeaceae > Thauera > Thauera sp. WH-2. Next base: position 220,890 of record NZ_JBLWFG010000003.1, on the reverse strand, counting down.
GGCTACCCGGACCTGGGAGCTGGCGTTACTGGCAAGCTCGAGCGTGCGATTGAAGGCCGCGAGATAGCGGGCCTCGCCGCCGGCGCGCGCCGCGTCGCCGAGGTCGAACAGCGGCAAGGGCAGCTCGAGCTCGAAGCCGCGCTGGGTCGATTCGCCGGTCTCGCTGTTGCGCACGCCGGCCACATGCAGGCCATTGACGACGCTGGTGACCCGCGTGAGGCCCAGGCTCTTCGCCGTCCGGTCGAGATCGGTGCGGGCGATGCGCACGTCGAGCCGGTTCTCCAGCAACGCCGCACCGGCGGTGGCTTCGTCCATCGGCGCCTCGGGCAAGGCCGGCAACTGATCCGGCAGACGCAGCGCCTGCGCCTGGCTCGGAGTGAGGCCCAGACGCTGGATCAGGGTTTCGCGTGCGGCGGTGGCGTTCTGGCGGGCGCGGATCAGGTTGGCCGTTTCCTCGGCGGCGAGCGCCTGTTCGCGCGCGCGCTGCAGGCGGCTGAAGTTGCCGGTGGCCTGCATCCGACGGGCGAGCTCGGCAGCGGTCCCGGCGGCCGTGGCCACCTCCTCGCGGTAGCGCGCGACCTGTCGCGCCGCGACCGCATCGACCCAGGCCTGGCGCACTTCAGTGACGGTGCTCAACAGCGCAATCGAGGACTGCAGCCGGGTCTGCTGCTGGCGGAACTCGGCCTGCTCCAGCCGCGCGGGCAGAAACAGCAGGTCGAACAGCGAGATGCCGAGCGAACGGCCGATGTCGAGTTCGCGCCCCTCGGCGCCCGAGCGAAACAACCGCTCGAAGGTGAACACCGGATTGCCGATGCGGGCCGAACCGGTCGCATCCGCCGAGGCCACGGCGGCTTCCGCCAGCAGGGACTGGAACGCCGGGCTGTAGCCCAGCGCGATGCGCACCGCGTCGTCGATCGCCAGCGGCTGTGCGAGCAGGCGATCGACCTCGGCGCGCATCGCCTCGCGCTCAGGGTCCGAGCGCAGCCAGCGCACCTCGCTACCCGTCTGCTCGCGCGCAAAGCGCTCGACCTCAGCGAAGTTCTCATCGATCGCAACGCTGGCGCACCCGGTCAGCACGGTGGCGGCCAGCAAGGATATGGGGAGACTGGCTCTCATCGCTCGCCCCCTTTCGAAGTCGGCGTGAGGTGGCCCATGTGCCCGCCGAGACGTCCAGCCTCGTCGTTGGCATCCTTCCACGACCGCAAGGGCTCATCGACACGGTAGGGCCGATATTCGTTCAGGGGCGAGCGATACGCCGGCACGCGCTGTGGCTTGGGTGACCCAGACTGGGTCGCGGCAGGCGCGTGGTCGGCGGGATTAGACGGAGAGGAGGGCTCGGCCTGTGCGCCTGACGCAAGCGCCACAGCGACAGCCAGCCCTCCACCGAGGTGGATCATTCGTCTCTGCATGGGGAATGTCCCTTTGTTGGTCTTATGGTGAACCGTTCGCGGAGCGCGCGACAATGCCGCCGCTCCGCGTCTTGATGCTCAGTTGGGCATCGCCGGCTTGGCAGCCGGATGCATCTTCATCATGTTCTGCATCATGCCCATGTGATCCTGCATCATCTCCATATGCTCCTGCATGAGCTTGGGATCCATAATCATGCCGCCCATCGGGCCAGCCCCGGGTCCAGGACCACCACCCTTCATCATCGGACCAGCCCCCATCTGCCCCCCCATCATCGGGCAACCAGTGGGCGTGCCCTGCGATGCAGCCTCCAGGGCCTTGACCTGCTCTTCCATCAGGGCCATGCGACGTTCCGGGTTGGTCTCGGCACGGATCGACTTCATACGTTCCTGAAGCGCGGGGACACTCGCTGCGGGCGGCCAGGCCTGCACCGGATCGGTCGTCTGCGCGACGACCGGACTGCCATGCAAGGCTGCAGCCAGAGCGACGACGGGCATGAGCCCGGCGAGACGGTACAAACGCAGTTTCATGATCGATCTCCCATTGGTCGCGGGGTTCCGTCGCGGTACGGAACGCTGTGCCACGCAGAGCATCTTGCGCCCGCCTGCCTGTCGTCGGCCTGACCTGGAAATTACATTTCTGTAATCCCGGGGCTTATCCAGCACCTCGGGGCAAAATCGGTCACAGGCAGCACGAAGCGCACAGGAGCGAAACAATGAAAATTCTGATCGTCGAAGACGAAGTGAAGACCGGCGACTACCTCCGCCAGGGGCTCACCGAAGCCGGGTTCGTCGTCGACCTTGCAAGAGATGGCCTCGATGGGCTCCACCTCGCACTCAATGGCGATTACGACCTCATCGTGCTGGATGTGATGCTTCCGTCGCTGGACGGCTGGGGCATCTTGCAGACGCTGCGTCGCAGCAGTCGTGAGACCCCCGTGTTGTTCCTGACTGCCCGTGACCAAGTTGAGGATCGGGTCCGTGGTCTTGAGCTCGGCGCCGACGATTACCTGGTCAAGCCCTTCGCGTTTTCCGAGTTTCTCGCGCGGGTCCGCACCCTGCTGCGCAGGGGACGGGGTCATGAACCGGAGATCCTGCGCTCGGCAAACCTGGAGCTCGATCTGCTTCGCCGCAGGGTGACGCGATGCGGGCAGCGTATCGATCTGACCGCCAAGGAGTTTGCCCTGCTGGAACTGCTGCTGCGCCGCAAGGGTGAAGTATTGCCGCGCTCACTCATCGCTTCGCAGGTTTGGGACATGAACTTTGACAGCGACACGAACGTGATCGAGGTCGCCGTGCGCAGACTACGGGTGAAGGTCGACGACCCCTTTGAACCGAAGCTGATCCGCACCGTGCGCGGGATGGGCTACGTCCTGGAAGCGGTGGAGCCGAGCTGACGATGATCCGCATTCCCTCGCTGACGGCGCGACTGGCAACACTTTTTGCCGCCCTCACCGCAAGCCTGCTTGTCCTGGTGGCGGTACTCTTTGGGCGCATGTTGGACGCGCATTTCCAGGAGCTGGACATGCATGAGCTGCACGGAAAGATCACGCTCATCCGGAATACGCTGCAGGACCAGACTTCGAACCCGGGGCAATCAGAACGCCTCCAGGCACTTGAGCGCTCCTTCATTGGACACGAGAGCGTTGGGGTACTGCTTCGCGATGTCGAGGGCCGTGTCCTTTACATCATCCATCCCGAGCACTTTACCGCCGCCCAGCGGGCAGGCGAACGCGTTTCGGGCGAGGTCACGGACTGGACGGTCGATAAGCGTCCTCATCGAGGGGTCGAGATAAGCATCCCGTTACCGAGCGTTGGCTCGAACGATCAAACAATCGAGGCGCTGGTCGCACTCGATCTGTCGCACCACGTCCACTTCCTCGCATCAGTACGTAACGCAACGTGGGCGGGCGTCGTCGTCGCAGCATTGGCGGCGGCGCTCTTCGGCTGGTTTGCTGCGCACCGTGGCCTCGCCCCGCTGCGCCAGGTCACCGAAACCGCCCGCAAGCTGTCTGCACGGCAACTGGCCGAGCGTCTCGCCATCGATGATGCACCGCTGGAGGTACGCGACCACATCGAAGCCTTCAATGGCATGCTCGCCCGGCTCGAGGCTGCTTTCCAGCGCCTCGGTGACTATTCGGCGGACATTGCCCACGAACTGCGTACGCCGATCTCGAACCTGATGACGCAGACCCAGGTGGCGCTGTCGCGGCCACGCACGAATGACGAATATCAGGACATCCTGGCGTCGAACCTCGAGGAATACGAGCGCATCGCACGCATGGTCAGCGACATGTTGTTTCTCGCCAAGGCCGAGGAGAACACCCTCGCGCACGCGGGCGAGGCGATCGACCTGGCCCGCGAGGCAGACGCACTGATCGACTTCTACGAGGCGCTGGCCGACGAGCGCCAGGTCCGCATCGTGCGCCAAGGCCAGGCGAGCGTTCAGGGTGATCGCCTGATGCTGCGGCGCGCCTTGTCGAACCTGATTTCGAATGCGCTTCGTCACACACCGAAAGAGGGACAGATCACGATCAGGATCGACGCGGACGCAGCCGGCGTAGGTCTCGCCGTGTGCAATGTCGGCGACCCCATCCCCGCCGATCAGATCGAGCGGATCTTCGAACGCTTCCATCGCGGTAGCGCCCAGCGCGAATCTCGCGGTGAAGGCGCAGGGCTCGGACTTGCGATCACGCGTTCCATCGTCCAGGCCCACGGGGGTCACATCACTGCGCGCTCCGCTGAAGGTGTCACCTGCTTCACGATCACCTTGCCTCGCAATGAAGCCTCATCACCTTCCTGATCCTGCAAAGTCGACCGGGGTCCCGGCTGTCTGACGGAAATGTAATTTTGAGGTCAGCTTCCCGTTGGGCTCAAAGTGCCAAACTATGCCTCGACGCCATCAACCGGAAGACGAACATGAAGACGAAAACTGTGCTCGGCGGGCTCCTGGCAAGCCTGATGATCGTGAGCGGCGCAGCGTTTGCGCAGGGGCCCGTACGCGTAGAGGTCTACAAGAGCGCTTACTGCGGGTGCTGCGGGAAATGGGTCGAGCACCTGAGAAAGAACGGCTTCGATGTCGTGACGAAAGACGTCGATGACGTCCCCGCAGCCCGCAAGGCACTGGGCATGCCGGACAAATACGGCTCATGTCACACGGCCAAGGTAGGTTCCTACTCCGTCGAGGGGCACGTCCCTGCGGACGACATCCGACGGCTTCTCTCCGAGTCCCCAAAGGCCATCGGACTGGCTACGCCGGGCATGCCGCAGGGGTCGCCGGGGATGGAGACGTCGACCCCGCAACCCTATGAGACACTCCTGGTCGGGCTTGACGGAAGCGCGGCGGTTTTTGCCCGACACTGACGGCAGAGCTGGTGAGTATCGACTTTATGAGCGCAGTGCCGGCCAACTTGCGAGCCACGTTGGCCTCAGCTCGCTCTAGGGCTGGTTTCGGATCTCACCGGTCGCTCGAATGACGACTCTGCTACTACCATGTGTGGCAGCAAATGGCCGAACTGAGACTGTCAGCACCACTCCTGTCCGGGAGCGGGGAAGAAGCGACTACGGCTGTCCCGATCCGACACAGATCTGAAGTCGTGCGCATGGCATGTGCATCAATTACTTCGGAGGCAACGCCTGTACCGTCTCCAGCGCGTCCTTGGCGATCTGGATGCGCAGGGGGAGGTCTGTCGCGTCGCGGGTAGCCAGGTTCAGCGCAAACACCCAAACCTCGTCATTTGCTTCGACATAGCCAACGTACCAGCCCACCGAGGGAGTGCTGCCGGTCGCCCATCCCGTCTTTGCATAAATGCGATACCGAGCAGTCTCATCGCTGAGCATGATCTTCTTCAGTACGTCGTAGCTGCTCGTTTTGAACGGAAGTTTCCGCTCAACGACCTGTCGGAGAAATGCGACCTGCTCTTCCGCGCTGATCTTCAGCGAGCCATCCAGCCAGAACTGCGTGCCGTTGAAGGGTTCCCGCAGCTGGCCGTAGTTTGATCGCTGTATATAGGCCGGATACTTCAGCGCCCCGATTCGACGCGCAATCTGCTGGTAGCACCAGACGCAGCTCACTTTGAAAGCACTGTCCAGAGTCTGATCCTGGTTCCAGTTCGCAATCGAATACGGGGTGCCGTCCCAATGAAAGATCGCGTCCTCGCCCGAAATCGCTCCCTCTTCGAGGGCAATCAAGGTATTGAGCACCTTGAACGTCGAAGCGGCCGGATATCGTTTTTGAGCACGAAGTTCGTTGTGAACGACGCGCTTCCCACTCCTGAGCGATTCGATGACGATGGTCCCGTCGACGCCTGCGCGCCGGAAAAGATGATCGATGGCTGCGTCTTCGGCACGCGCTGGTATTGCGACGAGGAGAGCAAGTGCCAGAAGGAGGAGGCGCTTTAGCATTGGGGACTGCCGGAGTTTTCACCCGTGAGGAATCGTGGTGGATTCAATTGCAGGAAGCACTGGCCACCCTGTTCGCAGCGAGTCAATGCCTGCTGCAGCGTCCCTCGGGCGTGACGCTTGGACTTTGCGGCGACCACGAAGAACTGGTGCGGGCGAGATGGCACTTTCATCTTGCGAAAGGACTCGTGCACCACTGTTGCTCGCAGGGCACGCCATCATTGTTGCCGTCCATCTGAACATTGGGGCAGTTGCGAAGGAAGAACGTGGCTTCAGCACAGGACGTCATTTGGGAACAATGAGTGCGTCCGTCGCAAGCGTAGGCCTGCGAGGAGGCCTGAACTTCCGTCATCGCGGAGCTTGCCGATGACGGCGCCGCACGGCGGTTGTATTCACCATAGCCATACGCCACCAGGCCCATCACGACGAGCAGCGGAATGACCCGTGCGAAGAAGCCAGGGCGTTCATTACGGCGGTCGGAGGCCGGTCTGCGGGAAGGTGCAGGAGACGTACGGCTGACGGTTCGACGCTCTGGACAGGCGAGGTTCTTCGCCCGCTTCTTTCCGTTGCTGTCGATTTCAATCTCGAAGGTGAGCTTTTCTCCGAGCGTAGGGCGTACGCCGTCCTTGGGAAACGTGGAGATATGGACAAAGATCTCCTGGCCGCCCAGGGTCGGCGTGATGAATCCGAAGCCCCGGTCGTCATTCCACTTCGAGAGCGTGCCTTCGATGCGCATACGAGATGTCCAGTGCTGTTCTGTGGCGACAGTTCGTCCGCGCAACATCGGGACGCCGGCGAACATGCGGTGCAGATTGCTGTTTGGGGGCAGAGACGACGCGCGCGGAAGAAACAAGAAGGCAAAAGCCGCTCCCGATGACAAAGCGGCGTGATTCGATCCAGTCATTGCCTTGCGCTAGGCCGACAGCATACCGGCTGAAGCGGAGGGCTGCCAGCTGCAGCCCGCGTGAAAGGACCATCGTGTCTTGCGTGCTAGCGATGTCCGAATCGCGGCGCTCGTTTTTCGATGAAAGCGCGAAGGCCTTCGCGAAAATCCTGTTCGGAGAAGCACGCGTGGAACAGGCTGCGCTCGAGTGCAAGCCCCGCCTCGAGCTGGACCTGCGCCTCATTGACCGAGGCCTTGATCCTGCAGGCAACAGGGTTCGAGTACGACGCGATCTGCCGGGCGATGGACATTGCAGTGGTTTCAAGCGCTTCGTCGGGAACCACGCGCGACACCAGGCCGGCGGCAAGCGCTTCATCTGCGCTCAAGGCGCGCCCGGTGAGCAGGAGGTCCATCGCAAGGTGCTTGCCGACGACACGCGCCAGTCTCTGCGTTCCGCCAGCACCTGGCATGGCCGCGAGCGTGATCTCGGGATGACTGAATCGAGCGGAAGCTGCGGCGACAACGATGTCGCACATCTCCACCAGCTCGCAGCCTCCCCCCGCCGCCAGCCCTTTCACGGCGACGATCAAGGGCTTCCGGACCTGGCTTGGTGCCGAAACGCATCCGGTGAATCCCGTCGCCTCCGCCTGTTCAGCGCTCATGCCCAGCATCTCCCGGATATCGGCTCCGGCAGAGAAGTGCCTCAATGACGAGGAGATGAGAATCGAGCGCACGTCGTCGCGTGCGTCCAGGGCGAGCAGGGACTCGTCTATCTCTTTGCAGAACTGCACGTCCAGCGCATTCAGCGCATCCGCGCGATTGAGTTGCAGATGGCCGACGCCATCAGCACATTCAACGACCACCGACCTCATCACTCCTGCCTCCGTCGTTCGTACCGTGTCACTGACCGCCAGAATAGGGCCACCGATGATCGGCATGTAGAAGCCACTCGAACCGGGCTCTGTCGGACGTCGTTGGGGCGTCAACAATCGATGCTTTTCGGGGTGCTGGCAAGGGCGTTTTTCGCCCGATTCGGCCCCTGTAGCGGGGCGCGATCATCGCTGGCTTCCCGGAGGAGAATGTGCCGCGCGTCAGTTTGACGGTTCGGGAGCAAGCGCCGACAAGGTGACGCGCCGCCAAAGTCGAGGAGAATGCATTTATCATGCTGTTCGGCCGAGATCAACGAGATCCTTCAACGCACCCAGTGCCTGGCCGCGTGATCGCGGGAAGGGCAGCACAAGGAGTCAGCATGCAACCCGGCGCCATTCAACTGATGAAGGACCGATTCGACGCCCTCAGTCAGCGTACGCCTGAAGAGAACGTCGAGTTCTGGTTCGCCCGCGACCTCATGGAGCCGCTTGGATACGCGCGCTGGGAGAACTTTCAGACCGCCATCCGCCGAGCGATGGAGTCTTGTGAAACAACGGGTTACCCGGCTGACGATCATTTTCGTGGCGTCACGAAAATGATCGAGATCGGCAAGGGCGGCCAACGGCCGGTCGAAGACTTCATGCTCACTCGCTACGCTTGCTACCTCGTCGCGCAGAACGGCGATCCGCGCAAGGAACCGATCGCCTTCGCGCAGAGCTACTTCGCCATCCAGACCCGCAAGCAGGAGCTGATCGAAGACCGCATGCGACTGCAAGCCCGGCTGGATGCCCGCGAGCGCCTGCGTGAGTCCGAAAAGACGCTGTCCCAGAACATCTACGAACGCGGCGTTGACGATGCCGGCTTCGGCCGCATCCGCTCCAGGGGCGATGCCGCGCTTTTCGGCGGCCATACCACCCAGGCCATGAAGGACCGGTTCGGCATCATCAAGACTCGTCCGCTGGCGGATTTTCTGCCCACGCTGACGATTGCGGCGAAGAACCTCGCCACCGAAATCACCAATCACAACGTCAGCCAGGACAACCTGCAGGGCGAGCACGCCATCACCCGCGAACACGTGCAGAACAACGAAAGCGTGCGCGACATGCTGGGTCAGCGTGGCATCAAGCCGGAACAACTGCCGCCGGAAGAAGACATCAAGAAGCTGGAACGCCGCGTCAAGGCTGAAGAGAAGAAGCTCGTCCAGCAGTCCGGCACCCTGCCGCCCGCGAAGGAATAAGCCGCTCCTCACTCCACGATCGGCGTCCGCTTCTGTGACGACATAAGGTTGATCGTGGCGGTCGGAGCCAGCAGGCCGCGCTACTCGCCCGCTAGCCCCATGGTGCCCCGTCTCACCGCATCTCGAACGCCTCGCGCCTGAAGCTCAGCCGCCGCCCCCACAGTCGCGCGAGCCCGGCCTTGAGCTGGTCGCCGAAGCCGCGCGGGCCGCAGAACCAGACTTCCGCGCGCCGGCCGTCGGTGGCCATGGCGGCGAGGCGTTCGGGCGTCAGGTCGTCGCCGGCGGCGCGGTCGTGGATGTGCAGGCTCACGCTCGGCAGTCCGGCGCACAGGCTGCGCAGGCGTTCGACGAAGGGGTCGTGCGCCGCGCCGCGGGTGCTGTAGTGCAGCTCGACTGCCGGGGCCGCGGCGGGGTCGGCGCGCAGGGCGTCGAGCCAGGCCAGGAAGGGCGTCACGCCGATGCCGCCGGCGACCCAGATCTGGCGCGCCTTGCGGTCCTGGCTGCCGAGCACGAAGCGGCCGTAGGGGCCTTCGACGGTGAGCGCCTGGCCGACCGCGACGCGGCTGGCGAGCTGGCGGGTGTAGTCGCCCAGGGCCTTGATCTGGAAGGTGAGGCTGCGGTCACCGTGGTCGGCGCTGGCGATGGTGAAGGGGTGCGAACCTTCGAAGCGCTCGAAGCCGACGAAGGCGAACTGCCCGGCCTGGTGTCCGCGCCAGGCGCCGTCGAGCCGGCACACGATCTCGGTGACGTCGGGGGCGGGCGAGGACACCGCGGTGACCACGCCCTGCACCTTGCGGTCATGGCCGATGCGGCCGGTCAGCGCGATCAGCGAGGCCACCGTGCCGCCGGCCAGCAGCAGCGCGAGCAGCATGCCGACCGGCTGCATCCAGTAGTCGGGCGGCGCCAGCACGGCGGCGTGGAAGGCGAGCAGCAGGTAGAACACCGGCATCGCGCGGTGCAGGTGGCGCCAGAACTTGTAGGGGAAGCGCTTCCACAGGCTGAGCACGACCATCGCCAGCACCAGGTAGATGGCGAATTCGCCGAGCTCCTCGCCGGCGTCGCGCAGCATCTCGTAGAGGCCGCCGAACTCGTCATGCGCCGGCCGTCCGGCCTTGCCGTAGAGCGACTTGATGACGTCGTCGGACATCTCGATCAGCCAGTGCAGCGCGGCGAACACCGCGGCGCCGATGCCGGCCCATTTGTGCAGGCGGAAGATGCGGTCCATGCCGCCGAGCGGGCGCTCGAGCACGGTGGGACGGGTGGCGAGCATCATCGCCAGCGACATCAGGCCGATGGCGAGCAGGCCGCTGAGGTAGAGGCCTTGCTCGCGGATCAGCCAGGGCAGGGAGGCGGTGCCGCCGTCGAGGGCGGCGACGTTGAGGCCCCAGGCTGCGGCGATCAGGGCGATGAAGGCGGCGAGGGCGGGCAGGGTAGAGAGGGCGGGGATCATGGCGCGGGCTCCCGGCGGTGATGATTGGAAGGTGAGACGAGGCTGGAAGGCATCAGCCGGCGGGCGACGCTTGCCGCGCGGGAAGCGCATGGTGACGAGCGCGCACGTGGCGGCCACGCAGCGACAAGGGGGCCGGCGGTCGTGCCGGCCCCCTGGGTGGTGCTTACTTGCTGCGCTTGACCTCGGTCTTGAGGACCTCGCCGGTGACCGGATCGACATCCAGCTCCACGCGCTGCCCTTGCGGGTCGGTGGCCTTGACCTCGTACTTGTTCTTCTCGCGCTCGATCTCGCGGAAGTCGGTGTAGCCGGCCGCTTCGAGCTTGCCGAGCACGTCCTTGATACTCATCCAGCTGGACTGGGCGGCGGGCGCTACTGCGGTAGCCGAGGCGGCGGGGACTGTGTTCTGGGCGAACGCGGGGGCGATGGTGGCGCCGGCGCCGATGAGTCCGCCGGTGAGGGCCAGGGTGGCGATGAGGGTGGTTGCACGCATGATGGCATCTCCTTGGTTGGGTAGTCGGTCCTGTTTCGACCGTGATGCCATGCTGCGCCCCGCCGCCTGAATCGATGCTGAAGGCGCCGTTCATCGCGCGTTCATCTCTGCAGCGACGGAAAACGGGAGGATTGTGGCGGTGGCGGTGGCGGCTGTCGCAGCCGCACTGGTTTCAGTCTGGCAGGCGTCGGTAGCGCCCCAGGCGCACATCCACCATCATCGTCAGCGCAGTGAGCGCCGCGGCGCGGGCGCGGCCTTCGGCGGTGGCGCGGTAGAGGTGGGGCGTCATCGCCAGCAGGTCGGCGATGGGTGAGGCGCCGTCGACATGGATCTGGAAGCGCAGGGTGTCGGTGCCGAGGGGCTCGAAGCCAGGCGGCATCTGGCGTGCGGCGGGGCGTTCGGGCTTGAGCGTGGGGTAGATGACCTCGCGCAGTTCGCGCAGGTGATCGGGGCCGGCGTCGACCTGCAGCAGCTCGCCGCCGCGGCGCAGGACGCGGGCGAATTCCGTGTAGACCGGGAAGCCGAACATGCACAGCACGCGGTCGAGCGTGGCGGGCAGCACCGGCAGGCCGGCGTTGCTGCCGACTACCCAGGCCGTGTGCAGGTCACGCTTGGCGGCGGCTTGTACCGCCCACTTCGAGATGTCCAGCCCGAGCAGGGCGAGTGGCAGCGCGTCGCCCGCGGCGGCAAGCTGCCGGAGGTAGTAGCCCTCGCCGCAGCCAGCGTCGAGACAGGTGAGGGTGCGGCCGGGCACGGCGTCGGCGAGCACGGCTTGCGCCACCGCATCGGCGATGGGCTTGTAATGCCCGGCCTCGAGAAAGCGCCGGCGTGCGGCGACCATCTCCTTGCTGTCGCCGGGGTCGCGCGAGCGCTTGTTCTGCACCGGCAGCAGGTTCACATAGCCCTGGGCGGCGAGGTCGAAGCAGTGCCCGTCCGGACAGCGCAGGCTGCCGCCCTGGCGCTGCAAGGGCGCGCCGTCCAGCGGGCAGGCGAGGGCGGTGAAGGGTTTTGCGGGCATGGAGGCGTGAGGTGTGAAGGTGATCGGCCGACGGGCGGAGCGCGCATGATAGGCGAGGTGCAGGCGACTGTTTTGGCGGGCCTGCAATGCTGCGGACCTTGTTCGACACGCAGGTCCCGGGGGCAGGGCGGGCAAGCGCAAATGCAACCTCGACCCCTGTGTGCGTGTCGAAGCGCACGTTGCGGACCTGGACGGGTTCGATGCTGGCGCGCCTCATACGCCAGCAGGACAATACCGAAAAAACTCAGGAACCTGATGGATACCCTTACCCATGCACTCTCCGGTGCCCTCGTTGGCCGTGTGTTTGCCGGGCGTCGTGCCAGCGCCGGTGCGGCCGCGGCCGCTCCGGCTGCAGGTCGGGTGCAGCCGCCGGTCTGGCAGATGGTCGCCGCCGGCACCATCGCCGCGATCTTTCCCGATCTCGACTTCGTGCTCGGCTGGGTCTCCGAGCTCACCTACCTGCGCGGCCACCGCGGCGTCACGCACTCGCTGCTCCTGCTGCCGCTGTGGGGCCTGCTGATCGCCTGGCTGCTGGCGCGCTTCTGGCAGCGCGGCGGGCGGGTGGCGGCGGGCTGGCGCAGCTTCCACCCGGTGGTGTGCGCGGCGATCTTCGGGCACATCCTCGGTGACCTGATCACCCAGTTCGGCACCATGATCCTGGCGCCGTTCTCCGACCAGCGCTTCGGCTGGGGCACGACCTTCATCATCGACCTGCCCTTCACCGGCATCCTCCTCGGCGGCCTGCTCGCCAGCGCGCTGTGGCGCAACAGCCGCGTACCGGCGACGGCGGCGCTGGTGCTGCTCGTCGGTTGGGTCGGCGTGCACGCCATGGGCCGCGCCGAGGCGATCGACGCCGCGCGTGCCTACGCCGCGGCCAAGGGCATCGCGGCGGTCGAGGTCGACGCCGCGCCGCGTCCGGCCTCGCCCTTCAACTGGACCGCGATCGTGTTCGACGGCGAGCGCTACCACTACGCCCACATCAACACCCGACGCAGCGAACCGCTCGTTGCCACCGACGACGACAACTTCATCCGCCGCTTCTCCGCCCCCTACCTGCCGGTGGCGATGGCACAGTGGGAGGTGCGAGAGCGCTTCGGCAACGGCAGCATGCGCGCGCTCGCCGAGCAGGTGTGGAACGCGGAGGACTTTGCCTTCTACCGCTGGTTCGCGATGTTCCCGGTGCTGGACCATGCCGGCGAGGAAGGGGACGGCAGCGTGTGCGCCAGCTTCAAGGATCTGCGCTTTGTTACCCCGGGACGCGGCCGCGAGCCTTTCGTCTATGGTCTGTGCAACATGGCCGGAGGCTGGCGGCTGTTCGAGCGCGAGGCCGACGGCTTGCGCTGGATCGACGTACGATGAGCAGCATGAACGGGCAGATGAAGAATCCGGGGAACGACCCTGCGCCCCCGCCGCCGGACCCGGGCGAAGCCTCCGAGCAAGGGACGCCGCATGCCGCGGCGCCTGCACGCAAGCGCCTGCGCTGGCGGCGCTGGGCCGTGGAGATTGCGATTTTCGTGGGGATCTTCTTCGCCATTCAGGCATGGATGGCGCGCGACGTGCCGGGCGGCGCTGCGCCGGCGTTCGCTGCGCCCGGTACGGATGGCAGCGAGCTGAGCCTTGCCGCCTGGCGGGCCGCGCATCCCGGCAAGTCGGTCGGGGTGTATTTCTGGGCCGACTGGTGCCCGATCTGCACCGCGCAGCAGGGTACGATCGACGCCGTGCAGGCGGACTACCCCGTGCTTACGGTGGCGATGCAGTCCGGCGATGCTGCGGCGGTGGCGGGGGTGCTTGCCGAGCGCGGTTTGGACTGGGCTACGGCGATCGACTCAGATGGCGGCATCGCCCGGGGATACGGCCTGCGCGGCGTGCCGGCCTTCGTCACCGTTGATCCGGCGGGCGAGATCCGCTCGGTGTCGCTCGGTTACACCACCGGCTGGGGCTTGCGTGTGCGGTTGTGGTGGGCAGGTTTGAGTTCTTGAGGAGCAGCAAATGGGCGCACCCGGACTGATCACCGCTTTCACCGCCGGCGCAGCCACGCTCGCGGGCGGACGGGCGTTGGTGCATTGGGGAATCCGCAAGGGCCTGGCCGCGCCGCGGGTGCCGCATCACATGGATCCCAGCGCGCTCGGGCTGGGGTTCGAGACGCTGCGCATCGGTACCGAAAACGGCAAGTCGCTGCATGCGTGGTTCATTCCCGCACCGGTGCGCGTAGGGGTTGCCGATGCGGATGCTGCGAGCGCCGCCGCTGCGGCTGAAAGGGAAGCGGACGTTTCGCCCGCGGCTGCGCCGGCGGTGGTGGTGATGCACGGCTGGGGCGGCAACGCCGCACTGATGCTGCCGCTCGCCCGCCCGCTGCACGCGGCCGGTTACGCCACGCTGTTCGTGGATGCGCGCTGCCATGGCGCGAGCGACGACGACACGTTCGCTTCGCTGCCGCGCTTTGCGGAGGACACGGAGCACGCGTTCGCCTGGCTGGCGGCGCAGCCGGGGGTGGATGCTGCGCGCATCGCGCTGCTCGGTCATTCGGTGGGGGCGGGCGCGGTGTTGTTCGCGGCCACCCGTACGCCGCAAGTGGCAGCGGTCGTGAGCGTGGCGGCCTTCTCGCATCCGGCGGCGATGATGCGGCGCTGGCTGGCGGCCAAGCGCATCCCCGAGAGGCCGGTCGGGCGCTACATCCTTGACTATGTGCAGAAGACCATCGGCCACCGCTTCGACGACATCGCTCCGCTGAGTACCATCGGCCGTATTCACCGCCCGGTGCTGCTGGTGCATGGCGAGGACGACGAGGTGGTGCCGATCGACGAGGCACACCAGATTTTTGCCGTGCGCGGCGACACGCCGGCGGAGATGATGAGCGTGTCGGGCGATCACGAATCCTTTGCCGATCTGGAACATCACATGGGGCGGTTGATTGCGTTCCTGCGCCGAACGCTCTGATCTTGCAGGAGAAGCACGGGATCCCGTGGGGCCAAACGCCCGCATTCGCGCCCGTCGATTCGTTCACCCGGCGGACCGGCGCTGGAATTTGCGCTGGCCCGCAGGCTTCCCGGTTTGTAGAATCGGTCTTCCCCTGCGCAGCGCTCGCCGCCGCGTCCCCCGCGTCAAAACCAAGAAAACGGAGACGTCTCATGCAAAAACGCCGCTTCACCGCCCTCATCGCCGGTCTCGCCGCTTCGGCCGCACTCGGCCTGTCGATGCCCGCCTCGGCACAGCAGTACAAGGACGAATACAAGCTCTCCACCGTGCTCGGCGAGGCCTTCCCCTGGGGCTGGGGCGCCAAGCGCTGGGCCGACCTGGTGGCCGAGAAGACCGAAGGCCGCATCAAGATCAAGGTCTATCCGGGCACCTCGCTGGTGTCGGGCGACCAGACCAAGGAATTCACCGCGCTGCGCCAGGGCATCATCGACATGGCCGTGGGTTCGACCATCAACTGGTCGCCGCAGGTCAAGGAGCTGAACCTGTTCGCGCTGCCCTTCCTGATGCCCGACCACAAGGCGATCGACGCGCTTACGCAAGGCCGCGTCGGCACCAAGATGTTCGAGATCCTCGCCGAGCGTGACGTGGTGCCGCTGGCCTGGGGCGAGAACGGCTTCCGCGAGGTCTCCAACTCGAAGAAGCCGATCCGCACCCCGGACGACGTCAAGGGCATGAAGATGCGCGTGGTCGGCTCGCCGCTGTTCCTCGCTACCTTCAATGCGCTCGGCGCCAACCCGACGCAGATGAGCTGGGCCGACGCCCAGCCGGCGATGGCGACCGGTGCGGTCGACGGCCAGGAGAACCCGCTGGCCGTGTTCAACGCCGCCAAGCTGCACACCGTCGGCCAGAAGAATCTGACGCTGTGGGGCTACGTTGCCGACCCGCTGATCTTTGTCGTGAACAAGAACGTGTGGAATTCCTGGTCCGAGGCCGACCGCAAGGCGGTGTCCGAAGCCGCCCAGCAAGCCGCGAAGGAAGAGATCGCCCGCGCCCGCGCCGGCATTTCGGCGGGCGACGATGCGTTGCTGAAGGAGATCGAGGCCAACGGCGTGGCCGTCGTGCGCCTCTCCGACGCCGAGCGCGATGCCTTCCGCAAGGCCACGGCCGGCGTGTACAAGGAATGGGCCGAGAAGATCGGTTCGGACCTGGTCAAGCAGGCTGAGGAAGACATCGCCAAGCGTTGATTGCCCTTGTTCTGCCCGCCGGGGACGCGGCGGGCATTCCTTCTGCAGGCTGTGGAACTCGCTTCGCTCAGACAGTCCTCGCCTGCGCCAGGAATGCCCACCGCGTCCCCGACTACATGGGTGCGGGTGATTCCGCCTTGCGCCCCGCTTGCTCCCCGACCGGATCCGGACGGGGCTATCTCCTGAATCACTGGCACTCTCGATGAGCACCGAATCGCAGCACGAAGACGCGAGCCCTGCGCCCTATACCGTCGAACAGATCCTTTCCGGCATCGTCATGGGCCTGATCGTGCTGATCACGTTCGGCAACGTGCTGGCGCGCTACTTCACCTCGCAGTCCTTCGCCGCGACCGAGGAGTTCTCGATTGCGCTGCTGATCGTGCTGTCTTTCCTCGGCTCTTCGGCGGCGTTTGCCTTTGACCGCCACATCCGGGTCGATTTTTTCGTACGCAAGCTCCCATCGGCCTGGCACACGGCGGCGGACTGGTTGTCGTTTGCCGTCACCGCGAGCCTGTTCGCCTTCATTGCGTTCTATGCCGGCAAGCTCACCTGGGATCAGTACCGCTTCGAGGAGACCTCGCCCGCGCTCGGCGTGCCGCAGTGGTGGTACACGGTGTGGATGCCGGTTCTGGCCGTCGCGCTGGTGCTGCGTCTGGTGCTGACCCGCATGCGGAAGCGCTCGTCTCCGCCGGAGAGTGGGGTGCATGGTGGTGGAAGGGGCGTCCAGTGATCGGCACCGT
This sequence comes from Thauera sp. WH-2, assembly GCF_048321015.1. NCBI lineage: Bacteria > Pseudomonadati > Pseudomonadota > Betaproteobacteria > Rhodocyclales > Zoogloeaceae > Thauera > Thauera sp. WH-2. Next base: position 204,235 of record NZ_JBLWFG010000003.1, on the reverse strand, counting down.
TCTCATCGGCTTGTTCTTGCTCGCGCTGGTCGCGGGTATGCCGCTGGCCACCGGTCTGGGTGTGGCGAGCATCGCAGTGCTGGCGATGGCCGGCTTCGACCAGCTTGCGGTGCCCACCAACATTTACGCGGGCATCGCCAAGTACCCGCTGCTGGCGATCCCGATGTTCATCCTCGCCGGCATGATCTTCGAGCGTTCCGGGGTGGCGGTGCGGCTGGTGCGCTTCGTCACCGCGATGGTCGGCGAATGGACCGGCTCGCTGGCGGTGGTCGCGGTGCTGGTGTCGATGCTGCTCGGCGGCATCTCCGGCTCTGGCCCGGCCGATGCGGCCGCGGTGGCGGCGGTGATGCTGCCGTCGATGATTGCGCGTGGCTATCCAAAAGGTTTCTCCGCCGGCCTGATCGCCGCCTCGGGTTCGACCGCGATCGTCATCCCGCCCTCGGTGGCCTTCATCGTCTACAGCGTGATGGTGCCGGCGGCGACCGTGCCGGCGCTGTTCGCCGCCGGCCTGTTCCCGGGCATGATTGCCGCGCTCTGCCTGCTGGTGCCGGCCGTCATCATCAGCCGCAAGTACGGCTTTGGCCGCGATTACAAGGCCGAGCGCCCGCCGCTGGGCAAGAGCTTCATCGATGCGATCTGGGGCTTGCTCGCGCCGGTGATCATCTTGGGTGGCCTGCGCACCGGCATCTTCACGCCCACCGAGGCAGCGGTAGTGGCCGTGGCCTATGGCATCTTCGTCGGCATGGTCGTCTACCGCAGCATCAGCCTCAAGGGCCTGTTCCGCATCCTGGTCGAGGCGGGCGAGCTGTCGGCGGTGGTGCTGATGATCATCGGCGTCGCGTCGGTGTTTGCCTGGGCGGGTAACACGCTGGGTATCTTCGACGCTGCGGCCAAGGCGCTGGTGGGACTGCATTCCAGCGAATGGCTGATGCTGCTGTCGATCAACCTGCTGCTGCTCGTTGCCGGCATGTTCCTCGACGCGATCTCGATCTTCCTGATCCTGCTGCCCTTGCTGGTGCCGATCGCGGTGGCGATGGGCTGGGACCTGGTGTGGTTCGGCGTGATGATGACGATCAACCTCGCCATCGGTCAGTTCACCCCGCCGATGGCGATCTCGCTGATGATCACCTCTCGCATCGCCGGCATCGGCATGGAGGAGACCTTCAGGTGGGTTGTCTGGCTGGTGCTGGCGATGGCCGCCGGGCTGGCGCTGATGATCGTGTTTCCGCAACTCGCGCTGTGGCTGCCGGGACGGCTGGGTTACCTCTAGGGCGGATCCTTCGGGCCAGCGGCGGGCCGCTCAGCCCGGCTGGTCGAGCAGATCGTTGATGGCGATCTGGATGCGTCGCGCGACGCGCTCGTGGTCGAGGGCAGGGTTGCGGATGGTGCGCAGCAGCAGACCCTCGAACAGACTCGCGAGTACTTCCACCATGTCTTCGATCGCCTTGGGGGGGGCGTCGTGCCCGGTGGCACGGCGGATCACGCCGATCGTGGTCGCGAGCTCGCGTCGACAGGCAGCGTCCGCCTCGCGCACGATCTGCGCAACCCGTGGGTTGCGCGCCGCTTCGGCGACGATCTCGAGCTTCAGTGCGGCACTCACCGGGTCGAGCTGATCGAAGACGCCTTCGGCAGCGCGCTCGATCAGGGCTGCGCGCACATTGCATGCAGCGCGCAGTTCGGCGGTCAGCGTGAGCAGGCCCTCGAGATCCTGTGCCACGATCGCGGCGATGATGGCTTCCTTGTTTTCGAAGTAATGATAGATGTGCCCCGGACTCATGCCCGCGGTCTTCGAGATCTGCGCGATGCTGGCGCCATGAAAGCCGTGCTCGCGAAAGCACTGCGCCGCGGCGTTGAGGATCTGCTGGCGGCGCGCGGCGGCGCGCGAGGCTTCGTGCTGGTGCTGCTGAGGTGTCTGTTCCGTGGTCTGCATGTCTTGCTGGCGGCGCGCGCGGGCCTGTTGTGGATCGGCCTGCGCATGGGAAGCTCACTGAAATTCTTGCGGTGCAACAAACCATAACATAGAATGAGCGTTCGATCTAGAACGAGCATTCTAAATCTACCCGATTCCAGCCTGCAGCCAACACCTTTCAGTGGGCCGCAGTCTTTCGCGTTCACGAGGCTCAAATGAAGACCAACTCCCGTTCCCTGATCCGATCCGCAGTCGCGGTGGCCGCGAGTGCCCTGTTCCTTGCTGCCTGCAGCGGCGGCAAGGAACAGGGCGCCGCGCCGGGTGCCGGGGCGCAGCAGCAGGCGCCAGCGGTCACCGTGATGACCGTCGCGACCGCTGCGGTGCCCATGGTGACCGAGCTGCCCGGCCGCACTACGCCGTACCTGATCGCCGAGCTGCGCCCGCAGGTCACCGGCATCCTTACCGAGCGCGCCTTCAAGGAAGGTAGCGAGGTCGAGGCTGGGCAGGTGCTCTACCGGATTGACCCGGCGCTGTACCAGGCCGCGCTGGACAGTGCGAAGGCGAATCTCGCGCGCGCCGAGGCCAATGCCCAAGCGGCGAGTATCAAGGCCCAGCGCCATGCCGGCCTGGTGAAGATCGACGCGGTGAGCAAGCAGGCCAACGACGATGCCCAGGCTGCGCTCAAGCAGGCCCATGCCGAGGTTGCGGCGGCAAAGGCCGCGCTCGACAAGGCGAAGATCGACCTTGACTACACGCGGCTGAAGTCGCCGATCGCCGGCCGCATCGGCCGCTCGGCGGTGACTGCCGGTGCGCTGGTCACCGCTAACCAGGCGCAGGCACTCGCCACGGTGCAGCAGCTTGACCCGATCTACGTTGACCTTACCCAGTCCAGCGCCGAAATGCTGCGCATGCGCGCCGAGATCGCCGCTGGCCGACTGCAGCCGGGCGCCAAGGGCGAGGTGCCGGTGAGGCTGGTCCTCGAGGATGGCAGCGAGTACGCCGCCGAGGGCCGCCTGGCGCTGTCCGAGGTCACTGTGGACGAAGGCACCGGCAGCGTGACCCTGCGTGCCCAGTTTCCCAACGCCGACGGCGTGCTGTTGCCCGGCATGTACGTGCGTGCGCGCTTGCCGCAGGGCACGCGCAGCGAGGCGATCCGGGTGCCGCACAAGGCGCTCAGCCGCGACCCGCGCGGCAACGCACTGGTGATGGTGGTCAATGCCGAGAGCAAGGTCGAGGCGCGTCCGGTGCAGGTTGTGCAGTCGTTGGGCTCGGACTGGGTGGTGACCAGCGGCCTTGCGGCTGGCGAGCGCATCATCGTCGAGGGGCTGCAGAAGGTCCGGCCGGGTGCGCCGGTGCAGGCGCAGGAGGCGGGGACAGGGGTGCCCGCTGCCACGCCCGCAGGCAAGGCCAGCTGAGGTAGCGGACCATGGCACGTTTCTTCATCGACCGGCCCATCTTCGCGTGGGTCATCGCCATCGTCATCATGCTGGCGGGCGCCCTGTCCATCCAGCAGCTGCCGGTGTCCCAGTATCCTTCGATCGCGCCGCCCGCGATCGTCATCAACGCCCGCTACCCGGGCGCCTCGGCCAAGGCGGTGGAAGACTCGGTGACGCAGATCATCGAGCAGAAGATGACCGGCCTCGATGGCCTGCTGTACATGAAGTCGACCAGCGACGCCTACGGCAACGCCTCGACCACGCTTACCTTCTCTGCCGACACCGATCCCGACATCGCGCAGGTGCAGGTGCAGAACAAGATGCAGACCGCGCTGCCGCTGCTGCCGCAGGCCGTGCAGCAGCAGGGGGTGACGGTCGCCAAGTCGGGCGCCAACTTCCTGATGGTGGTCGGTTTCGTATCGACGGACGACAGCCTGACGGGGCCGGATCTTTCGGATTTCCTCGTATCGACCATTCAGGACCCGCTCTCACGCGTAGAGGGCGTGGGCGAGGTGCAGGTCTTTGGTGCGCAGTACGCGATGCGCATCTGGCTGGATCCAGCAAAGCTGCAGAGCTTCCGCCTTCTCCCTGGTGACGTGCGCGCCGCTCTGCAGGCCCAGAACGCCCAGGTGTCGGCCGGTCAACTCGGCGGCACCCCCGCCGTGCCGGGGCAGGGCTTCACCGCCACCATCACCGCGCAGAGCCGCCTGCAGACTGTGCAGCAGTTCGAGGACATCCTGCTGCGCAGCAGCCAGCAGGGCGGCGAGGTGCGCCTGAAGGACGTCGCCCGCGTCGAGATCGGTGCCGAGAACTACGGCACCCTGGCCCGCTTCAACGGGCAGGTCGCCTCGGGCATGGGGATCCGGCTTGCGCCGGGCGCGAACGCGCTCGACACCGCCAGCGCGGTGCGCGCCAAGCTCGACGACATGCAGCTTTACTTCCCCGAAGGGGTCGAATACGTCGTGCCCTTCGACACCACGCCCTTCGTGAAGATCTCCATCGAGTCGGTGGTGATGACGCTGATCGAGGCGGTGGCGCTGGTCTTCCTGGTGATGTACCTGTTCCTGCAGAACTTCCGCGCTACCCTGATCCCGACCATGGCGATTCCGGTGGTGCTGCTCGGCACCTTCGGTTTGATGGCGGCGTTCGGCTTCTCGATCAACACGCTGACCATGTTCGGCATGGTGCTGGCGATCGGCCTGCTGGTGGATGATGCCATCGTGGTGGTCGAGAACGTCGAGCGCGTGATGAGCGAGGAGGGCTTGCCACCCAAGGAGGCGACCAAGCGCTCGATGGACCAGATCACCAGCGCGCTGGTCGGTATCGGCCTGGTGCTGTCGGCGGTGTTCGTGCCGATGGCCTTCTTCGGAGGCTCAACGGGGGTCATCTATCGCCAGTTCTCGATCACTATCGTGTCGGCGATGGCGCTGTCGGTGGTGGTGGCCATCGTGTTCACCCCCGCCCTGTGCGCGAGCATCCTCAAGCCGGTGGAGAAGGGCCATGAGCATGGCGAAGGCGGTCTGTTCGGCAAGTTCTTCCATTGGTTCAACGTTAGGTTCGACCGCAGCACCCAGGGCTACGAGTCGGCGGTCGGCGGAATCCTCAAGCGCAGCGTGCGTTTCCTCGCCATCTACGTCGCCATCGTCGCGGTGCTCGGCCTGCTCTTCATGCGCATGCCGACCTCCTTCCTGCCCGAGGAAGACCAGGGTGTGATGTTCAACCAGGTCATGCTGCCCGCTGGTGCCACCCAGGAGCGCACGCTCGAGGTGCTGAGGAAGGTCGAGCAGCATTACCTGGTGAATGAGAAGGACACTGTGCGCGCGATCTTCACGGTTGCAGGCTTCTCCTTCGGCGGCAGTGGCCAGCACATGGGTATCGGCTTCGTGAATCTGAAGCACTGGGACGAGCGCAAGGCGCCAGGCAAGGACGTGAAGTCCGTGGCCGGGCGAGCGATGGGCGCGTTCTCGCAGATCCGCGAGGCCATGGTGTTTGCCTTCGTGCCGCCGGCGGTGATCGAGCTCGGCACCTCGGGCGGCTTCACCGTGCAGATGCAGGACCGCTCCGGCCTCGGCCACGAAGCCCTGCTGGCTGCGCGCAACCAGTTCCTCGGCATGGCCGCGCAGGACAAGCGCCTGGTGGGCGTGCGCCCCAACGGTCAGGAGGACATGCCCGAGCTCAAGCTCGACATCGACCACGCCAAGGCCGGCGCGCTCGGCCTGTCGGTCGCGGACATCAACGACACCTTGTCCACCGCCTGGGGCGGCAGCTACATCAACGACTTCCTCGACCGTGGCCGCATCAAGAAGGTCTATCTGCAGGGTGAGGCAGGCTCGCGCATGACGCCCGAGGATCTCGACAGGTGGTACGTGCGCAACAAGGCGGGCGAGATGGTGCCGTTCTCGGCCTTCGCCACCGCGCACTGGAACTATGGCTCGCCGCGCCTGGAGCGCTTCAATGGCCAGCCCTCCATGGAGATCCTCGGCCAGGCCGCGCCAGGCCTTTCGTCGGGTGAGGCGATGCAGGCCGTGGAGGAGATCATGGCGAGGATGCCGCCCGGCATCGGCTACGACTGGTCGGGCACCTCCTACGAGGAGCGCCGCTCCGGCTCGCAGGCGCCGGCGCTGTACGCGCTGTCGCTGCTGGTGGTGTTCCTGTGCCTGGCGGCGCTGTACGAGAGCTGGTCGGTGCCCTTCGCGGTGATGCTGGTGGTGCCGCTCGGCGTGCTTGGCGCGCTGCTCGCCGCCAGCGGGCGTGGCCTGTCGAACGACGTGTATTTCCAGGTCGGCCTGCTCGCCACCATCGGCCTGTCGTCGAAGAACGCGATCCTGATCGTGGAGTTCGCCAAGGCGCAGATGGAAGAAGGCAAGGACCTGATCTCCGCCACGCTGAACGCGGTGCGGATGCGTCTGCGCCCGATCATCATGACCTCGCTCGCCTTCGGTTTCGGCGTGCTGCCGCTGGCGATCGCCACCGGCGCCGGCGCCGGCAGCCAGAACGCGATCGGCACCGGCGTGCTCGGCGGCACCATCGCCGCGACGCTGCTTGGCCTGTTCTTCGTGCCGCTGTTCTATGTGGTGATCAAGCGCGTATTCCCCGACAAGCCGAGAACGGAGGTCGTGGTGCCGACCGCCCAGGAGGGACGTTGATATGAGCAAGTACGCAACAAGGTTGCCGCTGCGCGGCCTGCTGACGGCACTGGCGGCCAGCGCGCTCGGTGCATGCTCGATGATGCCGGTGTTCGAGCGCCCCGCGGCGCCGGTGCCGGCGAGCTTCCCGCAGGCTGCGCCTACCGAGGCTGCGGCGGTCGCGCCGCTGGCCGACACCGTCGCCTGGCGCGACTACTTCGCCGACGAGCGCCTGCGCGAGGTGATCGCGCTCGCGCTCGAGAACAACCGCGACCTGCGTGTCGCCGCGCTCAATATCGAGCGCGCGCGGGCCCAGTACGGCATCCAGCGTGCCGACCTGTTCCCGTCGATCGCGGCCAGCGGCGGGCAGAGCGCGCAGCGTGTGCCGGGCGACCTGAGCATGAGTGGCGACTCGACGGTCAGCCGCCAGTATTCCGCCAACCTCGGCTTTGCCAGCTATGAGCTCGACTTCTTCGGTCGTGTGCGCAGCCTCGAAGAGCAGGCGCTGCAGACCTACCTTGGTACCGAGGAGGCGCGCCGCAGCGCACAGATCAGCCTGGTCGCCGAAGTGGCCAATGCCTGGCTGCGCCTTGCGGCCGACCGTGAGCGTCTGGCTCTGGCGCGCAGCACCTTCGCGACGCGGCAGAAGTCCTTCGAGCTCACGCAGCGCAGCTTCGATCTCGGTGCGGTGTCCGCGCTCGATCTGCGCCAGGCCGAAACCCTGATGCAGACGGCGCGTGCCGATGCCGCGCGTTACGCCGCGCTGGTGGCGCAGGGCGAGAATGCACTCGCGTTGGTGGTGGGGACCGGCGTGCCCGCTACGCTGCAGCCGCCGGCCCTGGGCGAGCAGGTCGCGGCCATCGCCGAACTGCCCGCCGGTCTGCCTGCAGAGGTGCTTGTGCGCCGCCCCGACATCCTGCAGGCGGAGCGCGCGCTGATGGCCGCCAATGCCAGCATCGGTGCGGCACGTGCCGCCTTCTTCCCGCGCATCACGCTCACCGCCAGCGCCGGGACGGCGAGCAGCGCGCTGAGCGGCCTGTTCGACGGCGGCTCGGGGGCGTGGAGCTTCGTGCCGCAGATCCGCCTGCCGATCTTCGAGGCGGGGCGCCTGCAGGCCAGTCTGGATGTGGCCGAGATCCAGCGCGACATCCATGTCGCCCAGTACGAGAAGGCGATCCAGTCCGCCTTCCGCGAGGTGTCGGATGCGCTCGCCGAGCGCGCCACGCTGGCCGAGCAACTCGACGCGCGGCGCCGGCTGGTCGAGGCTGCGCAGCAGAGCTTCGCGCTCTCGGATGCACGCTACAAGGGCGGGGTGGACAGCTACCTCAACCTGCTCGACGCCCAGCGCAGTCTGTACGGCGCCGAGCTCGAGCTGATCTCCACCCGACTGTCGGATGCGAGCAACCGTGTTGCGCTGTACAAGGCGCTGGGCGGCGGCTGGCAATAAGGGCGCGTGCCGTGGGTCGTGAAGCACGGCTTGCGGCACGCTACACTGCATGCCGATGAACGCCTCCGACCCAAACGCACAAGAAGCCGACCGCCGCATTCCGGTCACGATCCTCACCGGCTTCCTCGGTGCGGGTAAAACCACGTTGCTGAACCATCTGCTGCGACAGCCGCAGATGGAAGGCTGCGCGGTGTTGATCAACGAGTTTGGCGAGGTCGGCGTCGATCACCACCTGGTCGAGAAGGTCGATGAGAGCCTGGTGGTGCTCGATTCGGGCTGCATCTGCTGCAGCGTGCAGGGTGATCTGGTGCGGGCGCTCAAGGGCCTGTTCATGCGCGCGCTGCGACGCGAACTCAAGGGTCTGCGCCGGGTGCTGATCGAAACCACCGGCCTGGCCGATCCGGCCCCGGTCATCCATACGCTGCTGTCGGAGCCCTTCCTGTCCGAACGTTACCGGCTCGACGGCGTGGTGACTGCGGTCGATGCGACCCATGCCCGTGAGCAGCTCGCCAGTCATAACGAGGCCATGCGCCAGGTGGCGATGGCTGACCGCCTGCTGCTCACCAAGTGTGATCTCGCCAGTGAAGAGGTCCGCGCCGAGGTCGCGGCGCTGGTGTCGGCCTTGAATCCCGGCGCGCGTCAGGTGGAGGTTGAGCAGGGCCGGGTGGCCCCCGAGCAGATCTTCGACTGTGGCTTGTACGATCCGGGCGGCAAGACGCCCGATGTGGCTGCCTGGCTGGGAGAGGAGGCGGTGCGCGCTGTGCGCCGCGCGTCTCCTGCGCCGGCTTGGCGTCGGCCGGGCGCGGGGCAACGGGCAGTGTCCGGTGAGAGCGCGGACGCGCAGGTTTCGGAGCGCCACAGCGCGGGGGTGCACAGCTTCGTGCTGTGCTTCGACGAGCCCCTGGCCTGGTACGAGTTTTCCGACGGACTGTCGCTGTTGCTGCAGGTCTATGGCGGGCGGATCCTGCGTATCAAGGGCCTCCTCAACGTGGCGGGCGACCCGCAGCCACGCGTGCTGCAATGCGTTCAGCACAGTGTCTATCCCGCCACCAGCCTGGAGGCCTGGCCCGATGGCCCGCCCTACCACGATCGCCGCAGCCGACTGGTGTTCATCGTCCGCGATCTGGCGCAGGAGGAGGTGGCCTCCATCCTGGGCAGCTTCACCGGGCAGGTTCCGCACGCTTGAAGAGCGTGCTGCGGTACCCGGTGCGCCTACTTCAGTCGCAGCGGGCCCTGCATTCGCCGGTGCTGCAGTCTGCCTGCTCGACCGTGCAGTTCGCCTTGGTCCGATGCACCATGCGCTGGTCGTTCTCGTAGTTGCAGATCAGCCGGGTCAGGTTGTTCTTGCGCTCGGCGCTCATCTTCAGGGCCTTCGAGGCCTTGATCGTGTCCGCGCCGAGATTGCAGGAAAGATAGCCGCTGAAGGCGCCGTCTGCCGTCTCCCAGAGCGCGTAGTTCTTCTCGGCCTTGTAGTTCTCGAAGCTCGCGCAGGTGAGTACGTCGCGGCCGTAGAGACGTGCATTGTCGCCGCAGAAGCCCATGTAGGTGTAACGCAACTCCTCGTCCGTCGGGCAGGGCTGGATCTGCGCAGCCTTGGAAAGATCGGGGCAGATGAGCGTTTCCGCGTGTGCGCTCGTGGCCGCAAGGCTGCTGCCGAGCAGGACGAGGGAGAGGAGAGCGAGTCGGGATGTCCGGGCGTGCTGCATCATCGTTTTCTCGAAAGGGTGGGCGGGTTGAGAAAGGGTGGAAAGAGTGAGAAGGGCGAAGTTTGGCCTCTGCCGCACAGGCTTACCAGAACTTCCACCACCATTTGCGCTTCTTCATCGCCTGCTCGACGTCATCGGACCACTTGGACTCGCCGCCGGCCTCGATGAAATACGCGCCGAAGCGCTTGTCCGCCTCGTTGATATGGCGCATCAGCCAGACCTTGAGGAAGTGCAGGAGTTCGAAGCTGATCGTCGCCTCGCCGCTGTCGAGCTTCTCCTGCAGCGACTGGACTTGCCCAATCAGATCCTCGTGGTTCTGCTTGTGGGCGGCGAACTCGGGGTAGTTCGACACCCGCATCAGACTCTCCTCCACGGCGAAGTGGGTTCGGGTGTAGTCGGCCAGTTTGTCGAGGATCTGGCGTGAAGTAGTAGACCCGTGATGCTCCCGGATGGCGGTGTGCAACTGGTTGAGCAGGTCCACCAGTTCCTTGTGCTGCTCGTCGATCTCCTGCAAGCCGATGCTGAACTCGTCGGTCCAGTGAAACAGTTCGGTGCTCATGGGCGCGATCCGGTCGTGAGGAAAGCCATAAGGCTAACGATTCCATTCAGGATGATCTTGATCAGGATCAATTCTAAATGGAAGGGATTGCGTCCCATGCCGACATGCACCTCCGACATGCACCTCCGGCTGCATCCGCCGCTGCTTCATCCCGGGTGGCATGCTGCCATGTGCCTGCCGCCGATGCGTATGGACGGCGAGGTTGTTATGCTTGCCCCATCACTCTGTGCGAACTTCTTGCCTTCCGCTTTCGCGTGCCCAGATCCCCCTTGCCGAATCCCCTCTCTTCGCGCTGGCTGGCCGAACTCGTCCGCCGCCATGAGGAACATCATCCACCGCTTGACGAGGCGCGCGCGCACGCCGCGGCGCGGGAGCACTCGGGTGGCTTCGAGGCGCGCCTGCTGAAGCGCGCCGAGTTGCTCGAGGGCGCCGTGGCGTGGCGCGCGGCGATCCGGCGCTGGCAGGCGCGCGCGCGGCTGGTGCTGACGCTTGCCTTCGTGCTTGCGTTCCTGTTCGGCTTCGGCGCGGCGGCCGGGGTGCTGGGCGACGGTTCGCGTCCGGTCAATGTGGTGTGGACCCTGGGCGGGCTGCTCGGCGTGCATGGGTTGAGCCTGCTGCTGTGGCTGGCGAGCCTCGTCCTGCAGGGTGGCGCTCAGGGCGCCGCGCTGCAGCATGGGGGGCTGCTCGGCCGGGCCTGGCTCAGCCTGACCGGCTGGCTCGACCGCAGCCGCGAGGCTGCCGACCTCCCGCTCGCGCTCGCTGGCCTCCTCGGGCGCGGTCGCCTTGCGGCCTGGGGGGTGGGGGCGGCGAACCATGCGCTGTGGCTCGGTGCGCTGCTGGGCGCCACGCTCGGCGTGCTCGCGCTGCTGGCCACAAGACGTTACGGCTTCATGTGGGAAACCACCATCCTGCCGGCGGACACCTTCGTCGCGCTGAGTGCCGCGCTCGGCGCGCTGCCCGGGTCGCTAGGCTTTCCGGTGCCGGATGCGGCCACCGTGATGGCGAGCGGTGATGCACCGATGCTCGCCGAGGCGGGCCGCCGTGCCTGGGCCGGCTGGCTGGTGGGCGCGATGGTGGCCTACGGCGTGCTGCCCCGGCTGGCCCTGGCACTGCTTTGCTTCGGGCTGTGGCGACGTGGCGCGGCCCGCATCCGGCTCGATCCGTCGCATGCCGGCTACGCCCGCCTGCGCCCTCTGCTGATGCCCGACAGCGAACGCATCGGCGTGCGCGATCCGGAGCCAGCGGCGATGCCGCGTCCGCAGCGCAACGCACCAGTAGCGCAGGGTGGCGGCGGCGCGGTCGCGGTCGCGCTGGAGCTGGGTGACGATCTGCCGTGGCCGGGGCTGGTTAGGGCACCGGCGGCGGCCCCCGCTCCGGGCGGCACGGGGGCTGGGTGGGAGGACGGCGGACGACTGGACAGCCGCGAGCAGCGGCGCGCAGTGCGCGAGCGCTTTGCCGCACATCCTCCAGCGCGCCTGCTGGTCGTGGTCGATGGGCGGCAGACACCCGATCGCGGCAGCCTGGGGCTGATTGCCGACCTGGCCGATCATGCACAGTCGATCCGGGTCTGGCCGGCCGGCGTGGTGCCCGTGGGGGCTGGCGAGTTGCTTGGGCGCGTGGCGCAATGGCGGGAAGGGCTGGGCGGCCTCGGGTTGGGTGAGGAAGCCATGTTTGCCAGCGTCGCCGCAGCGCAGGCCTGGCTCGCAGGCGGAGATCCGGAACGATGAGCGACATCCTGCGCGTGGCCGTGGTGGGCCACACCAACACCGGCAAGACCTCCTTGTTGCGCACGCTGGCGCGCGATGTCGGCTTCGGCGAGGTTTCCGATCACGCCGGAACCACCCGCCACGTCGAGGGCCTGCGGCTGATGGCGGACGGCGAGCCCGCGGCGGAACTCTTCGACACCCCGGGCATGGAGGACGCCATCGCCCTGCTCGAGTTCATCGATGGCCTGGTCGACCCCGGTGAGCGTGTCGACGGCCCCGAGCGGGTCGCGCGTTTCCTGGCGCGCCCGGAAGCCAGCGCGCGCTTCGAGCAGGAGGCCAAGGTGCTGCGCCAGATGCTCGCGAGCGATGCCGGCCTGTATGTGGTGGATGCGCGTGACCCCGTGCTCCCCAAGCATCGCGACGAGCTCGAACTGCTCGCGGCCTGCGCGCGCCCGCTGCTGCCCGTGCTGAACTTCATTGCCGATCCGGCGGCGCGGGCAGGAGACTGGCGTGCTGCGCTCGCCCGATTGGGCCTGCATGCGGTGGTGAGCTTCGACACCGTGGCGCCGCCGCTCGATGGCGAGCGCGAGCTCTTCGGCACCCTGGCGACGCTGATTCACGGTCATCGTGCCCGCCTGCAGGTGCTGATCCAGGCCCGCCAGCGCGAGGCCGATACGCGCCGTGTGGCGGCGCGCAGGCGGGTCGCGGAGCTGCTGGTCGAACTTGCAGCCCGCCGCGAGCGTGTGGTGGAAAGGGGCGACGACACCGTCGGCGGTGAAACCGGTGGCGACGAAGCCGCGCTGCAGGCGGCCGTCGCCCGCATGCGTGAGGACGTGCGCCGGCGCGAGCAGGCCTGTGTCGATGGCCTGCTGCGGCTGTACCGCTTCCGCCCTGACGATGCACGCATGGCCGAGCTCCCGCTCGCGGACGGACGCTGGGAGGATGACCTCTTCAACCCCGAGACGCTGCGCCAGATGGGCGTGCGGCTGGGCACGGGAGCTGCTGCGGGTGCAGCAGCCGGGGTGGGCATCGACCTGATGACTGGCGGCCTGACCTTGGGTGCCGCAGCCGCCCTCGGTGCGCTCGCGGGGGGCTTGTGGCAGACCTTCGGCCATTACGGCGAGCGCATCGCAGCGAAGGTGCGTGGTCATCGCGAGCTCACCGTCGATGATGCGATCCTGCGCATGGTTGCGCTGCGTCAGCGCGCGCTGCTGGCGGCGCTTGACGGCAGGGGGCACGCCGCCTTGATGCCGATCGAGCTGCAGGGCGGAGGGGAGACGGTGGCTGGCCCTTCCGCTGCCGATCCGGCTGCCGACCGCTGGCGCAAGGGTGCACTCCCGGATGCGTTCGCACGTGCGCGCGCGCACCCCGAATGGGCGCTCGATCACGGCGGCCAGGACAAGGAGGGTGTGATTGCGGAGCTTGCCCAGGCGCTCCTTTGAGGGTGTGGCGGCCCAGGCCTTCAGAATTCCCGTGCACGGCCGTTAACGCGGACAACCGACCCGTCCGTCCGGGGTGCCCGCATGAAAGTTGCCGCCTACCGTATCGATCTGCAGTCCTCGCATCAGTCTTCCAGTACCTTCGAGCGCCATGAGCGCCTGGAGGTGTGGGGCGGTGGTGCGGGCGCGCCCACGCCACGAGGCCGGGGGCTGGGTGTCGCGACGACGCCCTCGGCCGCCGGAGCGGAGCCGGGCCGCGCACTCGCAACCGGTGCGCTGCAGATTTCGACGGCGGGCCGCGCGGCGCTCGCCGCAGATTCGCCCGAGATCGGTGCTGCGGAGGCGGCCTCGGTCGAGGCGCTGGAAGATCCCGCCGAGAACGACCCCCAACTCGCCCTGCTCATCCGCATGATCGAGTTCCTCACCGGGGAGCCGGTGCGGCGTATGAGGACGGAGGATCTGCGTGCGCTCTCCGGCGAGGGGGCCGCCGCGCAGCGGCCGGCAGGGGCGGAGGCCGAGGCGGGGCCGGGCGCCGGCTTCGGCATGGCGTATGAGCTCACCGAGCGCTACGTGGAGCAGGAATCCGTGGCGTTCCGAGCCGGCGGGGTGGTTCGCACCGCGGACGGCGGAGAGATCCGCTTCGAGATCGGCTTCGCAATGTCCCGCAGCTATTCCGAGGAGGTCTCGGTGAGCTTGCGTGCCGGCGCAGCACCGATGAAGGATCCGCTCGTGCTCGATTTCGGCGGTCCTGCAGCGGCTCTGTCCGATCTGCGCTTCGCCTTCGACCTCGATGGCGACGGGCGCAAGGAGCAGCTTCCCATGGCCGGTGGTGCCGGCTTCCTCGCCTTCGACCGCAACGCCAGCGGTCGCATCGAAGATGGCAGGGAGCTCTTCGGCCCTGCCAGCGGCGACGGCTTCGCCGAGCTTGCCGCGCTCGACGACGACGGCAACGGCTGGATCGACGAGGCGGATGCAGCGTGGTCACAGCTGCGCATCTGGCGTCCGGATGCGCACGGCGAGGGCAGCCTGAAGACGCTCGAGCAGGCCGGGGTGGGCGCTTTCTACCTCGATCGGGTCGGCACTCCCTTCAGCCTCAACAACGCGGCCAATGAGGCCCTCGGGCAGATGCGTGCGAGCAGCATCTACCTGCGCGAGGACGGCAGCGTCGGCACGGTCAGCCAGGTCGACCTGCGCGTCTGAGCGCCACGTGCCGGTCGCGCCAGCGGTGGAGGGATCCGCTGGCGGCGCGTGTCCAGCCTTGTTTCAGCTGCTGCCTGCATCGAGTGGCTCGAGTGCCCTCGCAGCCTGCTCCGACGCCACCAGGATCAGCTTCATCGTCGCCCGCGTGGCGCCGACGAAGAGTTTGCGCAGGGTGAGTTCGTCCATGTGCTCGCGGGAGTGCCCATCCGACGTCTCGAAGTCGATCTCCGTGAAGATGATGCAGGGCGCGGACTGGCCCTTGAAGCGATACACCGAGTCGATCAGCAATTCGCCCTGGGAGTGCTCCGGCTCGCCGAGCAGGTCGTAGCGGCCGGTGAAGGCACGCAGGCGGTGCGGCCCGAGGTGGTCGAGCGGGGTGAAGCGCGAGTGCTCGCGGCCGCGGAAGGTCAGCAGCACGATCATGTCGCGGCGGAAGCCCAGCCCGAGCGCACGCGTGATCGCACGTTTGGTGGCTTCCATCAGTCCGGCCTCGTCCCGCCAGGAGAACAGCTCCGGCCTGCTGTCGGTCACCGGGCTGCCGGTGCGCACCGGTGCGGGCAGCGGAAGCCGGGCGTTGAGCAGGGCGAGCACGTCGGCCGGGGTGCGGTAGTTGGTGTCGGCTGTGAGTCCCACCCAGCCGGGCAGGGCGACCGGCGGGCGGTCGTAGAGGTTCTGCAGCGGGTCTTCGAGCCACCATGCGCGTCCGCCCGGCTTGAGGAGCGCGAGCAGGGCGTCGCGCCAGGGCTCCCTGAAGTCCTGCCCCTCGTCGATGATCAGTTCGTCGAACTGCCAGTCGGCGGTGGCGTGGGTTGCAGCCAGGGTGGCGAAGTCCGCCTCCATGCGGCGGAAGGCGCCGGGGGCGCCGAAGGCTGGTTTGCGCCCGGCGTCGCGCAGGCGACGGTCGCACAGTTGGTGGTAGGTGGCGATCTCGCCCCCCGCTGGCGCAATGCGCAGGAAGTGGTCGGCGAGCGGGCGGTTGTAGCACACGTAGAGCGGCCGCCGGCCCGCGGCGATCGCATCGCTGTAGGCGGCGAGCGCGAGCTGTGTCTTGCCGCTGCCGGCTGTAGCGGTCACGCGCAGCCGATGCGGGTTCATCTCGATCCGGCGTGCCCACTCGGTCAGGCCGCCGGCGAGGCGGGTGGTCAGGTCCTCCGCCTGGCCGATGTGCGCCTGCACGTCGGGCACGAGTTCCAGCAGGTCAGCGAAGAAGCGGTGCAGGGCGGTGCGGGCCGCGGCGTCCAGCGTGGGGTCGCCTGCCTGCGCTTGCGTGAGCGTGGTGATCACTGCCGGCAGCGCGTCGCGGCGCGTGGCATCGACGATCCGCGCCGGGTCGAGGCCGGCGGTGCCGGGCTGGCGCACCGTGTAGTCGGGGCAGTACAGCAGCAGCTCGAGCGGGCGCTCCTCGCCGTGCAGCAGCGGGCGCAGGCGGCTGCGCAAGGCCTCCGCCGAGCGCGCCAGCTCCACGTGGATCTGCGGCCCGCGCTGTCTGCCCGGGCGCGCCAGCCCCTGTGCGCCCTCGTCCAGCAGGCCGGTGTGCTGTTCCACCAGCAGCACGCGTCCCGTAGGACCGACCACCGCGAAATCGACCTCGCCGAACACCGTGCCCAGCCCATCGCTCCGGGTCCAGTGCAGACCATGGTAGATCGTGGTGTCCGCGGGCAGTGCCGCGGCGAGCAGAGTCAGGGTGGCGATCTCGCGCCGGCGCGCCCCTTCTGCAGGAAGCAGGCGCCAGCCTTCGGGGTGGGTCTTGGCCATGGGGAGAGTGCTCGGGTCGCGGGACGCAGGCCGTCCGCAGGACGGAAAGATGGGATTGTACCGCCCTGCCCGCGACCTCAGCCGCACGGCCGGGAGCGCTGTCCCGCGCGCCAGGGCGTGTGTCCTTGCGCCGGCAAAGCGCCGTCGATGCGCTATCCTCACCGCTTGCCCTGCGTGCGGCCTGTCGCTCTTCCCGACCATGTTTTCCGTCACCTTCTCGAACCGCTTCGAAGTCCTGCTCGACTGCCTGCTCGACCGCCTTGCCGACGAGCGCCCCGGCCCCTTCGGCGGGCGTGAGGTGGTGGTGCCGAATGCGGCCCTGCGGCGGCGGCTGGAGCTGGCTGTTGCGGATCGCGAAGGTGTGTGTGTCAACCTGCGCTGCGACTACCTGGCGCAATGGCTGTGGCGCCAGATCGGGCGCGTGCTGCCGGTGCCGGAGCGCTCGCCCTTTGCGCCGGCGCTGCTGGTGTGGCGCATCCTGGCCCTGCTCGACCTGAACCACGAGCGTGGCGCCTGGATCGCCGGGCACCCGCGCCTGCAGCACTATCTCGCTACGGCCGATGAGCGCGGGCGCTACGAGCTCGCTACGCGGATCGCTCGCGTGTTCGACCACTATCTGACCTATCGGCCGCATTGGCTCGCGTTGTGGGCGGAAGGGCGCGGCACGGCGCTGTCGCGCGATGCGGGCGAATCCGCGCGGGCCGACGAGGCCTGGCAGGCAGAGTTGTGGCGACGTTTGCGTGAGATGCTGGCGCTGCACAGCGAGCATCCGGCGACGGCCTTCCTGCGTGCCCTGGGAGCCCTGGCCCCTGATGCGCTCGCCGCGCGCGGCCTGCCGCGCACCGTGCATGTGTTCTGCCTGCCTGCGCTGCCGCCCCTCTATCTCGACATGCTGCGCGGGCTCGGACGCATGGTCGATGTGCGGCTGTACGTGCTCAACCCCTGCCAGGAATACTGGTTCGATATCGTGGATGCACGGCGGCTGTCCTGGCTCGCCGTGCGCCAGCAAGACATGTTCTTCGAAACCGGCAACCGCCTGCTGGCGGCCTGGGGCAAGCAGACGCGTGCGCAGATCGGCTTGCTGTTCGAAGGCGAGCATGAGGTTGAGGAGGAGGCCT
Source organism: Thauera sp. WH-2 (assembly GCF_048321015.1). Lineage (NCBI taxonomy): Bacteria > Pseudomonadati > Pseudomonadota > Betaproteobacteria > Rhodocyclales > Zoogloeaceae > Thauera > Thauera sp. WH-2. The sequence goes on along the minus strand of NZ_JBLWFG010000003.1, from coordinate 186,835 downwards.
TCTTCTCACCCCACCCGGGTCGTCATCTGCTTGCGCGGCTGCAGAACGCCATCCTCATGCTGCAGGAATTGCCGCCAGCGGGGGTGAAAGTGGCCGCAGGCGATCGTAGCGTCGAGGTGCATGTATGCCACGCCCGCACGCGCGAGCTGGAGGTGCTGCACGACCGCCTGCTGGGCCTGTTCAGGGCGCCTCCGGGCAGTGGTGAGCCCTTGCGGCCCGCGGACGTGCTTGTGCTGACCGCGGACCTGGAGCGCAGCGCACCGCTGATCGAGGCGGTGTTCGGCACCGCGCCGCCTGCCCGGCGGATCCCGTGGCGCATCACCGGCCTGGGCAGCACGCAGGACAACCTGGTGGCGCGGGTGCTCGACGGCGTGCTTGCGCTCGCCGCAAGCCGTTTTCCGGCGACGCGCGTCTTCGATCTGCTCCGCCAGCCTCCGGTGGCTGCCCGCCACGGGCTCGACGAGGCGGGGCTGGAGCAGGTGCACGACTGGCTGCGGGTGGCGGGTGTGCGCTGGGGGCTGGATGCGGCCTCGGTGCAGGCCGCGCTCGCTGAAGACGCTGCGCCACAGGGGGCAACACAGGGGGCGGAGCGCCGCTCCGCACGCGTCGCGGTAGCCGCCCCCCATACCCTGGAGGAGGGCCTGCACCGGCTCTTTCTCGCCTGGGCGGCGGGGGATGCGGCGCAGGCCGCGCCGTTCGGCGGGCGCATCGGCGCGGGTGTGCCTGAAGGACAGGCGGCGGAGGTGCTGGGCCGTTTCTGGCGCTTCATCGATACGTTGCGCACGATCTGCCGCCGTCTGGCGCAGGCGCAGGACGCGGCATCCTGGCAGGCACTGCTGAACGAGACCCTGAGTGGCTTCGTCGCCGATCTGCCTGCGTGGGCGGACGAACTGCGCGAGGTGCGCGCAGTCATTGCACAACTCGGCGCCGACATGGATGCGGGTATGGATGGCGCGCCGCTGTCGCTCGAGGTCGTGCGCGCTGCGCTCGCCGAGCGTCTGGATGACCCTGCGCGTGGCGGCGTGCCGGGCGGCGCGGTCACCTTCTCGGCGATGCCTTCGCTACGCGGCCTGCCCTACCGTGTGGTGTGCGTCATCGGGCTGGATCAGGGCGCGTTCCCGGGCAGCGAGCGTGCGGCGGAATTCGATCTGATGAGCTTGCATGCGCAGGCCGGTGACCGCCAGCGCCGGCTCGACGACCGCAACCTGTTCCTCGATGTGCTGCTGTCTGCGCGTGAAGTGCTGCATCTTTCCTACGTCGGTCGCAGCGTGCGAGATGGCGCGGGCCTGCCGCCCTCGGTGCTGGTGGACGAGCTGCTGGACATACTCGCCGAGGCAACGGCGCCCTGCGCGGGGGACCCGAACGCGTTCGCCGAGGCGCGCGGGCGGCTGATCGTGGAGCATCCGCTGCAGGCTTTCTCTTCGGAGTATTTCCTCTCCGGGACGCGCACGGACGAGCGCCTGGTGAGTTTCAACGAAGGGCATGCGCAGGCGCTCGCCGCCCGCCTCGCTGCAGCGCAGCGCCAGGCAGTAGGTGGCGCGGCTGCGGCAATGGCGGCAGACGGGGCCGCGCCCGCCAGTCGGGCCGCCATGTTTGTGGCGGATGGGGCGGAGGAGGGCACGGAGGACGCGATGGAAGATCTGCCCGCGGACGCAGAGACCGGCCTGTGCGATACGCCCTTCTTCCCGGTGCCACTGCCCCCGCCCGGGCCTGCGTGGCGCACGCCCTCGCTGGATGCGCTGGCCCGCTTCTTCCGCAACCCCTGCCGCTACCTGCTGGGTGAACGGCTGGGTCTTGCGCTGCCGGAGGCCGCGGCGGAGCTGGAGGATGTGGAGTGCCTGCTCGCCGACCGGCCTGCACAATGGTCACTCGCCCGCCGCCTGCTGCCGGTGCTGCTCGACCCCGCTGCCGAGGTGGACGCGGCGGGCCTGCGCACGCTCGCACGGGCGGGCGGGGAGTTTCCGTCGGGTGTGCTCGGCGAGCGAGCATTGGATGCAGAGCTTGCTGCGATGCGCCGCTTCGCTATCCGACTGGCGCAAGCGCGCAGTTGTCCTGCACTGCCGGCGCAGGCTCTGCATGTGGCGGTGACGGTGGCCGGTGAAGACTGGCGCGTGGACGGCGTGTTCGCCGAACTGCGCCCCGACGGCTTGCTACGGCATCGTTTCGCCCCTCCCGCCGCGGCGGATTATGTCGAAGCCTGGCTGGCACACCTGCTGCTGTGCGCCAGTGCACCTGCCGCAATCACGCCGTGTACGCGCTTGCTGGGCCGGGATGCCGCCTTCGCGTTCACGCCGCTGCCGGCGGAGTCCGCGCGCGCGCACCTGGCGGCGCTGCTCGAGCACTACCGTGCAGGGCTGATGCGGCCGCTGCACTTCTTTCCCAAATCTGCCTGGGCGTACGTGGAGGCCGGCGAGAGCGCGGCCAAGGCCGCTGCGCGCTGGCGTGGTGGCCAGCGTGCCGAGCATGGCGAGTCGAGCGACCCGGCCTACCGACTCGCGCTGCGTGGTGTGGCCCAGCCGCTGGACGATGCCTTTGAGGCGATCGCGAAGGCCGTGCTCGGCCCCCTGCGGGCGCATCTCGAGACCGGGCCCGAGCTTACGGCAGGATAGACACGGATATGCCTCTCAGTCTTGCCGGACCGGTTCACAGCGAGCTGGTCATCAAGAAGAGCCGCTTCATCGGCTGCGTGCAGCCGATGGCCGACCGTGCCGGTGCGCAGAAGGTGGTGGCGGACCTGTGGGCCCAGCACCCGGGGGCGCGCCACGTGTGCTGGTCCCTGCTCGCCGGTGGCCAGTCGGCGGCGGTCGATGACGGTGAGCCGAGCGGCACCGCCGGGCGGCCGATGCTGGATGTGCTGCGCCATCAGGACCTGGAGGGCGTGCTCGCGACCGTGGTGCGTTACTTCGGCGGGGTGAAGCTGGGTGCGGGCGGCCTGGTGCGTGCCTATACCGATACGGTGGCGCAGGCGCTGCTGCAGGCCGAGAAGGTGCCCATCGTTCGCCTGGCGACCTTGCGCTGCAGGGTGCCCTATGCGCTGGAGGGCTTGTTGCGCCGCGAGCTCGAAGCTGCGGCCGCAACCCTGATGGCGGTGGCGCATGGCGAGGCGGTGGAGCTGTGCTTCAGCCTGCGCGAGGAGGACGCGGCGGCGCTTCGCGCCCGGCTGGCCGAGTCGGGACAGGGGCGGATCGAGTGGCTGAACGCGCCGGAGGAGATCGGCTCAGCGCGAGGTGAGCATCTCGGGTAGGGTGCAGACCGTCCACCCACGCGCCTCCAACTCGCTGCGCAGGTGCCGTGCGCTCTCCACCGCCCCCAGAGTGTCGCCATGCACGCAGATGCTGTCCATCGTTGTCGTCAATACCTTGCCGCTCTGGCTCACCACGCCGCCGGCCTCCAGCATGCGCAGCACGTGGGTGACGAGTAGGTCGTGGTCGTGGATGACCGCGCCGGGCTGTCCGCGCGGCACCAGCGTGCCTTTGTCGGTGTAGGCGCGGTCGGCGAAGATCTCGCCGGCCACGCGCAGCCCAGCGCGCTCGCCAGCCAACTGAAGCTCGGACAGCACCGGGGCGAGCAGTACCAGATCGCGGTCGATTGCCTTGACCGCCTGCGCCACCGCATCGGCCAGCGCCGCGTCTTCGCAGGCCTGGTTGTTGAGTGCACCGTGCGGCTTGACGTGGGTGACGCGGCCGCCCTCGGCCGCGGCCATGCCGGCGAGGGCACCGACCTGGTAGATGACCATGGCTTCGAGCTCGGCGGGCGTCATCTTCATGGGCCGGCGACCGAAGCCCTGCAGGTCGGGGTAGGCGGGGTGGGCGCCGAGACTGACGCCGGCGGCGAGGGCGGTGCGCACCGTGTGGCGCATCACCACCGGGTCGCCGGCGTGGAAGCCGCAGGCGATGTTGGCCGAGCGCACCACCTGCAGCAGGGCTTCGTCCTCACCCATGGTCCAGGCGCCGAAGGATTCGCCGAGGTCGGCGTTGAGGTTGATGGTCTTGTTCATGCAAAGGGCCTCAGGTCGGGCGTTGGGGGGCGGCCCCCGCGGGGGGCTTCAATACAGCGGTCGGTACTCGGCGCCGAGCGCATGCACGACGCCACCGACCAGATTGCTCGTGTACAGCGCGACGAGGTCGATGCCGTCGGGCGGCAGGGGGCGGATCGTTGCGATCAGGGCCTGGGTCCCGGCCTCTGCGGCACGTGCGATCTGCGCGCCCTCGGCGGCAGTGACGGTGGTGAAGCGCAGCGTTTCGCCCGGCCGCAGTGCGGCGAGGCGGCCGAGGTCGGCGCTGATCACGGTCGCGATCTTGGGATAGCCGCCGGCGGTCTGTGCATCGGCGAGCAGCACGATCGGCTGACCGGCGCCGGGCACCTGGATCGAGCCGGGGACGGTGGCGTCGGAGACGATCTCGGCGGCACCGCTGTGTGCCAAAGGTGCGCCTTCGAGGCGCATTCCCATGCGATCGGCCTCGGCGGTCACGCGGTATTCGCTGTTGACCAAAGCGACGCAGGCCTCGGTGCGGAAATGATCGTCCTGCGGGCCGGGCACCAGGCGGATCGGGCTGTGGTCCGCTTCCGGGATCTGCGTGAGCACGTGATCGCTGCCCCAGGCGCCGGCTTCGGCCAGGGGCAGGCGCATGCCGGCGGCCAGTGCCCGCCCGTTGCCGTCCGCGCCGCCAAGGCTGGCGCGCACATAGGTGGCCGCGCTGCCGAGCACCATGGGAACCTGCAGGCCCGCGACCGCGACCATCGCGATGCGGCCCGCGTTCATCTTGCGGATGCGCAGGGTTTCGCCTTCGGCCAGCGTCACCGAGCGCCAGGGTGCGAGCGGGCGACGACCCTCCGCGCCTTCAAGCTCGAGGACGGCATCGCCTGCGATGGCGAGCTTGATCGCACCGCCGTGCGCGGCAAGCTGCAGCCCCCCGTCGAAGCACTCGATGACGGCTGCGTCGTCGGCATTGCCAGCCAGCGCGTTGGCGATCCGCATCAGGCGGCGGTCGAGCACGCCCGCCCAGGGCACGCCGATGCGGCGGAAGCCGTGGCGACCGCCGTCCTGGATCGAGGCGAAGGCACCGGGCGAGATGATCTCCAGTTGGATCCGAGGGGTCATGTGGCGTTCTCCACGGTGGAGGGGGCGGCGTGCAGCCATTGCAAGGGGTCAATCTCGCCGCTGCGCACGCCGGCTTCGATCGCGCGGTATTGGTCTGCGCTCACCGGCATGAAGCGCACGCGGTCTCCTGCGGCGAGCAGCGAGGGCGCGGCGCGGTGGGCGTCGAACAGCGACACCGGGCAACGTCCGAGCAGGTGCCAGCCGCCAGGGCTCTCCCACGGGTAGATCGCGGTCAGGCCGGTGGCGATCGCCACGCTGCCGGCGGGTACGCGCACGCGTGGCTGGGTGCGCCGCGGCAGGCGCAGCTTTTCCGGCAGATCGCCCATGAAGGGAAAGCCAGGCAGGAAGCCGAGCATATAGACGAGGTACTCGGCGCCGCTGTGCAGCGCCACGACCTCGGCCTCGCCGATGCCGAGGGCGTGCGCCACCTCGCCGAGATCGGGTGCGGCCTCGCCCTCGTAGCATACTGGCAGGCGCCAGTGGCGACCGTCGGCCGGCACGCCATGTTCGGCGGCGGCGATCAGGGGCTGCAGCGTGGTGAGCAGGATGGCGCGCTCGGTGGTGAGCGGATCGAAGAACACCGTCAGCGAGCGGAAGGTGGGCATGGTTTCGATCACGCCCGGCAACTCGCCCGCGTCGAGCAAGTGCTGGATGGCGGTGTCGAGCGCGTTGACTGTGCCGAGCAGGGCCGGATCGATCACGGCGCCGAACTCGATCGTCAGTGCGGCGTCACCGGCGTCGAGGATGCGATGGCTCAAGTGCGTGCTCCTGGCGTCACAGTGAGGAAGTGGAGGCTGCGCGTGCCGCCTGGTCGTAGCGACCGGACAAGGTGCGCAGCAGACGGGCGAGCTCGCCGATCTGCGCGTTGTCCTCCGGGTTTCCGGTGAAGCCCGGCATCAGGCAGTCCTCCCGCACGTCGCGATAGGCCATGCAGACCTCGCGACCCTGCTCGGTGAGCGAAAAGAAGGCCTCCTTGCCGCGCTTGATGCTTTGCACCAGGCCCAGCCCGGCGAGCTTGCGCAGCGAGTAGGAGACGACGTGGGTGTCCTCGATGTTGAGCACGAAGGCGATGTCGCCGAGGCGCTTCTCGATGTCGCGGTGGGCGACGTGGTGCAGGACCAGTACGTCGGTGGGGGTCATGTCCTTTACCCCGGCGGCGGTCATGCACCGGATCATCCAGCGCGCAAAGGCATGCCAGGCGATGATCAGGCCGAACTCGAACTCGGAGAGCTCGGGTGATTTGGCCGACACCAGATGCTGGGACGAAACGATGCGATTGGCCTCGGTCATGGTGGTCTCCGGGGAAAAGACACGGGTTTGATGAATGAAACGTCGAAAAAACGTATACGTTTTGTTGACAAGATACCCATAAAATCTCTATCGTGCAATAACGGTGACTTATGAGAAGCAGGTCGCCGCCCCTCAAACCGCGTTACGGGGCTCTCGCCCTCCTTCAATCAGGAGCACATGCCATGACTCTCTCACGTCCTCTCTTCAAGGCGCTCACCATCTCCCTTCTCGGTCTGGGGCTGGCCGCAAGCGCCCACGCCCAGAGCACCTGGGACATGCCCACGCCTTACCCGGCCAGCAACTTCCACACCGAAAACATCCAGCAGTTCGCCAAGGAGGTCGATGAGGCCACCGGTGGCAAGCTCAAGATCACCGTGCATCCCAACGGCTCGCTGTACAAGGCCAACGAGATCAAGCGGGCAGTGCAGGGGGGGCAGGCGCAGATCGGTGAGGTGATCATCTCCGGCCTGGCCAACGAGGATGCGCTCTACGCGCTCGATACCGTGCCCTTCCTGGCCACCGGCTACGAGGACTCGAAGAAGCTGTGGCAGGCCTCCAAGGACGCGGTCGAGGCGCGCCTGGCGAAGAACGGCCTGAAGATCCTGTACTCGGTGGCCTGGCCGCCGCAGGGCCTGTATTCAAAGACCGAGCTCAACACGATCGGCGACCTCAAGGGCATGAAGATCCGCTCCTACAGCCCGACCGTGGCGCGCATGATCCAGCTCATGGGCGGTCAGCCAGTGACTGTGCAGGCAGCGGACCTCACCCAGGCGCTGTCGACCGGCGTGGTGGCGGCCAACCTGACCTCGTCGGCCACCGGCTACGACACCAAGAGCTGGGAGCAGCTCAGCCATTACTACGATATCCAGGCCTGGCTGCCGAAGAACATCGTGTTCGTGTCGCAGAAGGCCTTTGATGGCCTCGACGATGCCAGTCGCGAGGCGCTGCTCAAGGCGGCTGCGGCTGCCGAAGAGCGCGGCTGGAAAGTGTCGGAAGAGAAGACCGCCTGGTACATCGACCAGCTCACGGCCAACGGCATGAAGGTTCAGCCCGCGCCCGAGGCGCTGCAGGCCGAACTGCTCAAGATCGGTGAGCGCATGACCGCGGAGTGGGCCGAGAAGGCCGGCGCCGACGGGCAGGCCATTCTCGACGCCTATCGCAAGCTCAAGTAAGTCCTCGCTGTCCCACGGGGCCCGTGCATGCGGGCCCCGGCCTTTCCGGAGACCGCCATGAGAGCGTTGCTCGATTCACTGTACCGCTTGTCCGGTGCGCTTGCTGCTGTCGGCATGATCTTCACCCTGGTCATGGTCGCGGCCGGCGTGTTCACCCGGCCGTTCAATATCTACCTGCCGGGGACCGATGACTACGCGGGCTACGCAATGGCGGCCTGTGGTTTTCTGGCGCTCGCCTACACCTTCAAGCACGGTGAACACATCCGCGTCAGCCTGGTGATCGAGCGCCTCGGGCCGCGCATGCGCCGTGTCGCGGAGTGGTTCGCACACGGCGCCGGCGTGGTGGTCGCTTCCATGCTTGCCTGGTACGCAGCGCGCCTGGCCTGGCAGTCGCACGAATTCGACGAGATCTCGCAGGGCATTGACGCCACGCCGCTGTGGATTCCGCAGCTGTCGATGGCGGTCGGCGCGGTGATCCTGTTGGTCGCCGTGCTCGACGACTTCGTCCAGGTCAGCCTCGGCCGCGAGCCGCAGCGCCTGGCCAGGGCCGACGCCGAAGAAATGGCGCACATGGAATAAGGGGCCATCATGGAACTCACCGCTGCACTCGTTCTCGTTGGTCTGATGGTGCTGCTGCTCGCCGGCGGCCTGTGGATCGGCCTCGCCCTGATGGCGATCGGCATCCTCGGCATGCTCGGCTTCACCACACGCGCCGCCGGCGACGGCATGGCCGTCGCCATCTGGAGCCACGGCTCGAGCTGGACCCTGACTGCGCTACCGCTCTTCCTGTGGATGGGCGAGATCCTGTTCCGCACCAAGCTGTCGCAGGAGATGTTCAAGGGCCTGTCGCCCTGGCTCGAGCGCCTGCCCGGCCGCCTGCTGCACACCAACGTGATCGGCTGTACGCTGTTCGCCGCGGTGTCGGGCTCGTCTGCGGCCACCTGCGCCACCATCGGCAAGATCGCCATGCCCGAGCTGAGCCGCCGCGGCTATCCGGAGTCCATGGTGCTTGGCACCCTGGCCGGCGCCGGCACGCTCGGCCTGCTGATTCCGCCCTCGATCATCATGATCGTGTATGGCGTGGCGGCCGACGTGTCGATCTCCAAGCTCTTCATCGGCGGCGTGCTGCCGGGCATCCTGCTCGCGTCGCTGTTCATGGGCTGGGTGGTGATCTGGTCGCTGATGAATCGCGACAGGATCCCCCCGGCCGACCTCAAGAGCAGCTTCATGCAGAAACTCGCGGCGTCGAGGAACCTGATCCCGGTGGTGCTGCTGATCGCCGGCGTGCTCGGCTCGATCTACAGCGGCGTTGCCACCGCCACCGAGGCGGCGGCGATCGGCGTGATCGGCAGCCTGATCATCGCCGCGGCGCAGAAGTCGCTGACCCGCGAGAGCTTCATCGCCGGCCTCATGGGTGCCACGCGGCTGTACTGCATGATCGCGCTCATCCTCGCCGGCTCGGCGTTCCTGACCCTGGCGATGGGCTACATCGGCCTGCCGCGCCATCTGGCCGAGTGGATCGGCACGCTCAACCTCACGCCCGGCATGCTGCTGTTCGCGCTCGCGATCTTCTTCGTGCTGCTCGGCTGCTTCCTCGACGGCATCTCGATCATCGTGCTGACGATGGCGGTGCTGCTGCCGACGATCCAGGCCGCGGGCATCGATCCGTTGTGGTTCGGCGTGTTCGTGATCGTGGTGGTGGAGATGGCGCAGATCACCCCGCCGGTGGGCTTCAACCTGTTCGTGCTGCAGGCACTGTCGGGCAAGCAGATCACCACCATCGCGGTGTATGCGCTGCCCTATTTCCTGCTCATGGTGCTGGCGCTGATCCTGTTGTACACCTTCCCCGGATTGGTCACCTGGCTGCCGGGGCACATGATCGGCTGAGCGCGTCGAAGCAAGGCGCGTCTCATCGCGGAGGTTCGCATGTCCATCAGCGTTCTCGACCTGTTCAAGATCGGTGTCGGCCCGTCCAGTTCCCACACCGTCGGGCCAATGCGTGCGGCGCACGATTTCGCTGCCGTGCTGGCGCATCGCGGCTTGCTCGGCCGTGTGCGTCGGATCGAGGTGAGGCTCTACGGTTCGCTGTCGGCGACCGGCATCGGACACGGCACCGACCGGGCCGTGATTGCGGGCCTGATGGGTGCGCGGCCCGACGAGGTCGATCCGGATGGACTCGTCGAGGCGGTGGATGCAGTGCGCATCGACGGTGCGCTGCCGCTGCCGGGTGGCGTGGTGGTGCCTTTCGAATGGGGGCGAGACATGCGCCTGCTGCCGGTGAGTCTGCCTTACCACCCGAATGCGCTGCGCCTGACGGCCCAGGGTGAGGCGGGTGTGCTGTACGAGAACAGCTATTACTCGATCGGGGGCGGCTTCGTGATCGACGAGGCGCAGGCTCGCTCCGATACGCCGGGCGAGGCCGAGGTGCAAGTGCCTTATCCCTTCGATACCGGCGCCGAACTGCTCGCCCAGTGTCGGCGTCACGGTCTGCGCATCAGTGCCCTGGTGCTCGCCAATGAGGGTGCCTGGCGCAGCGAGGATGAGACGCGCGCTGCGTTGCAGCGCATCTGGGGCGTGATGCACGCCTGCGTCGAGCGTGGCATCGCCCATGAGGGCGTGCTGCCTGGCGGACTGAAGGTGCGTCGCCGAGCTCCTGCGCTGTATCGCAAGCTCAGCGAACAGAGCACCGGTCGCAACATGATCAGCGATTCGATGGCGGCGCTCGATTGGGTCAATCTCTATGCGCTTGCGGTCAACGAAGAAAACGCCGGTGGCGGTCGCGTCGTCACCGCGCCCACCAATGGTGCGGCCGGCATCATCCCGGCCGTGCTGCACTACTACATGAAGTTCATGCCGGGCGCTGGCGCGCGCGACGTGGAGAATTTCCTCCTCGCCGCGGCTGCGGTGGGTGTGCTGTGCAAGAAGAACGCTTCGATCTCGGGCGCCGAGGTCGGCTGTCAGGGCGAGGTCGGCTCGGCCTGCGCGATGGCTGCGGCGGGCCTGGCCGAAGTGCTCGGCGGCACCCCAGAGCAGGTGGAGAACGCCGCCGAAATAGGCCTCGAACACAACCTCGGCCTGACCTGCGACCCGGTCGGCGGTCTCGTGCAGGTGCCCTGCATCGAGCGCAATGCGATGGCCTCGATCAAGGCCATCAACGCTGCGCAGCTCGCCCTGCGCGGCGACGGCGCGCACGCGATCTCGCTCGATCAAGTGATCCGCACCATGCGCGACACCGGTCGTGACATGCTGGACAAGTACAAGGAAACCTCGCGCGGCGGCCTCGCCGTCAGCTTCCCCGAGTGCTGACGGCAAGCACTCGGGACGCTTGCCGGTTCTTTCCGGCCCGGCGCAGCCCACTCATGCCGCGTCCGCACCACGCCATATCCGGCATCCCTGACCACAACGTCATCCACGAGGAGCCCCCCCGATGACCACCGCCACCCCCACGGCGCTGCAGCGCGTGCTGCGCACGAGCCTCATCTCCCAGATCGCCATTGGTCTGGTCCTCGGCGTCGCCCTGGCGCTGATTGCGCCCGCTGCGACCCCGTCGGTCGCACTGCTTGGCGACCTCTTCATCGCCGCGCTCAAGGCCGTCGCGCCGATTCTGGTGTTCGTACTGGTGGCTGCAGCCATCGCCAATCACAAGCACGGTCAGCCGACCCACATCCGTCCGGTGCTGATCCTTTACCTGCTCGGTACCTTCGCCGCGGCGCTGGTCGCGGTGCTCGCCAGCTTCGCCTTCCCCACCACGCTGGTGCTCGACGCGCCGGCCGCCACCGGCAACCCGCCGGGCGGCATCCTCATCGTGCTCAAGAACCTGCTGCTCAACGTGGTTGCCAACCCGGTCAGGGCGTTGATGGAGGCCAACTTCGTCGGCATCCTGGCGTGGGCGATCGGGCTGGGCGTCGCGCTGCGTCACGCCGGTGAGGGTACGCGCAAGGTCGTCAACGACCTCGCCGACGCGGTGTCGAAGATCGTGCATGTCGTGATCCGCTTCGCCCCGCTGGGCATCTTCGGATTGGTCGCCGCAACCATGGGTGAGACCGGCATCGACGCGCTGCTCGGCTACGGCCGGCTGCTGCTGGTGATCGTGGGCTGCATGATGTTCGTCGCGCTGGTGGTCAATCCGCTGTTCGTGTTCTGGAAGCTGCGCACCAACCCCTATCCGCTGGTCTTCACCTGCCTGCGCGAGAGCGCCGTCACCGCCTTCTTCACCCGCAGTTCGGCGGCCAACATCCCGATCAATCTCGAACTCTGCCGTCGCCTCGGCCTGCACGAGGACACCTTTGCGATCTCGATCCCGCTCGGCGCCACGATCAACATGGCCGGGGCGGCGATCACGATTTCGGTAATGACGCTCGCTGCGGCCCACACCCTGAACATCCCGGTCGACTTTGCCACCGCGCTGCTGCTGTGCATCGTTTCCTCCCTGGCTGCAGCCGGTGTGTCGGGCGTGGCGGGCGGGTCGCTGCTGCTGATCCCGATGGCGACGGCGCTGTTCGGCATCGACGCCGACGTGGCGATGCAGGTGGTGGCGATCGGCTTTGTCATCAGCGTGGTGCAGGACTCGGCCGAGACCGCGCTAAACTCCTCGACCGACGTCCTCTTCACCGCTGCTGCCAGCGCTGCAGCGACCGGTGAGCCCCTCAACCTGGACCGCGTCTGATCTCCCCATGCAGCCGACGCAACATTTCGCCAGCGACAACTACGCCGGCGTCTGTCCGGAGGCCCTGGCAGCCTTCGTGGCGGCCAATGCTGGCCACGCCCCGGCCTACGGCGAGGACGAATGGACGCGCAAGGTCTCCGACCGCCTGCGTGAGCTGTTCGAGACCGACTGCGACGTCTACTTCGTCTTCAACGGCACGGGTGCCAATTCACTGGCGCTCGCCTCGCTGTGCCAGAGCTACCACAGCGTGGTGTGCCACGAGCTCGCCCATGTCGAGACCGACGAGTGCGGTGGGCCGGAGTTCTTCTCCAATGGCTCCAAGCTGCTGCCTGCGCGCGGCGAGCAAGGCAAGCTGACGCCGGAGGCTGTGCTCGAGGTGGTTTCGCGCCGCAGCGACATTCACTACCCGAAGCCGCGCGTGGTCACGCTGACGCAGAGCACCGAGGTCGGCACGGTGTACCGGCCGGACGAGGTGGCGGCGATCGCCGCGTGCGCGCGCGAACACGGTCTGCGCGTGCACATGGACGGCGCGCGCTTCGCCAATGCAGTGGCCTCGCTCGGCGTGATGCCGGCCGAGATCACCTGGAAGGTGGGCGTCGACGTGCTGTGCTTCGGCGGCACCAAGATGGGCTTGCCGGTGGGTGAGGCAGTGGTGTTCTTCGACCGCCGGCTGTCGGAGGACTTCGCGTACCGCTGCAAGCAGGCCGGGCAGCTCGCCTCGAAGATGCGCTTTCTGTCCGCGCCCTGGCTCGGCATCCTGGAGGACGATGTGTGGCTGAAGCACGCCCGCCACGCCAACGCCATGGCGCAGCGCCTCGCCGCGGGACTGGTCCGGGTGCCGGGCGCCAGGCTGATGTTTCCGGTGCAGTCCAACGGCGTGTTCTGTGAGCTGCCCCTGACGGTGCTCGACGGCCTGCGCGCACGCGGCTGGCGCTTCTACACCTTCATCGGCGCCGGCGGGGCGCGCTTCATGTGCGGCTGGGATACGCTGCCAGAGAGCGTCGACGCGCTGCTTGCCGACGTGCAGGCGCTGTCGGTCCCGTAGCGGCTCGCGACCAAGCTCCGTTACCATCCCCGCCATGTCTGCCGCACCCGAACTCGACGTCTTCTCCTGCCCGCTCGACGGCATTCGTCTGGTAGAGGCCTCTGCCGGCACCGGCAAGACCTGGAACATCTGCGGGCTCTACCTGCGCCTGCTGATCGAGCGCGCGTTGCCGGTGGAGTCGCTGCTCGTCGTCACCTTCACCAAGGCCGCGACGGCGGAGCTGTCGGCACGCATCCGTGCGCGCATCGCCGAAACGCTCGGCGTGCTGGAGGGCGGAGCGGCGGGCGCAGACCCGTTCGTGCCCGGGCTGATCGAGTCGGCGCGCGCGCGCGGTCTTGAGGACGAGCAGATGGTGGCGCGCCTGCGCCTGGCGCTGCAGACCTTCGATGAGGCGGCGATCTTCACCATCCATGGTTTCTGTCAGCGAGCGCTGGCCGATACGCCCTTCGCGGCGGGGTTGCCCTATGCGCTCGACCTCGTCGAGGACGACAGTGCACTGCGCATGGAGGCCGTGCAGGATTTCTGGCGGCGTGAAGTTGCCACCGGGGTGTCGCCGCTGCTGGCGGATCATCTGCTGCAGACCGGCGACACGCCCGAGGTGTGGGCGGACATCCTGCGGGAGCACATGGCGCGGCCGTGCGCGGTGGCGCTCTGGGACGAAGCGGTTTGCGCGCCTGCTACTGCAGCGGGCGCGGATGGAGGGGACAGCACGCTGCGCGCCGGGCCGGAGGCGGCATCCGAAGCCGCTGCCGCGCAGCGTCTGCGCAGCGCCTATGCGGCGGCGTGCGCCCTGTCGACCGGATTGCACGAAGCCTGTGCCGCGGTGACTGCGGCGCTCGCCGGCCTCAATGCCAACAGCTACAAACTGGAGGCGATCGACAAGGCCGTCCAGCAGTGGGCCACCTGGCTCGCAGCGGATAATGCACTTCACCCGCTGCCGGGCGGCAAGGACAGCAAGCTCGCGCTGCTGTGCGCCGACACGCTGGAGGTGCGCACGACTGCGGCCGGTCGCAAGAACGGCCTGGCCCCGCCGCGTCACGCTTTCTTCGATGCAGCCGCCGAGTTGCTCGCCGCACGCATCGAGGTGGATGCGGCGCTGTCCGTCGCCCGCCTGCGCCTGCTGCGTCGGTTCCTCGAAAACACCACGGCCGCCGTGCGCCGGCGCAAGCGCGAGCGGCGGCAGATCGGTTTCGACGACATCCTGTGGAACGCCCATGTGGCACTGCACTCCGGTGCGCAGCCCTGGCTGGCGACGGCGCTGCATGTGCGTTACCCGGTGGCGCTGATCGACGAGTTCCAGGACACAGATCCGCTGCAGTTCGGCATTTTCGACCGCATCTACCACGCCGAAGGCCGCCACGGCACCCTGTTCCTGGTCGGCGACCCCAAGCAGGCGATCTATAGTTTCCGCAGCGCGGACCTGTTCACCTATCTTGCTGCGCGCGAGCGCACCGATACCTGCTACACGCTTCGTCATAACCAGCGCTCGGCGCCCGCGCTGATCGAGGCCTGCAACCGACTCTTCAGTGCGAACCCGGCGGTGTTCATGATGGACGGGCTGGACTACGTGCGTGTCGGCGCCGGCAGCCGGCCGCGCGCGCCCTTGCATGACGAAGGCTCCCCCGATTCGATGCCGGCGCTGCAGCTCTGGCGCATCCCGCGCGACGAAACGCAGGATGATGGCGAGGAAGGCGGCGGCAGCCGGTTGTCGCGTGCGCAGGCGTTGCAACGCGCCGCGCTCGCCACGGCTGCCGAGATCGCGCGCTTGCTCGCTGCGGGCGCTGAGGGGCGTGTTCGCATCGGCGCCAAGCCGCTCGTGCCTGCCGACATCGCGGTGCTGGTGCGCAGCCACCGTCAGGGCGCGCGCATGCGCAGTGCGCTCGCTGCGTTCGGGGTGGGGAGCGTGGAGTTGTCGCAGGCCAGCGTGTATCACACCGACGACGCTGAAGAGCTCGAGCGTGTGCTGCTGGCGATCGCCGAGCCCTTGCGTGAGCGCCGCGTAAAGGCGGCGCTCGCGACCAAGGCGATGGGACGCGATGCCGTTGCGATCGCCCGCCTCGCCGAGGACGAGTCCGCCTTGCTCGCCACCCTCGACGCCTTCACGCGCTGGCGCGAGCTGTGGCTCACGCGCGGCTTTGGCGTGATGCTGCGGCAATGGATGAGCGACGAGGGCGTCGCCGCGCGCCTGCTTGCCCGCACGGACGGCGAGCGCCGGCTCACCAATCTGTTGCACCTGGCCGAACTGCTGCAACAGGATGCGGGCAGCCTCACCCCCGAGGTGTTGTTGCGCCTGCTCGCCAGCCGACGCGCCGACGGCGCCATGGGCGAGGCCGCCCAGTTGCGTCTCGAGTCCGACCGCAACCTGGTGCAGATCGTCACCATCCACCGTGCCAAGGGGCTGGAGTACGGCATCGTGTTCTGTCCCTTCCTGTTCGACGGCTACGCGCGCAGTGGCAGCGGGGGGGGCATGCGTGCCTGGCATGACGATGCCGGCGCGCTGGTACTCGATTATCGTGCGGCGGCGTCCGATGATCGGGCGGTCAAGGCGCGCATGCGGCGCGAGCAGCAAGCGGAGGACCTGCGCCTGATCTATGTGGCGCTGACACGCGCGGTGCACCGCTGCTATCTGGTGGTTGGAAGCTATGCCCGTACGCATTTCGGCAAGGTCAGCCATGCCGAAGCGGGGCGCAGCCTGCTCAACTGGATGGTTGCCGGCGCTGGCATGAGCCCGGATGCCTGGGCGGAACACAAGCCGACACCGGCTGGAACCGATGCGCACTGGCGTGCGTTGGCGACCTCCGCCACGCTCGATGGGCGTTCGGTGATTCAGCTCTCGGACCTGCCCGAAGGCGAGGGGCCGGTGCTGGTCCCGCCGGAGACGGCCGGCCAGCGTCCGCACGCGCTCCGCCCGCCCGCACTGCCGTCTGCCTGGCGCATTGGCAGCTTCAGTGCGCTGCTGTCGGGCGCTGCGCATGAACGCGCGGCACAGGATCACGATGCGGAAGCGATCGGCGCGCCCGAACTCGCCCGCCTTGCGGCAGGGAGGGTGCCCGGCGTCGCTGCCGGCGTCGCGTCTCCGCCGACCACGGACCTGGCCGCGGAAGTCGATGCGGGCCGGACCGATCCGCAGGCCAGTGCCGCTGACCTGACCCCAGGCTCACACGGTCCCGACGACATCCTGCGCTTCCCGCGCGGCCCCGCCGCGGGCGACTGCATGCACGCCGTGTTCGAGTCGATCGACTTCACCGATCCGGCGGGTTGGGACGTCGCGATCGAAGCTGCGCTGGCCATGCACCCCCAGACGCTGGCCGCGGAAACATCGCCCTCCGACGCCACGGCCGTGCCCGGACGGGCGGCCGAGGCAATGCAGGCCAGGCTGCGCCGCATGCTGCGCGGGATGCTGGAGGATGTGCTCTCCACGCCCTTGCTCACCAGGGAGGATTCCGCCCAGCCTTTGCGCCTGGGCGAGCTACCGCCGGCGCGCAGGCTGGTCGAGCTCGGCTTTCATCTTCCCGCGCCGCGGCTCACTGCCGAGCAGCTCAATACCTGGCTGACTGCTCAGGGCTACGGGGTGCCGCGGCTCGCCTTCGCCGGCCTGGAGGGCTACCTGAAGGGCTTCATCGACCTCGTTTTCGAACACGAGGGGCGCTATTACGTGCTGGACTGGAAATCGAACCACCTTGGCGACCAGCCCCAGGACTATGGGCCCGAGCGGCTGGAACTCGCGATGCAGGCGCATGGCTACCACCTGCAGCACCTGCTCTACAGCCTTGCGCTGCACCGCCATCTGGCGTGCAGCCTGCCGGGTTACGACCATGCACAGCATTTCGGCGGCGTGCTCTACCTGTTCGTGCGCGGAGTGCGTCCGCACTGGCGCATCGGCGGGCACGCCGCGGGCGTGTTCCATCACCGTTGCCCGCCGGCGACGCTGCGGGCACTGGATGCGCTGCTCGCAGCAACTGCACACGAGACGGCTGGAGCGACCGCATGAGGGATCTGGCCGAAGGTTTCGCCCGCCATCTTGTGGATTGGGCAACAGCGCTGGAAGCCCCTGCGGACAGCGTGGCGGTGCTCGGTCCGCTGGCCCGCCGGCTCGCACTCGCGACCGCAGCCGGACATGTCTGCGTTCCGCTGGGTGCGCTGGCGGATACGCCTGCAGCGACGTGGTCCACCGGCGTGCAAGCGCCCCCCGACGAGGCGAGCGCGCCGCAAGACGCAGCGCAGCCGGACCTGCTCGGGCTGGAGGACGAGCCTGGGGTGTCGGGGCAGCAGGGCGCGGGGGAAGGCCTCCCCCTGCCCCGCTTGCGTGCCCGCCTGCTTGCCAGTGGTGTGGTGGTCGATGCGGCGCTGGCGACTCCCGGGCGTTCGGCGCATCCGTTGGTGCTCGATGCCGGCGATCGCCTCTATCTGCGCCGCCTGTTCGATCAGGAGCGCGCGCTCGCGCGTGCGCTGGCCGCGCGGGCACGTTCGGTTCCGGTCGGACCGGAGCCCGTGCCGGCATTGCTCGATAGCCTGTTTCCACCTCGCCCCGGAGCGGGGCACGACTGGCAACGGATCGCGGTGCTGCTCGCCTTGCGCGCTCGTCTCACCGTGATCAGCGGCGGCCCCGGAACGGGCAAGACAAGCACCGTCGCTGCGCTGCTCGCCTGTCTGCTGGAGGTGGAACCGGAACTGCGCATTGCGCTGGCCGCCCCGACCGGCAAGGCAGCGGCGCGCATGCTAGAGGCTCTGCGCCAGCGGGCGCAGACCCTGCCCGCAGCGCTCGCCGCCCGCCTGCCGGATGAGGCATTCACGGTGCACCGCCTGCTCGGGGTCACGCCGGAGGCCGGCCGCTTCCGCCATCATGCAGACAATCCGCTGGCAGTGGATGTGCTGATCGTCGATGAAGCCTCGATGCTCGACCTTGCCCTCGCGAACCGCCTGGTCGATGCCCTGCCGGCCGCAGCGCGGCTCGTGCTGCTGGGAGACAAGGATCAGCTTGCCGCGGTGGAGGCGGGCGCGGTGTTCGCCGAGCTGTCGGCTGAACGGGTGTTCAGCCCTGCCCTGAGCACGCGGCTCGGGCTGGAGCCGGTGCCGGGCGAGGCGGAGCCGCACGTGTGCGCCTCCGCTGGCCTGAAGGACTGTGTGGTGTGGCTTACCGAGAGCCATCGCTTCCGTGCGGATTCAGGGATCGGCCGACTGGCAGCGGAGGTGCGCGAGGGCCAGGGCGCACGCGCGCTGGCTTGGTTGCGTGCCGGGCAGGATGTCTCGGTGGGCTGGATCGAAGAGGACGGTGCGCGCCCCGGCGCGAGGCTGCTCGCAGCCATCGAGGCCGGATATGACGCCTATTTCGATGTCCTGCACCGCACACCGCAGGATGTTGCCGCAGCCATGCGGGCTTTCGAAGACTTTCGCGTGCTGGTCGCGGTGCGCGAGGGTGCGCGTGGCCTGGCGGCGCTGAACGCGTACCTCGAAGGCCGGCTATGTGCGCGGCTTGCGCTGCCGCCAGCGCGCGGCGCTGCCGCGCGCTGGTATCCGGGCCGCCCGGTGATCGTGCTGGCCAACGACTACACACTCGGACTGTTCAACGGCGACATCGGGCTGTGCCTGCCCGATGCGCAGGGTGGGCTGTGCGTGTTCTTCCCCGCGCCCGAAGGGGGTTTCCGCGCACTGCCACCACTGCGCCTGCCTGCGCACGATACGGCCTTCGCGCTCACGGTGCACAAGAGCCAGGGGTCCGAGTTCGGGGAAGCGGTGCTGGTGCTGCCGCCTGCGCCTGCGCGCGTGCTCACGCGCGAGCTCATCTACACCGGTGTCACGCGCGCGTCGCGGCGGGTCACGGTTGCCGGCGCGGCCGGGGTTCTGATTGCCGGCTGCACGGCACGCAGCGAGCGGGTGTCGGGCTTGCGCGAACGCATGCGGGAGTGTGTCCTGGGTGTGGAGCAGATGTCCGGGCAGTTGTTCAGCGGCTGAAATGGGGGCCGGATGCGACACGCCTGATCTGGCGCTTCATGGCGACCTGCTTGCGGCAGGACGAAGGTGCTGGCAACGTGCTGGCCTGACCGGGCGGCTGCCCGGCGAGAGGGGAGGTTGCAATGGGGTTTGGGAATCGCTTGGGCTGGCGTGCGCTGACGGGCGCGTTTGCCTTGCTGGGGGCGCTGCTGGCTTTTGCGCCGGGTGCACGGGCGGCTGAGCGCGTCATGGTCGCGGCGGCGTCCGATCTGAAGTTCGCCCTGGACGAGATCGTGGCGGACTTCCGCCGTGCACATCCGGACGGCACGATCGAGGTGGTCTATGGCTCGTCGGGCAAGTTTGCCACCCAGATCCGTCAGGGCGGCCCCTTCGACCTGTATTTCTCTGCCGATATCGCCTACCCGCGCGCGCTCGAAGCCGATGGCCTCGCGCTGGGGCGCACGCGCCCCTATGCCCTCGGCCGCATCGTGTTGTGGAGCCGGACCCGCGATGCGCGCACGCTCACACTTCAGGATCTTGCCGACCCCGCCCTCGGCCGCATCGCCATTGCCAACCCGCGCCATGCCCCCTACGGCAAGCGCGCCGAGGAGGCGCTGCGCGCGGCTGGCGTGTGGGAGGCGGTGCAGTCGCGGCTGGTGCAGGGCGAGAACATCGCCCAGACCGCGCAGTTCGTGCAGACCGGCAACGCTGCTGTCGGCATCATCGCCTTGTCGCTCGCCCTCAATCCGGCGCTCGCCGCGCAGGGCGGCTACCACCTGATCGATGACGCCCTGCATGCGCCGCTGGAGCAGGGCTTCATCCTCACCCGCAGGGCGGAAGGCAATGCCCTGGCTGCAGCCTTCGCTGAATTCATCGGCAGCGAGCCGGCGCGTGCGGTGCTGCAGCGCTATGGTTTCGTACTGCCGGCTGCGGCGCAGTAAGCATGGCTGGCCTGGGCAGTGCCGACTGGTCTGCGGTCTGGCTCACGTTCAAGCTCGCCACGGTGAGCACCGTGATCCTGCTGCTGGTCGGCACGCCGATCGCCTGGTGGCTGGCACGCACGCGCTCGAAGTGGAAGGGCGTCGTCGGCGCGGTGGTGGCGCTGCCACTGGTGCTGCCGCCGACGGTGATCGGCTTCTATCTGCTCGTGGCAATGGGCCCCAAGGGGCCGGTCGGGCACCTCACCGAGGCGATCGGCGTTGGCCTGCTGCCCTTCTCCTTCGCCGGCCTGGTGGTCGGCTCGGTGATCTATTCGCTGCCCTTTGTGGTGCAGCCGGTGCATAACGCCTTCGAGGCGATCGGGCGTCGCCCGCTCGAGGTGGCCGCCACCCTGCGTGCCGGGCCCTGGGACCGTTTCTTCAACGTCGCGTTGCCGCTTGCGCGCCCGGGATTCGTCACCGCCACCATCCTCGGCTTCGCCCACACGGTGGGCGAGTTCGGCGTGGTGCTGATGATCGGTGGCAACATCCCCGACCGCACAAGGGTGGTTTCGGTCGCGATCTACGATCACGTCGAGGCGCTGGAGTACGCCCAGGCGCACTGGCTGTCGGCAGGCATGCTGCTGTTCAGCTTCGTGGTGCTGCTCGCACTGTACGGACGGCGGCGCACGCACGGCGGCGGTTTCAACTGATGACCGGCATCGAGGCGCGCTTCGCGGTGAACTATGCCGGCTTTCGCCTGGAGGTGGACCTGCGCCTGCCCGGGCGCGGCGTCACCGCGCTGTTTGGCCACTCCGGCTCGGGCAAGACCACGCTCCTGCGCTGCGTCGCGGGGCTGGAGCCGGCAGCGCGTGGCCGCCTGGTGGTCAATGGCGAATGCTGGCAGGACGACGCCGGCGGGGTGTGCGTGCCCACGCACCGGCGCGCACTCGGCTACGTGTTCCAGGAGGCGAGCCTTTTTCCGCATCTCTCGGTGCGGCGCAACCTGGAGTTCGGCCTGCGCCGTATTCCTGCAGCGGCGCGGCGGGTGCGTCTGGATCATGCGGTGGCCCTGCTTGGGATCGAGACTCTGCTCGAGCGCATGCCCGAACGCCTCTCCGGCGGCGAGCGCCAGCGTGTGGGTATGGCGCGCGCGCTGCTCACCAGTCCGCGCATCCTGCTCATGGACGAGCCCCTGGCCGCGCTCGATCACAAGCGCAAGCAGGAGATCCTGCCCTACCTCGAGCGTTTGCACGACGAGCTCGACATTCCGGTGCTCTACGTCAGCCATTCGCCTGACGAGGTTGTGCGTCTGGCCGACCATGTGGTGATGCTCGGCGAGGGCAAGGTGATGGCCGCGGGTGAACTGCATGCCACCCTGGCCCGGCTCGATCTGCCGACCGCCTTCAGCGAGGACGCCGGGGTGGTGATCGACGGTACGGTGGCCGCGCATGACGACCACTACCACCTTACCCGCCTCGACTTTCCCGGCGGTGCGGTGTGGGTGCAGCGCCAGCAGGTGCCGCTTGGGCACGGGCTACGCTTCCGCATCCATGCGCGCGACATCAGTCTGGCAGATCATCAGGTCGCGGGCACCAGCATCCAGAACCTGCTGCCGGCGACGGTCGAGGAGGTCGTAGGCGCAGATACCCCCGCCCACGTGCTGGTGCGCATGGACGCGGGCGGCACCCCGCTGGTGGCGCGCATCACCCGTCGCGCCGCCGAGCAGCTCGTGCTGCGCCCCGGGCGGCGGATGTGGGCGCAGATCAAGTCGGTTGCCCTGCTGGGCTGAGGACGCCTGCATGCGGGTGTGCAGGAACGCGCCAGAGCGCCGTGCCAAGGAACCAAGGGGACTCCGTGCTCGCCCTCCGTCCTCTGCGGATGCGATGATGACGGCCCTTGCCACATGGACATGAAGATGACCGACCCATCGCGTATCCGCGCCCGCAACTTCCCTTCTGCCGGGGACGAGGCCCGTGCCGTCCAGCCGCACGGCCGCTATGACGGACCCGGCAGCGCCTTCCGCATGGCGTTCACCGACACCGATTTCCTGCTGCGCGAGGAGTTGCGCCCGGTACGGCTGCAGCTCGAACTGCTGAAGCCCGAGCTGATCCAGCAGGAGCAGGGTGTGGAATCCACCGTGGTCGTGTTTGGTAGCGCGCGCTTCAAGGCGCCGGACGTGGCCGACGCAATGCTGCGCGATGCGGTGGCCAGCGGGGACGAGGCCGCGATCCGGCGCGCGCAGCGCATGGTGAGCAACGCGCGCTGGTACGAGGAGGCGCGCCGCTTCGGTGAACTGGTCACGCGCGAGCCCGAGGCGTTGGGAGAACCGGTGATCGTCGCCACCGGCGGCGGCCCGGGGATCATGGAGGCGGGCAACCGCGGCGCCTACGAGGCTGGCGGGCGCAGCATGGGGATGAGCATCTTCCTGCCCTTCGAGGAGGCGCCCAACCCCTACATCACGCCCGAGTTGTGCTTCCAGTTCCACTACTTCGCCATCCGCAAGATGCACTTCCTGATGCGGGCGGTGGCACTGGTGAGCTTCCCGGGGGGCTTGGGTACGCTCGATGAGCTCTTCGAGGTGCTGACCCTGACCCAGACGCGCAAGATCCGCCGCCGGCCGATCATCCTGGTCGGGCGCGACTTCTGGCAGCGCCTGATCGACTTCGAGGTGTTGGTCGAGCATGGCGTGATCAGCCCCGAAGACCTGAACCTCTTCCACTACGCGGAGACGGCCGAGGAAGCCTGGGATGCGATCAAGGCGGCCTACAGTGGTGACAACCCCACGCTGACCGCGCGCCAGCTCCGGGGCAACTGAGCCGGCACGGCCCGCGTCGCATGCGCTTCCGGTTCCGCCTGTACCGCTCGTGATCGGACGCATGGAGCAGCGAGATGAATGACCGACCCTCCGAAATCGTCTTCATCCACGGTTTGTGGATGCATGGCTGCGTGTTCGGGCTGCACCGCCGCCGCGCCGCGCGGGCGGGCTGGCGCAGCCATGTGTATTCGTATCCTTCGCTGCGCGGGTCGTTGGATGCGGTCGCCGACGGGCTGGCCGATTTCGTGGCCGCGCACAACGGGCGACCCCTGCACCTGGTTGGCCACAGCCTCGGCGGTTGCGTTGTGCTGCATATGCTCGCCCGCCATCGCCCCGCCGGCATCGGGCGCGTGGTGCTGCTGGGTTCGCCCTGCTGTGGCTCCCGCCCTGCGCAGCGGGTGCTGCGCTTGCCGGTGCTGCACCACGCACTGGGGCGGGTGTTGCCGCAATGGCTGGCGCTTGCCCGGCCCGTACTCGATTCTGCGCTCGAGGTCGGCGTCCTGGCGGGCAACCGGCCCTATGGCCTTGGACGCATCGTGCCGGGACTGCCCTGGCCCAACGATGGCATGGTGGGCGTCGAGGAGACCCAATGGCCCGGTGCGCGTGCGCATCTCGTGCTCCCGGTCACGCACATGCAGATGCTGTGGTCGACGGACTGCCTCGTACAGACCTTGCACTTCCTGGAGGCGGGTTGCTTCCTGCATGAGGGTGGAGGGTGACTGGGGCGGGCGCGGCGCATCCGGTGTATGTGACGGCGGTCGTGAAGCATGCATGGTGTGAACAGGAACAAGGCTCTTAGAATAGATCTTCGTTTTCCTGGAGGCTGAGAATGACGATCCCGCAGGCCGCGTGTTTCGGCAGGTTCCCGTGGGAGCCCCGCTCGTCTCCAGACTTGCCTGCCGTGGCGCGCGCAGCATGATCGCGTTCGCTTCACACGCGGGATGTCCGGCCCGGGGGGCAAGCCGCTTGGCTTGGACCTTCGGTCTGCTCCTGCTGTTGTGGAGCACCCTCGCGCGGCCGGCCGTGCCGCTCGATGTGCTCGGGGGAGGGCCGGTCGGGCGCCATGCCAGCCTGCTGCTGGAGCAGGCATCGGTGATGAGCGTGGAGGAAGCGCTGGCGGCGCAGCGCGAGGGGCGCTTCGTCGCGGCGGATGCTGCGGTGCCGAAGTTCGGGATCGGCGCAGCACCGGTGTGGCTGCATCTCGCGCTGGAGAACCGCAACGCGGTGGTGCAAGCGCGACAATTGTTCTTCGGAGCGCCCTGGACCGATCGGCTGGATGTCTTCATCTTGCGGGAAGGGCGGGTGGTCCTGCAGGTGGCGGCCGGCGATGGCGAGCGCGGCTTGCAGGCTCCAGTGGGCAGCGTGGGCTATCGGATCGAGCACGATTTTTCTCCGGGGGTGACGGAGATCCTTGTGCGTGCGGCCTCGGCCGACCCCCTAGTGCTCCGCTGAGGCTGCTCGAACCCGCCGAGGCACGGCAGATGCTGCGCGCACACGACTATGGCTATGGGCTGCTGTACGGCTACCTGTTGGTGCTTCTGGTCTACAACCTGATGCTCTTCCTGGGCCTGCGCGATCGCAGCCAGCTCGACTACGTGCTCTATGTGGGGAGTTTCGCGCTGCTCAGCATCGCCTATTCCGGGCACGGCCAGATCTGGCTGTGGCCGGAACAGCCCGTGGTGCAGCGCTACGTGATCCTGGCGATGATGGTGCTTTTCAGCTGCATGGGCCTGCGTTTCGCAAGTAGCTTTCTGGGGCTGGCGAGTAGCCTGCCAGGCCTGTACCGGCTCGCCCGCGCTCTTGTTTTCGGGGGGGCGTCGGCGATGGCCCTGTGCGTCGTGTTCGAACTGCAGGCGGCAGCGGGGGTGCTAGCCTTCGTGTTCACGCTGGCCTTGGCGGTGGCGATGGCCTGGATCGGCGTGGTCAGCGTCCGGCATGACCGCATCGCGGCGCCCTATTTCCTTGCCGGTGCGCTGATCGCGATGGCAGGCACGGCGACTACCACCCTGGCGGTATGGCAAGGCTTGCCTTATTCGCCGTGGGCCCTGCACGCGGCGGAGATCGGGATTGCCGTGGATGGCACGGTGTTGACGCTTGCGCTGGCCTATCGCATGCGCAGGCTGCGCGGTGAGCGCCTGCGTGCGGAGTATCTCGCTTCCACTGACCCGCTCACCGGACTGCGTAACCGCCGTGCTTTCGCTGTGGAGGCTGCCCAGGCCTGGCAGACGGCGCTGACGCGCGGATCGCCCCTGTCCGTGATCGTGCTTGATCTGGACCACTTCAAGGTGCTCAACGACCGCTTCGGGCATGCGGCAGGCGATGCGGCTCTGGTCGCGGTTGCGCGCACGCTCGAGCAGGGGTGCCGGGCAGCCGATCTCATCGCGCGCTGGGGCGGTGAGGAGTTCGTGGTGCTGCTGCCAGACACCGGGTTGGGGCAGGCCAGGGCAAGCGGTCTGCGTCTGCTGGAGGCCATTCGCACCGCCGAGGTGGTGCATGAGGGGCGGCACCTGCCGTTGAGTGCCAGCGTGGGCGTGGCAGAACGTGCGGAGCATCCCGACCTGGAAGCGCTGATCCGGGATGCGGACCGGTGGATGTACGAGGCCAAGCAGGCTGGGAGGGGGTGCGTGTGCTGCGATGGCGGCGCAAAGCCGGCACAGGCCTGAGCGCAGGGGCGGACGTGGGGCGCCGCGTGCATGGAAAGAGCGCTACCGAAGCAATGCAGGACTGAATACAATTACAGGCATGCTTGCTGCCCCCCGCTCTTCCGATCGAGTTTCTGCTGTCGGAAATCCTGACGATCCGCTCGCTGCGCTCAATGCGGCCCAGCGTGAAGCCGTTCTGCATGGTCTGGGTGGCGGGGCGGGTGGGGACCCTCCGCCGCCGCTGTTGGTGATTGCTGGCGCCGGCTCGGGCAAGACCAACACGCTGGCCCACCGTGTCGCGCACCTCATCGCCCACGGTGCCGATCCCGGCCGCATCCTGCTGCTCACCTTCTCGCGTCGCGCGGCTGACGAGATGGGGCGTCGGGTGCGGCGCATCCTGGCAGAAATGTCGGCTGGCCGGCCTGGCCCGGCGCAGGCCCAACTGAACTGGTCCGGCACCTTCCACGCCCTCGGCGCGCGCCTGTTGCGCGAGTACGCCGGGCGCATCGGAGTCGACCCCGGTTTCACCATCCACGACCGTGAAGATTCCGCCGACCTGATGAACCTGGCGCGCCACGAACTGGGCCTGTCGGCGACCAAACAGCGTTTTCCGCAGAAGGGCACCTGCCTGGCGATCTACTCGGCGGCGGTCAACACGCAGGCGCCGCTGGCCGAGGTGCTGCAGGCGAGCTTCCCGTGGTGCGCGGCGTGGGAGGATGCGCTCAAGCGCCTGTTCCGCGCCTACGTCGAAGCCAAGCAGGCGCAGCAGGTGCTCGATTACGACGACCTGCTGCTGTACTGGGCGCAGATGGTGGCCGAGCCCACGCTCGGAGCCGAGATCGGCGGCTTGTTCGATCATGTGCTGGTCGACGAATACCAGGACACCAACCTCCTGCAGGCGTCGATCCTGCTCGCAATGAAGCCCGATGGCCGCGGCCTGACCGTGGTCGGCGATGACGCACAGTCGATCTACGCCTTCCGCGGTGCCACCGTGCGCAACATCCTAGATTTTCCCGCCGCGTTCGACCCGCCGGCGAGAATGGTGACGCTGGAGCAGAACTACCGCTCCACCAAGCCGATCCTGGAAGCCGCCAATGCGGTGATCGCGCTTGCCGCGGAGCGCTTCACCAAGAACCTGTGGTCCGATCGCGCATCCACCCAGCGCCCGCGCCTGGTGTCGGTCAAGGACGACGCCGACCAGGCGGCCTTCGTCGTGGACACCTTGCTGGCGCGGCGTGAGGAGGGGCTGAAGCTCAAGCAGCAGGCAGTGCTGTTCCGCGCCTCGGCGCACAGCGCGCGTCTGGAGATGGAGCTCACCCGGCGCAATGTCCCGTTCGTGAAGTTCGGCGGGCTCAAGTTCCTGGAGGCCGCTCACGTCAAGGATGTGCTTGCGCTGCTGCGCTGGGCTGAAAACCCGCGCGACCGCATCTCGGGCTTCCGCGCCATCCAGCTGCTCGCCGGCATCGGCCCCAGGACCGCTGGCCGGGTGCTCGACAACGTCTGCGCCGCGCCCGAGGGCTGCGCGCTGCTCGCCGAGCAGCCGGTGCCCGAGGCGGCACGCGCAGGCTGGCAGGCGTTTGCGGCCTTGATCGACCGCCTTGCAGGACGTATCGCCGCTGCCGACCCGGCCGCTGCCTCGGCGGCCTTGGCCGAGCCGCGCGCACACGACGCGGGCGGCAGGTTTGCCAGCGGCTGCCCCGCCTGGCCGGTCGACTTCGAACTCGCCTGCCGCTGGTACGAGGCCCAGATGCCGCGCCTGTACGACGACTTTGCGCTGCGTGTGCTCGACATCCAGCAGCTCGCCCGTATCGCCGCCACCAGCCCCAGCCGCCAGCGCTTCCTCACCGAGCTCACCCTCGATCCGCCCAGCGCCACCAGCGGTGAAGCCGGTATGCCGCTGCTCGACGAGGACTACCTGATCCTGTCGACGATGCATTCGGCCAAGGGGCAGGAGTGGAACGCTGTGAGCGTGCTCAACGTGGTAGACGGCTGCATCCCGTCCGACGTCGCCACCCGCAACAGCGCCGAGATCGAGGAGGAGCGCCGCCTGCTGTACGTGGCGATGACGCGGGCGAAGGACAGCCTCGACCTCATCGTGCCGCAGCGCTTCTACGTCACCCAGCAGATGGGCATGGGCGACCGCCACCTGTATGCGGGCCGCACGCGTTTCATCCCCAACCGCCTGCTGGGGCACTTCGAGCAGATCAGCTGGCCGCCTCCGCCGCCGGAACTGCAGGGCTCGCCCGCATCGCGCCAGGCGGCGATCGACCTCGCAGCGAAGATGCGGGACATGTGGCGCTGAAGACTTTCAGCGTGCGCTGTCGTGCGCCTGCAGCCACAGGCGGAGGGCTTGGGCATTGTTGTGTTCCGCGTCGCGCGCGCCGTATAGAAGGGTGACGGTTGGCTGCGTGGTGATGAGCTGGCGCAGTTCGGCGAGTGCCACGCTGGTCGAGGGCGACTGTAGTTCCTCGGCATAGCGCTGGCAAAATGCATCCCAGCGCTCAGCGTCGTGTGCGAACCATCGACGCAGTTCGTTCGATGGTGCGAGCTCGCGCAGCCAGTGGTCGATCTGCGCCTCGTCACGCGCCAACCCGCGTGGCCAGAGGCGGTCGACGAGCACGCGGCAGCCGTCCCCGGCTGCGCTCGGGTCGTAGGCACGGCGCACGCGGATCGTCATGGCCTCGTCAGATCGCCAAGCCCTTCTCGTCGAACATTCCCTCGAACAGGATCGAGCTCAGATAGCGCTCGCCCGAATCCGGCAGGATCACCACGATGGTCTTGCCCGCGTTCTCTGGCCGCTGTGCCAGGCGAACCGCAGCCGCAGTGGCCGCGCCGCAGGAGATGCCGGCGAGGATGCCTTCCTCGCGCGCCAGGCGGCGGGCGTAGAGGACCGCGTCCTCGTTGGTCACCTGCTCGACGCCATCGACCAGCGACAGGTCCAGCACCTTGGGCACGAAGCCGGCGCCCAGGCCCTGGATCTTGTGCGGCGCGGGGGTGAGCGGCTGGCCGGCCAGGGTCTGGCTGATCACCGGGCTGGCGGCGGGTTCCACTGCGATCGACTGGATCGCCTTGCCGCGCACGCGCTTGATGTAGCGCGAGATGCCGGTGATGGTGCCGCCGGTGCCGACGCCCGAGACCAGGATGTCGATCGCGCCGTCGGTGTCGTTCCAGATCTCCGGGCCGGTGGTGACCTCGTGGATCGCCGGATTGGCCGGGTTCTCGAACTGCTGCAGCAGCACGTAGCGATCCGGGTCGGAGGCGACGATCTCCTGCGCCTTCGCGATCGCCCCGTTCATGCCCTTGGCGCCTTCGGTCAGTACCAGCTTGGCGCCATAGGCCACCAGCAGCTTGCGGCGCTCGACGCTCATGGTCTCGGGCATCGTCAGCGTGAGCGGGATGCCGCGCGCCGCGCACACGAAGGCGAGCGCGATGCCGGTGTTGCCGCTGGTCGGCTCGACGATCTCCTTGCCCGGGCCGAGGCGGCCGTGGGCTTCGGCGTCCTTCACCATCGAGGTGCCGATGCGGCACTTCACCGAGAAGGCCGGGTTGCGGCCCTCGATCTTGGCGAGCACGGTGGCCTGGGCACCGTCGGTGACGCGGTTGAGACGGACGAGCGGGGTGTGGCCGATGGATTCGGTGTTGTCGGGGTACCAGTGGGACATGCGGGCTCCTTGTGGTGTGGAGTTGTCGTTCAACGCGGAGGGGCGCTTTCGCTGCGGCGCCGGTAGCGGAAGTATAGGCAAGTGCGTGGGTCCTCGCCCGGGGCGTCCGCTGGCTTGGTAACATCGCCGTCCATGCAGACACCCATTTCGCTCCCCGCCGCCCAGCTTGCCCTCGGCCTGCGCGACGTCGCCGCGCTCGGGCAGATCTTCACCCCCGAGCCGGTGGTGCGCGCGATGCTCGCATTGCGCCGCAACACCGGCCGCGTGCTCGAGCCCTCATGCGGCGATGGCGCCTTCCTCCGCCATCTTCCGGGGGCCGTGGGGCTCGAACTCGACCCCGACCACTGCCCGCCCGGCGCGCAGGCGATCGACTTCTTCGCCTACCCCGATCACGAGCAGTTCGACACCATCATCGGCAATCCGCCCTATGTGCGATGTCAGGACATCCCGGCTGCCACCCGGGCCCTGATTGCGCGGGGCGGCTACGGCGCGTGCCTGGACAAGCGCGCCAATCTCTACCTGTTCTTCATCGACAAGTGCCTGCGCCACCTCAAGCCCGGTGGCGAGCTGATCTTCATCACGCCGCGCGACTTCCTCAAGGCGACTTCGGCGGTGAAGCTCAACCGTCTGCTGTTCGAGGCGGGCTCGATCACCGACGCGATCGAGCTCGGCGACGCGCGCGTGTTCCCCGATGCCGTGCCGAACTGCCTGATCTGGCGCTTCGAGAAGGGCTGTGCCGAGCGCAGCCTGAATCATTGCGAGATTGGCGCGGGCGATGATCTGGCTGCCGCGCTCGCCGCACCCGGCTGGGACACGCGCCACTTCATCGAATGCGCCGGCCACCTGATGTTCGCGCGTGGCGACTATCCGCTGCGGCTGTCGGACGTGGCCTTCGTCAAGGTGGGTGCGGTGTCCGGGGCGGACGAGCTCTACACCAGCCCGCTGCAGGGCAACCGCGAGTTCGTGTGCTCGCACACCGTCCGCACCGGCCAGACGCGGCGCATGATCTTTTCCGAGCCCGGCGAGCCACCGCCCCAGGCGCTGCTGCCGCACCAGGCGCGCCTGTTGCAGCGCAAGGTGACGAAGTTCGACGAGTCGAACTGGTGGATGTGGGGCAGGCTGCACTACCGCAGCACGCAGCCGCGGGTGTACGTGAATGGCAAGACGCGCGTTGCCAAGCCCTTCTTCGTGCATCCGTGCAGGGACTACGACGGTGCGGTGATGGCGGTCTTTCCGCGTCGCGCGGATGTCGACATCGAGGCCTTCCGCGATGCGCTCAACGCAGTCGATTGGGGCGATCTCGGTTTTGTCTGCGACGGCCGCTTCCTGTTTGCCCAGCGCAGCCTGGAGAACGCACCGCTGCCGGCGGAGTTCGTGCGCTTCCTGCCCGGGCCTTGAGCTTGCCCATGTGCAGGTCGGGCCGGAGCGGGCCGTTTCCCGGCGATCGGCGTGTCTTCGTCGCTTGTCGGGGAGATGGCTTAAGCATTCTTTAAGGATTCGTTAAGCATCTGTAAATAAAAGAGTTTTTTATGAGCGAGTAAGCAGAATGTAAGCCTCTCGGCCTACCTTGCCGGCAGCCGGACGAGCGTCCGGACCGCTACGGAGGAGGGAGAGATGAAGGACGACATGGCGATACGAATCGCCGCAAACCCCAAGTACCAGCGCCTGGTACGCACGCGCTCCAGCTTCGGCTGGATCCTCACCGCGATCATGATGGTGGTGTACTACGGCTACATCGCAGTCATCGCCTTCGACAAGGAGATGCTCGCCGCCCGCCTGGGCGATGGCGTGATGACGGTCGGCATCCCGGTCGGCCTCGGGGTGATCTTCTTCACCATCCTCATCACCGGCTTCTACGTGCGGCGCGCGAACTCCGAATTCGACCGCCTGACCCGCGAGATCGTCGAGGAGGTGGGCAAATGATCACGACCCTTCTGAAGCTCGCAGCTGCGTTTGCGTTTGCACTTGCGCCCGCAGTCGTGTTCGCTGCGGGCGGCGATCTCGGCCAGGCCGAGAAGCAGGCGACCAACTGGACGGCGATCATGATGTTCGGCTTGTTCGTCCTCGGCACGCTGTACATCACCAAGTGGGCGGCCTCCAAGACCAAGTCGGCGTCCGACTTCTACACCGCCGGCGGTGGCATCACCGGCTTCCAGAACGGACTGGCGATCGCCGGCGACTACATGTCGGCGGCCTCCTTCCTGGGCATCTCGGCCGCGGTGATGATGAACGGCTACGACGGCCTGATCTACTCGATCGGCTTCCTGGTCGGCTGGCCGGTGATCACCTTCCTGATGGCCGAGCGCCTGCGCAACCTCGGCAAGTTCACCTTCGCCGACGTGGCGGCCTACCGCTTTCAGCAGACCCCGATCCGCGCCTTCGCGGCCTCGGGCACCCTGGTCGTGGTGGCCTTCTACCTGATCGCGCAGATGGTCGGTGCGGGCCAGCTCATCAAGCTGCTGTTCGGCCTGGAATACTGGATGGCGGTGGTCATCGTCGGTGCGCTGATGATGGTCTATGTGCTGTTCGGCGGCATGACCGCGACCACCTGGGTGCAGATCATCAAGGCCTGCCTGCTGCTTGCCGGCGCGAGCTTCATGGCCTTCATGGTGCTGCTCGCCTATGGCTTTTCCCCTGAGGCGATGTTTGCCGATGCGGTGCGCATCAAGGTGGAAACCGCGATCGCCGGCGGCAAGAGTGCGGAAGAAGCGGCCGCTATCGGCCAGGCGATCATGGGCCCGGGCTCCTTCATCAAGGATCCCGTCTCGGCGATCTCGTTCGGCATGGCGCTGATGTTCGGCACGGCGGGCCTGCCGCACGTGCTGATGCGCTTCTTCACCGTGCCGGATGCCAAGGAGGCGCGCAAGTCGGTGTTCTGGGCAACCACCTGGATCGGCTACTTCTACATTCTCACCTTCATCATCGGCTTCGGCGCGATCGTGCTGGTGTCGACCAATCCGGACTTCCTGGATGGCAAGGGTGGTCTGATCGGCGGTGGCAACATGGCTGCGATCCACCTTGCCAATGCGGTGGGCGGCAACATCTTCCTCGGCTTCATCTCCGCGGTGGCGTTCGCGACCATCCTTGCGGTGGTGGCCGGCCTGACCCTTTCGGGTGCCTCGGCGGTGTCGCACGACCTGTACGCCACGGTATTCAAGAAGGGCAACGCCGACTCGGCTTCCGAGCTGAAGGTCTCGCGCATCACCACGCTGGTGCTGGGCTTCATCGCGGTCATCCTGGGCATCGCGTTCGAGAAGCAGAACATCGCCTTCATGGTGTCGCTCGCCTTCGCGATTGCGGCCTCGGCCAACTTCCCGGTGCTGTTCATGTCGGTGTTGTGGAAGGATTGCACCACGCGCGGTGCGACCATCGGCGGTTTCCTCGGCCTGATCACCGCGGTGGCGCTGACCATCGTATCGCCCTCGGTGTGGGAGGCCACGCTCGGCAACCCGAAGGGTTCGGCGCTGTTCCCCTACGCGTCGCCGGCGCTGTTCTCGATGGCGGCAGGCTTCATCGGCATCTGGCTGTTCTCCATCCTCGACAACAGCGCGCGGGCCAAGGCTGACCGCGCCGGGTACCTCGCGCAGAAGGTGCGTTCGGAGACCGGCATCGGCGCCGCGGCAGCCTCGTCGCACTAAGCCGCAGGCTGGGTCGGTCGCTCCCGTGCGGGGGCGACCGGCCGGCGGATTCGACCGCGGGGCGGTGGGCGCAGGCTCGCCGCCCCGCGGTCTTTTCAGGGGGCGGGCCGCGGATGGAGCGGGAGCCGGACGCGCACGCAGGTGCCGCAGCCCTGGGGTCCGTCGTCGATGTCGATGCGGCCACCATGGCTATGGACGATCTCGCGCGCGATCGACAGACCCAGCCCGCTGCCGCTGGCTGCAGCGGTACCGGCATGGCGGTAGAAGCGCTCGAAAACCTGTTCGCGCACGACGGGCGGAATACCCGGTCCATCGTCACAGACCTCGATCAGTACCGATTCCCCTGTGCGCGCGCAGCGCAGGCTGACGGTACCGTGCGTGCGCCCGTACTTCAGCGCATTGTCCATGAGGTTGGCGATCAGCTCCTGAAGCAAGGTCGGGTCTCCAGCGATGCGTAACGGTTCGCGCTCGATCCCAAGGTCGATCTGGCGTGCGTCGGCGCGCTCCACCCAGTCCTCGACCATCGCATCGATCAACGCGGCGAGATCGACCTCGGTGGCGTCGGCCATCAGGCGCTCTCCCGCCTCGGCGCGCGCGAGTGCGAGCAGCTGGTTGGCGAGCCGGGTGATGCGGGCAACCGAGTGCCGCAGGCGGGCGCGCGCTGCCGCGTCCGCTGGGCGTGACTCGAGCAGCTCGAGCTGAACCTGCAGGCCGGCGAGCGGGGTGCGCAGCTGGTGCGCGGCATCCTGCAGGAAGCTGCGCTGCTGTGCGTTGGCGGCACGCAGGCGGTCGAGCAGGCCATTGAGCGCGCCGATCACCTCGCGTACTTCCTGTGGCACGCCGGCCGGGTCGATGGGTGACAGGTCCGTGCCCGAGCGGGCGCGCAGCGAGCGCTCGAGGCGCGCGAGCGGCGCGAGGCCGCTGGGGATGCCGAAGCGTGCCGCCACGCCAGCGGCGATCAGCAGCAGCAGCGCTGCCCACGAAAACCCGGCGACCAGCCGGCCCATGGCCTCGTCGCGCTTGCCGAGGGTTTCCGCCACCGTGACGTAGAAACCGGCGGAGCCTTGGCTGCGGTACAGCCGGACCGCGCGGATGGGCTGACCGGCGTGGGTCAGGTCGCGAAAGACGGGGCGTGCGGCGGGTACGGTGGGTAGTATGGGGTAGGTGGGTTCCCTGCCGACCGGCGTGTAGGGGATCGGCAGGCTGGAGAGCGCGTCGAGGTCATCGAGCAGCGGCAACCCGGCGTCGCCGCCGAGCACGCGCCCCTGCCGTTCGCGAACACGAAAGTAGATGCGGTCGACGGCGTCGGTGCGCACGGCAGCTTCCACCTCGGGTGCGAGGCGGAGCGCCAGGCCGTCGGGTGTCGCATGTACATGGGTGGCGATGGCCTGTGCGAGGTTGAGGAGGTTGGCGTCGTAGGCATTGCCGACCACCCATCTCGCGCTGCTGTAGGCGACCGCGCCTGCGGTGAGGAGGAGCACGAGGGTGGGTGCGGCGAGGCTGCTGAAGAGCGTGCGGCGAAGGCTAGTCTGCACCGGCGGGACGCTCCCTGGCGCGCTCCAGCCGGTAGCCGAAGCCGCGTACGGTGCGGATCAGCAGGCCCGCCGCTTCGAGGCGGGGGCGCAGGCGCGAGACGTAGACCTCCAGCGCATTGCTGCTGCCTTCGCCCTGCAGTCGTTCTCTAGGCACGGTGCGTCCGTCTGCGCGTACCAGGGCTTCGAGCACCTCCCACTCCCGCCCGCTGAGGGCGAGCGGCTCGCCGGCCAACTCGGCCAGTCGGCCTTCGACGTCGAGCACCAGCGGGCCGAAGCCGACCGCCGGCGCTGCCGCGCTGCCACCACGCCGCTGGACGGCGCGCATGCGCGCACTCAGCTCGGCCAGCTCGAAGGGTTTGACCAGGTAGTCGTCGGCGCCCAGGTCGAGCCCGTAGATGCGGTCGTCGAGCGCATCGCGCGCGGTGATGAGGATCACCGGCATGCGCTGCCCGCGTTTGCGCATGCGGCGCACGAGCTCGTAGCCGTTCAGCCCGGGCAGGCCGACGTCGGCGAGGACGAAGTCGAAGGGCGCGGCCTGCAGGAGGCGGTCTGCGGTCAGGCCGTCATGCTCGACGCTGACCTCGTCGCCTTGGCCGCGGAGGAACTCCGCGACGCCCTCGGCAAGGGTGGGGTCGTCCTCGATGAGCAGCAACTGCATGGCGTCCTCTTCGGCAGGGCAGGGGCGAGGGCGCAATGCTATCCCGCCGCGGCAACGGCTGCACCCACCGCGCTCCGGCGCGTATCATGGTCCGACCCAGATCGACCCGGCGGCGATCCGCCCGAGCGCCATGTCCGACCTCCTGACTGCCAATACCGACCAGATCGAGGCCTTCCTGATCGCAACCGGCATCGGTCTGCTGATCGGCCTCGAGCGCGAGCGCGTGCCCTCCTCACGCGCCGGCCTGCGCACCTTTGCACTGGTCGGTCTGTTGGGCGCGTTGATGACCATGCTCGGGGAAGCCTTCGGCAGCGGTCTGCCCTTCGTCGCCGGCCTGCTGATCGTGGGGGCCACCATCATCGCCGCCTATCTGCGCCATCCCGACCCCACCGATCCGGGCACCACCTCGGTTGCAGCGCTGGTGCTGTGCTACGGGCTGGGGGCGGCGACATGGCTCGGCCATGCGCAGCAGGCGGTGATGCTCGCCGTGGGGGCGACCGTACTGCTGTACTTCAAGGCGCAGTTGCGTGGCATGGCGACGCGTCTCGACAGCCGGGACTGGATCTCGATCCTGCAGTTTGGCGTGCTCTCGCTGGTGATCCTGCCCATTCTGCCGAACGAGGAGATGGGTCCCTATGGCGCGCTCAATCCGAAGCAGATCTGGTGGATGGTGGTGCTGATCGCCGGGGTAGGGCTCGCCGGCTATACCGCGCTGCAACTGGCCGGGGTGCGCTATGGGGCGGTCTTTGTGGGGGTGTTCGGAGGGCTGGCTTCGAGTACGGCGACCACGGTGCTCTATGCGCGCCAGGCGCGCGAGCTGCCAAGCATGAACGCGATGGCGGCGCTGGTGATCGTGATGGCCAACCTCGTCATGGTGTTGCGCGTCGGGGTCGTTGCCACGCTGGTTGCGCCCTCGGTGGCGGGGGCGCTGATGCGGATCATCGCTCCGGCGCTTCTGCTCGGCGGGCTGGCTGCGATCTGGCACTGGCGGCAGATGCTCGAGCGCAGCGAGCCGGTCGTGCCTTCCACGTCCAACCCTGCCGAACTCAAGACCGCACTCGGGTTTGGCGCGCTCTATGCCCTCGTGCTGCTGGCCGCTGCCGCATTGTCCGACTACGCGGGCAGCCGCGGCCTCTACGTGCTGGCCCTGATCTCCGGCCTGACCGACGTCGATGCGATCACCCTTTCCAGTCTGCGACTCTTCG
Source organism: Thauera sp. WH-2 (assembly GCF_048321015.1). NCBI lineage: Bacteria > Pseudomonadati > Pseudomonadota > Betaproteobacteria > Rhodocyclales > Zoogloeaceae > Thauera > Thauera sp. WH-2. The sequence goes on along the minus strand of NZ_JBLWFG010000003.1, from coordinate 150,555 downwards.
CGCTGGAGCGCCTGGCGCTGGAGGTCACGGTGACGGCGATCGGCATCGCGATGCTTGCCAACCTTGGGTTCAAGCTGGGCATGGCGGCCGTGATCGGCGGCCCCGCGCTTGCGCGCAAGGCCGCCGTGGGCATGGGCGGGGTCGGGGTCGGCCTGCTCGGTGGGCTGCTGTGGCTGGCGGGCAGCAACGGGCTGCTCTGAGGTACGCGGGCGCGGGCTCAACGCCCGGAGCAGTGCCCGCCCGACGCGGCCATTCCACTGCCGAATGCGATCGGAGGGGGTTCAACCCGGACGCTGCTGCTGGTCGCTGTATCGACCATGAGCAGGCCCAGGGCCAGCAGCCAGAACAGGGCCATGCCGGCGCGAAAGAGCGTGGTCTTGTTCATGCGGACGCCTCCTGTGCACTGATGCTACGGCGAATGCGCACGCCCACGATCGATCCTGCGAAGGCGAGTGCGAACCATACCCAGCCGTGCAGGCTGGCCGACGCGATGCCCCCCAGATAGGCGCCGACGTTGCAGCCGAAAGCCATGCGTGCGCTGTAGCCCATGACGAGGCCGGCGAGGGCCGCCGCGGCGAAGCGCCGGCTGGACGGCAGGCTGAAGCTGGCCGCGCCGCGCCAGCGGGATGCGGCGATCGCGCCATAGATCAGGCCGATGTTCGTTACCGAGGTCACATCGGCAAGAATGGGCTCCACCAGACGCTGTGCATGCGGGGCCGCGCCCCAGAATGCGTCGCCGGAAGGGTCCCAGCCAAGCGCAGCCATGGCTTTCGCGCCCCACACCCCCATGCCATACACGATGCCCCAAGGCTGGCCGGCGACCACGAGATGCAGCAGGTAGAGTACCGCCAGCAAGAGCGCGCCCAGCCACCAGCGTCGCGCCCAGCGCGTGGGGCGAGCGGGTGAGCTTGCGGGCACGAAGCTCGCGGTACCTGCGCGCAGGATCTGTTCGGCAACGCTTGCGGGAGAGGTGGCAGAGGCAGGTGTGGCAGAGGCGGGTGCCGTCTTGCGTGCACCACGGCCAGCCCACCAGGCGACCGTGCCGCAGGCGATGGTGGTCAGCGCGAGCGCAGTGGGCCACCCGAATGCCAGCAGATCGACCGCTGGCAGGCCGCCCAGTTCGACCCATGCGGGCTGGTGGGACGCGCCGAGGAAGCTGCCGAAGGCAAAGGTGGGAAGCACCACGAAGGACAGCGGCGAACCCGAGCCGGCCTTGTAGAGCGTGCCGGAGCCGCAGCCGTCGGCCAGCTGCATGGCTGCTCCGAACAGGAAAGCCCCGAGCACCAGGCTGATGGTCAGCGGCGCCACCGCGCCGACGAGCTCACCACCGCTGCCGGCGATGAGCGGCAGGGTCAGTGCGGCTGCCAGGACCATGAGCAGCATCTGCGCCCACAGGCCCTGCGGGTCGCGGCGTTCGATGTAATCGCGCCAGCCGGTGGTGAAGCCGAAGCGCGCAGCTTGCAGCACGGCACCGAAACCGATGCCGAGCAGGGCGAGCAGCCCCTGGCGTACCCCGGCGGCCAGCGTCACCGCGAGCACGCCGGCAAGCCCCCCGGCGATCAGGAAGGAGCGGTTGATCCAACGCATCGAAACCTCCCCGCCCTTACTTGTCGAACGCGCGCTTGACGTCCTGCACCAGCGCCGTCACGCGCGAGGGCTGGTTCTCCATCGCCCGCTCCGACTGGCTCCACTCCACGACCGAGGCCGGATACAGCTTGACCGACTTGTTGCCGGCGATCTCGGACATCACGAACCAGTTGGTCGCCGCCCAGTGGCCGGTGTTGCAGAAGGAGACCGCCGGTGCAGCGTCCGCACCGGACAGGGCGACCAGCGCCTTGAGTTCGCTCGCGGGCTTGAGTGTGGTGCCCCCCTTGGGGAAGAACTGCGCATTGTCGAACGACTTGGCCCCGGGGAGGGTGCCGTACCGGGCGGCGGCATCTACCCGTGCCTCGCCGCTGAAGAAGCGTGCCGGGCGGGCGTCAACGAGCAGGGGGGTGTTCCCGGACTGCAGCGCCGCGGCGAGCTCGTCGCTGGTCACGATCTGCTCCTGGTCGTAACGATAGACGAACCGGGTGGGCGTCACCTGCGGAACTGCGCTTTCCAGCGCTCCGCCGGCAGCCTGCCAGGCCTTGGTGCCGCCGTCGAGAATGGACAGCCGGCTCAGGCCACCGACCTTGAGCGTCCAGTAGACGCGCGCGGCCGCGCCGAAGTCGGTGTGGTCGGCGCCCGCATGCGCGACGACCACATGTGTGTCGCGGTCGATGCCTGCGACCTGAAGCAATGCGGTCAAGGCATCTTCCGACTGCAGCTGGCCAGGGTTCTCCTTCGGCCCGCGGAACTTGCCGTAAGGCGTGTGGATGGCGCCGGGGATGTGGCCCGCGGCGTAGTCCTTGTCGGCGCGGATGTCGAGCACGCGGACCCCGGGGGCGCCGAGCAGGGCCTTCAGCGCTGCTGGTTGCAGGAGCGGGGCAGGCGCGGCGGCGAGCGACTCCGTCGTCGCGGCAGCCGTGTGGGCCGGGTGGGCGAGGTCCGGGTTGGCGAGGGCGGGGGCGGTGAGGGTGAGGCTGCCGCCGGTGAGTGCGAGTGCGAGCGCGAGGGGTGCGAGTTTCTTCAGCATGATCGGACCTTCCTTGAATGCGATTCGAAGCACGGGCCGCCGATGTGGGCAGGGCACGCGTTGACGGAGCGCAGACTACGGGAAAGCCTTAATGCGTTGAAGTGCTCTGATGTCTTTTAAAAAGAACTATTGGTTATTTGTTGCGGGTGGTCCAGCGATGAGAGGCCTGCGGCGAGATCCCCGATATCGTGCGGTGGATCTCGGCCACAGATTCACCCCGCTCAGGTGCGGAAGCGCTCGACCAGGCCAGAAAGCGCGGTGGCGACGCGGGTGAGTTCCTCTGCGGTTCTTGCACTTTCGTGCGCCGAGCCGCTGTTTTGCTCGGTCATCGCGGCAATGCGTTCGGCATTGGATGCGACCTGCTGGATGGCAAGATCCTGCTCGCGGATGGCGTCGGCCATGCCCTGCACGCTCTGCGCAACCTGCTCCGAACTGTCACCGATGCTGCGCAGGGCCGTCTCGGTACGCGATACGAGCTCCAGGCTACCGCTGACGTTCTCGCCCGCGGACTGCATCGAGGTGACCGTACCGCCGATATGCTGCTGGATCTCACCGATCAGGCCGCTGATCTCCTGGGTGGATGCGGCCGTGCGCTCGGCGAGCTTGCGCACCTCGTCCGCGACCACGGCGAAACCGCGGCCCTGCTCCCCAGCGCGCGCGGCCTCGATCGCGGCGTTGAGGGCGAGCAGGTTGGTCTGTTCGGCGATTTCGCGGATGGCGCTGACGATGCCGCCGATCTGCTTGGAGCTCGAGGCGAGGGACTCGACATCGTCCTGCGAGGCGCGCACCTGACCGGCGGCATCTTCGACGCGCTTGACCATCTCCTGCATGATGCCCAGCGCTGCCTTCGTTTCATCCGAGGCCTTGTCGACGAGTTCGGCCGCCACCGCGGCGCGCGATGCCGTCTCGCTGACGCTGCTCGAAACCTCGGTGGCAGCAGCGGCTACGGTTGCGGCAGCTTCGGCCTGGGTGCCTGCGCTGCGGCTGAGCTGTGCGCTCGAGGCCGAGATCGCCGTGGCTGCGGACGACACCCCTTGGCTGGAACTGCGGGCTTCGGACAGGATCTGGCGGAAGCTGTCGATGAGGCGATTGAAGGCCTGCGCGGTGCGCTGCACCTCGGCTACGCCGGCGACCGGGACGCGGCGGGTGAAGTCCTCGTCGCTGGCGATCTGCTCCGCGATCTGCACGGCCTGGGTGAGCGGGCGGCTGATGCTGCGCCCGAGCAGGATCGAGATGAGCAAGGTGGCGGCGATGGCGATGACCGACAGGCCGATGGTGACGGACAGGGTCTGCGTGCTCTTCGCGACCAGTTGTTCGGCCATTGCGGCGATCTCATCACAGACCTGCTGCTCGAGCCGGTAGAGGCGGTCGATGTAGGCGGTACTGGTTGCGAACCACTCCGCACCCTGGATCCCGAATTCGCCGTAGGCCTGGCGCTCGCTCATTACGTTGCGCATGCGCGCGACGGCCTCGCGCTCGGGCGAGGCCTCGATCTCACGCAGGACCGCTTGGGCATCCGTGCCCGCCATCGAGTTGAAGATCTCGAAGAAGGCTTGCTGGCGGTAGATGCGCTCCTGAATGGCGCGATACTGCTCCGAGGTGACCCAGTCCGTGCCGAAGGCCTGAGTGCCGAGGGCGCGTTCCTGGCCGGCGGCTTCCTTCGCACGGATGAGCGCTTCGAGCGCCGAGGCGTGCTGCCCGATCACCGGGTCGGTGTTGAACTGCGCGGCCGTGCCCACGAGCTGGATCAGCGCGTTGATGACGCTGGTGTAGTAGCGGGTGCTTTCGCCCGCGCCGATGCTCAGCTGCTGCGCCTGCGTGCGGATCTCGGCGAGCTGCTGCAGATGCCCCTCGATGTCGGCGACAAGCTTCTCTGCCGCGGGGGTGTCTGCCGTGATCGTCTGCTGGTGTCGACTACGAAACTGTGCGACTGCCGTGTCTGTCACCTGCCGGAAGCCAGGCAGGGCATCACGTAACTGCTGTCCCGATGAGCTGATGAAGCCGCCAGTGGCACCGCGCTCGACCTGCAGGCGGTGGATCAGCTCGCTGGTCGCGGCGCTGAGCCTCGACAGGCGCTCGGTGGTTTCGGCCGAGTGCGAACGCTCCTGGGCCGACTGCCCCAGCAGTACGGCAAAGACGATGATGACGAGCAGCGGCAAGGCAACGATGACGCCGAGACGGCTGGCGATCGCCCGGGACGGGCGGATGTGGGTAGCGGGTTCCATCTGCGTTCCTTGGTGCGGGCGGTGAGGTGCTGCGGATCCTTCGGGCGGCGATTCAGCCGCCTGGATCAGGTACGACAAGTTATCGTCACGGCTGCGCGAGACTTTAGCGTGGGCTTGCCAGGCGCTCAGCCCTTCTCGCCCTTTGCCGCCAGGTAGATCCCCACCAGCAGCAGGCTGAAACCGACGAACTGCAGCGGCGCAAAGCCTTCGCCGAAAATGAGGAAGGCCATCAGCGCGCTACCCACCGGTTCCCCGAGCGTGACCACCGCGACGAAGGTGGCGGACACGTAGCGTAGCGACCAGTTGTAGGCAGTGTGGCCGAGCAGTTGCGGGCCCACCGCCATTGCGAGCAGGACCAGCCAGGCGGTGCCCGACAGGGCGATGAGCTCCACCCCACCCACGCCGCTGGCGGCGAAGAGAAACAGCGCCGCAGCGCCATAGGCCAGCCAGATGTAGGCAGGCAACCCGAGCCCGGCGCGCAGCCGGCGCCCGATCAACAGGTAGGCGGAAAAACACCAGCTCCCGATCAGTGCCAGCAGGTTGCCCAGCATCGGGTTGCTGCCTGCGCCGGCGGTCTGGCTGTCGCTCCAGAAGATGAACAGGCTGCCGGCGAAGGACAGCGCGATGCCGCCGATCATCATCCGCGTCGGGGTCTCGCGGAAGATCAGGAAGGAAGCCAGGCCGATCCAGAGCGGGTTGGTGGTGACGAGCGCGGTGCTGGAGGCGACCGAGGTGTATTCCAGCGAACTGATCCAGGTAGCGAAGTGCAGGGCGAGAAAGAAGCCCGCCACCAGCGCCATGCCGATCTGCCTGCGGGTGAGCCGTGCCAGTTCGTGGCGCGATTGCAGCAGGGCGATCGGGGTGATGATCAATGCCGCGAGCCCCAAGCGCCAGGTCGCCACGGTAAGGGAGCTGACACCCTCAGCCTGGGCGAGGCGGGCGAAGATGGCGCCGAAGGAGATTGCGGTGAGGCCGATGCCGAGGACGACGAAAGGCAGCCAGCGGGCGGGTTGGGAGGTGTCGGACATGGATTCGCGCGAAACGGGAGGGCTGCGGATGATCGCCGATCAGGCGTGCCCGCCCTCCAGGTAGGCTGCACGCACTTCCGTACTCGCCAGCAGTTCGGCCCCGGTGCCGGCGAGGGTGATCTCGCCGTGCTGCAGCACGTAGCCGCGGTCGGCCACGCGCAGGGCCTGGTTGGCGTTCTGCTCGACGAGCAGGATGGTCATGCCGTGGTCGCGGTTGAGTTCGCGGATGATCTGGAACACCTTGCGGATGTAGATCGGCGCCAGCCCGAGTGAAGGCTCGTCGAGCAGCAGCAGCTTGGGGCGGCTCATCAGCGCGCGGCCGATCGCGAGCATCTGCTGTTCCCCGCCCGACAAGGTGCCGGCGCGTTGCGTGCGTCGCTCCTCGAGAATGGGAAACATCGCAAACACGCGCGCGATGTCGGCATCGTAGTTCGCCGGGTCGGCATGCGCCGTTCCCATCTGCAGGTTCTCGATCACCGTCATGCGCGGAAAGATGCGCCGGCCTTCGGGCACCAGGGCGATGCCGCGACGGGCGATCTCGTGGGTATGGACGCGGGTGATGTCCTCGCCGTCGAACACGATGCGCCCCGCGCTGGCCTTGGGGTTGCCGAACAGGCTCATCATCAGCGTGGATTTTCCGGCGCCGTTGGCACCGATCAGGGTGACGATCTCCCCGACCTGAACCTCGATGTCGATGCCGCGCAGTGCGTGGATATGTCCGTAATGGGCGTGCACGCCCTCCATCGTGAGCATCATGCCGGCTGCCCCCCCTTGCGTGTCTCGGTCATGCCTTCCTCGGCAAGTTTCTCGGCGATGCCCGCTTCGGCTTCTTCCTCGTCCTCGCCGAGGTAGGCCTTGATCACCTCCGGGTTGTTCCGGACCTCCTCGGGTGTGCCTTCGGCGATCTTGCGCCCGTAGCTGATCACGCCGATGTGGTCGGAGACGTTCATCACCACGCTCATGTCGTGCTCGATGAGCAGGATCGCGATGCCCAGTTCGCCGCACAGGTAGAGCAGCAGCTCGTTGAGTTCGGCCGATTCGCGCGGGTTGAGGCCGGCCGCCGGTTCGTCCAGGCACAGCAGAACCGGGTCGACGCACAGCGCACGTGCGATCTCGATGCGGCGCTGGATGCCGTAGGGCAGGTCGCCTGCGGCGTGGTCGGCGAGGTGGGTGAGCTTGAGCCTTTCGAGCCACATCGCTGCGCGCTCGATCGCCTGCCTCTCCGCCTGGCGGTAGCCGGGCAGCTTGAAGATCCCGGCGATGGAGAATCTCGAGGCGCGCTGCAGCACGTTGTGCTGGGCGACGATGAGGTTCTCCAGCACCGTCATTTTCGGGAACAGGCGGATGTTCTGGAAGGTGCGCACCACCTGGGCGTCGCGCGCGACCCGGTGGCTGGGCAGCTTCTCCAGCAGTATCTCGCCGCGCACGGGATGTGCCAGGCGCAGCGTGCCGGTGGTCGGCTTGTAGAAGCCGGTGAGGCAGTTGAACAGCGTGGTCTTGCCCGCGCCATTGGGGCCGATGATGCCGGTGATGCGGCCGGCCGGCACCTCGAGCGACAGATCGTCGATCGCGGTCAGACCGCCGAAGCGCATGGTCAGCTGGCGCACCGACAGCAGGGTGCCCTTGTCGTGTGCGCTCATCGTGCGCCCTCCTTGTCGCTGGCGGCGGCGCCCGCAGGCTGCAGGCGTACCGTGGGTTCGCGGTGCGACAGCAGGCCGCCGGGCTTCCACACCATGATCAGCACCATCGCAGCGCCGAACAGCAGCATGCGGTACTCGGAGAAGTTGCGCCCGAACTCGGGGATCAGCACCAGCAGCGTTGCCGCAAGCACCACGCCCATTTGCGAGCCCATGCCGCCCAGTACCACGATGGCGAGGATGATCGCCGACTCGGTGAAGGTGAAGCTCTCCGGCGAGATGAAGCCCTGGCGCGCGGCGAAGAACACCCCGGCGAAGCCGCCCAGCATGGCGCCGATGGCGAAGGCCGAGAGCTTGATGTTGGTGGTGTTCATGCCCATGGCCTGGCAGGCGATCTCGTCCTCGCGGAGTGCCTCCCAGGCGCGGCCGACGGGCAGTTTGCGCAGCCGCGACACGAACGCGTGGGTGAGCAGGGCCAGCACCAGGATCAGGTAGTAGAGGAAGATCAGCCGGTGCATGGCCGAGAACTCCAGGCCGAAGAAGCTGGCGAAGGTCTGTGTGCCTTCCGGTGCGCTGCGGGTGAACTCGAGGCCGAAGAAGCTTGGGCGCGGGATCGAGCTGATCCCGTTGGGGCCGCCGGAGAATTCGGTCCAGTTCACCAGGATCACACGGATGATCTCCCCGAAGCCCAGCGTGACGATGGCGAGATAGTCGCCACGCAGGCGCAGGATCGGATAGCCCAGGAGGATGCCGAAGCTGGCCGCGAGTACGCCGGAGACGGGCAAGGCCTCCCAGAAGCCCCAGCCGTACTGGGTGGACAGTAGCGCGTAGGAATAGGCGCCCACCGCGTAGAAGGCGACGTAGCCCAGGTCGAGCAGGCCCGCGAGTCCCACGACCACGTTGAGGCCCCAGCCCAGCATCACGTAGATCAGCACCGTGGTGGCGGTGTCGACCACATAGCGGTTGTCGGAGTACACGATGGGCAGCGCGATCGAGGCGCCGAGCGCCACCCAGCCCAGGATGTTGACCACCTTCTGCGCGCCATGTGCACGTTGCGCGGCGGTGGTGGTGCTGGCCTGCTCGCGGGCGAGCTTGCGGTTGCGCATGTGGTCGATGCCCCAGCGCAGCAACAGGCGCCCCGCGAAGGCGGCGGTGACGAAGGCTGCGAGCAGGCCGAAGCGGGTGTCGACCGCCAGTCGCCCGCCCACGTCCACTGTGGTCAGGCCGATCAGCGGCACGCCGAGGATGAGACCCACGAAGGCTACCCAGCCGGCGTCGCGCAGACGCTCGGCGGGGGTCATGGCATGGCGGGCGAAGACGATGGTGCTCATCAGACCTTCTCCACTTCAGGCCGGCCGAGCAGGCCGGAGGGGCGCAACATCAGCACCAGGCACAGGATGCTGAAGGTGGCGACGTCCTTGTATTCCGCCCACAGGTAGGCGGCCCAGAAGGACTCGATGAGCCCGATCAGCAGCCCGCCCAGCATGGCCCCCGGCAGCGAGCCGATGCCGCCCAGCACCGCGGCGGTGAAGGCCTTGATGCCGGCGAGGAAGCCGATGAAGAAATCCACCACGCCGTAGTACACCGTCACCATCACCCCGGCGACCGCAGCCAGCGCCGCGCCGAGCATGAAGGTGTAGGAGATGGTGCGGTCCACATTGACCCCGAGCAGCCCCGCCATGGTGCGGTCCTGTTCGCAGGCGCGCTGCTGGCGGCCGAAGGGGGTCTGCGTGATCATCCACGTGAAGGCGGTCATCAGGATCACGGTCGTGACGATGATCAGCATCTGGCTCCAGCCGATCTGCACCGTGAAGGCGGGGTTGTCCCACAGCACGATGCCGCCCTCGAGCACCGGTGGGATCGGCTTGACGCGCGCACCCTGGGTGAGCTGCACGGTGTTCTGCAGGAAGATCGACATGCCGATCGCGGAAATGAGCGGCGCCAGCCGCGTCGAGCCGCGCAGCGGGCGGTACGCGGTGCGCTCGACCGCCCAGCCGTAGGCTGAGGTGAAGAAGATCGCCACAATCAGCACGAAGGTGAGTGCGAGCGGGATCGAGGTCACGTCGGCTGCGGCGAGGATGGTAAAGGCGGTGATCGCGATGAACGCGCTCACCATGAAGATGTCGCCATGGGCGAAGTTGATCATGCCGATGATGCCGTACACCATCGTGTAGCCGATGGCGATGAGGCCGTACATGGCGCCGAGCGTGAGCCCGTTGATCAGTTGCTGGAGTGCGTAGGCCACGATGTCTCCCGTGGAGGCACGATGGCGCCCGCGCCGGTGTGGCCGATGCGGGTGCCGGGTGCCGTCTTGTCGTTTGATTGCAGGGTCGCCTCCCGCCTCGTGGGCGGAGGGCGACCGATGCCCCGGACAGTCCGGGGCGGGTGATTACTGCGCGTAGTCGTACTGGCCGCCCTGCCAGCGATAGACCACGAAGCCCGGCGCCTTCTGGTCGCCCTTGGCGTCGAAGGACAGCTCGCCGATCACGGTGTTGAAGCTGCCGCCACGCATCGCCTTCTCGAGGTCGGCGTATTGGGTGCTCTTGGCTGCGGTGGCGGCCTGCTCGAAGAGCTGGAAGGCAGCGTAGGCGTAGAGCACATAGCCTTCGGGCTCGACCTTGGCGGCGCGGAACTTCTCCACCACCGGGGCAGCGTCGGCGTTCTTGCGCGGGTCGGGCGAGAAGGTGAACAGCACCTTGTCCGCAGCCGGGCCGGCAGCGGTGACGAGCTCGGAGTTGGTCATGGTGTCGCCGCCCATCACGGTCAGGTCGAGGCCGGCGGCCTGGGCCTGGCGCAGGATGAGCGCAACCTCGGTGTGGTAGCCGCCGTAGGCCATCACCTCGACGCCGGCCTGCTTGAGCTTGGTGACCAGGCCCGAGTAGTCCTTCTCGCCGGCAGTGATCGCCTCGCGCAACGTCGGCTTGAGACCCTTGGCTTCCATCGCCTTGGCCATCTCGTCGGCCAGGCCCTTGCCGTAGGCGCTCTTGTCGTCGACCACGGCGGCCTTCTTGCCGGCGAACTTCTCGGCGATGTAGCTGCCCGCCACCAGGCCCTGCTGGTCGTCACGGCCCATGATGCGGAAGATGTTGTTCAGCCCGCGCTCGGTGACCTGCGGGTTGGTCGACACCGTGGCCATCAGGATGTCGGCTTCGTTGTACACCTCGGAGGCGGGGATGGTCGAGCTCGAGCACCAGTGGCCGTGCATGAACACGATGTTCTTGTTGACCATGGTGTTCGCCACCGACACCGCCTGCTTGGGATCGCAGGCGTCGTCGCCCACCTCCAGCTTGAGCTTCTCGCCGAGCACACCGCCACGTGCGTTGATGTCGGCGATGGCCATTTCCGCGCCCTTGCGGATCTGGTCGCCGGCCGATGCGTACTGGCCGGTCATGGGGCCGGCGATCGCCACGGAAAGATCTGCGAGGGCGGCGGAGGAAAAGCCGCCTAGTGCGAGCACGGCGGTTGCGAGCAGGGTTTTCTTCATGAAACGTCTCCTTCTTGGCTGTGGTTATGGCCTTGGTTCGGGCATCGGGCTCGTGTGCGGAGCCGTTTGCGGCCGCCTAAGGTAAGCGAATTCTCCGGAATTACCATCCGTGCTGGCCCTAGCTGCGGGGGCTTCGCCGGAGATGAACTTCCCCTAGGGTGTAGCCCTAGGGGAAGGTTCTGCGGACCCGGGGGCGTTCAGGCCCCCATCGCCATCAGGCTGGCGTTACCGCCCGCGGCTGCGGTATTGATCGATAGCGTGCGCTCATGCACGAGGCGGGCGAGGTCGTAATCCGGGTTGGGCTGCAGCAACTGGACGATGGGCCCCTTGCGGGCGGCGATGCGCACACGCAGTGCGTCAGCCTCGGTCTCGGGGCCCTCGAACAGCACTGCACCAATGGCCTTTTCGGCCCAGCCTGCATCGAGGGTGATCCGGGTTTGCAATGCCTGGGGCAGTGCCTCGTACACGGCGCGAGCGGCCGCCTTGTCGTCCAGCAGCAGGTGATTGCCACTGGCGAGTGCGGCCATGACCTGATGCAGCACGCCGGTGCGGTGCCCGGCCACGCCGGCGATCGTGCCGCGCGCGGTGAAGCGCAGGCTGTCCTCCTCGCCCGTGGGGCCGGGCAGGGTCAGGCGCAGGCCGCTGAGGCTGCGCGCGCGGCAGGCATCGGCGCGGTCGCGCAGCACGGCCAGTTCGTCACCCTCCACCAGACTGCGGCCGTCGCCGTCCAGCCAACCCAGGAAGCGTTCGAGCGCCTGGTCGGCCGCGCGAGCCTCTTCGTCCTCGCCCACCGTGCATGCGCCATCGGCCAGCGCAGGGCCGGGCGTGCGGGCCAGCAGCCGGTGCAGGTAGAGCGGGCCGCCCGCCTTGGGTCCGGTGCCCGAAAGCCCTTCGCCGCCGAAGGGCTGTACGCCAACGACCGCACCGATGATGTTGCGGTTCACATACAGGTTGCCGACATGGGCGCGTGCGGCGACGCGCTCGACCGTCTCGTCGATGCGCGTGTGCACCCCCATGGTGAGGCCGTAGCCGCTGGCATTGATCGCGTCGATCAGCGTGTCGAGCTCGGCGGCGCGGTAGCGCAGCACGTGCAGGATGGGGCCGAACTGCTCGCGGCCGAGTGCGGATAGCGCGTCGATCTCGATGATGGTCGGTGCGACGAAGGTGCCATGCGCGCACCCGGCAGGCAGGGGAAGGCGGGTGACGCGCGCGCCCTTCGCCTGCATCGCGGCAACGTGGGCTTCCAGGCCGGCACGGGCGTCGTCGTCGATGACCGGACCGACGTCCACGCGTACGTCCGCAGGGTCGCCCAGGGCCAGCTCGTCGAGCGCGCCGCGCAGCATGTGCAGCACGCCGTCGGCGATGTCGTCCTGCAGGCAGAGCACGCGCAGTGCCGAGCAGCGCTGGCCGGCAGAGTCGAAGGCGGAGGCGAGGACGTCGGCCACCACCTGCTCGGGCAGCGCCGTGGAGTCGACGATCATCGCGTTCTGTCCGCCGGTCTCGGCGATCAACGGGATATCGCCACCGCGCTCGGCAAGTGTGCGGTTGATCAGCGTTGCGACCTCGGTGGAGCCGGTGAACATCACCCCGCGCACGCGGGTGTCGGCCACCAGCGTGGCGCCGACCGTTTCGCCACGGCCAGGCAGCAGCTGCAGCGCTGCGGTCGGCACCCCGGCTTCGTGCAGCAGGCGCACCGCATGGGCCGCGATCAGCGGAGTCTGCTCGGCCGGCTTGGCCAGTACCGGGTTGCCGGCGGCAAGCGCGGCGGCGGCCTGGCCGGTAAAGATGGCGAGCGGGAAATTCCACGGGCTGATGCATAGCACCGGGCCGAGCGGCACATGACTGGCGGCATCGAAGCCGCGCGCCTGCTGGGCGTAGTAGCGCAGGAAGTCGACCGCCTCGCGCAACTCGGCGACGGCATTGGCCCAGGATTTGCCGGCCTCGCGGATTGCGAGTGCGAGCAGGGTGTCGGTGTCCCGCTCGAACAGATCGGCGGCGCGCACCAGTGCATCGCAGCGCTCGGTTGCCGGGGTGGAGGCCCACTCGGCTGCCGCGGCGCTGGCGGCGGCCAGCGCCCGCTCGATGTCGTCGGCGCTTGCTTCGGCAGCATTGCCGACGGTGTCCTGGTGGTTGGCGGGGTTGTGTATCGGCAGTGCGGTAGCGGGGGTAATCTTGCCGGCGACCACCGGCCCGCCTGTGAAGGCGCTTGTGCGAGAGGCGGCGAGTGCCATGACGATCCGTGCGCGCACCGGCTCGCTGGCGAGGTCGACGCCGGCGGAGTTGGTGCGCTGTGCGCCGAACAGTTCGGCCGGCAGCGGGATCTTCGGATGCGGCGCGCCCGCAAGCGGCGCAGCCTGCTCAACCGGGTCAGCGATCAGCTCTTCGACTGGCACGCGCTCATCTACGATGCGATTGACGAAGCTGGTGTTGGCACCGTTTTCGAGCAGGCGGCGCACGAGGTAGGCGAGCAGGGTCTCGTGGCTGCCCACCGGCGCGTAGATGCGCACCATGCGGTGGCGGTCGGCACGGCCGACGATCTGGTCGTAGAGCGGCTCGCCCATGCCGTGCAGGCACTGGAACTCGTAGTCACCCGGCTGCCAGGGGCGGCCGTCGGCGGCGGCGAGGTGGAAGATTGCTGCCAGCGAGTGTGCGTTGTGGGTGGCGAACTGCGGGTAGATCACGTCGCGCGCAGTGAGCAGCTTCTTCGCGCAGGCAAGGTAGGCGACGTCGGTGTAGACCTTGCGGGTATAGACGGGGTAGCCGCCAAGACCGTCGATCTGTGCGCGCTTGATCTCGGCGTCCCAGTATGCGCCCTTGACCAAGCGCACCATCATGCGCTGGCCGCTTCGGCGTGCGAGGTCGATGACGAAGTCGAGCACGAAGGGCGCCCGCTTCTGATAGGCCTGCACGACGAAGCCCAGACCGCTCCAGCCGGCGAGTGCATCGTCGGTGGCAAGCGCCTCGAGCAGGTCGAGCGAAAGATCGAGACGCTCGGCTTCCTCGGCGTCGATGTTGAGGCCGATGTCGTAGCCCCGTGCCTGCAGGCACAGGGTCTTGAGCCTGGGCAGCAGCTCGGCGAGCACACGCTCGCGCTGCGACCAGGTGTAGCGCGGGTGCAGGGCCGAGAGCTTGACCGAGATGCCGTTGCCATCGACCACGCCGCGGCCCTTCGAAGCCTGCCCGATGGCGTGGATGGCGCTTTCGTAGTCCTTGAAGTAGCGCTCGGCGTCTGCGGCGGTCATCGCGGCCTCGCCCAGCATGTCGAAGGAGTAGCGGTAGCCCTTCTTCTCATGCTCGCGGCCGCGCTTGAGGGCTTCGTCGATGTCGCGGCCGGTGACGAACTGCTCGCCCAGCATGCGCATCGCAAGGTCCATGCCTTTGCGGATCAGCGGCTCTCCACCGCGCGCCATCAGCCGGGTGAGCGCCGAAGACAGACCCTCCTCGCTGCTGGTCGACACCAGTCTGCCGGTGATCAGGAGGCCCCAGGTTGCGGCGTTGACGAACAGTGAGGGGCTGTTGCCGATGTGCGCGCGCCAGTCGCCGTCGGCGAGCTTGTCGCGGATCAGACGGTCGGCTGTCGCCTTGTCGGGCACGCGCAGCAGCGCTTCGGCCAGGCACATCAGTGCCACGCCTTCCTGGCTGGAAAGCGAGAACTCCTTCATCAGCGCATCCACGCCCGAGGAGCGGGTGCGGGTGGCGCGCAGGCCGCTCACCAGATCATGGGCGAGGCGGTGTACCCCGTCGCGCAGGGTATCGGGGATGCGGGCAGATTCGATCAGCCCGGGGATGCACTCCGGTTCCGGACTGCGCCAGGCTGCGTCGATCGCAAGGCGAAGCGCACTCCGCGGGCGCTCGGGCAGGGCCGCCGTGCTGGGGGCGATGGGGGCGGCACAAGGCTGGGTCTGGATCGGTGTCACGGCCGGGGCTCCGTCGGGGGCTTGCGAGGGGCTTGTGCAGGGAGGCTGCGAAGCGCGTCGCACATGTCTTCAATAGGCCGCATTCTTTGCGAAAAACTGGAGTTAATGGCTCCAAAATTTGCATTTATAAAGTCATAATTCCCGAATTGAACCCTACTTGCAGGCAGAACGCCTGTTGCGCCGCAATGGATCGCATCGATCAGAAGATTCTCGCTGAACTCCAGGCCGATGCCCGCCTGTCCATCGTCGAGCTGTCACGCCGGGTTGGCCTGACCAAGACGCCCTGTGCCGAGCGGATCCGCCGCCTTGAGAAAGCCGGGGTGATTCGCGGCTATCATGCAGCGCTCGACCCTGCGGCGGTGGGAGCCGGCCACATCGTGGTCGTGCAGGTGCTGCTGACCAGCACGACCGAGCAGGATCTGCGCCGCTTCAACGAGGCCGTGCGGCGCATTCCCGAGATCGAGTCCTGCTTGATGATCGCGGGCGATTTCGACTATCTGCTGAAGGTGCGCACCCGTGATATCAACGAGTATCGCCGCGTGATGGGTGAGCAGATCTCGAGCTTGCCCTGCGTGAAGCAGACCCACACCTACGTGGTCATGGAGGCGGTGAAGGACGAGCATCGCCTACCGCTGCGTCCGCTTCTCGGGTGACCCGGTTTTTGCTCTCGACGCAATGGGCGCGCGTGCCCTTGGTGTAATATTTCGGCCAATCCATTCGCTGCCCCGCCCGGGTTTGCAGCGCTCTCAAGAGACACTTCATGGTTCCCCATCTCACCACTGCACTGACCGGCCCCCTGCTGGAGCTGGAGCGCCAGTTTCTGGACAACGCCACCGAGATCGAACGCTGGTTCCGGGACCAGTGGCAGGACCACATGCCGCCCTTCTACGGTTCCACCGACCTGCGCAACTCGGGCTTCAAGCTCGCGCCGGTCGACCTGAACCTGTTCCCCGGCGGCTTCAACAACCTCAACGACGCCTTCATGCCCTTGTGCGTGCAGGCGGCGCAGGCGGCGATCGAGCGCATCTGCCCCGATGCCAGCAAGCTGCTGCTGGTCCCCGAGAACCACACCCGCAACCAGTTCTACCTGCAGAACGTGGCCAAGCTGGTGTCCATCCTGCGCCTCACCGGCCTGGACGTGCGCATCGGCAGCCTGCTGCCCGACATCGCCGAGCCGACCGTGCTGGAGCTGGCCAACGGCGCCACGCTGACGCTGGAGCCGCTGCGCCGCAGCGGCAGCCGCATCGGCCTGGACAACTTCGACCCCTGCGCGGTGCTGCTGAACAATGATCTGTCCGCCGGCATTCCAGCGGTGCTGACGGGGTTGGACGAACAGTGGCTGATCCCGCCACTGCACGCCGGCTGGCACTCGCGCCGCAAGTCCAAGCACGCCGAGTGCTACGACCGCGTCGCGCACGAGTTCGCGACCGCGATCGGCATCGACCCCTGGCGCATCAACCCAGAGTTCGGCGTGTGCGGCCAGATCAACTTCCAGGAGCGCACCGGCGAGGAGTGCCTGGCGGCGCAGGTGGACTCGCTGCTGACCCGCATCCGCGCCAAGTACAAGGAATACGGCGTCACCGATGAGCCTTTCGTCGTGGTCAAGGCGGATGCCGGCACCTATGGCATGGGCGTGATGACGGTGAAGGATGCCTCCGAGGTCGTCGGCCTGAATCGTCGCCAGCGCAACAAGATGGCGGTGGTGAAGGAAGGCCTGCAGGTGCAGGAAGTCATCATCCAGGAGGGCGTGCACACCTTCGAGACGGTGGAGGACGGCGTCGCCGAACCGGTGGTGTACATGATGGATCACTACGTGGTGGGCGGCTTCTACCGCGTGCACACCGAGCGCGGCCGCGATGAGAACCTCAACGCGCCGGGCATGCACTTCAAGCCGCTGGCCTTCGACACCTGCTGCACCCTGCCCGACGCAGCGCAGGGACCCGATGCGCCGCCCAACCGTTTCTACGCCTATGGCGTCGTCGCCCGCCTCGCGCTGCTCGCGGCCTCGGTCGAGATCGAGGAAACCGAACCCGTGACGGATGAGGCGTTGATGGCGTGAGTGGGACGGCGGCGCCTCGGGGCGCCCCGCTTCGGCAAACTGACGCAGGCAAGGACGGTATGAACCGCAAGCTCAAGCTCCTCTTCATCCTGGATCCGCTCGAGGGCCTCAAGGCCTACAAGGATTCCAGCATCGCGATGATGCGCGCCGCCGCGCGCCGTGGCCACGAGGTGTGGTCGCTACAGCGCGCGGGGCTTACCTGGCGCGAAGGCGTGGTGGTGGGCACGGGCTGCGTGCCGCTGGACGTCTGTGACGACGATGCCGCCTGGTACCGGGCGGGTGTGGCGCAGGCCGTGCCGCTATCGGCGTTCGACGCGGTGCTGATGCGTCAGGACCCGCCCTTCGACTTCGAGTACGTCACCGCCACCTGGCTGCTTGAGCGTGCGGCGCAGGCCGGCGTGCGGGTGTTCAATGATCCGCGTGCGGTGCGCGACCATTCCGAGAAGATCGCGATCACCGAATTCCCGCAGTTCACCGCGACCACGCTGGTGGCGCGCGACCCGGTGGACATTCACGCCTTCATCGACGAACTCGGCGACGTCATCCTCAAGCCGCTCGACGGCATGGGCGGCAGCCAGATCTTCCGCGTGCGTGCGGATGACCCCAACCGCAACGTGATCGTCGAGACGCTGGCCCACGATGGCGCGCGCACGATCATGGCACAGCGCTACCTGCCCCAGATCGCCGAGGGTGACAAGCGGGTGCTGATCATAGGCGGCCAGGTCGTGCCCTTTTCGCTGGCGCGCATCCCCCGGGCCGGTGAGACGCGCGGCAACCTGGCCGCGGGCGGGCGCGGCGTGGCGATGCCGCTCACGCAGCGTGAGCGCGAGATTGCCGAATACCTCGCCCCCATCCTGTGGCGGCGGGGTCTGCTCATCATCGGCCTGGACCTGATCGGCGGCTACCTCACCGAGATCAACGTCACCAGCCCGACCTGCATGGTCGAGATTCATGCCCAGCAAGGCTTCGATGTCGCCGGCTTGGTGGTCGACACGCTGGAACAGGCGTGCGCCTGAGCATCACCGTCGATTCATTCCCGGCGGTGATGCGCGGGGTCGGGCTGCTGCTGGTTGCCGTACTGCTCGCAGCCTGCTCGCGCGCGGAGGTGTTCCGGCATGAGGCGTATGTCTTCGGCACGCGGGTCGATGTCGCGGTGTATGGCGACAGCCAGGAAGCGGCCGATGCGGCGGCCTACGCCGTGCTGCGCGAATTCGACCGCCTGCACCGCGCCTACCATGCCTGGGAGCCGTCTGAGCTCACCGCGCTGAACGCTGCGCTGGCCCGTGGCGAAACGGCGGACGTGTCTGACGAGCTGGCCGCAATGCTGGCTGATGCCCAGCACATCGCCGCCACCGGTGATGGGCTGTTCAATCCGGCGCTTGGCGCGCTGATCGCGCTCTGGGGGTTTCACACGGACACCTTCGTGCCACAGCGGCCCGACCCGGCGGCGCTCGAAGCCCTGCTGCAGACGCGTCCGTCCATGGACGACCTGCACATCGAGGGAAACCGCGTGAGCAGCCGCAACCCGGCGGTGCAGCTCGATCTGGGCGGATACGCCAAGGGCTACGCGCTCGATCGTGCCGCGGCCATCCTGCGCGAGAACGGGGTGAACAATGCGCTCATCAACATCGGCGGCAATGTCATGGCGCTGGGCCGCAAGGGCGACCAGCCGTGGCGCATCGGCGTCCAGCATCCGCGCATGCCCGCGCCCATCGCCACCCTGCCGTTGTACGATGGAGAAGCGGTAGGCACCTCCGGAGACTATCAGCGCTACTTCGAACTCGACGGCGAGCGCTTCTCGCATCTTCTGGATCCGCGCACCGGCCAGCCTGCGCATGGCACTCAGGCGCTCACCATCCTGATCTCTCCGCGCGAGGGCGCCGGCACGCTCTCCGATGCGCCGAGCAAGCCGGCTTACCTTGCCGGTGATGCGTGGCGAGAACATACACGCCGTTTCGGTATCGAACACGCGTTGCGCATCGCTGCCGATGGGCGGGTCGAGGTAACGCGTGCGCTCCGAGCGCGCCTGCAGTTCATGTCGCCCGTGGAGGCGACGGTCATCGATTGAAAAGCAAGGGAGGAAGAAGATGGATATGACACCGCAAACCGCCTGGTTGATCGCAATCTCTGCCGTCGTCATCGTCGGCATCGTCGCTTTCTTCATCGGTCGCAAGTCGGCCGGTACGAAGGAGCGTATCGATCAACTCGAAACCGAACTCCGGAGCAAGCAGGAAGAGGTCGAGGGCTATCGCAAGGAGGTCGAGGCGCACTTCGACAAGACCGCCACGCTGTTCGTGTCGATGGCTGGCGGCTACAAGGAGCTGTTTCAGCATCTGTCTTCCGGCTACGAGAAGCTGTCTACCGGATCGGCGCGCGAGCTTTTCCAGCAGCGCGTGGATGCACTGCTGGTGGGTACGGCCCAGGGTGCGGACGAGCAGGCTGGCAAACTCATCGCAGGGGCTGCCGCCGGTGCGGCAGTTGCTGCGACTGCGGTCGAGGCTGAGTCTGTGGCAGCCGATGTCGGCGCTGAAGCTGCTGCTGCAACCGCGCAGGACAGCGAGGCCGCGAAGGGTGCCGCGGATGAAAGCGCTATGGCTGAAGGCGTCGCAGCGGGCGGGCAGTCTACGCCCGAGGAGGCTTCGGCGGCGGCTGCAGGAGAGGCTCCCAGCGACACGTCTGCCCAAGCTGACGAGGATGTGGAGCGTGCTGCGGTGGAGCCGGTTGCCGATGCTGCGGATCGCAGCACCAATGAGGCGGCCGGCGTCCAGGCCGCGGATGAGCGGCAGGACGCCCGCTAAGCCACTCGCGCCCGCCCGACCGTACAGGTTCACGCCCCGTCGCCGGCCCTGCGGGCCGGGTGCGGGAGGGAACGCGTCCGCTGGCGGAAATACGCCCGCGCGTGCTGCACCGGCTGCGCCGCAAAGTATGGCGCCAGAGAACTTCCCCCGTGCGGCAGCGTCTCTCCACCATGCCGAAGACGCTCCGTGCGCTACTTGTGATCCTGCTCGCCGTCCTCCTGCTCGGGGGATGCAGTCTGCGTTTTGCCTACGGCAAGCTGGACTGGCTGGTGCCGTGGTACGTGCGTGATTTCGTGACCCTGGACGCGGGGCAGCGGAGTGACCTCTACCGCCGCCTCGCCGTCCAGCTGACGTGGCACTGCCGCACCCAGCTTGCCGACTATGCCGCGGGTCTGCGAGATGCGCAGACCTTGTTCTCGAGCGATCGCGTCGACGCGGCGCAGCTCGAGGTCTTCCTCCGGCGTGGGGAGGCTTGGTGGCGGGCGGTGCTTGGCGCGCTGATGCCGGACGCCGGCGCCCTGCTTGCCGGCCTTTCTCCCGCCCAGGTCGACGAACTCGATGTCTCGCTGCAGCGGCGCATGGCAGATGCGCGGCAGGACTACCTCTCCGGTAGCGAGGCAGAGCAGCACGCGGCGCGTGTGAAGCGCATGCAGAAGCGCCTTCATCGCTGGCTGGGCGCGTTGAGCCCGCAGCAGCGCGGGCGTGTCGAAGCGTGGAGCCGTGCGTTGCTGCCGACGACCGAGACGTGGCTGCTCGACCGCGAGCGACGCCAGTCTGCGCTGGTAGACGTCCTGCGCACCGGAGCGGATGCCGCCGCCCTGTCGTCCCACATCCGCCCCCTGCTGTTGCCGGACGAGGCGCGCCTGCCGCCCGCACATCGCGAGCGGCAGGCGCGCAACCGGGCGCTGACCCTGCAACTGCTGGCCGATCTGTTCAATGAGGCGGACACGGGGCAACGCCGCCGCCTGCTGGGCGAGGTCGATGCGCTTGCCAGTCAGTTCGAAAGCATGGCCTGTACGGAGCCTGTTCGCGTTTCCGGCGCCGGCAGCCCATAATCCGGTCCTTTCCGGACGCCCCTTGTCCGGCCACGCCGCAGCCCGGCATGCTTCCCATGCACAAGACCGAACTCGACCGCCTCGCCATCGGCATGATGCTGCTGTTCTGCACCATCTGGGGCTTGCAGCAGGTTGCGATCAAGCTCGCCATCGCGGGGATATCACCGGTGTGGCAGGCCGGGCTGCGTTCGATAGGCGCTGCGCTGATCGTCCTGCTGTGGTCGCGTCTGCGCGGTGTGCCCCTGCTGGCGCGCGATGGCAGCCTGTGGCCCGGGGTGCTGGCCGGCGCGCTGTTCGCGGCCGAGTTCGCGCTGATCTTTCTCGGGCTGCAGTTCACCACTGCCTCGCGGGGTGTCATCTTCCTGTACACCGCGCCCTTCTTCGTCGCGCTCGGTGCGCGCTGGCTGCTGCCGCTCGAGCAGATGCGCAAGGCGCAGTGGGCGGGTATGGCGCTGGCGTTCATGGGCATCCTGGTCCTGTTCGGCGAGCATCTGCTCGCGCCGGTCGGCGCCTCGTGGATCGGCGATCTGATGATCGTCCTGGCTGCGGTGTTCTGGGCTGCGACCACGCTGACGGTGAAGGCGAGCGTGCTGGCGCGCGTATCGGCCGAGAAGACCCTGCTCTATCAGCTCACGGTGTCGGGCCTGGGGTTGCCATTGCTGTCGATCGTGCTCGGCGAACCCGGCGTGTTCGCGCCGACGCCTGCGGTCTGGACGAGCCTCTTCTTCCAGACCTTCATCGTGGCCGGTGCGTCCTACCTGGGTTGGTTCTGGCTGATCCGGCAGTACCCTGCGACGCGCCTGTCGTCGTTCTCCTTCCTCACGCCGGTAATGGGGGTGCTCGCGGGCGGACTGCTGTTGGGTGAGCCGCTGACGCCAGCGGTGTTTGCCGCGCTGGGGCTGGTGGGGGCGGGGATCTGGGTGGCGAACCGGCCGCGCTGAAGCCTCCCGGCGGTGTATCCGTGCCGGACCCATGATGCCGTGCGAGCGTGTTCGCCTATAGTGACGAAGTTCGTCCCCTGCAAGGAGCCTTGCCATGGCCCGTCCGGTCGTCGATTTCTGGTTCGAGTTCGCCAGCACCTATTCCTATCTGGCGGTGATGCGCATCGAGGAGGCCGCGCAGACGGCCGGTGTGGCGCTTGCGTGGAAGCCTTTCCTGCTGGGGCCGGTGTTTCTCGCCCTGGGCTGGAACGATTCGCCCTTCAATATCTATCCGCCCAAGGGGCGGTATATGTGGCGCGACCTGGAGCGCTTGTGTGCCAGGAATGGACTTCCGTTCCGGCGCCCAAGCCGCTTCCCGCGCAATGGCCTGCTTGCCGCGCGGGTGGCGCTGATTGGCGTGGAAGAGGGCTGGGTTGCGCGTTTTGCGCGCGCGGTAATGACGGCGAACTTCGCCGAGGACCGCGAGATCGGCGAGGTTGACGTGATCGAGGACATTCTCGGCACGCTCGGATTGCCGGTCGCCGAGATCATGGCGCGTGCGCAGAGCGAGGACAACAAGCTCGCCTTGCGCCGGCAGACCGAGTTGGCGGCCGAACTTGGCCTGTTTGGTGCGCCCAGCTTCAGGGTCGGCGACGAGTTGTTCTGGGGCAACGACCGCCTGGAGGATGCCCTGGCCTGGGCAAGACAGTCGGGTTGAGTGCCTATTTCTTCTTCGCGGCCTGCTCTTCCTCGTAGCGGCGGATGCGCTCGTCGTAGCGCGCGCGGTCTTCAGCTGCCTGTTGGGCGCGGCGCGCCGCCGCCTCCTCTGCGCTGCGGCGCTCGCTGGCGCGTTGGGCCTCGGTCTCGGCGCGCTTGCGTGCGGCCTCGGCCTTCGCAGCATCCGCTGCGGCGTCGCGCTGAGCGCGGATGCGCTCCGCTTCGGGGGAAGGCGCGATGCCCGCGTCCGGACCGGGTGCAGGCGCGGCGGCTGGGGCTGTGGTGGGCAGTTCGCTGGGTGTGGCGGGCGTGAGCGAACGCGCATTGCCGCCCGTGTCCGCATGCGCGGCAGCACGCTGGCGCTCGTGCAGGGTGATGCCGCGGGCCTCGGCTTCAAGCGTCCGGGCGCGCTGGATCGTCTCCAGACGTTGCTTCCGCGCCTGGTCGATGCAGCGGTTGACGAGGAATTTCTCATGACAGCCCGGCACGGTGGCCTCGAAGGTGGCCTCGGCCTGGTCGCGCAGGGCCTTGCCCTCGGCCTCCAGCGCTGCGGCGCGTGCGCGCTCGGCGGCCCGGTGCGCCTCGTCGTCCGTCTGTGCCCGCAGCGGACTGGAGAGCAGGGCGGACAGGGCGAGCGGGACGAGCAACAGGCTGCGGGGAAGCCGGGCACCATTCGAGGACATGGAGGAGGCGGGGCGTGGGCGGATCATCATGCGCGCTGGTTTCCGGGGTCGAGGTTCCGGGTTCGGTTGGGCTGGCGCGTAGAATAGCGCCTTTACTTCAATCCGCGGCCCCGCGGCCGTGTATCCGTTCGTGATCAGTCTTCGCAATTTGCGCCTCGCGCGCGGTGCCAAGGTCCTCATCGAGGCCGCCACGCTGCAGATCCACCCCGGCTGGAAGGTCGGCCTCACCGGCGCCAACGGCAGCGGCAAGTCCAGCCTGTTCGCCCTGCTGCGCGACCAGCTCCACCCCGACCAAGGCGACCTCGACCTGCCGCCGGGTTGGGTGATCGCCCACGTCGCCCAGGAAACGCCCGGGCTGGCGCAGCCGGCGATCGACTACGTGCTGGACGGCGACGCCGAGCTGCGCCGCATCGAGGCCGAGCTGGCCGCGGCCGAGGCCGCCCACGATGGCTCACACATTGGCGAACTGCATGCCCGCCTGCACGAGATCGGTGGCTACGCGGCGCGTGCGCGCGCGGCAGCGCTGCTCGACGGCCTGGGCTTCCTGCAATCCGACATCGAGCGTCCGGTGTCCGATTTCTCCGGCGGCTGGCGCATGCGCCTGAACCTGGCGCAGGCGTTGATGTGCCGCTCCGATCTGCTGCTGCTCGACGAGCCCACCAACCACCTCGACCTCGACGCGGTGATCTGGCTCGAGGCCTGGCTGCGCGATTACCGCGGTACGCTGCTGCTGATCTCGCACGACCGCGAGTTCCTCGACGCCTGCGTCACCCACATCGCCCACATCGAGCAGCAGAAGCTCACCCTTTACACCGGCGGCTATTCCGACTTCGAGCGCCAGCGCGGCGAGCGCCTGATCCAGCAGCAGGCGATGTTCGAGAAGCAGCAGCGCGACATCGCGCACATGGAAGACTACATCCGCCGCTTCCGCGCCAAGGCCACCAAGGCGCGCCAGGCGCAGAGCCGGATCAAGGCGCTCGAGCGCATGGAGCGCATCGCCGCCGCGCATGTGGACACGCCCTTCAGTTTCGCCTTCCGTGACGCACCGCCGGCGCCCGACCCCTTGCTGCAGATCGAGGACGGTGCGGTGGGCTACGGCGACAAGACGATTCTGGAGCGCATCACGCTGACCCTGCGCCCGGGCGAGCGCGTCGGCCTGCTCGGGCGTAACGGCGCCGGCAAATCGACCCTGATCAAGCTGCTGGCCCACGAGCTGCAACTGGCCAGCGGCCGCCGCCTGGAGGGCAAGGGCCTGGCCACCGGCTACTTCGCCCAGCACCAGCTGGAAACGCTGCGCCCGGACGAATCGGCGCTGCAGCACATGGTCCGCCTCGACCCACAGACGCGCGAGCAGGAGCTGCGCGACTACCTCGGCGGCTTCGACTTCCGAGGCGACGGTGTGGGTGGCACCTCGACGCCAGCGACGACGCCCTGCGGGCCGTTCTCGGGCGGCGAAAAATCACGACTCGCGCTGGCGCTGCTGATCTGGCAGCGTCCCAACTTGTTGCTGCTCGACGAGCCCACCAACCACCTCGACCTCGAAATGCGTCATGCGCTCACCATGGCGCTGCAGGACTACGAGGGGGCGATGGTGCTCGTCTCGCACGATCGCGCGCTGCTGCGCGCCACCTGCGACCGCTTCCTGCTGGTCGATGGCGGGCGCATCCAGCCCTTCGACGGTGATCTGGACGATTACCGCGACTGGCTCGCCAGTCGCCGCGCCGAAGTCGCCGCCGCCGCCGCCTGCCCCGATCAGGTGGCGGACAAGGCGGCGCGCAAGGCCGACCGCGCCCAGGCTGCCGCCGACCGCCAGGCGCGCCTGGTGGCGCGCCGGCCGCTGGTGAAGGAGATCGAGCAGATCGACAAGCGTCTGGCGGCGTGGAACAAGGAAAAGGCCGAGATCGACGCGCAACTCGCCGACCCGGCGCTCTACACCGGCCCGCAGGCGAGCGAGGTGCCGGCGCTCAACAAGCGTCAGGCCGAGCTTGCCGGGCGCATCGAGGAAGCCGAGCTGCGCTGGCTGGAGCTGCACGAGGCGCTCGAGGCGATCCCCGCCGACTGAGCGGCCGGCGGGACCGGCCGCCGCCCCTCATTCCGGCAGCCAGCGCGCCGGGTCGATGTTCCAGGCCTCGAAGTCCTCGTGACCAACGATGCGGTCCTGCGAGTGGCGCAGGTCCACCGTCTCGGGCGTCAGGTAGTAGCCGCGGGTGTGGAAGATCACCTTCACCACCGGCTGCATCAGGTTCTCGGGGGTCTGCGCCTGCACCACGGCCAGGCGGCGGCTTTCGAGGCGTACCAGCGAGCCGGTGGGATAGATGCCCACGGCGCGGATGAAGGCCTGCACCAGCGTCGGGTTGAAGTGGAACTTGCTCCATTCGAGCAGCTTGCGCAGCGCCTCGGTGGGCGCCATGCCCTTGTGATAGACGCGGTGCGAGGTGATCGCGTCATACACATCGACGATGGCGCCCATCTGGCCATAGAGGCTGATCTCGTCACCCTTGAGCCTGTTCGGGTATCCGGTGCCGTCAAAACGCTCGTGGTGCTGCGCGGCCACGTCCAGCGCGATCTGGCTGATGCCCGGCGTGCCCTGCAGGATGATCTTGCTTTGCACGACATGGCTTTTCATCTTGGCGAACTCGGCGTCGGTGAGCTTGGCCGGCTTGTTCAGGATCTGGTCGGGAACCTTGGCCTTGCCCACGTCGTGCAGCAGGGCACCAATGGCGATCTCGTGGATGATCTCGCGCGGCAGTTCCAGCGTGCGTGCGAACGACGTCATGAGTGCGCACACCGAGACCGAGTGCTGGAAGGTGTACTCGTCATGGTCCTTGAGCCGCGCCAGCGGCAGCATCGCGTCCTGCTGACGGAAGATGGAGTCGACGATGCGCTCCACCAGCGGCTCGATCTGCTCGAGCTGGATCTGCTTACCGAGGCGGATGTCGCCCATCATGTCGCGCACGATACGGTTGGCTTCGCTGTGCAGATTGCGCGCGCGCTGGACCTCGTGCTGCACCGAGGCCTGCTGGGCCGGTGCGACGATTGCGATCGCCTCGAGCGCCTCATCGACTTCGTGGGCGGCTTCTTCCTGCGTCGGGGCCTCTTCCAGGTCGAGCCCGCGGCTGGTGTCGATGTAAAGCTCATGAACCCCCAGCGCACGCACCTTGTCGACAATCTCCGATGATTTGACCGGGAAGCGGTTGCGCACGAAGTTGTGCTCCATCCAGCCGCAATTGAGGTCGTGGATGTACATGCCCGGCAGGAGCTTTTCGATGGGGATAAGTTTGATCATGACGAATTGAGCCTGGAATTGGCAGAATTATCTTATTTAGTGCTCGTGCCTGCTACAGGAAAAGAAGCCCGATCCGAGACATAGTCCTCATGCGAACCGCGCCCATTGGAGGCACCTATGGTTGCGTCCCCGTGGGGGGAGCGGGCGAATGCTAGAATCGCGCCCTTGCCATTCCATTCATTCGTCTGCAGGAGCGTACGGTGCGTATCGTCTGTCTCGACCTCGAAGGTGTGCTGGTCCCCGAAATCTGGATCGAATTCGCCGAGCGTACCGGCATCCCGGAGCTGCGCCGCACCACCCGCGATGAGCCCAATTACGACACGCTGATGAAGTACCGCCTGAACATCCTGGCGGAGAAAAAGCTCGGCCTGCCCGACATCCAGGGCGTGATCGCCAGCATGGGCCCGATGGAAGGCGCGCGGGCGTTCCTCGACGCGCTGCGCGACACCTACCAGGTGGTGATCCTGTCGGACACCTTCTACGAGTTCGCCAAACCGTTGATGAAGCAGCTCGGCCTGCCGACGCTGTTCTGCCACAGCCTCGAGGCCAACGACGAAGGCATCCTGGTCAACTACCACCTGCGCATGCCCGACCAGAAGCGCGAGGCCGTCAAGCGCTTCAAGGAACTGAACTTCAAGGTCGTCGCCGCGGGCGACTCCTACAACGACACCGCAATGCTGGGCGAGGCCCATGGCGGCATCCTGTTCCACCCGCCGGAAAACGTCGTGCGCGAGTTTCCGCAGTATCCGGTGGTGCGCGACTACACCGCGCTGCGCGCCGAGATCGACAAGGCATTCGCCCGCGCCGGCTGATCCAGACCATGCATCGCGAGCGCTTCTACACCCTGTCCGCCTCCTGCCCCGACCGCGTCGGTATCGTTGCCAAGGTTTCCGGCTTCATCGCCGAGCACAAGGGCTGGATCCTCGAGACCTCGCTGCACGCCGAGCCGCCGCAGGATGGCGAGGCGATCGGCCGCTACTTCATGCGCATCGAGATCAAGGCCGGCTCGCTGCCCTTCCACCTCGCCGAGTTCCGTGAGCGCTTCCGGCCCCTGGCCGAAGAGCTCGAGATGGAGTGGAAGATCAGCGACTCCGCGGTCAAGAAGCGCGTCGTGATGCTGGTCAGCAAGCAGGAGCACTGCCTGTACGACCTGCTCGCGCGCTGGCAGTCGAAGGAGCTCGACATCGAGATCCCGTGCGTGATCTCCAACCACGACACCTTCCGTGGCTTCGTCGAGTGGCACGGCATTCCCTTCCACCACGTGCCCGTCACCGCCGACAACAAGGTTGCGGCCTATGCCGAGGTACAGCGCATCTTCGAGGAGGTGCGTGGCGACACGATGGTGCTGGCGCGCTACATGCAGATCCTGTCGCCGGACCTCTGTGCCGCCTACCCCGGCCGGATCATCAACATTCACCACAGCTTCCTGCCCAGCTTCGTCGGTGCCAAGCCCTACCACCAGGCGTGGGCCAAGGGCGTCAAGCTGATCGGGGCGACCTGCCATTACGTTACCGCCGACCTCGACCAGGGGCCGATCATCGAGCAGGACGTGATCCGCATCGATCACTCGGATGCGGTCGAGGACATGGTGCGCTACGGCAAGGACATCGAGAAGACGGTGCTCGCGCGCGGCCTGCGTTACCACCTGGAAGACCGGGTGCTGGTGCACGGCAACAAGACGATCGTGTTCCGCTGAGCGGGATGGAGACTGGCGCGGCGAGTGGCGGCGGAGCAATGTTCAAGCGCGTCACAAACCAATACGATCGCGGATTTGGAAGGGTTTCACGGCATAACTGGAATGAACGTCATGCAAAGTTCGGAAAAACGGATGATCTCGGTTGAAAAGATCGGCGGCACGTCGATGTCCGCCTTCGGCGATGTGCTGCGCCACATCATGCTGTATGACAGCGCGCGTATCTATGGCCGTATTTACGTGGTGTCCGCCTATTCCGGCGTGACCAATCAGCTTCTGGAGCACAAGAAGACCGGCGAGCGGGGCATCTATGCGCTGTTCGCAGAAGGGGCGGACTATCACGCGGCGCTCAACGGCCTGGCCGTGAGTCTCAAGAAGCTCAATGCCGGGTTCGCCGATCTCGGGCTGCCGCTGGACGTCGCCGATGCATTCGTCGACACCCGCATCGGCGAGGTCAAGAAGTATCTCGATGCGATGCATCACGTACTCGCCAGCGGCTACATCCTGCGCAAGGACGTGCTGCTTGCGGCGCGCGAGGTGCTGGCCTCGATCGGCGAGTCGCACAGCGCCTTCAACAGCGTCGAGATGCTCAAGGCCAAGGGGGTCAATGCGATCCTGCTGGACTTGGCCGGCTTCCACGACGATGAGGCCTGGACCATCGACGAGCGTATCCAGAACAGCTTCAAGGGGCTGGACATCGCGAACAACGTGATCGTCGCCACCGGCTACACCAAGGGCACCGAAGGCATCATGCGCGAGTTCGACCGCGGCTATTCGGAGGTCACCTTCAGCAAGATCGCGGTTGAGGTGCGTCCGGCCGAGGCGGTCATTCACAAGGAATTCCACCTCTCCTCGGCCGACCCCAACATCGTCGGGCTGGAGAATGCGGTGGTTGTGGGGGCGACCAACTACGACGTGGCCGATCAGCTCGCCGACGTCGGGATGGAGGCGATCCACCCCAAGGCGGCCAAACCGATGGAACTGGCCGGCATCCCGATCCGCCTCAAGAACACCTTCGAGCCCGAGCATCCGGGCACGCTGATCACCAAGGACTACGTGGGCGAGCGTGCGCGGGTGGAGATGGTGACCGGCAGCGACAAGGTCACGCTGGTCGAGATCCACGACCCCAGCATGGTCGGCACCGTCGGCTTCGACCTCGGCATCATGGAGATCTTCTGCAAGCACGGGATTTCCTACATCCTCAAGGCCACCAACGCCAACTCCATCGCCCATCTGCTGTGGGAGAACACGGTCACGCCTGCGCTGGTGGCCGAACTCGAGGCGCGCTATCAGGTGGTGACGGTTAAGAACAGCGCGATCGTGTGCGCGATCGGCTCCAACATCAGTATCCCCGGCGTACTCGCGCGCGCGGCGCAGGCGCTCGCGGACGCGCAGGTGAACGTAAACTGCGTCTCGCAGACCCTGCGTCAGGTGAACATGCAGTTCATCATCGAGCGTGGGGACTACAGGAAGGCGATCATCGCGCTCAACCACTCGCTTTGCGTCAGCCCCGGCGTGCCCGTTCCGCTGGCCTGAGTATCGCCCGGCGCCGCATTCGTGGCGCGAAAGCAGAAGGCGGCCCCGAGGGGTCGCCTTCTGCGTTTACGTCTGCGCCACCTGGACGGCGCGGACCGTTCGTTCCCCCGCCGTCGCAACGATGATTCAAACGATCGTTTGACATCGGCTAATGTCTGGATAAAATAAAACGAACGTTTGATTTACTTCTGCGGCCGCCGTCTGGCGGCCGCCGTCGATTCCACCCGAAGGAGACCTCCGCGATGCCCCAGTACACGCCGCCCCTGCGCGACATGCAGTTCGTCCTCCACGAAGTACTCGAAACCGTTGGCCAGCTTCAGGCCTGCCCGCCGCATGCCGAGCTCGACGTCGAAACCTTCAACGCGGTCCTCGAAGAGGCGGGCAAGTTCGCGGCCGAAGTGACTTTCCCGTTGAACGTCAGCGGTGACGCCGAGGGCTGCACCCTCGATCGCGGCACCCACGAGGTCAGCGCACCCAAGGGTTTCAAGGAGGCCTATGCGCAGTACGTCGAGGGCGGCTGGCCTTCCCTCGCCTGCGATCCCGAACATGGCGGCCAGGGTCTGCCCATCGTGCTCAACCAGTGCCTGTACGAGATGCTCAACAGCGCCAACCAGTCCTGGACCATGTATCCCGGCCTGTCGCACGGTGCCTACGAGGCCCTGCATGCGCACGGCTCGCCGGAGCAGAAGGCGACCTACCTGCCCAGGCTGACCAGCGGCGAGTGGACCGGCACCATGTGTCTGACCGAGCCGCACTGCGGCACCGACCTCGGTCTGTTGCGCACCAAGGCCGAACCGCAGGGCGACGGCACCTACCGCATCACCGGTGAGAAGATCTTCATCAGCGCCGGCGAGCACGACCTCGCCGCCAATATCGTGCATCTGGTGCTGGCCCGCCTGCCTGACGCGCCGGGCGGCAGCAAGGGCATCTCGCTGTTCGTGGTGCCCAAGTACCTGATCAATGCCGACGGCTCGCTCGGCGCGCGCAATGGCATCCACTGCGGCGGCCTGGAGCACAAGATGGGCATTCATGGCAACGCCACCTGCCAGATGGTGCTCGAGGGCGCGATCGGTACCCTGGTCGGCGCGCCGAACAAGGGCCTGCAGGCCATGTTCGTGATGATGAACGCTGCCCGCCTGGGGGTCGGCAACCAGAGTCTGGGGCTGACCGAGGTCGCGTTCCAGAATGCGCTCGCCTATGCCAAGGAGCGTATCCAGATGCGTAGCCTCACCGGCCCGAAGGCTGCGGACAAGCCGGCCGACCCGATCATCGTGCACCCCGACGTGCGCCGCATGCTGCTCACCGCCAAGGCCTATGCGGAAGGCGCGCGCGCGCTGCTGTGCTTCTGCGCGGTGCTCTCGGACAAGGAGCTGCACCACCCGGACGAGAAGGTGCGCCACGACAGCGCCGAGCTGCTCGCGCTGCTGACCCCGATCGCCAAGGCCTTCGTCACCGACAACGGCTTTGTCGCCACCAATGAGTGCATGCAGGTGTTCGGCGGTCACGGCTACATCAAGGAGTGGGGCATGGAGCAGTTCGTGCGCGATGCCCGCATCAACATGATCTACGAGGGCACGAACACCGTGCAGAGCCTGGACCTGCTCGGCCGCAAGGTGCTCGGCAACAACGGCGCCACGCTGAAGAAGTTCGCTCGCCTGGTGGGGGTGCTGGTCGAAGCGGAGGGCGTCAACGAGAAGATGGCCGAGTTCATCAATCCGCTTGCCCAACTCGGTGAGCAGATGAGCAAGTTCACCACCGAGATCGGCTTCAAGGCCCTGCAGAACCCGGACGAGGCGGGCGCTGCCGCGGTGCCCTACCTGCGCGTGGCGGGTCATCTAGTGTATGGCTACTTCTTCGCCCTGATGGCTTCGGTGGCGCTGAAGAAGATCGCAGCCGGCAGCTCCGACCCCTTCTACACCGCCAAGCTGCAGACCGCGCGCTTCTACTTCGCCCGCCTCTTCCCCGAGACCGCGATGCTGATGCGCACCGCGCGCACAGGCAGTGCGGCACTGATGGACACCGACGCGGCGTTGGCCTGACAACCGAGCCCGGGGTGCGCACACCGGGGCTTCGCTCGCACGGCCCACCTTCCGGCCGGCGAACGTCGTCCCGGGCGCGCCCCGCTCCCATCGCAAGGATTCACCTATGTCCCGATTCATCATCAAGCGCGTGGCCGTGCTCGGCGCCGGCGTCATGGGGGCGCAGATCGCCGCCCACCTGGTCAACGTCAAGGTGCCGGTCATCCTGTTCGACCTCGCCAAGGACGGCGCGGACAAGAGCGCCATCGCGCGCCAGGCCATCGTCGGCCTCAGGAAGCTCAAACCCAGCCCGCTCGGCGTAGCCGAGGATGCCGAACTGATCCGCCCGGCCAACTACGACGAGCACCTCGAGCTGCTGCAGGGCTGCGACCTCGTCATCGAGGCGATCGCCGAGCGCATGGACTGGAAGCATGCGCTCTACGCCCGCATCGCACCGCACCTCGCCGAAGGCGCGATCCTCGCCAGCAATACCTCGGGTCTGGCCATCGGCCAGCTCGCCGAGTCGCTGCCGGTGGAACTGCGCCCCCGTTTCTGCGGCATTCACTTCTTCAACCCGCCGCGCTACATGCCGCTGGTGGAACTCATCGCCACTGCCGACACCGCGGCGCAGGTGCTCGACAGCCTGGAAGCCTTCGTTACCTCCATGCTCGGCAAGAACGTGGTGCGCGCCAAGGACACACCCAACTTCGTCGCCAACCGCATCGGCGTCGCCGGCATGCTGTCCACCATGGCTGAGGCCGAGCGCTTCGGGCTCAGCGCCGATGTGGTCGATGACCTCACCGGCAAGCGCCTCGGTCGCGCAGCCAGCGGCACCTTCCGTACCGCCGACGTGGTCGGTCTGGATACGCTGGCGCATGTGATCCGCACCATGCAGACCCAGCTCCCGGCTGCAAGCGACCCCTTCCAGTCCAGCTTTGCCACCCCCGCGGTGCTGCAGGCCCTGCTCGAAAAAGGGCATCTGGGCCAGAAGACCAAGGCCGGCTTCTACCGCAAGCAGGGGCGCGAAGTGCTGCGCTTCGACCTGGCGCGCGGCGACTACGTGCCCGCCGGGCAGAAGGCCGATGCGGTCTATGGCCGCATGCTCAAGCGTCCGGCCGGCGAGCGCCTGCGCCTGCTGCGCGAAGCCGAAGGGCCGCAGGGCCGCTTTCTGTGGGCGATCCTGCGCAACGGCTTCCACTACGCTGCGCTGCACCTGCAAACCATCGCCGACACCGCGCGCGACGTGGATCAGGCGATGCGCTGGGGTTTCGGCATGCAGCAGGGGCCCTTCGAGCTGTGGCAGGAAGCGGGCTGGCTGGAGGTCGCCCGCATGGTGCAGGCGGACATCGACGCCGGCGTCGCACTGTGCGCCGCGCCGCTGCCCGCCTGGGTGTTCGAGGGGCCAGTCGCCGAGCGCGGCGGTGTGCACCAGCCCGAAGGCTCGTGGAACCCGACCACGGCGTGTTTCGAGCCGCCGCGTGCGCTACCTGTGCATGCGCGCCAGCTCTTCCGCGAGCGCGTGTTCGGAGAGGGGGGTGAAGACTGGCGCAATGCCGGTGCCACGGTATTCGAGGACGAGGCGATCCGGCTGTGGACGCTGGGTCGCAGCGGCATCGATGATGTGCTTATCGCCAGCATCAAGACCAAGATGCACGCCATCAGCCCGGCGGTGATTGCGGGCCTGTCGCGTGCGGTGGACGAGGCCGAGGCGCGCTTCGCGGGCCTGGTGGTGTGGTCGGGCGACGAGCCCTTCTCGGTCGGTGCCGATCTGCAGGCGACGCTGCCCGCCTTCGCCACCGCGGGCGTACAAGCGATCGAAGCCGCTGAGGCCGAGATGCAGCGCGTCTTCCTCAAGCTGCGCTATGCCCAGGTGCCCACCATCGCCGCGGTGCGCGGCATGGCACTCGGCGGCGGCTGCGAGCTGCTGGTGCATTGCGCGCGCCGCGTCGCCCACATGGAGAGCTACATCGGCCTGGTCGAGGTCGGCGTCGGCCTCGTCCCGGGCGCGGGTGGCCTCACCTACATCGCGCGCCGCGCCGCCGAGAACGCACGTACCAGCACTGGCGCCGACCTGCTGCCCTTCCTGTCCGAAGGCTTCAAGGCCGCGGCCATGGCCACGGTCGGCACCAGTGCCCTAGAGAGCCGCAAGCTCGGCTATCTGCTCGACAGCGATCTCGTCGTCGCCCACCGCGACGAACTGCTCTTCGTCGCCATCGGCGAGGCGCAGGCGATGGCGCGCGCCGGTTACCGTCCGCCGCTCGCGCGCTTGTTCCCGGTCGCCGGGCGCTCGGCCAAGGCCACCATCCTCGGCCAGCTGGTCAACATGCGCGACGGCGGCTTCATCACCGCGCACGACTTCCACATCGCCAGCCGCATCGCGCATGTGCTTGCCGGCGGCGAGGTCGAGGCCGGCACCTTGGTCGACGAGGCCTATCTGATGAAGCTCGAGCGCGAGGCCTTCTGCGGCCTCATCGTCCATCCCAAGACGCAGGCCCGCATCCTGGCCCTGCTCGACAGCGGCAAGCCGCTGCGCAACTGATTCCGCGGAGATCCACGACATGAAACAGCTTCAGGACGCCTACGTCGTCGCGGCTACGCGCAGCCCGATCGGCAAGTCGCACAAGGGCTTCTTCCGCAACACCCGCCCGGACGACCTGCTCGCGCAGGTGCTGCGCGCGGCGCTGGCGCAGGTGCCGGGCCTGGACCCGGCTGCAATCGAGGACGTGATCTGCGGCTGCGCCATCCCCGAGGCGCAGCAGGGTCTCAACGTGGCGCGCGTCGGCGCGGTGCTCGCTGGCCTGCCCAAGAGCGTGGGCGGCATCACGGTCAACCGCTTCTGCGCCTCGGGCCTGTCCGCCGTGCAGATGGCGGCCGACCGCATCCGCGTCGGTGAATCGGAGGTAGTGATCGCCGCTGGCGTGGAGAGCATGAGCATGGTGCCGATGATGGGCAACACGCCCAGCCTGTCGCCGAGCATCTTCGCCAACACCGAGGATATCGACGACTACGGCATCGCCTACGGCATGGGCCTCACCGCCGAGAAGGTGGCGCAACAGTGGAAGGTGTCGCGTGCGGCACAGGACGCGTTTGCGGTGGAGTCCCACCGCCGTGCACTCACCGCCCAGGCAGCGGGCCTGTTCGTGGACGAGATCACCCCGATCGGGGTGACGGAGCGCCGGCTGGATCTGGCCAGCGGCCAGGTGAACACCGCCACCCGCACCGTAAATCTGGACGAAGGCCCGCGCGCAGACACCTCGCTGGAAGGCCTCGCGAAGCTGCGTCCGGTGTTCGCCACCCCACGCCGCGCCGACCTCAGCCCCACCGGGCTGGGCACGGTCACCGCTGGCAACAGTTCGCAGACCTCGGATGGCGCCGGCGCGCTGATCCTGGCGAGCGAGGCGGCGGTCAGGCGCTTCGGGCTCACGCCGCTGGCGCGCTTCGTCGGCCATGCCGCGCGCGGTGTGCCGCCGCAGATCATGGGCATCGGCCCGATCGAGGCGATTCCCGCGGCGCTGCGGGCTGCGGGGCTGAAGCAGGACGATCTCGACTGGATCGAGCTCAACGAGGCATTCGCCGCGCAGTCCCTGGCGGTGATCAACAGCTTGGGGCTGGATCCGGCGAAGGTGAACCCGATGGGTGGCGCGATCGCGCTCGGCCACCCGCTCGGCGCCACGGGCGCCATCCGTGCAGCCACCGTCGTTCATGCACTGCGCCGCAACAGCCTGCGCTACGGCATGGTGACCATGTGTGTCGGCATGGGTCAGGGGGCGGCGGGCATCTTCGAGCGCGTCTGAGCCTGTAAGATTGCGCACTGAGCCCCGGGGCGTGCCCGCCGCGTCCCGGGGCTCGATTTTTTTTGCAAAGGAGAGGACAAGCATGCCGAAACACGCCATGGCGCCAGAGGGGCCGGTACAGTTCGAACCGGAGTTCATCGCCGGAGTACGCGAGATCTTCGAGCACAAGATCGCCTTCAACGCGCTGATGGGGTTGCAGATCGAGGAGGTCGACGGTGTGCGTGCCACCGGGCGGATCGAAATGCGCCCCGAACTGGTAGGTCATTATCTGCACAACCGCATTCACGGCGGCGTGATTTCCGCGTGCCTGGATGCCATGGGCGGGTTGGCGGTGATGACGGCGATCGGGGCGCGCCACCTCGATGAGCCGCCCCTCCAGCGTCTGCATCGCTTCTCCAAGCTCGGCACCATCGACCTGCGTATCGACTATCTGCGTCCCGGGATCGGTGACGCGTTCCGCATGGAGGCTGAGGTGCTGCGCCTGGGCTCGCGCGTCGCCTCGACGCGGATGAGCTTCCTCGGCGCGGACGGGAAGCTGCTGGCCACCGGCTCGGCGGCGTACATCGTTTCGTGAGCTGGGGATGAACGACGCAGCGTCCACCGCCGGGCGTGGCAATCTCTTCTCCGGGCTGCCGTCGCCGACCGGCAGCGAGATCTTCCAGACCCTGTTCGCATCCGCCGCCTGCCGCATTGAGCGTATCGTCTCGCAGGGCCATGCGAGTGCGCCGGGAGACTGGTACGACCAGGACGAGGAGGAGTGGGTGGCGTTGCTCAGTGGCACAGCCGTACTGATGTTTGAAGGGGGGGAGCCCGTGACGCTGAAGGCGGGCGACTGGCTCGTTATCCCCGCACATCGCCGGCACCGGGTCGCATCCACATCCGCGGATGCGGTATGGCTTGCAGTGCATGCCGCCGCGCAGGCCGATTCATGAGGCACTGAATTCATCTCCTGCGGGGTGGCCCCGCATGGAGGTGCTTCCGTGTGCGCTGCCCCGTGCGGCAGGTAGACGAAAAAACGGCGCCCCGAAGGGCGCCGCGCGAACCGGAACCAGAGGAGTATGGCTCCGGGCGGATGCTCAGTAGCGGTAGGCAGTTTCGCCGTGCGCCGTGATGTCGAGACCCTGGCGTTCCTCTTCTTCCGGCACGCGCAGGCCGACGAGCAGATCTGCGACCTTGTAGGCGACGAAGGCGACCACTGCCGACCACACGATGGTCACGATCACGCTCCAGGTCTGGATCCACACCTGCGAGGCGATGGAGAAGTCCTCGCCGCCGGTGCCGCCCAGGCCGGGTGCTGCGAACACGCCGGTCAGAATCGCGCCGACGATGCCGCCCACGCCATGTACGCCGAACACATCGAGCGCGTCGTCCGCACCCAGCATGTGCTTGAGGCCGTTTACCCCCCAGATGCAGATGAAGCCTGAGAGCGTGCCGATCACGATCGCGCCCATCGGGCCCACCGAGCCGCAGGCCGGGGTGATCGCCACCAGGCCGGCGACCGCGCCCGAGGCCGCACCCAGCATCGAGGGCTTGCCCTTGAGCAGCGCCTCTCCCAGCGACCAGGCCAGCACTGCAGCAGCCGTCGCGAGCAGGGTGTTGATGAAGGCGAGTGCGGCGCCCGCGGTGGCCTCGAGGTTGGAGCCGGCGTTGAAGCCGAACCAGCCCACCCACAGCAGCGAGGCGCCGACCATGGTCAGGGTCAGGCTGTGCGGCGCGAGTGCCTCACGACCGTAGCCGATGCGCTTGCCCACCATGTAGGCACCCACCAGGCCGGCGATACCCGCGTTGATGTGCACCACCGTGCCGCCGGCGAAGTCGAGCGCGCCATCCTCCAGCAGGTAGCCGCCCGGGCC
This sequence comes from Thauera sp. WH-2, assembly GCF_048321015.1. Lineage (NCBI taxonomy): Bacteria > Pseudomonadati > Pseudomonadota > Betaproteobacteria > Rhodocyclales > Zoogloeaceae > Thauera > Thauera sp. WH-2. The sequence goes on along the minus strand of NZ_JBLWFG010000003.1, from coordinate 113,235 downwards.
CCACACCATATGGCAGATCGGCAGGTAGCACAGCGTGAACCAGATCACCGAAAAGATCAGCACCGCGGAAAACTTCATGCGTTCGGCGAAGGCACCCACGATCAGCGCACCGGTGATACCGGCGAAGGTGGCCTGGAAGGCGATGAAGGCGAACTCCGGCAGCTTCGCGGTCTCGGTGAAGGTATCCGCCAGCGAGTCGATCGTCACCCCGGACAGGAAGACCTTGTCGAGCGAGCCGATGAAGGGGCTCGCCTCGGTAAAGGCCAAGCTGTAGCCGTAGATCGCGAACAGCAGCGCATTGAGCGAGAACACGGTCATCACCTGCATCAGCACCGAGAGCATGTTCTTGGCGCGCACCAGGCCGCCGTAGAACAGCGCCAGGCCGGGCAGTGCCATCATCAGCACCAGCAGGGTGGCGGTCATGATCCACGCCACGTCGCCCTTGTTGACCTCGACCGCGGCGGCAGCGGCCTCCTGGGCGAACGCGCCGCCGGATAGGCCGGCGAGCAGGGTCGCGGCCGGCAGGTAGGTGAGGAGCTTGGTCATTTTGCGGGTCTCCCTTACAGCGCGTCCGTGCCGGTCTCGCCGGTGCGGATGCGGATGGCCTGTTCGAGTTCGAACACGAAGATCTTCCCGTCACCGATCTTGCCGGTGGCGGCGGATTTCTCGATGGCTTCGATCGCCTGGTCGAGGATGTCGTCGGGGATGGCGGCTTCGACCTTCACCTTGGGCAGGAAATCGACGACGTATTCGGCGCCCCGGTAGAGCTCGGTGTGCCCCTTCTGGCGACCGAAGCCCTTGACCTCGGTGACGGTGATGCCCTGCACGCCGATCGCGGAAAGCGCCTCGCGCACTTCGTCGAGCTTGAAGGGCTTGATGATGGCTGCGATGAATTTCATGGATGTCTCCGGTTCCGGATGGAAGGGCTCAGAAGCTCTTGCTGATCGACAGGATCACGCGCTCGTCGGCGAGATCCGTGTTCTTCACGTCGGTATCCACGTAATGCAGGCCGAACTCGAAGCCACCGTATTCCTTGCTGAGACCGAGCTTCCAGTCGGTGTAGTTGTCCTGGCCGCGAATGTCGCTGTAGCCGACATGTGCGCCGAGGGTGACGCCATAGCCGATGTCGAACGACGCGCCGAGATCGAAGTACTGGCTGCCGTCGGAATCGGAATAGCCGAACAGGTCGCTGAACGCATACGAATACTTGAAGGAGAGGAACTCCCACGACAGTCCGACGTAGCCTTCGAGCGTATGCGGCTTCTCGCTGCTGGCGCGATAGGCTGCGCCGTAGCTGCCCGGGTAGTAGTACTGCAGCAGGCCCACGTCGTAGCCGATCGGGCCGGCTTCGCCCGCGTACCCGGCGTACAGGTTGGTCTCGAGGCTGTTGCTGACATCGGTGGACGCATCGGACAGCCAGGAGACATTCGACGCCCAGAACCCGGCATAGAAGCCGCTCGCGTGTGCATAGTCGAACCCTCCCTGCAGTGCCGGGCGCTCGTCGGTCTGGCTGAAACCGCGAAAGGCGTAATCGGACACCAGGCTGAGGTTGGCGCTGAACGGGCTCTCCTCGGCCTGGGCGCCACCCGCGAACGGGAGGGCAGCGAGGAGGGTGGCAAGCGTTGCAACGGCACGGGTCTTTTTCATGATCTGCTCCTTGGGAGAGGTGTCGGAAGGTCTGACGAGCCATCCTAAGCAGACGGCGTGCCAGGTCTCTGAAAGCCCTATAAATAAAGGGGTTCAGAGATCCTTCAGGGGTGTGATGCTGCGGTGCGCCATGAATTCGGGCACAGAATCGGCGCGTGATGCACCGTTGCGGTGCATCACGCGCTCGCCTGGGGCGATTCCGGTGCGAGCGCGTGCGCATGCTAGACTTCCGGCCGTTTTCCAACCTCTCTGCAGGCGATCATGAGCACTCCCCGCTTCCTCGACGAAATCGGCGCAAAGCTTTCGGAAATCGCGGCGAACAGCCCGGTGCGCGACATCGAAAAAAATGCCAAGGCCATGCTCGGAAGCGCCTTCGGCAAGCTCGACCTCGTCACCCGCGAGGAATTCGAGGTGCAGCGCGAAGTGCTCGCGCATGCACGGCAGAAGCTTGCCGAGCTCGAGGCGCGTGTCGTGGAACTCGAGGCCCGGCTTGGCCAAGGTGGCAAGTCCTGAAGCCTGCGCAGCCCTGGCGCGGGTGGTGCGCCGCGCAGAGCCGCCCGACCCCGTGGCCCTGAATGCCCCGGTCGCAGTGCATTCAGGCAGCGACATTCATTTGTCCTGAAGATTCTCTTTTGTCATGCGTGGTATCTCCGCTAGACTGGCGCCCCACCCGGTCTGGAGATATCCATGTCGCTTGCGCTCGTGCGCACCCGCGCGCTGGAAGGGCTTGCCGCGCCCGAGGTCACGGTCGAGGTCCACCTCGCGAACGGCCTGCCGGCATTCAGTCTCGTGGGCTTGCCGGACACCGAGGTCCGTGAGGCTCGCGATCGCGTTCGGGCGGCGATCCAGTCCTCCCACTTCGAGTTTCCCCAGCGAAGGATCACGGTCAACCTCGCGCCTGCAGACCTGCCCAAGGAAGGGGGGCGCTTCGACCTTGCGATCGCGGTCGGCATCCTCGTGGCCTCGGGCCAGGTCGCCGCGGGCCGGATCGAAGCATTCGAGTTCTGCGGTGAGTTGTCCCTGACCGGCGAGCTGCGGCCGGTGCGTGGCGTGTTGGCCGCGGCACTGGCTGCGGCCCGCGCCGGGCGCGGTCTGCTGCTGCACGCGGCCAATGCGCCCGAGGCCGTGCTGGCACGGGGGCTGGAGGTGCTGCCCGCAGCGGATCTGCTTGCGGTGTGTGCGCACCTCAACGGACACGCTGCGCTGCAGCCTTGGCAGGCGGACGTTCTGCCCGAGCGTGTGGACGACGGCGCCCCGGATCTGGCCGAGGTCCGCGGCCAGTTGCAGGCTCGCCGCGCGCTCGAGGTGGCGGCGGCGGGCGGGCATTCGCTGCTGTTGTTCGGGCCACCGGGCACCGGGAAGTCCATGCTCGCGCAACGCCTTCCGGGCGTCCTTCCCCCCATGAGCGAGGAGGAGGCGATGGAGGCGGCGGCAGTCGCCTCGATCGAGGGTGAGTTCGATGTCCGTCGTTGGGGGCAGCGCCCCTTCCGTGCGCCGCATCACTCGAGCTCGGCGGCGGCCCTGGTCGGTGGCGGTGCGATGCCACGACCGGGCGAGATCTCGCTGGCGCACAGGGGCGTGTTGTTTCTCGACGAACTCCCGGAGTTCGACCGGCGTGTACTCGAATCCTTGCGTGAGCCGTTGGAGACGGGCTCGATCACGGTGTCCCGGGCGCGCAGGCGGGCCGAATTTCCGGCGCGCTTCCAGCTCGTCGCGGCGATGAACCCGTGCCCCTGCGGTCACCATGGCGACCCGCTGCACGCCTGCCGATGCTCGCCCGAGCAGATCGCCCGCTATCGCGCGCGGCTCTCCGGCCCGCTGCTCGACCGCATCGATCTGATCGTGGAGGTGCCTGCGGTCGAGCCCGAGGCGATCGTGCGCAGCCCGCAGGGCGAGCGCTCCAGCGTGGTTCGCGAACGGGTGCGCACGGCGCGGGCGGTGCAACTCGCGCGCCAAGGCTGCGCGAACGCCCTGCTCCGTGCGGGCGAGGTGCTGGAGCACTGCCAGCCCGATGCAGGCGGCGAGACCCTGTTGCGCCAAGCCATGCAGCGCCTGAAACTGTCAGCGAGAGCGTATCATCGCGTGCTTCGCGTGGCGCGCACGCTGGCCGACCTGGCCGGCACCGAGCGCCCAGGCACTACGCAGATCGCCGAGGCGATCCAGTATCGGCGGAGCCTAGAGAGTCGTTGAGGCGCGTGCTGAACCGGCTGCCGGGCCGGAACACAGCGCTTTGCAACGGCGCCCGGTCATGCGCCGGTGCGCTTGCCCTTCCTGGGCGCGTGGCGACCGCCCACAAGGCAGAGATGAAACAGAATCCGTCCCTAGATCGCCTCGCGTTCATGCTGGCGATGCTATCCGCCATCGGTCCGTTTGCGATCGATGCCTACCTGCCCGCATTCCCGCAGATTGCTGCAGGGTTGGGGGCGACCCAGCTCGAGGTGCAGCAGACGCTCACCGTGTATATGGCTGCGTTGGCCTTGATGGTGCTCTGGCACGGTGCGCTTGCGGACCGCTTCGGCCGGCGCACCGTGCTGCTGGTCCTGACCCTGGTGTTCTCCGCGGCTTCGCTGATCTGTGCGCTGGCGCCGAGCATCGAGTGGCTGTGGCTGGGCCGGGCGCTGCAGGGCGTCAGCGGTGGCGCAGGCGTGGTCGTGGGCCGGGCCGTGGTGCGCGACCTGCACGAGGGGCCGCAGGCGCAGCGCCTGATGTCGCGGGTGATGCTCATCTTTGCGCTGGCGCCTGCGCTGGCGCCGATGGTGGGTGCCGGTCTGCTCGCTCTCGCGGGGTGGCGCTCGATCTTCGTGTTCCTGGCGGTCCTGGGTGCCCTGCTGAGCTGGATGGTGTGGCGCTTCCTGCCTGAGACGCTGGATGCAGGGGCGCGTCAGCCCCTGCATCCCATGCATCTGCTGCGAGGTTATGCCGCGATCTTCGCGCATCCTGCCTTCATGTTGCTGGCGGCGGGGATTGCGCTGAACTTCAACGGTTTCTTCGTGTATGTGCTGTCCGCGCCGGTGTTCATCATCGAGCATCTCGGGCTCGGTAGCGGCGGCTTCATCTGGCTGTTCGGCCCTGCGGTGGCCGGGATGATGATCGGCTCGCTGCTCTCCGAGCGTGTCGCAGGCCGGTGGTCACAGGTCCGGACCGTGGCGACCGGCTTCGGGCTGATGTTCGTCGCGGTTGCGCTTAACCTGGCAGTTTCCGCGATGCTGCCCGCGGGCGTGCCGCAATCGGTGCTGCCGATCGGCCTGTTCGCCTGCGGCATGTCGATCGCCATGCCGGCGATGAGCCTGCTGGCCCTGGACCTGTTCCCGGCTCGCCGTGGCATGGCTTCGAGCTGCCAGAGCTTCATGCAGATCGGCCTGAACGCAGTGACGGCGGGGATGACCGCGCCCTTGCTATGGTCGAGCACCCTGAGTCTTGCCGGTGGAATGGCCGTGTTCGCCGCCTGCGGACTGCTCACCTGGGTCGTCTGGAGACGCCTGCCGGCGGCCCTGCGCTGATCGTGGCGGACCTGCTCAGCACTGCTCCCAGGGCAGGCCGTCGTGGCGCCAGCCATTGACCGAGTTGCGATGGTGCTGGGTGTCGAGTTCGCCCTCGAAGCCATACAGGACGTTGTAAACGATGGAGAAGCCGGACTCGAGCAGCGCCTTGCCAGCGACCTCCGAGCGGTTTCCGGAACGGCAGATCAGCACCAGCGGCCGGTGTCCGCCATTGCCCGCGAGCTTCTTCACTTCGCCGATGAAGTTCGGGTTCACCTCCCAGTCCGGGCCATCGTTCCACGATACGTGGATGGCACCGACCGGATGGCCCACGAACAGGTATTCGATCTCGCTACGGACATCGATCAGCAGGGCGTCGGGATTCGACTGGAGCAGTTCGAACGCCTCGGTCGGGGTGATGTGCTTCATGCGCTGTCTCCTTCTTGTTTGGCGCGGAATTATATTCGGATTAGCCGATGCCTTCCGCTCCCTGCCCTTGCCGCCGTGTAGTGGTTGGCCCTGATGTCTGTGCGCCAGCGATTCGACTAATCTTGCGCGACATTTTTCCAATCAACATCCCGCTGTCCAGTTCGCCGCCGGGGCCGGACGGTGCGATGCGGCGCCGGCGCATGCCGGCCATGTCCGGTGCAAGGAAACCCGACGCTATGCTTGAAGTGGATGGGCTGGTCAAAGCCTTCGGCGGCTTTCGTGCGGTCGACGGCTGTTCCCTGAGGGTCAGGAAAGGCGAGATTCTCGGCCTGATCGGCCCGAATGGTGCTGGCAAGACGACGCTGTTCAACCTGGTCGCCGGCGCCTTGCAGCCGAGCGGCGGCGCGATCCGCTTCCTCGGTGAGGACATCACCGCCTTGTCGACCGATGCGCGCTTTCACAAGGGGCTGGTGCGCACCTTTCAGATCCCGCACGAATTTCACAACCTCACCGCGCGGGAGAACCTCATGATGGTGCCGCCGCAGCAGCCAGGCGAGAACCTGTTCGCGAACTGGTTTTCGGCTGGCAAGGTGCGTGCGGCGGAAGAGGCGGTGCGCAGGAAGGCTGACGAGACCCTCGCCTTTCTGGAGCTGGAGCACGTCGCCGACGAGCGTGCCGGCAATCTTTCGGGGGGGCAGAAGAAGCTGCTCGAGCTTGGTCGAACCATGATGACCGATGCAAAGCTGGTGTTGCTCGACGAGCCCGCAGCCGGCGTCAACCGTACGCTGCTGCGCAAGCTCGAGGAAAAGATCCTCATCCTCAACCGCGAGCGCGGCTATACCTTCATCCTGATCGAGCACGACATGGAGATGATCGAGAAGTTGTGCCATCCGGTGGTGTGCATGGCCGAGGGCAAGGTGCTGATCGAGGGCGACTTCCTGCGTGTGCGCTCGGACGCCCGGGTGCTCGAGGCCTACCTTGGCGAAACGCCGACCGCGATCGAGCGCGAGGCCGCCGAGCACGATCCCCAGGTCGAGGCGCTGCGTGAGCAGGAACTGCACAGGGAGGATCTGTGATGGCGCTGCTCGACATGAAGGAAGTGCGTGGCGGCTACGGCGACGCCGACATCCTGCACGGGGTGTCGATGACAGTGGGCGCGCGCGAGATCGTGGTGATCGTCGGCCCTAACGGCGCCGGCAAATCCACCGCGATGAAGTCCGTGTTCGGGCTGCTCGCCATCCGTGGCGGCAGCATCGTGTTCGACGGCGAGGACATCACCGGCTGGGCGCCCGACCGCATCGTGCAGCGCGGCATCTGCTACGTACCGCAGGTGGACAACGTGTTCCGCGAGATGACGGTGCACGAGAACTTCGAGATGGGCGCCTTCCTGCGCCGTGGCGATCTCTCTGCGGCCTACGACCGCGTGTATGGGCTTTTCCCCGACCTGAAGGCCAAGCGACGCAATCTCGCCGGCGATCTCTCCGGAGGCCAGCGCCAGATGGTGGCGATGGGCCGCGCGCTGATGCTCGATCCCAAACTCCTCCTCCTCGACGAGCCGACCGCAGGCCTGTCGCCCAAATACATGGAACAGATCTTCCAGATCACCCGCGACGTGCGCGACGCCGGTGTTTCCATCCTGCTCGTCGAGCAGCACGCCAAGCAGGCGCTCGCCTTCTGCGACCGCGGCTATGTGCTCGCCACTGGCGCCAATCGCCACGAGGGCACGGGCCAGGCCCTGCTCGCCGATCGCGAGGTGGCCGAAATGTTCCTCGGCGGCTAAGGGAGCCCGGCACACATGAGTTTCATGGATTTCCTCAACTTCCATCTCGTGCCCGGTGTCGTGCTCGGCTCGATCTACGCGGTGGGTGCGATCGGCATCACGCTGGTGTTCGGCATCCTGCGCTTCGCCCACTTCGCCCATGGCGACATGGCCACGCTCGGTGCCTTCGTCGCGCTTGCGCTCGTCACCGCCGGGATGACGCCGTGGTCCGCGCTGCCGATCGCGATGGCGGTCGTCGCGGTGGTCGCGATCGTGATCGACAAGCTGTTCTACGACTACCTCAAGGCGCGGCCCAAGATCATGACCGTGATGGCCTCGCTCGGTGTCGCGCTGATGCTGCGCGCGGTGGTGCAGGTCGTCTTCGGCGTCGATCCGCGCACCTACGCCAGCGGCATCGTTCGTCCGGACGACTACTTCGGCATCCTGTTGCGCGACCGCGAGCTGTACACGCTCGCCGCGGTGGTGCTGATCGTCGTGGGGCTCACGCTGTTCCTGCGTCATTCGCGCTGGGGCAAGGCGATGCGCGCGATGTCGGACAACCCCGATCTGGCAAGGCTTTCGGGCGTCGATAACCGCAAGGTCACGATGCTGACCTGGGCGATCGTCGGCGCCTTGTGTGCGGCCTCGGGCTTCATGCTGGGGATCAACAACGAACTGCAGTCGATGATGGGCTGGCAGGTGCTGCTGCCGATGTTTGCTGCCGCCATCCTCGGCGGGGTCGGACGGGTCGAGGGTGCGGTGCTCGGCGGCCTGATCGTGGGTGTCGCCGAGGAGATGTCGATCTTCATTCTGCCGGCGCAGTACAAGGCGGCCACTGCCTTTGCCCTGCTGCTGCTGATCCTGCTCGTCCGCCCGCGTGGCCTGCTCAACGGGAAGGTACTCTGATGGATCTGCTCGGACTCGCCAACTACGCGGTCTTCATGGCCATCCTGATCGGCATCTATGCGCTGCTCGCGCTCGGGCTGAACATCCAGTGGGGCTTCACCGGCCTTTTCAACGCCGGCATCGCAGGCTTCTTCGCGATCGGTGCCTACACCTCGGCCATCCTCACCAGCCTGCCTGCGAGCGGACGACTGGGCGGCTACGAGCTGCCGCTGCTGGTCGGCTGGGCGGCGTCCATGGCGGCCGCGGCAGCGATCGCGTGGCCGATCGGCAAGGTCTGCCTGCGCTTCCGCTCCGACTACCTCGCCATCGCAACCATCGGCATCGCGGAGATCATCCGCCTGGTGATCCGCACCGAAGGCTGGCTCACCGGCGGCGTGCGTGGCGTGACCGGCATCCCGCGCCCTTTCGGCGACCTCGACTACATGCCGTCGCAGGTCGCCTACCTCGCGATCGTGGCCACCCTGGTGCTGATTGCCTACCTGCTCGTGGAGCGTCAGGTGAAGGCGCCGTGGGGACGCATGATGCGTGCGATCCGCGACAACGAACTCGCCGCCGCGGCGATGGGCAAGCAGGTCGAGGCGCGCCGGCTGCAGGCCTTCGTATTCGGCTCCGCGCTGATGGGGTTGGCGGGTGCACTGTTCGTGCACTTCAACCGCTCGGTCACGCCCGAGGCGATCGATCCGATGATTGCGACCTTCCTGATCTGGATCATGCTGATCCTCGGTGGCTCGGGCAACAACCGCGGCGCGATCCTCGGCGCAGCGGTGATCTGGATCATCTGGTCGGTGTCCGAACTGCTCACCGATCGTCTGCCCACCGAGATCGCGGTGCAGGCCAAGTACGCGCGCGTGTTCATCATCGGCCTTACGCTGCAGCTGGTGCTGCGCTTCCGCCCGGAGGGCATCCTGCCCGAGCGCCGGGTGGGTTCGCCGCCGCATCGCTGAGGGCTCGTAGCGCGGACACGGGAGAATCCGGCAAGGGCCCGCAGGGCCCGACTCAACCATCAGGTGCTTCGGCACATTCAGGAGGTGACAAGGTGAAGAAGAAGACAATCGCAGGTGTGGTGGGTGCGGTGCTGGGCGCCGCGGTCGTTGCGGCTCCGGCCCATGCGCAGGACGTCAAGATCGGCCTGATGGCGGCGATCTCCGGGCCGATCGCGGCGCTTGCGCCGCCGATGGCAGCCGCTTCGAAGCTGGCGGTGGCGCATGTCAACGAACAGGGCGGCATCCTCAAGGGCGGCAAGCTCGAAGCCGTGCTCGGCGACAGTGCCTGCAACCCGCAGAACGCGACCGATGCAGCCACCAAGGCGGTCAACATCGACCGTGTGGTCGCCATCGTCGGCCCGGCCTGCTCCGGTGCGGTGCTCGCTACGGCCAACTCGGTCGCCATCCCGGCCGGCGTGCTGATGATCACGCCCTCGGGGACCTCTCCCGAGATCACCAAGCTCGCTGACAAGGATCTCGTCTATCGCACCCTCCCGTCCGACGACTACCAGGGCCGGGCGCTGGCGCGCACGCTCAAGGCGCGCGGCATCGACAAGGTCGCGGTCGCCTACCTGAACAACGACTACGGCAAGGGCCTGGCCGAGTCCTTCAAGGCGGAGTACGAAGCCAATGGCGGCACCATCGCCGGCTACTCGGGGCATGAGGAGGGTAAGGCCTCGTACCGTTCCGAGCTGGCCGCGCTCTCCCGCGGCGGCGCCGATACGCTGATCATCTTCGACTACGGTGACGGCACCGGCCTGACGATCCTGCGCCAGGCGCTGGAGAACAACTTCTTCAAGACCTTCGTCGGCGCCGACGGCATGAAGTCCGAAGGCCTGGTGAAGGCGATCGGTGCGCAGAACCTCGAGGGTTACTTCGTCTCCGCCCCGGTGGGTGAGGCCTCGGCATCGCTGGACAATTTCAATGCCGCGTTCAAGGCGGCTGGCGAGAACACCGATGCGGTGTTCGCCACCACCTCATACGACGCAGCCTTCCTTGTCGCACTGGCGATCGAGAAGGCGGGCGGGGACAAGGCGAAGCTGTCGGAGTCGCTGCGCGCAGTGGCGAGTGCGCCGGGTGAGCCGATCATGGCGGGGGAGTGGGCCAAGGCCAAGCAGCTGATCGCTGAAGGCAAGGACATCGACTACAAGGGTGCCGGGGGCGACCACGAGTTCGATGCAGCCGGTGACGTGCCGGGCAGCTATGCCTTCTTCAAGGTCAGCGGCAGCGGCTACGAGGCGATCGGCGACATGCAGTGATGGAGAGTGTGCGTGGCCGGCCGCGTGCCGGCCTGCCGCTGTAACTCGAAGGGCCGGACAGGACGCTTCCTGTCCGGCCCTTCTTGCTTTGATGATGCGCCGCCGCCGCGTGCCTCGGCGCATTGCAAACGCTCACGCTTCGGGCATTGCAAATCCGGCGGCCATGGCGGATCCTCGGGGCATGCCGCGCGCGCCGCGGATCGGCCCTGTCGCCGCAGTCCGGTGGTTGTATTGCGCGCTCATGGTGCGGTGCTCGGGAGGGACGGACATGAAACGCTTCATTGCCTGGCTTTGTGGCCTGCTGTCGGCGATCGGCATCACCGCCTGCGACTACATCAACATGCGCGAACTGCAGCCCGGGGTGTCGACCGCTGCCGAGGTGCGCGAACGCTTTGGTCCGCCGCACATGGAGTGGCGCAACGAGGATGGATCCCTGACCTGGGAGTTCAGCCGTCAGCCCGAGGGGATCGAATGCTTCATGATCACCATCGGCTCGGACCAGATCCTGCGCAGCATCGACCAGGTACTGAACGAGCAGACCTTTGCCAGGGTCGAAAAGGGCATGGATCCCGATCAGGTCCGGCGACTGCTCGGCAAACCTGCGTCCAGCCAGTTCTTCGCCGTCAAGCAGGAAACCGTTTGGGACTGGAAGTACTCGCACGGATTCGCCGGCACCAACGAGCCCGAATATTTCACCGTGTCGTTCAACGTCGATGGCCGCGTGACGGGGACCGGGCGATACACCCTTCACCGCGGCCGTTGATACGGAGGCGGTCATGACGTATCCGATTTCGCATCGCTGGCGGCTTTTGGCGGCTGCGCTACTGGTGCTCGCAGCCTTGCAGCTTCAGGGTTGTGCCAGCTTCGAGCCGCCACGGCCCTTCGCCACCGAAGCCGAGGCCCTGGCTGCGCGGGGGGAGCCGACCCGGCGCTGGAGCAACGATGACGGCACCACGACGCTGGAGTATTCCACCCAGCCGAATGGCCGCAGTTGCCTGATGGTACACGTCGATCAGGGCGGCATCGTATTGCGCCAGTGGGACGCGCTGGCGCCGGATAACCTGGCGCGTGTGGAGCGTGGAATGGACAAGGAGCAAGTCTCCCGCCTGCTCGGCGCCCACCGTTCGGAGCAGCGCTTCAGAAACTCGGGCGAAGAGGTCTGGGACTGGAATGTGCGCAATGACGGCCCGGGCGTCGCAACCTTGTTCAACGTTCACTTCATCGATGACAAGGTGGTCCGTACCAGCCAGACCTACGTCTATCCGCGCGAGGGCCCGGGATGGGGCGCTTGGGGAGCCTATCCTCCCTACCCCTGGGGCTGGGGGCCGGGTTTCTGGGGCTATCCGCGCCCCTTCGCGCACCCTTGGTTCTGGTAGGGCCACCCCGCTTTCCCCGTGTCCGGATTGCGTTCGGTGCGGAGGCGGCAGCGTGGGGACTGCGGCGCGTCAGCCCGGTGCGTCCAGCAGCCGTTGCTGGAAAGCCTCGGCGGGCTCCGGGCGGCCGAAGAAGTAGCCCTGGAATCGGTCGCACCCGGCGTCGGCAAGGAACGCGAACTGCGCGGGCTGCTCGACGCCTTCGGCGATCACGATCAGATCCAGGGTCCGGCCGAGCGCGATGACGGTACGTGCGATCGCCGCATCGTTGGGGTCCGTCATGACGTCGCGCACGAAGGACTGATCGATCTTCAGATTCGTCAGCGGCAGGCGTTTGAGGTAGGTCAGAGAAGAATAGCCCGTTCCAAAGTCGTCGAGCGCGAAGCCGACCCCGAGCGCCTTCAGCGCCTCCATGCGCGTGATCGCCGATTCCACGTCTTCGAGCAGCAGGCTCTCGGTCAGCTCGAGCTTGAGGCGTCCGCGCGGGATGTTCGCGTGGCGTACGACGCTGGACACCATGTCGGCGAAGCCCTCGTGGCGGAACTGGCGGGCGCTGACGTTGACCGCGATCTCGATCGGCGGCAGACGTGGATCGCTCGCCCATGCGGCCAGTTGCGCGCATGCGGTTTCCAGCACCCAGGCGCCGAGCGCGATGATGAGGCCGCTTTCTTCCGCGATGGGGATGAACTCTGCAGGCGAGATGGGGCCGCGCTGGGGATGCGTCCAGCGTAGCAGCGCCTCGGCGCCGACGATCCGGCCGGAAGCGTCGACCTGGGGCTGGTAGTGCAGCGCGAGGCTCCCGCCCGGCAGTGCTGCCCGTAGCTCGGTTTCGAGCTGGGTACGCTCGGAGAGCGCCTGCTCCATCTCTGGGCCGAAGAAGTGCATGCAATTCCGGCCAGTCGCCTTGCTCCGATACATGGCCATGTCGGCATGCTTGAGCAGTGCATCGGCGCTGTCGGGGGCGCTACCGAACAGGGTTACGCCGATGCTGGCGGAGATCCGCGTCTCGAAATGGCCCGAGCGGTACGCGTGCTCCACGGCGAGCAGGATCTTGTGGCCGATGGCCTCGGCTTGCGCCCGTGCTTCCTCGGGGTCCGTGCCCAGGTCCTCGAGCACCACGACGAACTCATCCCCGCCCAGGCGTGCCACGGTGTCGCACTTGCGTGTGCTGCGGGCGAGGCGCTCCGCGATCTCGCGCAGCAGTTCGTCGCCGTGGTCGTGGCCCAGGGTGTCGTTCAGGGTCTTGAAGTTGTCGAGGTCGAGCAGCAATAGCGCGCAGTGCGTGCCCCGACGTTGGCTGCTCGAGATGGCGTGATTCACCCGGTCCATCATCAGGCGCCGGTTGGGCAGATGGGTCAGCGGGTCGTAGTAGGCGAGCGCGTGGATGCGCTGCTCCGCTGTGCGCAGCTCCTCAACCTGGGCTTGCAGACGGATCGACTGCTGGTCGAGTGAAGCCTGGTTGTTGGCGAGCCGGGCACGCATGTCGCCAAGTACGCGATCGAGTTGTGCGATCTCTTCGATGTGCGTGGATAGCGGGGGTGTCGGCGAAAAGTCCAGTTTGCCGATACGCTTGCCGGTGGCGGCGAGTGCTTCGAGCGGTGCGGCGATGCGGCGCGACACGCGCTGCGCCACGGCCGCAGCAAGGATCATCAGCACGGTAAGGGCGAGTGCCGTGCCGAGCAGCACGCGTGACCAGGGCGCAGCGAACTCGGCGGCGGGCGCCAGGGTGAGCACCCACAGGCGCTGTTCTCCAAGACGATGCTCGTGCATGGCGGCGAGCCATGACTCGCCGCCACTGTCAATGCGCCGCTCCGAGTACGCGGTGCGTCCGGCTTGCCGCCACGCGACCAGCGCCTTGTTCACGCTGTCTAGACCGAGTGCACTCGCCGGCAGGAGCAGGCTGCCGAGCCATTCGTCCGAGGAAACGCCCTCGGGGCGCCGGGGCAGGCCGAGCACCCGCTCGTCGCTGGTGAGGATCAGGGCCAGCCCGCTCTGTCCGACGCGCGCCTGCTGCGTGGAGATCGACAGGTCGCGCAGCATGATGTCCAGGCCGAGGATCGCCTGCGTCCCGTCGCCAAGCTGGAAGCGCCGCGAGGTGGTCACCCCCGGGTCTCCCGTGGTGAAGAAAGTGTAGGGGGTTGTCCAGTGCGCCGCGCCGTCCGCGTTCGATTTTGCGCCGAGGTACCAGGGACGGGTGCGGGCATCGTAGTCGAAGCGCTCCAGCGCCTCGCTGCGCTCGCCTTCCGGCGTCTCTTCGATGATCAGGTGCATGTCGCCCCAGTTCGCCCGATTCGTGACCCGGCTGCGCCAGCTGCCATCCGGCAGGCGGATCAGCATCCAGCCCCTGCCGTCTTCGGTGCCGAGCACGACCGAGCTGAGGTTCGGAACATGGGTCAGCAACGCCTTGAAGCGACGCTCGATCTTGAGCGGGTCGTCGAGTTCGGGCGGCAGATCCGCGATCCAGCTCGTCGACGGTGCGAGCAGGGCGGCAGGGAACGAAACCGTCTGCTGCAGGGCATTGCGCACGCCATCGGCCACCCGGGTGAATTCCTTGGAGGCGAGAGTGTCGTGCAGGGGCTGCAGGCCGAAGATCGCGAACCCGAGCGCAAGCGCTACCACCGCGCTGCCGACGAGCATCATCAGGCGGGTGAAGAGGACGCTGCGAAGTGTGGTGCGTTGCTGCATCTCGAGGGTGGGTGTTCCGGGTGCGGTCGTGGCGCTCTATGCTGCCAGTTGAGCGTCGCGTGGTGTGTGACATTCGTCATTGCGGACGGCAGAACGAACAGTGCGGATCCGCGCTGACAGCGTGCCCGTGCGGTGATGGCGCTCGTCCGGACGAGGCCTGGGGCGTCTCCGTGTGGCGAGATTTCCTCGCCATTCTGCCTTGGCAGCGTTTTGCGCAGGGACTAGAATCCAGGGCTTGCCGAGGAGCGCTGCGACCCACCGAACCTGTGCGGGCCAGGCTCGGCAACCGATCAACGGCGCTCACAAACCTTCAGCCGGTTTGTGGCGCCGTTCGCTTTTGTGCGTGGCGTTGCCCGGCGACCGTCGAACGACCGAGGACCCAGCCATGCAATCCGATCGCAGTACCGAACTTCGCCAGCTTCTCGCCGACCGCATCCTGATCCTCGACGGCGCGATGGGCACGATGATCCAGCAGGAAAAGCTGGGCGAGGCGGACTACCGCGGCGATCGCTTCCTCGACCATCCGAAGGATCTCAAGGGCAACAACGACCTGCTGGTGCTCACGCGCCCGGACGTGATCGTCGGCATCCACCGCGCCTATCTCGAGGCCGGCGCGGACATCATCGAGACCAACACCTTCAACGCCACCCGCGTGTCGCAGGCGGAGTACGGGCTTGAGGCGCTGGCCTACGAACTCAACGTCGAGGGCGCGCGCCTGGTGCGCGAGCTGTGCGACGAGTACACCGCGAACAACCCCGCCAAGCCGCGCTACTGCGCCGGCGTGCTCGGACCGACCTCGCGCACGCTGTCGATCTCGCCCGACGTGAATGATCCCGGCTTCCGCAACATCAGCTTCGATGCGCTCGCCGACGACTACTACGACTCGGCCAAGGGGCTGCTCGAGGGCGGTGCCGACATCCTGCTGATCGAGACCGTGTTCGACACGCTCAACGCCAAGGCCGCGGTGTTCGCGATCGAAAAGCTGTTCGACGAGATTGAGAAAAGCGGCGGCCAGCGCGTGCCGGTGATGATCTCCGGGACGATCACCGATGCCTCCGGCCGAACGCTGTCGGGCCAGACCGCGGAGGCGTTCTGGAATTCACTCAGCCACGCGCAGCCGATCAGCTTCGGCCTCAACTGCGCGCTCGGCGCCGACCAGCTGCGCCAGTACGTCGAGGAACTGTCCAACGCCTGCGACACCCACGTGTCCGCCCACCCCAACGCCGGCCTGCCCAACCCGCTGTCGCCCACCGGCTACGACGAAACGCCCGAGCACCTCGCCAGCCAGATTCGCGAGTGGGCGCAGAGTGGCCTGGTGAACATCGTCGGCGGCTGCTGCGGCACCACGCCGGCGCACATCGCGGCGATCGCCGAAGCCGTTGCGGGCCTCGCGCCGCGCGTCGTGCCCACCATCGAGAAGAAGCTGCGCCTGTCGGGCCTCGAGCCCTTCAACGTCGGCGGCGACGCGCTGTTCGTCAATGTGGGCGAGCGCACCAACGTCACTGGTTCCAAGGCCTTCGCGCGCATGATCCTCGAGGGCCGCTTCGACGACGCGCTCGCGGTGGCGCGCCAGCAGGTCGAGAACGGCGCCCAGGTCATCGACATCAACATGGACGAGGCGATGCTCGATTCGGTCGCCGCCATGGAGCGGTTCTGCAAGCTCATCGCTACCGAGCCCGACATCTCGCGCGTGCCGATCATGCTCGACTCGTCGAAGTGGTCGGTTATCGAGACCGGCCTCAAGTGCATCCAGGGCAAGGGCGTGGTCAACTCGATCTCGATGAAGGAGGGCGAAACCGAGTTCCTGCGTCAGGCCCGCCTTGCGCGCCGCTATGGCGCGGCGGTGATCGTGATGGCCTTCGACGAGCAGGGCCAGGCCGATACCTTCCGCCGCAAGACCGAGATCTGCGAGCGCGCCTACAAGCTGCTCACCAAGCCGGTGGCCGAAGGCGGCGCCGGCTTCCCGGCCGAAGACATCATCTTCGACCCCAACATCTTCGCCATCGCCACCGGCATCGAGGAGCACGACAACTACGCGGTCGATTTCATCAACGCCGTGGCTTGGATCAAGGAGAACCTGCCTTACGCCAAGACCTCGGGCGGGGTGTCGAACGTGTCATTCAGCTTCCGCGGCAACGACCCGGTGCGCGAGGCGATCCACACCGTGTTCCTGTATCACGCGATCAAGGCCGGCCTGTCGATGGGCATCGTCAACGCCGGCCAGCTCGGCGTGTATGACGAGCTCGCGCCCGAGCTGCGCGACAAGGTCGAGGACGTGGTGATGAACCGCCGTCCGGGCGCGGGCGAGGCGCTGGTCGAGTTCGCGCAGACGGTGAAGGGACAGGCCAAGGAGTCCGCGCAGGATCTGGCTTGGCGCGAGTGGCCGGTCGAGGAGCGTCTGAGCCACGCGCTGGTCAAGGGCATCACCGAGTTCGTTGTCGCCGATACCGAGGAGGTGCGTGCCAGGCTCGAGGCCGAGGGCAGGCCGCCGCTGGCGGTCATCGAAGGCCCGCTGATGGCGGGCATGAGCGTGGTCGGTGACCTCTTCGGCGCGGGCAAGATGTTCCTGCCGCAGGTGGTGAAGTCGGCGCGCGTGATGAAGCAGGCCGTCGCCCACCTCATCCCCTACATCGAGGCGGAAAAGCTGCGCACCGGCGCCACCAGCAAGGGCCGCATCATCATGGCCACGGTCAAGGGCGACGTGCACGACATCGGCAAGAACATCGTCGGCGTGGTGCTCGGCTGCAACGGCTACGAGGTGATCGACCTCGGCGTGATGGTGCCTGCGGCAAAGATCCTCGAGGCGGCGAAGGAACACGGCGCGCAGGCCATCGGTCTTTCGGGCCTCATCACGCCGTCGCTGGAGGAGATGGCCCACGTTGCCGCCGAGATGAAGCGCCAGGGCTTCGAGGTGCCGCTGCTCATCGGCGGCGCCACCACCAGCCGCAACCACACCGCGATCAAGATCGCGCCGCACTACGACCAGCCTGTCGTGTACGTGCCCGACGCTTCGCGCGCGGTAGGCGTGGTCACCGCGCTGCTGTCGGAGGGGCAGAGCGAAGCCTTCAAGGCCGAGGTCGCCGCCGACTACGAGAAGATCCGTGCCCTGCATGCCGGCAAGAAGGGCATGCAGCTGGTGAGTGTCGAGGCGGCGCGCGCCAACGCCTTCCGTACCGATTGGACGGCCGAGCGCGTGGCCGCGTGCAGCACTGCCCACCAGGCCGGATTCACGCCCTACCAGCCCCCGCGACCCAACATGCTCGGCGTGCAGGCGATCGATGTCGAGCTGGGCGAGCTGGTGAGCTACATCGAC
Source organism: Thauera sp. WH-2 (assembly GCF_048321015.1). Lineage (NCBI taxonomy): Bacteria > Pseudomonadati > Pseudomonadota > Betaproteobacteria > Rhodocyclales > Zoogloeaceae > Thauera > Thauera sp. WH-2. Next base: position 95,402 of record NZ_JBLWFG010000003.1, on the reverse strand, counting down.
TGGGGCCCCTTCTTCCAGACCTGGGACCTCGCCGGCCGCTTCCCCGCCATCCTCGACGACGAAGTGGTGGGCGAGACCGCGCGCAACGTGTTTGCCGACGGCAAGGCGATGCTGGACAGGATCGTCGCCGAGAACTGGCTGCAGGCCAAGGCGGTGTTCGGCCTGTTCCCGGCCAATGCGGTCGGCGACGACATCGAGATCTACACCGGCGAGGACCGCAAGCACCTGGCCATGGTCTGGCACGGCCTGCGCCAGCAGCACGAGCGCCCGGCGGGCAAGCCGCACTGGTGCCTGACGGACTTCGTCGCGCCCAAGGAATCGGGCGTGCCGGACTGGATCGGCGCCTTCGCGGTGACCGCCGGCCTGGGCATCGAGGCCAAGCTCGCCGAGTTCGAGGCGGCGCACGACGATTACCACGCGATCATGCTCAAGAGCCTGGCCGACCGCCTGGCCGAGGCCTGCGCCGAATGGCTGCACGAGCGCGTGCGACGCGAGTGCTGGGGCTACGCCGCCGACGAGGCGCTCGACAACGAGGCGCTGATCGCCGAGCGCTACCGCGGCATCCGCCCGGCGCCGGGCTACCCGGCCTGCCCGGATCACACGGTCAAGGGGGCGTTGTTCGAGCTCCTCGATGCGCGGCACAATGCGGGCATGGATCTAACCGAGAGCTATGCGATGACGCCGGCTGCGGCGGTGAGCGGTTTCTACTTCGCCCACCCCGAAAGCCAGTACTTCGCCATCCCGAAGATCGGCCGCGACCAGCTCGAGGACTGGGCCCGTCGCACCGGCATGGAGGTGGATGAAGCGGCGCGCTGGCTCGCTCCGCTGCTGTGACCGGGGCGACCCGGGGCACACCGTCGAGGACGGTGGTCGCCGCCCGGGTCGCGATCCTGTGGACGCTGTTTCAGCTGTGGGTGGCGTCGCCGCTGCCGGTGGCGCTCGGCGTCGGCCAGTTCGCCGTGGGGCAGACGCGCTCGATCCATCTGGCCTTCGCGCTGCTGCTGTGCTTCCTGCTCGTGCCCGCGACGTGGCGCGGGCCGGCGCGGGTGGTGCGCCTGATCGACCCGATGCTCGGCGTGCTCGCCGCTTTCTGTGCGGGCTATGCCTTCATCTTCTACGCCCAGCTTTCCACTCGGCCAGGTGATCCGTGGGCGATCGACGTCGCCATCGCGCTCGCCGGGCTGCTGCTGCTGTTCGAGGCCGCGCGCCGCCTGCTCGGCTGGCCGCTCGTGATCTTCCTGCTCGGGCTGCTCGCCTATGTCCTGCTCGGCCCGCTCGCGCCTGACCTGATCGCGCACAAGGGCGCCTCGCTTGCGCACATGATGGACCGGCTGTGGCTGGGAACGGACGCGGTGTTCGGTGTTGCGCTCGGCATCTCGGCGGAGTTCATCTTCCTCTTCGTGCTGTTCGGCGCGCTGCTCGAGAGCGGGGGCGGCGGGGCGTATTTCGTGCGCAGTGCGCTTGCGCTCGTCGGGCACATGCGCGGCGGGCCGGCGAAGGCGGCGGTCGGCGTGTCTGCGGCGACGGGGCTGTTCTCCGGGGCGTCGGTGATCAACGTGGTGTCGACCGGCCCGCTCACCATCCCGCTCATCAAGCGCATCGGCTATGCCCCCGACAAGGCCGCGGCGATCGAGGTGGCGTCCTCGGTCAATGGCCAGGTGATGCCGCCGGTGATGGGCGCAGCGGCTTTCCTGATGGTGGAGTACGTGGGCATCCCCTACACCGATGTGCTGCGCCATGCCCTGATCTCGGCGCTGGTCGCCTATGTCGGGCTGCTGATCATCGTGCACTTCGAGGCGGTGAAGGCGGGCATCGAGGGCCTGCCCCGCGAGCCGGTTCGCTGGCAGGCGTCGCTGCGCCGCCTTCTGCGCGGCCTGGTAGGCATGACGGCGGTGCTGGCGCTGCTCGCGGCGCTGGTGCCGTTGGCCAGGGTGTGGGTGCCGGCGGCGGGGCCGCTGGTGGTGGGGGGCTTGCTGGTGCTGGCCTATCTGCTGCTGCTGCGCTTCGGTGCGGCGAGCGCGCTGGAGGACCCCGGGGCGGGGCTGGTCTCGGAGCTGCGCACGCGGCCGGGTGAAGTACTGCGGGCCGGCCTGTACTTCCTGCTCCCGGTCGGGCTGCTGGTGTGGAACCTGATGGTTGAGCACGACGCGCCCGCATTCGCGGTGTTCTGGGCACTCGTGTTCCTCGCCTTCATCGTGCTCACGCAGCGTCCGCTGCTGGTCTGGCTGCGCGGCCAGCCCCGCGCGGCGCTGCGGCCAGCGTGGCGGCAGGGCGTCGAGGACCTGGCGAACGGCGTGCATGCGGGTGCGCGCGGCATGCTGGTGGTGGCGGTGGCGACCGCTGCGGCCGGGGTGGTGGTCGGGGTCGGGTCGCTGACGGGCATCGGGCTGGTGATGACCGAGGTCGTCGGCGTGCTCGCGGGCGGCTCCATGCTGGCGATGCTCGCGCTGGTGGCGCTGGTCTGCCTGATCCTGGGCATGGGTCTTCCGACCACCGCGAACTACATCGTCGTGTCCGCGCTGATGGCGCCGGTGATCGTGACCCTGGGCGCAGAATACGGCCACCCGGTGCCGCTCATCGCCGCGCATCTGTTCGTGTTCTATTTCGGCCTGCTTGCCGACGTGCTGCCGCCGGGCGGGCTTGCCTCGCATGCCGCGGCGAGCATCGCGGGCGCCAATCCGCTGCAGACCGGCGTGCGCGCGTTTCGCTACTCGATGCGCATGGCGGTGCTGCCCTTCATGTTCGTGTTCAACCCGCAGTTGCTGCTGATCGGCGTCGATCATCCGCTGCATGCGGTGCTGACCGTCGCGGCCGCCACCGCGGGGGGCTTCGTGTTCATCTGCTTCAACCAGGCCTGGCTGCTGATGAAGACCACGCTTCCGGAGCGCCTGACCCTGCTCGTGGCCTCGTTCATGCTGTTCAACCCGGCGATGTTCGTGAATCCGTTCTGGCCTCCCCACCAGCGCGTCGACGGCGAGGCAATGACGGCCGCGATCGAGGCGGCGCCAGCGGGCGAGCAATTGCGACTCGTCTTCGTGCGTGTGCGTGAGGCGACGCCCGGGGAGCGGGTGGTGATGCTGCCCATCGCGGCGGGTGCGCGCTGGTCATTGCGCTTCGAGGCGATCGGCATGCGGCTGGTCACCGAGGCCTCGGGTGCGCGCGTGGCGGAGGTGAGCTTCGGCAGCACTGCGGAGCGAATCGGGGTGCTGGCTGGCGATCGCCTGGTTGCGCTCGAACGCGACCGGCATGGGCCTTCGGCGCAGTGGCTGTACCTGCCCGCGCTCGCCTTCGTGGCCTGGGTGTGGCGGCGACAGTGCGTGCGCCGGCGGGCTGCGTGAGCGCACCGCAGGGCCTGTCGGGGCCTGGCAGCAAGGTTGGCGCGGGCGGTGACCGTGCCGGGACAGCGTGCGGTACCGGGTGTATCATGAGCCGTCACTAATATTTCCCTGGGGCACACATGGCAACCCTCGAACTGACCTCCGACAACTTCAACGAAACCGTCGAGAAGAATCCGATCGTCTTTCTGGACTTCTGGGCGGCTTGGTGCGGTCCCTGTCGCAACTTCGCGCCGACCTACGAGGCTGCGTCCGACGCCCATCCCGACATCGTCTTCGCCAAGATCGACACCGAGGCGCAGCAGGAACTCGCAGCCGCCTTCCAGATCCGCTCCATCCCCACCATTGCGGTGATCCGCGAGGGCGTGATGGTGTTCCGCGAGTCGGGTGCGTTGCCGGCGAGCGCGCTGACCCAGGTGATCGAGGGGGTGCGTGGCCTCGACATGGATCAGGTCCGTGCCGAGATCGCCCAGCAGCAGGCGGGCCAACAGGCCGGCTGATCCGGTGCGCGCCGGCCAGTGCGCCGGCGGAGTTTGTACCAACGCGGATGTCGACGGCATGCGCGTTTGAAGGTCAGCCCATTTTCCCGGCCGCTTCGTGGATCGCCTGCATGGCCGGGTGCGACAGACGGCGTTCGGTGGTGATTGCGTACACCTGGGTGGTGACGCCGGTGACCTCACCCAGCGCCTGCACGCCGTACTGCTGGCAGACGTAGTCGGCGATCATCGTTGGCGCTGCGAAGGCGCCTGCACTGGCCTGGCCAAAGGCCTTCATCAGTGCGCTGTCGTCGAATTCGGCCACGATCGAAGGCTGCACGCCATGTGCATCGAACCACTGCAGCAGTCCGGCGCGATGGGTGACGTCCTCGCCCGGCAGCAGGAAAGGCGCGCCGTCGAGGGTGGCGGGAAAGCCGTTGGCGAGGCGGGCAGCCAGCGCCGGTGCGGCGAACATCGTCAGCGCGCTCTCGCCGAGCAGGGTGCTGTGGCCGCGCACGCTGACGGTGGGCGGGATCGGCCGGTCGGCGATGATGAGGTCGAGCCGGCGCACCGCGAGCTCGGCCAGCAGCTCGGCGAGCGGCGCCTCGCGGCATACCAGGCGGCCGGGGCGTTCGGTGTGCAGCGCGGGTTCGATCAGCCGATGCACCACGGATTTGGGCATCGCGTCGGGAATGCCGATGCGGAAGGGCAGGCTACGGCGCAAGCTGTCCTCGCGCACGCTTTCGAGGATGTGGTCGCCGAGCGCGAAGATGCGCTCGGCGTCGCCGAGGATCCGCTCGCCGGCCTCGGTCAGCACTAGGCGGCGCCCGCTGCGCCGGAACAGGGTCACGCCGAGCGCACCCTCGAAGGTAGCGAGTTGGGCGCTGATCGAATGCGGCGCCAGTCCCAGCAGGCGTCCAGCTTCCGCGATGGTGCCTGCACGGGCGACCGTCCAGAAGTAGCGCAGGTGCTTGAAGTTGAGTTCGCTGGTCGCCATGGCGCTTGGTTCCGTCGAAAAAATCGATTTCTAGACTAATCGTAGTCGACTTTTTAAAGGATAGCTGCTGCCGTAGTCTGCACCTGTCGCCGCAACGCACCCCCACCAGGACGGTGGCGGCCGACGAGACCGCATACAAAAGGAGACCACGCCATGCGCCACTACGAAACCGACAGCACCCCGGCGGCTGCCCGTCTGCTCGCCCTCACCGTGCTCGCCGACGGCGGGCTGGACCGCGACGAGGTCGAGGCCATGATGCACACCGACCTTGCGCGTCGGCTCGGCATCGGCAGCGTCGAGTTCGAACGCATCCTGCGCGAGTACTGCGAAGACCTGCTGGCGAGCGCCCACCACATGGACGGCCTGCGCCTGAAGCTGGCCGACGAGGTTCTCGACCTCCTGCTGGAGGACATCACCGACCCAGCGCTGCAGCAGGCCATGCTGCGCGCGATGCAGGAGATCGTCAGCGCCGACGGTGTGGAAACCTCGACCGAGGTCGAAGTGCTGGCGAGGGCACTCGAGAAGTGGAGCAGGCGCCCGCACGCGCGGGCGCTCAACTGATGGATCGCTGGCGGCCAGGTTCGGGACTAGGGCGTGACCGCCAGCCCTGCGGCAAGGGAGGTCAAGATGGACAGCAGCGGGATCAAGCAGGAGCGGGAGCGCGACAACCACCTCGGCGAGCGCGTCGACGACCCGCTGATCGATCGCCTGCACTGGATCATCCGGCAGGCGATCCGCGTGCTCGCGGTGCTGATGGTGGCGGTGATCCTGTGGACGGTCGCCGACGTCGTGCTCGTGCTCCACGAAAAGCTGTCCGCCCCGCCCTTCCTGCTGCTCGACCTCAACGACATCTTCGTGGTCTTCGCGGCCTTCCTGGCCGTGCTGATCGCGATCGAGATCTTCGTCAATATCACGCTCTACCTGCGCGATGACGTCATCCACGTCAAGCTGGTGATCGCCACCGCACTGATGGCGATCGCGCGCAAGGTGATCGTCCTCGACCTCAGCACACTGGAGCCCATGTATCTGTTCGCGATCGGCGTCATCGTGCTCGCGCTCGGCGTAACCTACTGGCTGGTTTCTGCGCGGCCTGCCGAGTAGGCGGTTGTGGACGGGGCCGAAAGCCCCGATCCGCTAGAGGATGAAGCGGCTGACCTGTTCCTGCATGCGCGCTGACATTTCCATCAGCCGTCCCGTTGCCGCAGAGGTTTCCTTCGTGACGTTGTGTATGTCGTCGGCACTTTCGGCGATCCCCTCCACGCTGCGGGCGACCTCGGTCGAGGCCGTAGACTGCTCGCTCAGGGCGAGATCGATGTCGTGGATGAGTTCGGCGACCCGACGCGCGATCTCCAGCAACGATTCGATGCTCTGCCCGGCTTCGTTGGCATGCTCTACGCTACGGCCGACTGCGGATACGCCCTCATCGATTCGTGTGACGACCTGTGTGGTGGAGTGCTGGATCGAATCCACCATGGAGGTGATCTCCCCGGTGGACTGAGCGGTTCGTTCCGCGAGCTTGCGGACCTCATCCGCCACGACGGCGAAGCCGCGCCCCTGCTCGCCCGCGCGTGCAGCCTCGATTGCCGCATTGAGTGCGAGCAGGTTGGTCTGGTCGGCGATCTCCTTGATCACGTTCACGATCTCGGAAATCTTTCGCGATTCGTCGGCGAGATTGCGGATGCCTTCGGATGCGGTGTTGACGACCACCGAAACCCGGTCGATCTCCTGCTCGAGCTTTTTCAGTACGCTGCGCCCCGTGCGCGCTTTCGCATCCGATTCCTCGGCCGCCTTCGAGGCTTCGCCCGTGCGCGTGGAGACTTCGTTGATCGAGACGGTCAGCTCTTCGATACTCGCCGCGATGCTGGACGCCGCGTTGCTCTGCGCGTCTGCGCTTCGCTCGAGCTGCCCGATCCCGTCGCCCAGGTCTTTCGCAGCATCGCCAAGGGTCGAGGAGGAGGTGCGCGTCTGGCCGATCGTGTCGCGCAGCGAACTGCGCATGGATTCGACCGCCTGGAGCAACTGGCCGATTTCGTCGCGGGTCCGCGCGATCGCCGGCCCGGATGCGGGGACCAGGCGCCCCTCCGCGATATCGTTGGCGGCCGAAACCACGTGCCGAAGCCGCCCGCTGATTCGCCCCGCCAGCAAGATCGACAGCAGTGCCGCAAGAATGCTGCCGGCCACCAGCGCGATGATCGCGATCTGTTTGGCCTGCTCGGCTGCAGCCGTGCTCGCGTCACGGATCTGCTTGCCGCGTTCGTTCTGCTGCTTGACCAGTGCGGATGTGGCGTTGGCCACCTGGGTGCCTGCGGCGAGCCATTCCTCCTTCTGGAGCCGGTCGGCTTCGAACCTGTTCCCCTGACGCACAAGATCCACCGCCTTCGTGACCGAGTTCTCGTACGCAGTGGTCGCAGCGATGAATGCCTCCAGCAGGGAAGCTTCTTCTGCCGTGCTGACGAAGCCCCGGTACTCGGCAATCTTCTCCGACAAGGTCGCGGCAATGCTCTGGAGCGATTTTTCGGTCTTCTCCCTTTCGGTGTCGGACTCCGCGAGCATGAACTCGAGGCTGCGAATTCGATAGCGCATCCGTGTTTCGCTGAGCGTTCCAGCCAGCGCGAGCGCGGGCATCGTTTGCGCCGTGATCTCGGTCGTGCGCTGCTGGAGCCTGTCGATCTGAACGTAGCAGACCAGAATCGCCAGAATCAGCAAGCTGCCAGATACGAAGAAGTTCACCACGAGCTTCGCTCGCAGGCTGAGGTTGTCGAACCAGTTCATCTCGGTCTCCAGGGGGCTGGTTTTTTAATGTTCGTATAAACAGTGAACCTGGTTTAACGACTGAACGCCCTCGGCCTTGAGAGAATTTGACCACGGTCCGTCGGCATGGCGCCCGCCCGTAGAATGCGATTGTTCTATTCGAACAGGGCGCCCACGCTCTGGCCGCTGTGAATGCGCTCGATTGCGGCGGCGAAGAGTGGGGCGACGTTCAGCACGGTGAGCTTGTCGAAGCGCTTCTCTACCGGCAGGCTCACGGTATTGGTGACTACGATCGAATCGATCGCGGCCTCGCGCAGGCGCTCGATCGCCGGCCCGCACAGCACGCCGTGGGTGGCTGCGGCGTGGATGCTGCGTACGCCGGCCGCGCGGAGCGTGTCCACCGAGGATACCAGCGTGCCGGCGGTGGCAATCTCGTCCTCGAAGATCACGATGTCGCGACCTGCAACTTCGCCGACCACGTAGCCCTGCTTCACCTGCGTGTCCGACACCCGGCGCTTGTCGATGATCGCCATCGGAATGCCGAGCCGTTCCGAGAAGCGGCCGGTGCGCTTGGCGCCACCGGCGTCCGTGGCGACCGCCACCATGTTCGACAGGTCGTAATTGCTGCGGAAATGTTCGGCGATGATGGAGACGGCGGTCAGGTGATCGACCGGTACGCTGAAGAAGCCATGCACCTGGTCGGCGTGCAGGTCCATGGTAAGCACGCGGTTCGCGCCTGCGGTCTGCAGCAGGTCTGCGATCAGCCGGCCGGTGATCGAGATGCGCGGCGCGTCCTTCTTGTCCGAGCGCGCGTAGGAATAGTAGGGGATGACTGCGGTGATGCGCAGCGCGGAGGCGCTGCGCAGGGCGTCGAGTGTAACCAGCAACTCCATGATGTGTTCGCTCACCGGCTCGGTGAAGGACTGCACGACGAAGACGTCACGCTCGCGTACGTTCTCGTGGATCTGCACGCGCAGGTTGTCGTTCGAGAAGCGCGAGATATCGATCTGTCCAGGGCGCAAGCCCAGGCGTTGGCTGATGTCGCAGGCAAGGTCGCGGCTGGCGTTGCAGGCGAAGATCTGAAGGCCATGCTTGATCATCGGGGCGTGTCTCCTGTGCTCGGGGGCTGCATGCGGAAGGGAGGGCGTGCGCCGCTCGCGCGCAGTCCTCATGCTACGGGAAGTTTTCGCGTGCAGGCGTGTCCTGACCGCTTGCGCGGCAAGGTTTTTTCCCACATCTTTCCGGTCTGAGGGCGGACCGGCGAGATGACGCACAAAAGAATGCGCCGCGGCCTCCATCGCCACACCGGGAGACGTGCATGGGGGATCTGGGTAAGGCGTTCGGGCGCCTGCGCGGCGATTTCTTCGGCGGCCTGACGGCTGGGGTGGTCGCGTTGCCGCTGGCGCTCGCCTTCGGTGTGGCCTCCGGGGCTGGCGCTGCGGCGGGGCTGTACGGTGCGATCGTGCTCGGTCTGGTTGCGGCCCTGTGCGGCGGCACGCGCACGCAGATCTCGGGGCCAACCGGGCCGATGACGGTCGTGTTCGCGTCCGCGCTGCTGGCGGTGGGGGGCAACATCGGCCTGGCCATGGCCGCGGTCCTCGTCGGCGGTCTGGTCCAGATCGCGCTTGGTCTGCTGCGTGCAGGCGGCATGGTCCGCTTCATCCCCTACCCGGTGGTTTCCGGCTTCATGAGCGGCGTGGGCGTCATCATCGTGCTGCTGCAGACCGCGCCGCTGCTCGGGGCGACGCCGCAATCCTCGCCCCTGGGTGCCGCACTCGCGCTGCCGGATGTGATCGCGGCGTTCAACGGGCAGGCGCTGCTGCTCGGCTTCCTCACCCTGCTGGTGGTCTTTCGCATGCCGATGGCGGTGAGCCGGATCGTGCCGGCGCCTCTGGTGGCGCTCATCGCCATGACGGCGCTATCGGTCGCCGCCGGTTTCACCGTGCCGGTGATTGGAGACATCCCCGCCGGGCTGCCCGATCTCATGCTTCCCTCTGTTTCGCTGGAGACGTGGACGACCGTGCTGGTGCTCGGCATCACTCTCGGCATGCTGGGTGCGATCGACAGCTTGCTCACTTCGCTCGTGGCCGACTCGATCACGCGCACCCGCCACCAGTCCAATCGAGAACTGATCGGGCAGGGACTGGGCAATCTGCTGTGCGCCTTCGTCGGTGGCCTGCCGGGGGCAGGGGCGACCATGCGTACCGTGGTCAACATCAAGTCCGGTGGCCGTGGGCGCGCATCGGGGGTGATGCATTCACTCTTCCTGCTCGCGCTGCTGTTGGGGCTGGGGCCGCTCGCGAGCGAGATCCCGCTCGCGGTGCTGGCGGGCATCCTGATCAAGGTCGGCATCGATATCCTCGACTACCGCCTGCTGCGCCTGCTGCGCACCGCCCCGCGCACAGACGTGGCGGTGATGCTTGCGGTGTTCGTGCTCACCGTGCTGGTGGACCTGATCGTGGCGGTCGGGGTGGGGGTGGTGTTGTCGATGGCGCTGATCATTCATCAGCTCGTTCGCCAGGCCCGCTTCAATGTGCGTCCGCTGCCGCATGCCGAACGCGTGCTCGAGGGGGACGGTGGCGCGGACCTGGAGAGCGGTATCCGGGTGATCGAGATCGACGGTGCGTTCTTTTTCGGGTCGGCGAGCCAGTTGCTTGACCGTGTGGATCAGGTCATCGGAACCCGCATTGCGCTCTTCGACTGCAGTCGGGTGCCCTTCATGGATCTGTCGGCGCAGTTTGCGCTCGAGGAGATGATCGAGCGTCTGCGCGCGCAGGACATCGAGACGCTGGTGGTGGTGCCCACGGCCATTCTCCCGCAGCTGCAACGCCTGCGCGCGCCCTGCCTGCCGGTGGCGATCCTGCGCGACGATCTGCCCAGTGCGCTCGCCGAGGCGCGACAGCGCGTGGCGGCTCAGGCCGGATAGCGCAGAAAGGGGGCGCGGGCCTGCTCCCACGCCGCTTCGTCGGCGCGCGCTGCTTCGTCCAGTGCTTCCGCGGGTGCGTGCGGATCGTCCACCCATTCGCGCAGTAGCGGCGAGCCGTTGATCAGGTCGATTGCGAGCCGGTCGAACTCGTACTCGTAGCCGAAGTCGCGCCACAGCGGATATTCGGGCCACAGGCGGCGGATGGCCTTGAACGCAAGCGCCTGTACCCGCCAGGGGCGGAAGGTGGCGTGGTCGTAGTGCGCGGCATCCTCGACGTGGATCTGCACGCCTGCGCACAGCTTGCCCGCATGCTTGTGGAAGGTGGGCTCGAACCAGCAAGTGCGCAGCAGGCAGCCTTTCAGCCAGTTCGGGGCGAGGGCGCGCATCTCGGCGATGAGCGCGCGCGCGTCGAGGTCCGGGGCGCCGAAGAGCTCCAGCGGGCGGGTGGTGCCGCGGCCTTCGGACAGTGTCGTGCCCTCCAGCATCACCGTGCCTGCGTAGGCGCGCGCCATCCACAGGTTGGGCGCGTTGGGGCTGGGGTTGATCCAGGTCCGCTCGCCCAGCGGCCAGCCATGTCCGGGCGCGACGCCCGGCTGCCAGCCCTCCATGTCGATCACATGCAGGTCCACATCCAGCCCAAGCGTGGCCACGAACCAGTGTGCGAGTTCGCCCATGGTCAGGCCGTGGCGCATCGGCAGCGGGCCGGCACCGACGAAACTCTCCCAGCCTTCGCGCAGCAGCGTGCCCTCGACCGGCCTTCCGGCGGGGTTGGGGCGGTCGAGGACCCACACCGACTTGCCATGCAGCGCCGCCTCTTCCAGCACGTAGCGCAGCGTGGTGATGAAGGTGTAGATGCGGCAGCCCAGATCCTGCAGGTCGACCAGCAGCACGTCGAAGCTGTCCATCATCGCCGCGGTGGGGCGGCGCACCTCGCCGTACAGGCTGAACACCGGGATGCCGAGCAGCGGGTCGGTGTAGTCGGGCGACTCCACCATGTTGTCCTGCTTGTCACCACGCAGGCCGTGCTGGGGACCGAACGCCGCAGACAGGCGGATGTCCGGCAGGGTGGCGAGCGCATCGAGGGAGTGGGTCAGGTCGCGCGTGACCGAGGCCGGGTGCGCAAGCAGCGCGACCCGGCGTCCGGCCAGCGGGCGGCGCAGGGCAGGCTCGGCGAGGAGACGGTCGAGGCCGAAGCGGACAGGGGGGGCCATGCCTTCAATCCGCCTTGTCTGCGCCGACCGTCAGGCTCAGGACGAACGTATCCCGGGCGTGGAAGTCGGGCTGGTCGGCGGTGTGACGCAGCGCCCAGTACTCGAGCGGGCCGTCCCGGCGCTCGATCACCGCGGCGAGGCCAACTTGCAGGTCGCTGCCATCGCCTGTGTCCGGCAGCAGCGCTGCCGGGACATGGGCTTCGAGCAGCAGCGTTCCATCGTCCTGCGTGCAGTGGATCTCCGGTGGGGTGGCGGGGCGGTAGGCCTCATCGCGCTCGCGCGGTGCCCGGAACCCATATACCGCCCACTGTCCCGAGGGCGAGAAGTTGTACTCGCGGTAGGCGGACTCGCCGGGTCGGCCGAGGAACGCCTCGAAGCAGGTGTGCTCCCACAACGCCTCGGCTGCGGCGGGGCGACGCGGTGCCGGGATGACGAGCTGATCGAGGGCGCCGCCTTCGATACGGAACTCGAAGACGGCGCCGCCTTCCGGTAGCGCGTACATCGTCGCCAACAGACGTCCCACCGGACCCTGGCCGGGCGTGCCAGCATCCGGACTGGTGGGGTGCGGGCGCAGGCCGACGGTGATGACGGGGACGCGGGGACGTTCGGTAAGGGGCTGGATCACGATCTGGGCTGGCAACGGAGGGCTGACGATGGGGGCGGGTACGGCTGCCGGACGGGGTGGGGCGCGCACGCGGCATGGGAGGTGCGATGTTAACCGGTTCGGGCGGCCGCGCCCATGGTGCCGCCGCTCGGGCGCGCCGCGCTGCGTGCTGGCCTGGGTGTCCCGCGCGAGGGATTTCCCCGCTTGAGCCCCTGCACCCGGCATCGCACACTGCGGTGCCATGCGTGCACCTCCGCTTCTCCTCATCGTCCTCGCCCAGCTCTTCGGTACTTCGCTGTGGTTCTCCGCGAACGCCGCCGGCGAGGATCTCCTGCGCACCTGGGGGCTGCAGCCAGCCGACATTGGCCGGCTGACGATCGCGGTGCAACTCGGCTTCATCGCCGGCACGCTCGGCTTTTCACTCAGCGGGCTGGCCGACCGCTTTGCGGCGAGCCGTATCTTCGCCGTCTGTGCGGTCGCGGGGGCGATGGCCAACGCCGGCTTTGCCTTGCTTGCCCAGGGCTTGGGCGAGGGCCTGGTATGGCGTTTTGCGGTGGGACTTGCGCTCGCCGGAGTGTATCCGCTCGGAATGAAGCTGGTGGTGAGCTGGGTACCTCAGCAGGCGGGGGCTGCGCTGGCGTGGCTGGTCGGCATGTTGACCCTGGGCACGGCGCTGCCGCACGGCGTGCACATGCTCGATTCCGGTTGGGGCTGGCAAGCCACGCTGCTGGTGTCCTCGCTCCTCGCGCTGCTGGCGGCGGGAATGATCTTCTCGCTCGGGGACGGCCCGCATCTCCCCCGCCGTGCCGGTGCGCCGAAGCTGCGCCTGGGTGAAGGGCTGTACGCGCTGCGGGTACCGGACTTCCGTGCTTCTGCCTGCGGCTACTTCGGGCATCAGTGGGAGTTGTACGCCTTCTGGACGCTGGTGCCGCTGCTGGTGAGCGCAGCGCGGGGGGGCGAGGCCGGGGCGCCTTCCGGGCCGGCCTTCGCGGTGATCGGCATCGGTGCCGTCGGCTGCGTGCTCGGTGGCTGGCTCAGCCGGCGCATCGGCAGCGCGCGGGTGGCCGCGGTGGCACTGGCGGTGTCGGCGCTGTGTTGCGCGTTGTATCCCTTTGCCACCGCCTGGCCGCCGCTGGCGCTGGCGGGACTGATGCTGCTGTGGGGCGCAAGCGTGGTGGCCGATTCGCCGCACTTCTCCGCCCTTTCCGCGCGCGCGTGCCCACAGGAAAGCGTGGGCAGCGCGCTCGCCTTCCAGAACGCGATCGGATTCGCGATCACCATGGCCTCGATCGAGCTCACCACCGGGCTGTGGCCGCTGATCGGCGAGCGCGTGGCGTGGGTGCTGCTGCCCGGACCCTTGCTCGGCCTGCTGGCCTTGCGCCCGCTGTTGCGGTCATCGTAGCTCCGCGTGCGGCTCCGGAAGCCGATCCCGCGTCGATGGCGGGCTGCAGCGCGTCCAGCACGGGCATAACGATCTGCTTCGTAGCGATCTGCGTCTTATCCCTGCTCGCCGAAGTCGTTAAACTCGCGGTCCTTGTCCAGTTTGAGCCGGAGCGATCCATGACTGTCCAGCGCGTCCTCACCGGGATCACCACCTCGGGCACACCCCACCTTGGCAACTACGCCGGTGCCATCCGTCCGGCGGTCGCTGCCAGCCGCCAGCCGGGGGTGGAGAGCTTCTACTTCCTGGCCGACTACCACGCGCTGATCAAGACCACCGACCCGCTGCGCGTGCAGCGCTCGACGCTGGAGATCGCCGCCACCTGGATCGCCGCCGGGCTGGACACCGATCGCGTGTGGTTCTATCGCCAGTCCGACATCCCCGAGATCCCCGAGCTCACCTGGCTGCTCACCTGCGTTTGCGGCAAGGGCCTGCTCAACCGCGCCCATGCCTACAAGGCGGCGGTGGACCGCAACACCGCCGAGGGCGTCGACCCGGACGCCGGCGTAAACATGGGCCTGTACATGTACCCCGTGCTGATGGCGGCCGACATCCTGATGTTCAAGGCGCACTCGGTGCCGGTCGGACGCGACCAGATCCAGCACATCGAGATGGCACGCGACATGGCGGGCAGCTTCAATCACCTGTACGGCGAGCATTTCGTGCTGCCCGAGGCCGCCATTGACGCCTCGGTCGCCACCCTGCCCGGGCTGGACGGCCGCAAGATGAGCAAGAGCTACGACAACACCATCCCGCTGTTCGCGCCCACCGCCGATCTGAAGAAGCTGATCTTCTCGATCGTCACCGACTCCCGGGCGCCCGGCGAGCCCAAGGACGCCGACGGCTCGGCGCTGTTCCAGCTCTACCAGGCCTTTTCCACCGCAGAGGAGACGCGCACGATGCGCACTGCCTTCGAGCAAGGGATTGCCTGGGGTGAAGCCAAGCAGGCGCTGTTCGACAGGATCGAGGCCACGGTCGCGCCGATGCGCACGCGCTACGAGGCCCTGATTGCCGAGCCCGAGCGCATCGAGAAGCTGTTGCACGAAGGGGCCGCCAAGGCTCGCGCGATCGCCACGCCCTTCCTTGGCGAGTTGCGCCATGCCGTCGGCCTGCGTCGGCTCTCCACAGTCGCCGGCGCGGCGAAGGCGGAAAAGGCTAAGGCTGCACTGCCGCAGTTCAAGCAGTACCGTGAGGCGGACGGGCGTTTCCACTTCAAGCTCGTCGACGCCGATGGCCGCCTGCTGCTGCAGGGCGAGGGCTTCGCCTCGCCGCGCGAGGCGGGTGCGGTGGTGGCCGCGCTCAAGGCGGGCGACGCCTTCGAGATGAAGGAGGCGGCGCTGTGGCTGGCAGGTGCGCAGGTCGCGGCGCTTGCGGACGGCGTGGACGAGGCGGCGCTGCGCGCGGCGCTGGCGGCGTTCGCCGACGGAGGCGCGTAGCGGGTCGTGCAGTTCCGCGTACGGGAAACCCGTTTGCCGGGCGTCCGACTCACCGGGCGCCCAGCTTTGGCATCGGCGCCCGGCTTCGTTACCATCGGCGGTTCGTGTGCCGCTCCGCGCAAGGGGCGTGGCACAGTCTTCATCGCATTCGTCGAGGAGTCCCACTCATGATCGTCTTCGTCACCGGCGCCTCTGCCGGCTTCGGCGCCGCCATCGCGCGCAGCTTCGTCCAGGGAGGGCACCGCGTGGTCGCCACCGCCCGCCGCAAGGATCGACTGGATGCGCTCGCCGCCGAGCTCGGCGACGCGCTGCTGGCGGTGGAGCTCGATGTGCGTGACGCTGATGCGGTCGCTGCCGTGCCGGCGGCGTTGCCGGCGGGTTTCGCCGAGGTGGATGTGCTGGTCAACAACGCCGGGCTCGCGCTCGGCCTCGAGCCGGCGCACCAGGCCTCGCTGGACGACTGGCACACCATGATCGATACCAACTGCACGGGGTTGGTGCAGGTGACGCGGGCCTTCCTGCCCGGCATGGTGGCGCGCAATCGTGGTCACATCTTCAACCTCGGCTCCATCGCCGGGCGCTGGCCCTACCCGGGTGGCAACGTGTACGGCGCGACCAAGGCCTTCGTGCGCCAGTTCAGCCTCAACCTGCGCGCGGACCTGATCGGTACCGCGCTGCGCGTGACCGACGTGGAGCCGGGCTTGTGCGGCGGCACCGAGTTCTCCAACGTGCGCTTTCACGGCGACGACGACAAGGCGGCGAAAGTCTATGCCGACGTGCAGCCGCTGACCGCCGAGGACATCGCCGACTCGGTGTACTGGATCGCCACCCGGCCGGCGCACGTCAATATCAACACCATCGAGCTGATGCCGGTGGCGCAGGCCTTCGGTGCGCTGCCGGTGCACCGCGGCTGAGAGTCGGGGCAGGGGCGGGGTGTCGAAAGGGGCGCCCCGTGCTCAGGGGTGGAAGGGCCAGAACAGCGGGATCAGTGCGCTGCACAGTAGCCAGGTGAGAAGGTTCATCGGCAGGCCCAGGCGCGCGAAATCGGTGAAACGGTAGTTGCCTGCGCTGTACACCAGGGTGTTGGTCTGGTAGCCGATCGGGGTTGCGAAGCTGCAACTGGCGGCGAACATCACACCGACGACGAAGGGGCGCGGGTCCACGCCCATCTGCTGCGCCAGCCCGATCGCCACCGGGGTGAAGAGCACCGCGATCGCGTTGTTGCTCAGCGCTTCGGTCGCGATCGAGGTGATCAGGATCATCAGTGAGAGCATCATCCACGGCGACAGCCCGTCGCCGAACTGTGCGAGTTGCCCGGCAAGCATCTGGTCCAGTCCCGAGTTGCGCATCGCGATGCTGATCGCGAGCATGCCGAAGATCAGCACCAGGATCGGCCACTCGATCGATTTGTAGGCTTCATCGCTGGTGACGCAACCGGTGGCGATCACCACCGCGGCACCGATCAGCGCGAGGCCCTCGATCGGCATCACGTTCAGCGCGGCGAGCAGCATCACGCCGGCGAGGGTGGCCAGCGCGATCGGCGCCTTGTGGCGGCGGCTCGCCATCTGGCGGCCCTCGGTGATCGCGAACAGGTCGCCGTTGTCGCAGAAGCGCTTGATCTGCGCAGGCGTGCCTTCCACCAGCAGCACGTCGCCGCTCAGGAGCTGGAAATCGTCGCCGATCTGCGCGAACGAGGCGTCGCGGCGGTGCACGGCGACAAGATGGATGCCGTAGCGCGCAAGCAGATCCAGGTCGCGGATCGGGCGCTGAATGTAGCGCGAGGTCTGGCCGACGATGGCCTCGACCATCACCACGCCATGGCGGCGCAGCGTCTCGATGTCGTGCCCCGCGTCGGCCTGTAGCCCGACGGCGTCGGTGCAGCGCAGCGCGATCATTGCGTCGCTACGGCTGTGTACCACAACGCGGTCGCCGACCGCGATCCGGGTCTCAGGCGCCGGATCCTTCAGCTCCATGTCGTTGCGCACCAGGTTCAGTACCTTGATGGTTCCATTGGACAGGCGCGCTTCGCGCAACGTCTTGCCGGCCAGGTGTGAGCCCTCGGGTACGAAGAGCTCGGTCATGAACCAGCGCTCTGCGCTGCCGAACTGCTGGCTCAGGGTTTCGCGCACCGGGAGCACGCGCGGGGCCAACACCAGCATGAAGACGCTGCCCACGAGTGCGATCAGGATCGCGGGCAGGCTGATCTCGAACATCGAGAACGGCGCCAGCCCCTGCTCGCGCGCTACGCCGTCGACCAGGATGTTGGTCGAGGTGCCGACCATGGTGATCAGCCCGCCAAGGATGGTGGCGTAGGAGAGCGGGATCAGCAGGCGCGAGGGCGCGAGGCCCTGGCGGGCCGCTACAGCGATCACCGCAGGGATCATCACCATCACCACCGGTGTGTTGTTGATGAAGGGCGACACCGCCACGCAGGCCACGATCAGGGCCAGCAGCAGCCGGCGCTCTCCACCGCCCGCTGCCGCCGCCAGCCACTCGCCGAGCTGGTCGACGCAGCCGGTTCGCGACAGCGCCGCGCTGAGGATGAACAGGCAGGCGATCGTGATCGGCGCACTGTTGGAGAACACGCCGAGCACTTCTTTCGTCCCCAGCACGCCCGCGGCGAGCAGCACCGCGACCGCAGTCATCACTGCCACGTCGGGCTTCACCCATTCGCGCACGAAGGCTGCGAACAGGGCGACGAGGACGAGGCCGACAAGAAGCGGGGCGTGGATCTCCGGGATCAGCATGAGACGGGGAGAGGTTTGCAGAAGACGCAGCTTATCCCGGCCTTTATGCTTCACAAAGACTAAATTGCGCAGAGGTTATTCAAAAAGGTAATTTGAAGGCAGTTGCGCGCTCGACGTGAAACCCAGGGCCTAGCGCCGTGCAGCGGCCAGCCGCGCCTGTGCGGTGCGGTCCAGCTCGGCGGCGCGCTCGCGCAGGAAGCCCAGGAAGGCTCCGGCGAGCGGGGTGAGCTGCTTGCCCGCCGGGTACACCACCTGCCACTGTGTCTGCAGGGGGGTCTCGTTCACGCGCAGGACGGCGATGCCTTCGTCTGCAGCATGGGCAAGGGCGTGGGCGGATAGCAGGGAGAGCCCGAGCCCGCCGGCCACCGCCTGTTTCACCGCCTCGTTGCTGCCGAGTTCCAGACGGGGGCGTAGCACGAGGCCGTGCGCTGCGAAAAACTGCTCTGCGGCCTGGCGCGTGCCCGAGCCGTGCTCACGCAGCACGAATTCTTCTGCTGCGAGCGCCTCGATTGGAAGCCGCTCGCGGCTCGCCAGCGGATGATCGGCGGCCGCGACGACGACGAGGGGATTGGACAGGAAGGGCGTGGCGACCACCGGTGGCGCCTGGGGCGGGCGGCTCATGATGTACAGGTCGTCGAGGTTGTCGGTCAGGCGGCGGATCACCGCGTCGCGGTTGAGAACCACGAGCGAGACCTCGACGGCCGGTCGTTCGCGGCGGAAGTCCCCGAGCAGGCGCGGGATGAAGGTCTCCGCGGTGCTCACCACCGCCAGGCGCAGGCGCCCGACCACGTCACCGCGCAAGCCGGCGAGGCGTTCGTCGAGGGTCTCGAGCTCCTGCTCCAGGCGTTCCGCGGTTTCCACCACGAGCTTGCCTGCGGCCGTCAGGTGCAGGCGCCGGCCTATGCGCTCGAACAGCGGCAGCCTGACCTGGTCGGCGAGTTGGCGCAGCTGCGCGGACAGGGTGGGCTGGGCAAGGTGCAACCGCTGCGCCGCGCGGGAGACGGTGCCTTCGCGCGACACGGTGAGCAGCAGGCGCAGCTGATGGAAGGTGAGACGCATCGATGGAGAGGTAAAAGCGTAGATATAGAGAAAAGTCTATTTACATTGCAACAATAAATCATTTTTCTGCATGTGTGCGCTGCGGCAGAATCTACGCGTCCGGTCGTAAAGGCCCCGTCGCAAGAACCTCCCCGCAAGGAATCTCACATGGTCGATGCAGTTCCCTTCTTCTTTGCCCTCGGTGCCGTCGCCTCCCTGGCCCGCTCCGGGCTGCGCCTGCCTGCAGCGGTCTTCGAAACCCTGTCGATCTATCTGCTGCTGGCGATCGGTCTGAAGGGGGGCGTGGAGATTGCGCGCTCGGAGAGCGCGACCCTGTGGCTGGATGCCCTGCTCGCGATCGGGCTGGGCGCGGTAATTCCGCTGTTCGTGTTCCCGCTCTTTCGCATGCGCTTCTCGCGTGCGGATGCGGCGTCGCTGTCTGCGCACTACGGCTCTGTGAGTATCGTGACCTTTGCGGTTGGCGCAGCAGTGCTGGCCGGACGCGGGGTCGAGGTCGAGGGGCATCTCGCCCTGCTCGCCGCGCTGATGGAAGCGCCAGCCCTGATCGTCGCCACCCTGATCGCCCGCTGGGGCGTGAAATCCGCGGATGGCAGTTCCACCGCGGGCGCGCTCGTGCATGAGGTGTTCGCAAACAAGAGCGTGGTGCTGCTTGGCGGCGGCATCCTGATCGGCTGGATCGCCGGGCCACAGGGGCTGGAGCCGCTGTCGCCGCTGTTCGTCGATCTGTTCAAGGGCGCGCTGTGCCTGTTCCTGCTCGAGATGGGCCTGATCGCGGCCGACCGATTGCCCGACCTGCGTCGCGCTGGTTTCTTCCTGGTGGCCTGCGGGCTTGCACTGCCGCCGGTGCTCGCGCTCGGAGGCTGGGCCGTGGCGCAGGCAATGGGCCTGGGGGTGGGCGGAACGGTGCTGATGATGACGCTCGCCGGCAGCGCTTCCTACATCGCGGCGCCGACCGCGATGCGCATCGCCGTGCCCGAGGCCAATCCCGCACTCGGGGTGGCCGCGGCGCTTGCGGTCACCTTCCCCTTCAATCTGCTGCTCGGGATTCCGCTATACCTGTGGTGGGCGCAGAAGATGGCGGGGGTTTGAGCAATGCGCCCGGGTCGCGCTCGCCGGATGGCGGCGCGGCCTGCGCCGCTGAGCCTTCGGCGTCTGCGCCCTCGTGCGCCAGATCGACGCCAGCCGGGAGCGTCGGCGGTGTCCCGGTTCGATCCTCGGAGTCCTCTGCGCTGAATGCGGCCGCGGCCTGGGCTGCGCCGGGCGCTGGAGCGGCTTCCGGGGCCAGAATCGTCTGTGGCTCCTCGGTATCGCCGTCGGCCGTGAGCGCTTCGTCCGGGGAGGCGTCCTGCGCGGTGCGCGGGCCCTGATCCTCGACCTTGTCTTCAACTGCTTCGGGGTCCTGAGCGCTCCCGGCGTTCTCGTCCGGTGTGACCATCTCGAGCACCTCCGGCGAGGTGCGCATCATCGGCGTGAACTGCGCGGGTTCGTCGACGATCTCGTCGGTGGTGCGACGCGAAAGGATGATCGCGAAGATCGCCAGCGGCACGAACGCCAGGCCCAGGTGCAGCGGTAGCGCGATGGCGCCGAAATGGCCCATCAGTGCGCCCGCGATGGCCGGGCCGGCCGCCGCGCCCACGCCGTGCAGGAACAGCACGCCGGTATTGCCGGCCAGGATCTCGTCCTGGTGCAGGTGGTCGACGAGGTGGGCCACCACGATGGGATAGACCGCGAATGCAGCGCCGCCGAACAGGAAGAGTCCGGCCAGGGTCACGTATTCGATGTGGCCGAGGAGTGCGACCAGGGTGCCGGACACCACGGCGCCGGCTGCTGCGACGCCGAGCACCAGGCGGCGGTCGCCGGAGTCCGAGAAGCGGCCCATCGGCCACTGCAGCACGGCGCCGCCGATGATTGCGGTGGTCATTAGTAGGCCGATGCCGGCCGCGTCCAGGCCGATGCGCTCGCCGAACACCGGCGTCAGGCTCCAGAACGCGCCCATCGACAGGCCGGACGAGAGTGCGCCGACGAAGGCGGCAGGGGCCGCACGCCAGATCATGCGCAGATTCAGGCGCGGGCGGCTGCCGATCTGTGGCTGTGGAAAGCGCGTCATCGTGACCGGCAGCAGCGACAGGCAGACGAACACCGCGGCGATCGCGAACAGGGTGAAGTTCTGCGGTGAATCCAGGCGCAGCATCTGCTGCGCAGCCGCCAGCGCAGCGAGGTTCACCACCATGTAGATGGCGAACACCTGGCCACGGCGCTCGGGCGCGGTCTGATCGTTGAGCCAGCTCTCGATGACGGCGTAGAAGCCCACCAGGCCCACGCCGGTGAATACCCGCAGGCCCATCCAGAACCAGGCATCCACGACCACCGCATGGAGCAGGATGCAACTCGCGACCGTGGCGCCGAAGAATGCGAAGGCGCGGATGTGGCCCATGCGCCGGATCAGCCGCGGCGCGACGAAGGTGCCGAGGAAGAAGCCGAGGAAGTAGGTCGAGCCGATGAGGCCGAGGGTGTTGTCCGAGAAGCCTTCCAGGCTGCCGCGCAGGGAGACCACGGTGTTGAGCAGCCCGGAGCCGAGCAGCAGGAGGGCGATGCCGGTGAGCAGGGCGCCGATGGGGACCAGGGTGCGGAGCATGGGCATTGCGGACACGACTGTCCGCCCCGTGTGGGGGCGGTCGCTGCGCCCGTGGAAGGATCGTCGGTGTCTGAATTCTAACAGGCGCGCCCAAACATGCCCCTGCGCGGGCCGTTTCAGCGTGGCCGGCGGGGGTGGGCGCAAGTCCGGTGCGCGGGATTGTGCGGGTGTTGCGGCGCCGCATACCTTGCCAAGTGGCGGGGGTCTTGCAAGAATTGTGCGCGGCGCCAATCACGCGCCGTCTGCTTTACCCGGACCGACGCGGGGACGACCCCGCCCGCCATGCGCATGCACGCGGCGAACGTCGGCCTTTTTTTGCGGGACGACCCGCTGGATGAGGGTGTGCGCGAGAGATGCGTCCGCCCGAAGGGTTTCCCCTTGTCTGCCAAACCCAAGCTTCGCTCCTTCCCGGATCGCCTGCGCCAGATCGCAATGTTCGAGCTCGGCGGCCTGGTGCTGATCACGCCGCCCTTCGCCTGGGCAAGCGGGGTCCCGCTGACCGACTCCATCGGCTTGCTGGCACTGCTGGCCCTGGTCGCCGCGATCTGGAACGGCTGCTACAACACCAGCTTCGACTGGGTGGAAGGTCGACTTACGGGTCGCACCGCCGACCGTCGTCCGTTGCGGCTGCGCGTACTGCATGCGGTCGGTTTCGAGTCGGGTCTGCTGGTGATGACCCTGCCGGTCATCGTCGCGTGGACAGGCATGGGCTGGGTCGATGCGCTCATCGCGGACATCGCGCTGGCGATCACCTACACCTTCTACGCTTTCGTATTCAACCTCGGCTATGACCGCTTCTTCCCGATCCAGCCGGTCCGGGACAGGCTGCCGGACCCGGTGTCGGCGGAGCGCTGAGAAATGGCTCCATCGAACGGTCTGGATACGCTCGGCGCCGTTGCCGGAGCAGACCTCAGCAGGCTGAACACCTTCGGCCTGCGCGCGCGCGCCACGTGCCTGGTCAAGGTGCGCAGTGTCGCCGACGTGCGCGCGGCCATCGCCACGCCGCAGTGGCGTACGGGGCGCCGACTGGTGCTGGGGGGGGGCAGCAATCTGGTGTTCACCGGCGATTTCGACGGCACGGTGCTCAAGGTCGAGATCCCTGGTCGACGCCTGCTGCGCGTCGATGACGAGGGTTGGACGATCGAGGCCGGGGGCGGCGAGTGCTGGCACGACTTCGTGCGCTGGACGCTGGACCAGGGCTGGCCGGGCCTGGAAAACCTGTCGCTGATCCCGGGTACGGTCGGCGCCGCGCCGATCCAGAACATCGGCGCCTACGGCCTGGAGTTGGCCGATCGCTTCGAGTCGCTCGATGCGGTCGATCTCGATACGGGTGCCCTGCGGATGTTCGACCTGGCGGCCTGCGGGTTCGGCTATCGGGACAGCGTGTTCAAGCGCAATCCGGGTAGGTGGCTGGTGAGTACGGTGCGCTTTCGCCTGCCGCGGCCATGGCAGCCGCTCACCCGCTACGCAGACCTCGCGCTCGAGCTTGCGGCGCGCGGTTGCAGCGCACCTGAGGCCCGGGCCGTCTCGGACGCGGTGATCGCGGTCCGGCGCCGCAAGCTGCCGGACCCCGCCGACATCGGCAATGCCGGCAGCTTTTTCAAGAACCCGGTGGTCGACGCAGAACGATGCGCCCGGCTGCTGGCCGCCCACCCGGGCATGCCACACTACCCCCAGGCCGCCGGGCAGGAGAAGCTCGCTGCTGGCTGGCTGATCGAGCAGGCTGGCTGGAAGGGGCGAAGCCTAGGGCCGGTAGGCAGCTATTCCCACCAAGCTCTGGTGCTGGTGAACCACGGTGGCGCCACGGGGGGCGATGTGCAGCGTCTGGCGCAGGCCATCATGGCCGATGTGGAAGCACGCTTCGGCGTGTGCCTCGAGCCCGAACCCGTCTTCGTCTGAAAGGGCGTGTTGTCGCCAGTCCCGGCTCCCGCCCGCTACTTTCCCGCTCGTATAGATGATGCCCAAAAACGAATCCGCCGCTCGACTCTCCGCCCTCGGTGCCTCCCCTTCTCTCTCTCCCCCAGCCTCTGCGCCCGTGCTCGCAGCGTTGCGTGCTGAGTTCGGCACCGAAGTGCTCTCCGGTGCCGAGGTCGACCCCCGACACCGCACGGACTGGAGCGCCTTGCCGGGTGGCGAGCCGCTGGCCGTGCTGCGCCCGCGCAGCACGGACGAGCTTGCACGCATGCTTGCGCTGTGTAACGCGCATGGTCAGGCCGTGGTGGCGCAGGGTGGGCTCTCGGGGCTGGTGGGGGGGGCGGTGCCGTGCGGGGGCGAGGTCGTGATCTCGCTCGAGCGCATGAACCGGATTGAAGCGATCGACGTGGATTCCGGCACGGTGACCGTGCAGGCGGGCGCGGTACTGCAGACGGTGCAGGATGCGTGCCGTGACGCAGGTGCGCTGCTCGCCATCGACCTCGGTGCGCGCGGTTCGTGCCAGATCGGTGGCAACGTGGCGACCAACGCCGGCGGCAATCGCGTGATCCGCTACGGCAATACGCGTGACTCGGTGCTGGGGCTGGAGGTCGTGCTGGCGGATGGCACCGTGCTCGACATGATGAACCGCATGGTCAAGAACAACGCCGGTATCGACCTGAAGCACCTCTTCATCGGCAGCGAGGGGCTGCTCGGTGTCGTCACGCGTGCGGTGCTGAAGCTGCAGCCCTTGCCGCGCGCCACCTGCACCGCGCTGGTGGCGGTGCCCGACTTCGATGCGGCGCTACGCTTTCTGCGCCATGCGCAGCAGAGTCTGTCCGGGCAGGTGAGCGCGTTCGAGATCATGTGGCGCGACTACTTCGAGGCCGCGCTTGCTGCGACGGGTAGCCGGCGACCGCTCGGGGACGACCACCCGGTCCTGGTGCTGATCGACATGCAGGGTGGCCAGCCGCAGACGGACACGCGACGTTTCGAGGCAATGCTGGAAGAGGCGCTGGCGGAGGGGTTCCTGCTCGATGCGGCGCTGGCGCAGTCGGTGGCCGATGCCGAGGCGCTGTGGGCGATCCGCGATGGAATCGCCGAGATCGTGCGCGACTACGCGCCGACGCTGAACTTCGACGTCTCGGTGCCGGTGGCGGAGATCGGCGCCTGCGCACAGGCCGTGCGCGAGAACCTGCAGGCCGGCTGGCCGGCGCTGCCCGCGCTGTTCTTCGGTCATGTGGGCGATGGCAACCTGCATGTGCTGGTGGGCCGTGTGCCTGCGGACGCAGCGACACGGCATGCGATCGAGGAAGCGGTCTATGGCGTAGTGCGCCGCCGCCGCGGATCGGTGTCTGCCGAGCATGGCATCGGCGTGCTCAAGCGCGACTGGCTGCACTATTCGCGCAACGAGGCCGAACTGGTTCTGATGCGCAGCCTCAAGGCGACGCTGGACCCGAAGGGTATCCTCAACCCGGGCAAGATGCTGTGAGCGCGATCGGGGCTAGATGACCTGGCGGGGGTGCTCGATCACTATCTGATAGACGAGGCTCTTGATCTGCATGCGGTCGGTGGGTGACAGATCACGGAAATCGACGCCATATTGGTACTCGACGTCGTCCTCGCCCTCCGCCGCGCCTTCCTGAACGTTGCGGATGTCCGCCGCCACGTCGATGACCGACTCCACATCATGGAGCTTCGTCTCGAAGCGCAGCCGCACCAGCCCGCCCTCCTCGCCGAGCGGGACGAGGCTGTGGATCAGGGCGCCGGTGGCGCTGAGGTTGAGCAGGGTTCCCTGAGCCATTTCGCCGCCGTCTCCCTTCCCGACCTGGGCGGGAATGCTGGTGCGCACCCGCATCGCCTTGCGGATCAGCGTGCCCTGGGCCTTGGTCGGAAAGCTCAGGTGCAGGTAATCGAAAGGCAGCTTGCACGCGCGCAGTACCGAGGCTCGGAAGGCGAAGGCGCTTTGGCGCGAGAAGGCGCGCACGATGACCAGGTCGTTCTCGATCAGTGCGATCCGGTTCCGCCCCGCGGCCGGTGCCGTCACCATCAGGCTGACGCCTTCCAGGTAGCCCAGTACGCGCACGAAGGCGCGCTGCATCCCGGTCGAGGCGGAGCACTCGATCTGCAGCCGGTCGCCAACCGCCAGGCGCATGTCTTCAAAGCTGAAACTGCTGCTCGCTTCTTGTCCTTTTTCGATTGTTTGCTCGGTCATCGTAGTCGCGCTGCAGAAAGGAGTGCGGGAAAGGTCAGAGGTTTGCCGCGCCTCGCATTGAATCGGTCGAGGCCCGAATGCGCAAGTGCATATTGCGCATTTCGGATACTGCGGGCGGATAGCGGCTGGAAAAGCCGGACACCTGGAGCGTCCGGGCGATCTGAATGTGCATTGCGGTGATGTATGATCCGCGCTCTTCTTTCGTGCCCGCTCTCCGCCTGGCGCCGATTCGCATTGTTTGGTGCGTCGGCTGGAGACGCTGCGCAGGACGGCATTTTTGGGCAGTTGAACGATCACCCTGGACCGCAGGTACCGCATGAGCACGGCTCCCTATCCCCTGTTCCTCGCATGCGCCGCTGTGCTGGCGGGAATGCCGATGGCGACCCAGGCCGCGAACTGGTACGACAACGCCGTCACCTACGTCCGCGGCACCGAGTTTACCGAGCCAGGCAACCGGCGCGAGGTGCGCAAGGACATCGTGCAGTTCACCCATGCGAGTGGCTACGCGCTCGGACAGAATTTTCTCAGCCTCAAGGCCCTTCGCTCCGACGCGACCGACCCGAAGAAAGGGCACAGCCGTGGCGCGACCGAGGTATATCTCGCCTACCGTCACCAACTCCACCTGGGCAAGGCGTTCGAGCGCAGCTTCGCGTTCGGGCCGGTGAAGGAGGTGGCCCTGAGCGCTGGCTTCGACCTCAACACCAAGGACACCGCGTTTTCGCCGCGCAAACGCTTCGTCGTGGTCGGCCCCACCTTCAAGTTCGACGTGCCCGGCTACCTTGACCTGAGCCTGATGGTGGGCAAGGAGTGGAACCGCTGCCGGCTCGACGCGCCGGTCTGTCCGAAGCGCGAGATCGGCTTCGATCCGCAGTGGGTGGTCAATCTGGTGTGGGGTATTCCGTTCCGGGCCGGCTCGGTGCCGCTGCAGTTCGAAGGCTTCCTCGCCATCAACGGCGAGAAGGGGCGTGACTACGCCGGCACCCGCACCGGCACCGAGACCCTCATGCGTACTGCGCTGATGATTGATGTCGGGCAGATGGCCTGGGGCCGGAAGAAGTCCCTGCTCGTCGGCATCGGCTATGAATACTGGCGCAACAAGTTCGGCAATCAGACGTATCCCGATGGGCGCCCGCTTCCGGGTATCGACACCGACGCGCCGACGCTGCAGGTCGCCTGGCATTTCTGAACGCCGATGTCCGTGTCTGGCGCCGCTCCGTCTTGCCCGGCCTGCCCGGTGTGTCTGGACCCCGCGCCGCGACCCTTCATCACGGTGGGTGGGCGTGACTACTGGCGCTGCGAGATCTGCGAGGCAACCTTCCTCGTGCCTGCGCAGCGACCGGCGCAGGCCGATGAGCGGGCGGAGTACCTGCTGCATGCGAACGATCTTCAGGACATCGGCTACCGGCGCTTCCTGTTCCGTCTGGCCGAGCCCTTGCTGGTGCGCCTGCCGCCGGCTTGTGACGGACTTGACTACGGCTGCGGGCCTGGGCCTGCGCTGGCGACCATGCTGCGCGAAGCGGGGCATCGGGTGGCGCTCTATGACCCCTTCTTCGCACCTGATGCAGCCGTGCTCATGCGCCGCTACGACTTCATTACCTGCACCGAGGTGGCCGAGCACTTCCATGATCCTGCGACCGAGTTCAGCCGCTTTGACCGCATGCTGCACCCCGGGGGCTGGCTGGCGCTGATGACCTGCTTCCAGACCGACGATGCGCGCTTCGCGAACTGGCACTACCGGCGCGACCCGACCCACGTGGTGTTTTACCGCGAGGCCACCTTCCGCCACATCGCCCGCCTGCTCGGCTGGCAGTGCGAGATTCCGTGCAAGGATGTGGTGCTGATGCAGAAACCCGGCGCGGCGCATGCAGTTTAGGCGCGTTGCGCCGCTACGGTATGGGTGGGCGCTTACTCCGGAACGCAGATCTTCCCTTTCGAGGCGGCCGCCAGCGTCTTCACGCTCAGCAGCGCCACGACTGCGGTGAGCACCGCGAGCAACAGCCAGGCGAGCGAGGTGTAGAAGCCCCGCCCGCTGCGCACGCCCATCTCGAAGCTCGCCAGCGTCATCGCCGCGAGCGGGAAGGAGTAGGCCCAGCCCGAGATCGCGAACGGCAGGCGGAGGAAGCGCAGCGCGTTGCTTGCCAGCAGCAGGGTGAGGAAGAGCGCGGTGAAATAGAGCACGCGGGCAAAGACGTCGAGGCCGTCGATCAGCGCCACGTAGGCGAGGAAGCCGGCAGCCGGCGGCGCGATGAGGATGAACAGCGTCGGCGCGAGGCGGGCCGGCAGTGGCTCGTTGAAGAACAGGCGGTGCAGGATGATGGTCATCAGCACCAGCCAGAAGACCACTCCGATGCTGAAGAAGAACCAGCTCACATCCACTGGTGCGAAGCCCACGCCAGCGATCGGCACCAGGATGTTGCCCACCACCGGGATGAACCAGGCCGGGTTGGCGTGCTCGAGCTTGTAGCGAGGGTGGTGGATCCAACTGCTCATCGCGGCGAGCGTGAACGCAAGGTGCAGCGCCGCCCCGAGGCCCCAGATCCACGCGGCCGTACCCGGCATGTCGCGCCCCCAGGCCACGGAGAGCAGGATCAGGCCGATGGATATGGCGGGGAAGAAATTCAGTTTCACCGGATGCATCCAGTCGGCTCGCACCGCCTGAGGGCGGCGCAGTAGCTTGCTCGCATACACCGCGAGCAGGAACAGGAAGATGCCTGAAGCGAGCAGGCGCAGCAGGTCGCCGATGGCTTCGGGGGCGCCCGATACGTGGTGGGCCTTGATCCAGGCGAGAGCGAGTCCGGCGAGGCCCATCACGATCGAGAACAGGGCGACCGGAAAATGCGTCAGCCGGTCAAGGGGCTCGGCGGCTGCAGATGTGGATGGTGCGGGCGCAGCGGGGGCGGACGGAATGGCGGACGGAACAGGGGCGTTCATCGTGAGGCTCCGGCTAGCGAAGTTCGGGGTAGGTCTTCCTGAGTTGGCCGTCGGCGAAGAATGCGCCGAGCGGAAGCAGCGCTCCGATCAGCAGCATTGCACCGAGCGAAGGCTTGAGCGCGCCGCGAACGAGTGCTGCGATGGTGCTGATCGCCAGTGACAGGAACAGCACGCCGTGTACGGGGCCGAGGAGCTTTACGCCGATCGGCTGGTCCAGCATGTACTTCACCGGCACCGCGACGAAGACGAGCATGAGCAGGGCGATGCCGTCGGCGAAGGCCAGACGGTGAATCAGTTTGCGATGCGTGGACACGGGTACTCCTGTTACGGAAATGGGTGCCGCGCTATCGCCGGCGGTGTGGTTCCATTGGAACGTCCGTCAGCTGGCGCGGCCTGGGGTGGGGGCGGTGGATCACGACTCGCCGAACCTCGCGGTGCGGATGGAGACGCAAACCTTGCGCTGGGCCGACTATGTTGTCGGCTTCCTGCGCGCTTCCACACGCAAGCCGCGTGCCAGCAGTTGAGGTTTTCCTGGGCGGCGCTCGCACACGATGGTGTGGCTGGGGTTTTGCGTGGCAGGGCCTGGCAGGCAGTAATGGCAGTCTGCCGAAGGCAGACAAATTTGACGTAGCCATGACGCAGTCTGACGCAATGCGTGGCAGTTGTTTGCTGCGATCCTGGCTGAGGCGCTGAAAACCGGCCACGTTTTCACGGGTTTCGTGGCACCCAAATTGCTTCACTCCGGACATGAACGACAACCGCACTCGACCCCTCGTTTTCCGGGCCACCGGATTGATCTCCCTCGCATGTGTCGGGATGCTCGCCGCGGCCGGTGCCGTGGCGAGCGGGCCGGTGCCCGCCGAGAGACTCGCACGCGCGAAGTACTGCATGACCTGTCATGGCGTGGGCGGCACCATCATCGGACCTGGCTACCGCCAGATTGCGGCGCGTCGGGCTGGCGAGCCAGATGCGGAGTCGTTCATCGCTGCGCGCATTCTGAGCGGGAGCGCGGGGCAATGGGGCAGTGCGGCCATGCCGCCCAACGCGGTGAGCGAGGACGAGGCCCGGTTGCTGGCGCGCTGGATCCTCTCCATGGCGCCATCGGACGCAGCGGCGCAGGACGAGGAGCGGCGCGATGAAAGCGCCCGCTGATCGCCCGGCCGACCGCCCCAAGGCGCAGCAGGGCGCCGTGCAGCGCACGCTGCGCAACTTCGCCCAGATGCTACCGGCGATGCTGGGTACGCTGCTGCTGAGCAGCCTGATCCTAGCCTGGTTGCCGCATACCGGGCTGCTGTCCTGGTTCGGACGTCACGCGGTGCTCGACGTGCTGCTCGGGGCCAGCGTCGGCAGCGTCGCGATGGGGCATCCGGTCGCGGGTTACCTGCTGGGCGGCGAACTGCTCGATGCCGGTGTCGGGCGGCCCGCGGTGACGGCGCTGGTTGTGGCGTGGGTGACCGTGGGCGTTGCCCACGTGCCTGCCGAATCGCTCGCGCTGGGCAAGGGCTTCGCGTTGCGGCGCCATGCGCTGAGCTTCGTGTTCGCGCTCGCGATCGCGGGGCTCGCCGAGCTGCACGCCCGCAGCATGCGCACCGCCCTGCTTGCGGTGGTGCTGTATGCGCGAGCGATCAAGCTGCCCTTGTTGCCACTGCTGGCGCATTATTTTGGCATGTCTTACATGCTGGTGCTGTCGGCGCTGATCGCCCTCTTCGCTCTGCTGGGCGGGCTGGTGATGGAGCGCATCGCACTGGCTTCGGAGCACGAATGAACGCGATCTCCCTTTCTCCCCTGGATCGGCTGCCGGTCCATGCGCGCGCGGTGGTGCGCGAGCTGTCCGGCGGCAACGAGTTCGCCAGCCGGCTCGCGGCGATGGGCATGGTGCTGGGCGCATCGGTCGAGGTGATGCAGAACAGCGGCCGCGGCCCGATGCTGGTGCGCGTGCGCGACACCCGGCTTGCGCTCGGTCGGGGCGAGGCCAACAAGGTCCTGGTCGAGGCGTGCCCGACATGAGCTCAGCGGCAAGCGGACGCGAGCGCGTGCTCATCGGCCTCGCCGGACAGCCCAATGTCGGCAAGACGACGGTGTTCAACCTGCTCACCGGGCTCGAGCAGCACGTCGGCAACTGGGCCGGCAAGACCGTGGAGCGCGCCGAGGGCACCGTCCGCCACGAGGGCGTCGAGGCCACGCTGGTGGACCTGCCCGGCACCTACAGCCTCACCGCCAATTCTCCCGAGGAACGCGTCGCGCGTGATTTCCTGATCTTCGAGAAGCCCGACGTGGTGATGGTGATCGCCGACGCCTCGGCGCTCGAGCGCAGCCTCTATCTGCTCGCCGAGCTGCTCGCGCTCGGGCTCGATACGCCGATCGTGCTCGGACTCAACATGACCGACGTCGCCGCCTCGCAGGGCATCGACATCGACCCCGGGGTGTTCGCGGCGGCGCTCGGCCTGCCGGTGGTGCCGCTGGTTGCGCGGCGGGCGCAAGGCGTGGCGGTGCTCGTCGGCACCGCGTTGCGTCTGGCCGTTGACCCATCGGCATGCAAGCCGGTGCGTCCGGAGATCGCCGCGCCGCACCGCGAGGTGCTCGCCGCGGTGCATGCACTGCTTGAGGGGCACGTGCCCGCCCCCTATCCGGCGCACTGGGTGGCGATGAAGCTGCTCGAGGGCGACGGTGAGCTCATCGACCTGGCACGCCAGCGGGCGCCCGAGCCGGTGTGGGCGCAGATCGAGGCCCTGCTCGGAGAGCACGAGGACGCGGTGCTCGGCATCGCCGCGGGGCGCTACGAGTGGATCGAGCGCATGGCGCGCGCCGCGGTGCGACGCCCCCGCCTCGGCCAGGTGAGCCTGACCGACCGGCTCGACCGCATCGCCCTGCATCCCGTGTGGGGCCTGGTGCTGCTGATGGGCGTGTTCGCGCTCATCTTCGGGCTCACCTTCGAGCTCGCCGGGCCGGTGCAGGACTGGCTCGAGGGCGGGCTGATCGAGCCGCTCGGCGTCTGGCTGGGCGAGCGCCTGGCGAACGCACCGCCCTGGGTCTCGGGCCTGCTCGTCGACGGGGTGCTCGGCGGCGCCGGTACGGTGATCACCTTCGTGCCGCTGCTGGCGGTGTTCTTCGCCGCGCTCGCGCTGCTCGAGGACACCGGCTATTTCGCCCGCGCGGCCTACGTCATGGACCGCTACATGCACCGCATGGGCCTGCACGGCAAGAGCTTCCTCCCGCTGTGCCTGGGTTTCGGCTGCAACGTGCCGGCGGTGATGGGCGCGCGCGTGATCGACTCGCCCAGCGGCCGCCTGCTCACCATCCTGCTTGCGCCGCTGGTGCCGTGCAGCGCGCGCCTGCTGGTGCTCGCGTTTCTCGCACCGGTGTTCTTCGGCGATGTGGCGCTGGCGGTGACGCTCGCCTTCATCGGTGTGAACCTGCTGCTGGTGGCGGTGGCGGGGAGCCTCTTCAACCGCTCCCTGTTCCGCGGCAAGCGCGTGTTCTTCATCATGGAGATGCCGCTCTATCACGTGCCCAGTGTGCGTACCATCGTGCGCTTCGTGCGCCGGCACGTGATCGCCTTCCTGCGCAATGCGGGCAGCCTGATCCTGATCTTCTCGGTGGTGCTGTGGGCGCTCGCCTACTTCCCCGGTGAGGGGCTGGAACAGAGCTGGCTCGGCCGCTTCGGCCAGGGCATCGCGCCGGTGAGTGAGCTGCTCGGCCTCGACTGGCGGCTCATCGTCGCGCTGCTGGCGAGCTTCGTCGCCAAGGAGAACGCCATCGCCGCACTTGGCATCCTGTACGGTATCGAGGGCGAAGGCCAGGCGCTGGCCGAGGTGCTCTCGGCGAGCATCCCGGTGGGTTCGGCGCTGGCCTTCCTCACCGCGACCATGTTGTTCATCCCCTGCGTGGCCACGCTGGTCGTGATGCGTACCGAAACGGGCAGCTGGCGCTGGCCGATGGTGAGCGTGGCACTACACCTCGCGTTGTCGATCGCGGGCGCAATGGCGGTGTATTGGGGGTGGATGGCGCTGGCCGCGGCCTGAAGGCCGGGCCGGTCCCACGGCGGGGCTGGTGTCCTGCCGGTTCAGACGGTCCGGTGGTGCTCAGCCCACATGCGAGCGCGCCCAGCGCACGATGTCGGCGGCGGCCATGGCGCCCGCCTGGCGGGCGATCTCTCGGCCGCCACGGAACAAGGCCAGTGTCGGGATGCTGCGGATGCCATGGCGTGCGGCGATGGCCTGGTGGGCTTCGGTATCCAGCTTGGCAACGCGGAACTGTGGCTCGAGCATGCTCGCCGCCTGCGCGAAGGCGGGCGCCATCATGCGGCAGGGGCCGCACCAGGGTGCCCAGAAATCCACCAGCACCGGGATGTCGTTGCGGCCGATGTGGCGGTCGAAGTGGGGGCCGTCGAGCTCGAGGGGCTGGGCGGTGAAGAGCGGTTGCCTGCACTGGCCGCATGCTGGGTTTTCGCCCAGGCGCGCGGCAGGAACGCGGTTGACCGCGTGGCAGTGCGGGCAGACGAGGTGCAGGGCTTCGGACATGACAGGCGCTCCGTAAAAGTCAGCCTTTGCTCATATCGGTGCGGGGCGCCGCAAGTTCAAGCCGTCCCGTTCTTGTTTGCCTTTGCGGGCCGCTGGGGAGGCGTGCCCACGCCATCCTGCTCCATCTGCATGCGCAGGTCATGTGCGTGCGCACGTGCCCGCCTGAAGACGGCGTCGGCCTCCTCCGGGTCGAAGTCGCTCGCATAGCGCTTCTTCACCCCCTGCTCGTTGAGCAGCAGGTGGATCGACGGTGCTACGCCGCGCTCGGTGAGGCTGCTCTTCGTGCATTCCAGCGCACAGCCGTCGAGCGCCAGGATGGGGCGGCCCGAGCGTGCAATCTTGACCAGCGCGGGCACGTTGCCGCCGACGCCGGCGATGCACGACATCTCCGCCTCGCCTTCATGGTCCAGGCGCAGGGCGACGTGGTTCGCCATCTGCGCGGCGCTGGAGCAGCCCGAGCAGGCGTAGACGAGCGGAAGGTTCTTCTTGCGGCCGGCCATGCGGCAGTCCTCGCGGAGAAGTTGGATGCGGTGGAAGTGTACGCCCACCGGCTGTGGGTACCAAGCCTGGGGATGGCCCACAAGGCGCAGGCAGGCAGCATGCGACGCGGGGGTTACAATTCGACCATCATCTGCTCATCCATTCCTATCCGTGCCCTCAAGACGAAAGCTCTATCGCGGGCGAAACCCTGCACGTGCCCAGAGCATCGCCGAGCTGCGCGCCATGGCGGAACATCGGCTGCCGAACTTCTGCCTCGAGTATGTCGAGGGCGGCGCCGACGACGAGCTCACGCTGGCGCGCAATCGCAGCGCGCTCGATGAGGTTTTGCTCTTGCCGCGTACGCTGGTCGATGTGTCGCAGCGCTCCCTCGCAGTGCCGCTGTTCGATGTGGACATCGCACTGCCCGCGATCATCGCGCCGACCGGTTTCAACGGGCTGCTGACGCACGCAGGCGACCGCGTGCTGGCCGAGGCGGCGAAGGTGGCCGGCATTCCGTTCTGTCAGAGCATGGTATCGACGGTGGCGCTGGAGGAGATCGCCGAGATCGGCGTGCGCCACTGGATGCAGATCTACCCTTTCAAGGACCGCGACAACCTTGCTGCGGTAGTGAAGCGGGCCGAGCTCGCTGGCTGCGAGGCGATCGTGCTTACCACCGACGCTTCGGTGTTCGGTAACCGCGAGTGGGACCGGCGCAACTACCGAGCGCCGATGAAACTCAGCTGGGGCAACGTGTTCGATGTGGCCCGGCATCCAGCCTGGGTTTGGGATGTGCTCGTGCCGCACGGCATGCCGCGCTTTCGCAACCTGGGCGACTTCCTGCCGCCCGGCATGGACAGCGCGAAGAACGCCGCAGCCTTCCTCGCCGCGCAGATGGATACCTCGCTCACCTGGGAGGACGTGTGCTGGCTGCGCGCCCTGTGGCCGCGCAAGCTGCTGGTGAAGGGCGTACTGCTGCCTGAGGATGCGCTGCGGGCGAAGGAGGCGGGCGCGGACGGTGTGGTGGTGAGCAACCATGGCGGCCGGCAGCTCGATGGTGCCCCGGCGCCGATCGAGACACTAGCTGCGGTGCGTCAGGCGGTGGGCGCGGAGATGACGGTGATCGTGGACAGCGGTTTCCGGCGCGGCAGCGATTTCGTCAAGGCGCGCGCGCTCGGCGCGGATGCGGCGATGTCAGGGCGTGCGACGCTCTACG
Source organism: Thauera sp. WH-2 (assembly GCF_048321015.1). Lineage (NCBI taxonomy): Bacteria > Pseudomonadati > Pseudomonadota > Betaproteobacteria > Rhodocyclales > Zoogloeaceae > Thauera > Thauera sp. WH-2. The sequence continues at coordinate 60,514 of NZ_JBLWFG010000003.1, read as the reverse complement.
GACTGGCTGCGGCGGGCTCGGCCGGTGCTGCGCGGGGGCTGGACATCCTGCGCAGCGAGATGGAGCGCACGCTCGGTTTGATCGGCTGTGCGCGCATGCGTGAGGTGGACGCGCGCTTCGTCGGCCGCGGCTGACGTCCGTGGGAGCGGCCATGGCCGCGAAAACTGCCGCAAGAGGGTGGATGTCCGCAGGCAAGCCCGCGCCCACGGTGAAATCGGCCGTCGGCTCCCGCGGACAGTTGCCTGCACTGGCGCGTGGGTGCGATGGCGAGTCTCAGACGCCCCAGACCACCGGGGCTTCCTCGTGCAGCGACGCTTCCATCATGTTCAGCAAGGGCCAGGCGCGCTGGGCGAGCCCGACGGGTGCGGCCATGCCCGCGTGACCGGCTTCCTTCTCCGTCTGCTCGTGGTCGGGGTTGCGCTGGCGTTCGAGCTCGGCCTCACGGGCGCGGTCTTCCTCGATCGCGGCCTTGAGCCGTGCGATGGCGTCGGGCAGTTGCTGGGCGGTGATGATGCCCTGGGCGTCGAGCGGATCCTTGCCGACGATCTTGATGAGTTTCTTCGCAGCATCGCCGAACATGATGACGTCTGCGCTGGCGTGGGACTTGAAAGTAACGAGCATATCGATCTCCCTTGGGCTCAGAGGCCCTTGACGGCGTAGATGCCGGGCGCGTTGCGCCAGTAGCCCTTGTAATCCATGCCGCAGCCGAACAGGAAGCGGTCCGCGATGTCGAGGCCGGAAAAGTCCGCGCGCATGCCCGGGGCGGCCTTGCGCTCGTGCAGCTTGTGCACCAGCACCGCGGACAGCACCTCGGCGGCGCCTTCTTCCTTCAGGTGTTCGATGATGGCCTTGAGCGTGTGGCCTTCATCGAGGATGTCGTCGAGCACCAGCACGGTGCGTCCGCGCAGGTCCTGCGTGGGGCGTACCCGCCAGTCGAGCAGTGTGCCCTGCAGCGCGTGGCCGTAGCGGGTGGCGTGCAGGTAGGCGACCTCGAGCGGGAAGGGCAGGCGCGGCAGGATGCGGCCGGCGAGGATGAGGCCGCCGTTCATTACCGCATAGACGAGCGGGTTGGTGCCGGCCAGGCGCGCGGTGATCTCCACGGCCATGCGGTCGAGGGCGGCTTCGACGGTGCCTGCATCGGCGAGGCAGTCGGCTTCGTCGAGGGCGCGGCGGATTTCTTCGAGGTCGAGAGACATGGGCTGAATCCTGCAGGCGTTCGAGCTGCGTTCAATTCGGCCCCGCATTTTAGCCGTTTGCAGCGTCGGGGTGCTTGTGCGCCATGCGACGGCGCGGTAAAAGAAGGCGCATCATCGCTGCCGCCCGGAAACCGCCATGCCCATCCACGAAATCCGCCATCCGCTCGTGCGCCACAAGATCGGCCTGATGCGCGAAGGCGACATCAGCACCAAGAAATTCCGCGAGCTCACCGCCGAGCTCGCCCGTCTGCTGGCCTACGAGGCGTGCCAGGACTTCCCGCTCGAGGCGGTCGAGATCCAGGGCTGGGCCGGGCCGGTCGAGATCGAGCAGATCAAGGGCAAGAAGGTCACCGTGGTGCCCATTCTGCGTGCCGGCCTGGGCATGCTGGACGGCGTGCTCGACATGGTGCCGAGCGCCAAGGTAAGCGTGGTCGGTATCGCACGCAACGAGGAAACCCTGCAGCCCGCGCCCTACTTCGAGAAATTCGTCGGCCAGCTGAATGAGCGCATGGCGCTGATTATCGACCCCATGCTCGCCACCGGCGGCTCCATGGTGGCCACCGTAGACATGCTCAAGCGCAAGGGCTGCACCCACGTGCGCGCGCTGGTGCTGGTGGCGGCGCCCGAGGGCATCGCACTGATGAACGAGAAGCACCCCGACGTCGACATCTACACCGCAAGCATCGACAGCCACCTCAACGAGCACGGCTACATCATCCCCGGCCTGGGCGACGCGGGCGACAAGATCTTCGGCACGCGGCACAACTGAGGCTGTGGCGACGGCAGGCGCGTGTGCGGCTGCCGCCACCGCATCATCACCGTTTCATCGATAACGACAACCATGCCGGCTGCGCGGCACCCCGGCCGCGTGCGTCCGGCGGAGAACCCTCATGCGTGAAATTCCCATCCAGTCTGCCGAGCCCCTGTGGCGGCAGGTCATTTCCGGCGCCCAGATCCTGTTCGTCGCCTTCGGTGCGCTGGTGCTGGTGCCGCTGCTCACCGGGCTGAATCCCGCGCTCGCATTGCTCGGCGCGGGGGTCGGTACGCTGCTGTTCCAGTTCATTACCGGGCGTCAGGTGCCGATCTTCCTCGGCTCCAGCTTCGCCTTCATCGCGCCGATCATCTTCAGCATCCAGACTTGGGGCATCCCCGCCACCATGGGCGCGCTCGCTTGCGTATCGCTGATGTATTTCGTCTTTGCCGGCCTGGTGTGGAAGCATGGTGCCGACATCGTGCACCGCTACATGCCGCCGGTGGTGGTGGGGCCGATTATCATGATCATCGGTCTATCCCTCGCCGCCGTGGGCGTCAACATGGCGATGGGGCGCAGTGGCGACGGCAAGATCGAGCTCGTGCCCTACGCCACTGCGCTTATCGTGGCAGGGATCTCCTTCGGGACCACGGTGCTGGTTGCGGTGTTCGCGCGCGGCTTCCTGAAGCTGGTGCCCATCCTGTGCGGGGTGGGGGCGGGCTACCTGGCGGCGATCCTGTTCGGACTGGTCGATTTCGCTGCGGTGGGGGCGGCGCCCTGGTTCGTGATGCCGCAGTTCGTCACCCCGAGCTTCGAGCTTGCCGCGGTGCTGTTCATGCTGCCCGTGGCGCTGGCGCCGGCGATCGAGCACGTCGGCGACGTGCTCGCGATCGGCGGCGTGACTGGAAAGGACTACACCGAGAAGCCCGGTCTGCACCGCACCCTGGCGGGCGACGGAGCCGGCGTGCTGTTCGCGGGGCTGATCGGCGGCCCCCCGATCACCACCTACTCGGAAGTGACCGGCGCGGTCACGCTGACCAAGAACTTCAACCCGGCGATCATGACCTGGGCGGCGGTGCTGGCGGTGATCCTCGCCTTCTTTGGCAAGTTCAACGCGCTGCTGGCCTCCATTCCGGTGCCGGTGATGGGGGGGATCATGATGCTGATGTTCGGCTCGGTGGCGAGCGTGGGCCTGAACACGCTGATCAAGGCGCGCGTGGATCTGGAAGAGCCGCGCAACCTGGTGATCGTGTCTTCGGTGCTGGTGATGGGGATCGGCGGTCTGGCGCTGAACTTCGACGGCATGACGCTGCAGGGCGTCAGCCTGTGCGGCGTCGTCGCGGTGTTGCTGAACCTGATCCTGCCGAAGGCTCGAGCCGGCGTCTGATCAGCGCCAGCAGCCCGCGCAACAACGGCACCGCGGCGGGCAGCAGGGCGGACAGTTGGCCGCCGCGCACCTGGCGCACCAGCAGCCAGCCCACCCAGGCGCGCTTGGCCAGGCGCAGCGTGAACCGCGGCCGCACCAGCAGCACGGTGATCAAGGCCACCGATAGCACCGGAATGCGCTCCTTGGCCCATGCGAGGTGCTCGCGCAGGCCATCGGCGCGATCTAGGGCGCCGTCGATGCCGTCGAGCCGGCGCGAAAGATCCTCGCGCTGCGCGTCGGCACGCAGTTGAAGCTTCTGCTTGCGCAGCGCGAGGTCGAGGTGGCGGGTGTCCATGCGTGGGCGTGGAGCTCAGTCCGGTTTCCGGAGGGCGGCGCGGTCGCGTGCGAGTTCGGCGAGGCTGGCAGAGAACAGCTTCGTGCCTGCGCGGAAGGCACGCGCCGCGTTGCTCGCGGCCAGCAGCCCGCCGCCGATGCAGATCGCAGTGGAAATACCGAGCGCGAGCAGGCGGTGATCCTCCCAGAACAGCACGGTCAGGAAGATCATCACGAACACCAGTCCGAAGCCGAGCAACAGCCCGGCCAGCACGGTGTTCAGCGCCAAGCCGGTGAGACGGAGCTTCTCTTCCTGCAACTCGACCGCGAGCAGTTCGAGCCGCGTCTGCGCCGTCTGCAGGCCGGCGTCGAGGATGCCGTGCAGGCTGTCGGCCAGGCGCGGCCGAGGTCCGTCGCTCATCGACTCAGCGGCGGCTGACCAGCAGACCCAGTAGGAAGGCGACGCCGGCGGCGACCCCGACCGACTGCCAGGGGTTCTCGTGCACATAGTCGTCGGTGGCCCGCACGGCCTTCTTGCCGGAGTCGACGAGGGCGGCTTCGGCGTCGCTCAGGCGATCCTTGGCAACTGCGACGCGGGTGTTGATGCGCGCGCGCAGATCGTCGAGCTTGCCGCCTTGCTGGTCGGCAGTGAGCTTGAGGAGTTCTTCTGCGTCCGAAATCAGTAGCTTGAGGTCGTCGACGAGTTTGTCCTTCGAGGGTTGGGCGGTCGTGCTCATGTTGAGTCTCCTGTGTTGCATTGAAAGAGGCGCTGAGGCTTGAACAAAGGCTACGCTCTGCATCGACCGAAGGCAATGCAGGCGGCGTAAGCACTTGCGACGCGTCTTTGACAAGACCTAGCGGGAATTGATCCCGCTCCAGGCGGTCCATGACCATGCTTGGCACAATCGCGCCATGTTTGCCCTGCAGGCAGGCCCGCCATGCCAACCCGCTGGGGCCATTCAATCCATTTCACCCGAACGAACTCAAGGAACGCCCGCCATGATCCGCAAGCTTGTCGCCGTACTCGGCTTCGGCCTCCTCATGAATGCAAACGCCACCGAGGGCATCGATACCGAAGCCTTCTTCGCGGCGAAGATGACCGGTCTGGATGGCGCGCCGGTCGACATGGCGCAGTTCCGCGGCCGTCCGCTCATCGTCAATTTCTGGGCGCGCTGGTGCGGGCCGTGCCGCGATGAGATCCCGGAGCTCGTGCGGCTGCGCGAGGCACAGGGCGAGGACGGCATCGAGGTGGTCGGGGTCTCGGTGGAGGCCGAGGACAAGCTCGAGAGCGTGCGCGACTTTGCCAAGGCCTATGACATGAGCTACCCGGTGGCGGTGGCGGGCAAGGATGGGATCCCGCTCATGAAGGCGCTGGGCAACGCGCAGGCGGGCCTGCCCTTCACCGTATATATCGGCCGCGACGGCAAGCCGGTGGGCAGCAAGATGGGCGTGGTGCGACGGGCGGACCTGGAGGCTTCCGCCGCGTTGCTGTTGCAGTGACGAAAAAGCCGGCCGCGAAAACGGGTTTCGCGGCCGGCCTGGGGTGCGCGAGGCGCGCTTGCGCCCGGTCGGGGCTTACTCGAAAAGTCCCTTGTCGAGCATCACCGGCAATTCGGCGCTGACCTCGTCGAAGCGCAGGATGCGCACACCCTTGTGCTCCTTGAGGAAATCGGCCGCGTCCTCTTCGGTTTCCAGCGGTACGAACTCGTGCCCCATGGGGCCGAGTACGTCCGAGCCGACGACGTAGTACGCAGCCTTGGCGTCGATCGAGGTGAGGCCGTAGTACTCGGTCACGGCGATGCGCTCGATCTGGTCGCGGCTGTGGCCGGCGGCATACTTGCCAGGGTCATGCCAGAACTTGAACATGTCCTTGGCACCGTCGAAGAAGTGCGCATGCCCGTCCTTGTAGACGATGGTCGCGATCCAGTTGGGGTACTTCGCGGTGAGCATGCCGCACACCGGGCACAGATCCTTCTCGCCCGGCTTGGGCAGATCCGCCGCGGGGGCCTGGGCGAGCGCGAGGCTCGTCCAGGCCGCGAACACGAGAGCGAGCAGGGTCTTCATGACTTGTTCTGCTTCTCCATCATCTTCCGCCGGCGCTCGGCGCGGTTCTTGCGGATGCGGCTGACGTCGGCCGACATGTCGGTGTAGGCGGCGAGCAGCGCGCCGTCGAAGTCGGTGATCTCGCCGCCGTTGGCCGCCTGCGAGGCCTTGGCCGCGTCGGCAGAGCCGTAGGCGACCTTGCTGCGTGCGGTCATCACGCCGGGCAGCTTGCTGCCGACCAGGAAGCTGGCTTTCTCGACCTCGACCAGCGGTTTGGTGTCACCTTCAACGGCGTTGTCGCCTACCCAGATCGCCTTCGGGTCGCGGTCGATGTTCAGCGACAGGCTGATCGCCGAGCAATGCAGGGAACAGGTGCCGTCTGCGAGGTCGTCCGCGTAGTGCACGACCATCCGAGAGTGGTGGTACTGCTTGCGGTCCATGCCGCAGTACGGGCATTTGGGATACTTGGCGATGTCGTCGGCCTGGGGCTGGGCATCGGGCGCCGTCTTGGGGATGAACTGGGCCGGGGTGCCGTCGGCGGGACAGTTTGTCTGCGCGCTGGCCTTGCTGGCTGCGGCCATGCCGATGCTGGCCAGGACGGACATCTTCAGGGCTTCTCTGCGATCCATGTTGCACTCCTCGAGTGTGCCGGTGCATGCCGGCGGTATTGGAAAATGGGCGCCGCGCGGAGGATCGTCCCTCCGAATGGCTGAAACAGCCTTGACCTTTGTCTACTCATGTGCAGAAAGGATGCGAGAAAGCTGATTGAGGAGCAGTTTCTCGTCTGCTTCGCCGATGATCTTGCCGGCGATGCGCCCGTCCTTGTCGATGAAGTAGGTGATCGGCAGGCCCTGGACACCGTACTGACGGGTGATGCGCGAGTCGGGGTCGAGCACGCTCGAGTAGCTGACGCCAAGCTTTTCGATGAAGGTCGCGGCGGTTGCGCGGTCCTGTGCGACGTTGATGGCGATCACGGCCAGGCCGCTGTCCGCATGCTCGCGCTGCAGGGCATCCACGCGCTGCATGTGGCTGGCGCAGTAACGGCACCAGTCCGCCCAGAAATCGAGGATGACCGGACGCCCTGCGTAGTCCTCGGGGAACTTGCGCACGCTGCCGTCGAGGTCGACGGCTTCGAAGCGCGGGGCAGGGCTGCCCGTTCCGGGGCCGGCGTCGGGGCCGCCGCAGGCGGTGAGCAGGGTGCAGGCAAGCATGGCAAGCAGGCGCGTCATCGGCATGGACGTCACTCGAGCAGGATCAGGTTGGAGCGCAGCACCATGAAGCTCGCCACCGCCAGGAAGATGGCGAAGCCCGCTGCGGCGATTCCGGCCAGGCGTGCGCTCGCCCCGGGAGCCAGCTCGGAAAGGCTGGGTCGATGCGCGAACAGTGTGAGCACGCCGGCCGACAGGCCGGCTGCGGCCGCGGCGAACAGTGGCACGTAGAGCGCATAGCCCTGGTAATCGTACTCGGGCTTGAGGATGCAGAACGGGCAGTGGTGGTTGGGGTGCTCGTAGATGTACAGCGATATGAACGCGACCACGCCCATCAGTGCCACGAAGAAGGCGGCGATCGAGCTCGCCCCCACCGCGAGTCCGCTCCAGATCCGGCGACCGGCGCTCTTCCAGTGCCAGAAGGCGATCGCGGTGGCAAGCGAGAGTACGGCATAGAACAGGATCATCGCGCTGCGTGGCGCCATGGCGCTGACCTCGCTGGCCACGGTGTCGGCCTCTTCCGAGAACATGCTGCCACAGCACGAGGTGATGACATCGGCCTCGAGGTTGATGAAGTAGTTGAACTGCAGCCACAGCACCACCGCCGCAAGCGGGGCGTAGGCGAGCAGCATCGTGTACTTGATGCGGATGAGCGGATAGTCGCGCGCGGCGTTGTCCAGCCGGTTGACGGCCAGCCAGGTCGAGGCGACGAAGAACAGCGTCAGTTGCGCGTACAGCGCCGGAAAACCGTACTCGTTGGCGTTCAGCGCGCCCACCGCGCACATTGCACCCACGAACATCACCGACATCTTGTCGGCGTTGAAGACGAACAGCAGGGTGGCGAGCAACTGCAGGCCGCAGACCAGAGCCACCAGCATCGAGAACAGGTAGGTCATGCGCTCGAGCCGGAGCTGGCGTTCGCTGCCGCTGCCGATGTCCCAGTGGCGGATCAGGTTGACGGCGAAGGGTGAGGCAGCCACCAGCATGGCCAGGCTCAGGCTGGCGGCCATCAGCAGGGCGATGATGGCGGGCTGGAAGATCATGCGGCCGCCTTGTCGTGCACGTCGATGAGCGCACCGTCGCGCAGTGAATACACGCGGTCCACCACATCGGACTCGACCACCAGCGGGTCGTGGCTGGTGAGGATCACGGTGCGGCCGGCTGCGGCGAGGCGCTGCAGGATGACGAGGAATTCGGCCGAGAGCTTGCTGTCGAGGTTGGCCGTGGGCTCGTCTGCGATCAGGATCTCGGGGTCGTTGATCAGCGCGCGGCAGATCGCCACGCGCTGCTGCTCGCCGCCGGAGAGCCATTCCACCTTCGCGTCGCGCCGGTGGGAGAGCTGCATGTCTGCGAGCAGCGCCTCGGCGCGTTCGAGCAGACGGGCGCGCGGCGTGCCGCTGGGGTAGCCGGGCAGGATGATGTTTTCGATTGCCGTCAGGCCCCGCACCAGGTTGAACTGCTGGAAGATGAAGCCGAAGGTGCTGCGCCGGATCTCGGTCAGGAAGCGCTCGGGCAGGCCTGAGATGTCTTCGCCCTTGAGCCGCACCCGGCCCTCGGTGGGCCGCGCGAGGCAGCCGAGAATGGTGAGCAGCGTGGTCTTGCCCGAGCCGGACGGACCCTTGAGCACATTGACCTGCGCCGGCGGGATGTCGATGTCGATGCCCTTCAGCGCCCAGAATTCGTTGTGCTGGCCCTGATTGAAGGCCTTGCGGATGTTGGCGAGTTCGAGCATGGTCTCAGCCCCGCATCACGGTGTCGGGATCGGTGGTCGCAGCGCGCCAGATCGGCACGAGCGTCGCCGCGGTGTAGGGCAGCACCGTGAACAGGAACAGCGTCGCCACCTGCAGGCCGTCGATCTTTGGTGTCAGCGAGAAGCTCGGATACAGCACCGCCCACCCCTTGAGGACCGGCTGCAGCAAGCCGAAGTTTCCATGGAACACGTGTACGTAGGCGGCGATGTAGCCGATCAGGAAGGCGAGCACGGAGATCAGGAAGCCCTCCCAGAACTTCATCGCGATCACGTCGCCGGTTTCCCAGCCGATGGCCTTGAGGATGCCGATCTCGCGCTTCTCCTCGGCGGACAGTCCCGCGGCCTTCTCCCACGCGAAGATGCCGAAGGCGAGGATGGCGGCGGATAGCAGCGCCAGCATCATGCCCTCGCGCCAGTCGAAGATCGAGGCATAGGTGCGCAGCACCTCCTCACGCAGGATGGGGCGTGAATCCGGGAGCTTCTCCATCAGCTTGAGACCGACGTTGCGCACCTCGTTCGGGTTCGCCACCCACAGCGCGATGTCGGTGTAGTGGCCCTCGGGGTAGGAGAAGAAGCGGCGGAAGTCGGCCTCGTTGAGCAGCACCAGGTCGGCGCTGACGAGTTCCGACTCGTGCGGCAGCACATCGTTGATGATGAAGGTGTGCAGTTCGCCCGAATACGAGCGGAAGGAGATGCCGTTGCCGGCGGCCAGCCCGCGAGAGCGCTCCAGCGCAGGGCCGACGATGATCTCGCCCTCGGCGATCTCGCGGTCGGTCGCCACCATGAAGGTGTAGTTCGCCTTCATCACGCTGTCGTAGTAGTAGCCCCACAGCCGCCCTTCGATCTTCTGCACCCCGCGCAGGCGGCCGACGTCGTCGAGGTAGCCAGGCGGAATCAGATCGTGGCGACCGGCGATCAGGCGCTGCAGCACGATCTCGGGCGTGCCCGCGAGCACACGCGTGGCCTCGTTGCGCAGCGCATGGGTGTACAGGGCTACCGAGGCGAGCACGAACACCAGCAAGGTATAGACGAACAGCAGGCCCAGGCTCCGGGACTTGCGCCGGGCCAGCGAGCTGGCGGTGAAGTCAATCAGATGACGCTGCTTCTCGATCCAGGGGTTCATTGCGACTCAGCAGATTCTTCGGTGGCGGGAGCAGGGAGCCCGAGGGGAAGTGCTCCAGCGCCACGGGGTGATCCTGAAAGGCCGAGTGCAGATCGGCCTGTGTAAGGTGGCGCGTGTAGCGCGCTTCGGTGAACAGCGCGATGTCCGAGAGGCGCAGTCGCTCGACCAGCGCTTCGGTTTGCTGCAGCGCAGGCTCATGTGCCGCGCGCTGTCGCGCGGCGTCGAGGAAGGTGCCGCCGAAGAGGGCGGCGGCAACGAACACCGTGCCGAGCACCCGGTTCGACGGTCTGCTCATGCCAGGAGGCGCGCCGCACCCAGGCCGAGCGCGAGCAGCAGGCCGCTGAGGTTCGCGGCGGCGATGGTGTTGCGGATGGGTGGCACCAGCCGCTGCGGCGTCATCGCATGGGCGAGTAGCTGGCGCGCCGCGTTGACCGAGAACACCAGCGGCAGCAGGGCGATGGCCGCGGTCCACGGGAGCTGTCCGCCGGCGAGCGCCCCGGCCAGCCACAGGTAGGCGAAGGCGACCAGTAGCACATAGCCGCGGCTGGCAACACGCGGGCCGAGGCGCACGACCAGGGTGCGCTTGCCCGCCTGTGCGTCGGCACGCATGTCGGGGAACTGGTTGATGTAAAGGATGGCTGCCACGAGCAGCGCGAAGGGCAGGCCGGCGACCAGCGGCAATATGGAAAACTCGCCGCGCTGTACGAAATCGGTGCCCAGCACCACCAGCAGCCAGCCCGCGGTGATCGCCCCTTCTCCCATGCCGCGCGACATCAGCTTCAGCGGCGGCGCGGAATACGCCCAGGCAACGAGAAGCCCGGCCAGGCCGATCGCGACGAGGCCGGGGCCGGACAGGATGGTCAGCCACAGGCCTCCCGGGATCACCGCAGCGAGCAGCAGATAGCCGAAGCGGCGCATCTCCGCGAGGCTCAGGTAGCCGTTCTGGATGAAGCGGCTGCCACCGGTATAGGGATGCAGCAGTTCGGTGTTGAAGCCATCGGTGCCGTTGAGCGCGTCAAAATAGTCGTTGATGACGTTCGCCCCCGCGTGGGCGACGAGTGCGAACAGGATCGTGACCAGTGCCTTCGCCAGGTTGATGTCCAGCCCGCTGGCGGCTGCAGTCCCCAGCCCGATGAGCGAGCCGGCCAGCGTCACCGTCAGGAATGCGGGCCGGGTGGCTGCGAAGTAGCGCGCAAACCCGTTGGGGAACGGGTTGCGGAGGCTTTCGTCGCAGGGTTTGTCGACGTTCATGCTGGCGGGCGCCGACGATCAGGGCAGATCGCCGCGGCGGAAGACGAGATAGCCTGCGCCGGCACTGATGATGCCGAGCGCTGCCGGGTAGAGCACCGCGAAGTAGCGGTATCCCACCTCGCCGAACAGGTCGAGGATCACGTACGCGGAGGGGCCGAGCACGATCAGGTGCGGATCGAACATCGACAGCGCTGCGGTGCGGAACACCTGCAGCGGGTTCGCCAGGGCGATCGTGACCGCGATATCGGGGGAAACGCGCTCCTGGATCATCACGCCAAGCAGGATCAGATCGAGGAAGAGCAGGAAGATCAGCCAGGCGAGGAAGGCGGCGCCCTGTGCGACGTCGGTGGTGCGTGCAATCGACGAGATCAGCATGCCGAAGCCGAGGAAGCACATCGCCATCGCCGCGATCAGTGCGGTGTAGTAGGCGAACATACCCCACGGCACCTCGATCCCCTGAATCGTTGCCCAGCCCACCGCGAGCAGCATGGCAGCGAACACCGGCAGGAAGATGACGATGTAGCGGCCGACGAACTTGCCCCAGAACCACGCCCACAGGGACACCGGCAGCGAGAGCAGGTACTCGAACACGCCCGCCTCGCGGTCGCCGGCCACGGAGCGTACCGTGGTGATGAGCACGAAGATCGGCAGGATCGCCATGGTGAGCTGGATGTAGGTGACCAGCAGGCGCGACAGGCCAATGAAGCCGAGCACGCGCGACTCCGTGAGGCCGAACAGGAACAGCAGTGCGACGATGCCGCCGAACACCAGCGTGTAGATCTGGAACCAGCGTGCGCGCAGCGATTCCACGATGTCCAGACGGGCGGTGAGCCAGAACTGTTTCATTTGTCTTATCTTCCCTTCGCCAGCGTCTGCTGTCGCATTTCTTCGTAGGTCACGCTTTCGCCCTCGCTCATACCGCCCGCTGCGCCGTAGTTGTAGCCCATGGGCGAGGTGCGCGTGATGTAGCGCACCTGGCGCGGATCGTGCCAGGTCATCTCGTCACGGCTCTTGCTGTTGTAGTCGGCGACCCACATGCGGGTGGAGGGGTCGTCCATCCACGGGAAGCGATCGCGCTTCTCTTCCAGCCAGAAGACGAGGCAGCCGACGTCGTCGAACTTGAACACGGTGTCCTTGGGGCCGCCGCGCAATTCGGCTGCGAAGCGGCGGTCCGAGATCGCCATGTTGCAGCGCACGCAGGTGTCGCGGTCCCAGATGATGGATTTCATGCCTTCCGGCCATTTGCCGTCGTCACGGCAACCCGACAGGGCAGCGGCGAGGGGCGTGAGCAAAAGCCCCCCCTTCGCCAGACTTCCCATGAACTGGCGTCGATGTTGGTCGCACATGGTCAGTGGGGCCTTTCTGTCATTTCCAGCTTGGTGACCAGGCCGGAGTATCGGGAAACGACGCCGAGGAAGCGCAGACGGTCGGCGCCGGCGATCTCGCCATTCCATGCCGTTGCTGCGGGGTCGAAGCTGAACTTCCAGCTTTCGAGCGCCTTGGCGATGGCCGGATCGGCCTGCTTGAGCAGGATCTGGCAGTCGAGGCGGCTATGCAGTGCGCCCATGTCGGCCACCTTGTCGTCAAGCACGACGCGTCCGGTGTCCATCTCGATCACGCGGTTCACGAGGGCGGAGACTTCGTCCAGACGGTGACTGGAGATGATCATGGTCGCGTTCTGCACCCGCTCGGCGAGCAGGTCGAAGAAGATCTTGCGCGCCTCGGGATCGAGGTTGGCTGCGGGCTCGTCCATGATCAGGAGTCGGGCATCGCGGCCGAGCGCGATTGCGATCAACAGCTTCTGCTTCATGCCGCCCGAAAGCCGGACGAACTGGCGTGATCGAATGGTGTCGATCTCCAAGCCCAGTCGCTTGGCAATGTCGTCGATGCGCCTGGGATCGGAGCCGCACAGGCCGGCAGCGAAATCGATCAGTTGGCCGACCGGCATCTTCAGCGGCGGGGGCAACTGGGGGACGAAGCCGACCTCGGCCAGCACGTCGGCACGTGCCTTGCGCGGGTTGATGCCATTGATGGTCACAACGCCGTCGTGCACATACTCCCCGAGCAGGCAGCGGATCAGTGTGGTCTTGCCTGCGCCGTTTGAGCCAATGAGGGCAATGCGCTCGCCCAGTTCTACATCGAGCGAGATGCCGTTGAGGACGCGCGCACCACGAAAGGTTTTGATGACGTTATCTAGTCGGATCATGAATCGACTCTGTTGTGCTTTGCGGGGTTGGGGGTCTGGTCGTCATTATCTCAGAGCAGCTTGGAAAGTCCCTTGACTTCGAAGCTCAGCGAGCCAGTGGGGCAGGCGTCCACGCACAGGCCGCAGCGCGTGCAGTCGGGACCCAGCGGCACCTCGGGCTCGATCGCGCGGCCCTTGATGACGGTGTCGAGCACGTGCGGCACCAGGCAGACCTTGCGGCAGTCGCCTTCGTGGAAGCAGCCCTCGAGCTTGTACTTGATGCGCACCGGCGAAATGATGCCGACCACGCCATAGGTAAGGCCGATCGGGCAGGCGTAGCGACACCATGCACGGCGCGAGAAGAAGATCTCGAAGATCAGCAGGGCCACGACCCACAGGATTGACAGCCCCACGCCGTAGATCAGCGCGCGTGACAGGATACCCGTGGGCGAAATCGCTTCGAACACGGTGTACCCGGTGACGACGGCGAGCGCGGCGAAGATGATCCAGAACACGGTGCGTAGGCGACGATCCATGGGCTGGTCGGTCACGAGCTTCTTCCTGGCGAGCCAGAGGTGGATCTTCTCGGCCCATTCCGCAACCAGGTGATAGGGGCAGACCCAGGAACAGAAGGTTCGGCCGCCCAGCAGCGCCCACAGCAGCAGCACGGTGGCGGTACCGATCAGCAGGTTGGTGATGATGTGCTTGTGCGCCAGCATCACCTGCAGGGCAGAGTTCAGGTCCGCCATGTGGAAGCCGACGAAACGGGATGCGGTCAGCGCGCCCTCGAGCACCTGGATGTCGAGCCAGTAGGAGAATACGAACAGCAGGTTGGCGAAGATCAGCGTGGCCCAGCGCCGGTTGCGCCACTTGTGACTGGGCTTCTCGTGCGCACGGATGTGCTTGAGTTCGGCGATCTCGTCGCGGTTGTTCTTCTTGTAGAAGTGGATCTTCTGTGCCGCAGGGGAGATTTCCTTGGGCTTGTCGGGTTCCTTGCCGAACATCACCTTGATCTGGTCGATGTAGCGGCGTGTCAGCAGTTTGCTCATGATTGCCACACCTCGCGGGCGATGATGGTGATGGAGGCGGGCTCGGTCGGGCAGATCATCTCGCACACGCCGCATCCCACGCAGTTCTCATGCACGATCGGCCGAGCACGCGTGGTGCCATCGGGGCCGGTGAATTTCTCCAGCGAGATCGCGCCGGCGATCGGACATTCGCGCATGCACAGATCGCACAGCTCGAGGTCGTAGGGGTGGTCGGCGATCGGGATGGGCTTCCAGCGGTCAACCTTGATGTAGCGCATCGTGCCCTTGAAGTCGGGGCCGCGCGCCTGCCCCTTGAAGCCTTCGCCCTTCATCGCGAGGCAGGACTCGGGACGCGTCAGCCGCGCCACGCCCATGCGCTCGGTGAGGTTGAGCGTGGGCTCCGGGTCGTTCATCTTGGCGATCAGGGTGGGCTTTTGCGACAGCGCAGCACCCTCGCGCACTTCAAGGAAGTCCGGCTTATGGTATGTGAGCGAGCCGGTGGGGCAGGCGAGGATGCACTGGACCGCATCGCAGGAGAAATCGCAGGCCTGTTCGCGCGCATCGATATAGGGGGCGCCAACGCCAAAGCCGTCCACCAGGTCGGCGAGCTTGATCGCATTCACCGGGCAGACCTGCACGCACTGGCCGCACTTGATACAGGAAGAGAGGAATTCCTTCTCGTCCAGCGCGCCGGGCGGGCGCAGTCGGTTGGTGCGTGCATAGACCAGCGGCAGGTAGCCGGACAGGCCGGCGCCCAGCACGCCGCCGGTGAGCAGGATCGTGCGCAGTACCTTGCGCCGACCCTGGCGCTTGCGCTCCTTGGAGACGGGCGGGGCAGCCTTGGCGGTTTCGGCCTTGGGGCTGGCCTTGGGTTCAGGAGGGGGGGTTTGGTTTTCGCTCATGATGCGCTCCCTGGGGTGCGCCGTTCTGGCTTCCTGTACAGTGGCTTGTCGTCCTTCGCCTGCAGATCGGGTGTGGAGAAGGGGGCAAGGCGTTCGAGGAAGTCGAGCAGCTCGAGGACGGGCGAAGTCTTGAAGAAGCGGGCGTTCGGGATCTCCATCCAGATCCGGTCCGCATAGGCATATTCTTCATGCGGGGTGTCACCGTAGCCGTCCTCGTTACGGTCGAACCCCTGATAGGTGTCGAAGTAGTTTCCGGCCCACTTGTTCTTGGGGCCTTCGCCGCGGCCGCGGCCGGCCTGGAACACGTCGGTCAGGTTGCCTTCGAAGACGTTGCCGTACATCTCGTTTCCACCCAACTCGCTGGTCAGATAGACCGCGACGCCGTTGTAGGCAAAGCGGTTGTTCTTGAAGCGAATGGTGGTGTCGGGCTGGAAGGGCGAGAGATCGGAGCCGACGCCGATGGCGCAGTAGATGATCTCGTTGTCTTCGAGGAAGATGTCCGAGGATTCCTTGAAGCCCAGACCCATGCCGGTGGCGCCGGTCGCGTGCGAAATGATGTTGCCGCGCGCACCGCCGCCTTCCATGTACATGAAGTACACGCCGACCGCGTTGTCGTAGAAGCGGTTGTACTCGACGATGTTGTCGTTGGCGAACATGAAGTGGATCGAGTAGCGGCTGCGCCGGCCCTCGTTGCCGCGGTAGACGTTGCGGTGCGAATACCAGGCCACCATGTCGCGGGTATCCGTGACGAGATTGTTCTCGATCAGGTTGTCGTGGCTGTACCAGAGGCGGATGCCGTCGCCACGCACGCCGAGCTCGAAGTCCTTCGAGCGCACCTTGCTGTTGCGCAGGATGTTGTGGTCGGCCTGCTTGAGGTCGACGCCGAACAGACAGTCGGCGATGTTGAGGCCTTCCATCAGGTTGCCGTGGCCGCGCACGTTCAGGCAGGCGTCGTCTGAATCGTGGGACTCGCCTGATCCGGTGATGGTGAGGTTGCGCAGCGTGGCTTCGTTGGTCTCGAGCACGAACACCGTGCCCTTGTCGCCGCCGTCGATGACCACTTCGCCATCTCCGGCGGCTTCAATGACCATCCGCTTCTTCAGGTGGACCGGCCCGGAGTAATGTCCGGCGGGCACCTTGAGCACACCGCCTTCAGGGGTCTTTTCGACCAGTTCCTGGAAGGGCTGCAGGCCGTGGATGCGCGGGTCGCGCATGTAGAGCGGGATGAGCTGGACCGGCTTATGTACATCCACCCGCGGCGCGGTGGAAAAATCCGCGCCGCCCCCGGGGCCGCGGCCCCGGGGTTCGTCGTCACCCTCCTGGGCCTGCGCGGCCGGAAGGGCAAGCATCACTGCTGCAGCCAGCAATGTCAGCTTGTGCAAGATCGTCACGTGCGTTCATCCCCGTCAGGCGGAAGCCTGTTCGCGCTCTTCGCGCAATTGCTTGCGGCGCAGCAGCAGGGCGAGCATCAGGCACACGAACACCACCATCAGCAGGGCATAGCCCCAATGCGGATAGGAATAGGTGGAGAACTGCGCCACCTTGCCTTCGCCGAACACCGTGGGCATGAAGGGCTTGACCGTGAAAGCGCCCCAAGGATGGAGGTTGTGGCCGAAGAACCAGAGCCAGCCGGAATACTCGATCAGATAGAAGATCGGTAGAAGGCCGGGGATGAGCGCCAGCAGCAATTCGAAACCGCGAATCTTCATCACACCGAAGATAACTACGCCCATCGCGGCGATCATGCCGAAGATCGCAACCTTGGAGATCACCTCGACGTTCTTGCCCCATGCGGCAATGCGCTCGGGATCGTTGAAGAAGGTCGCGGACTCGTCCATGTAGTGCTTGACGTGGGCAGCGAGATTGCCCATGACAAACTGGTCCACGATCATCCAGGCGGACAGTGCGCCGAAGCCGACGATCATGACGCCGAGACGGGCCTTCTTCTGAGGTACGGCGAAGGCGACCAGCATCACGGCGAAGAAGGCGATGAAGAACTTGGAGAGCTTGGTTTCCACCGGGCCGCCCGTGGCGATCGGGTACATGCCCACGTAGTGGTTGATTGTGTTCATCTCATGAACGCAGTCGAGCGCGGTCGCCTTGCCGCTGAGCGTGGTCTGCTCGGCCAGGATCGGGTTGTAGCGGCCGGTGCCTTCGCCCATGTCCTCGGCCATCGTTTCCTCGGCCAGGCGGGAGGTCTTGGGCGGCGTGGAGCAGCCGTTATGTACGCCGTCAAAATGGAAGTGGATGCGGATGCCATCGGGGAAGGCATCTTCCGGGTAGTTCGGGGCGGTGAGGGAAACCCACCAGATCGGCGCGAAATAGGCAACGACCATCGCTACCAGGGCTACCAGCGTGAGGCCGGCAATCAGGCCGTTCTTGTTTTGTGTTGCAGACATTTCAAGCTCCGGTCGCAAGAGGGGTTGGGGATGCCGTTGCACGCGGCGGAAAAATGCGCACGCGCAACGGCAAGCGGTTGCCCGCTAAAGGATCACTTCGCTTCGCACATCGAGCCGGGCATCTTCAGGCTGGACTGATAGGCCGAGATTGCCACCAGCTGGTCATCGTTATAGGGCTTGATCACCTTGACCATGTCCGGGTTCGCGTTGCGGCGGTGGCCGTCACGGATCTCGGTCATCTGGCGCAGCAGGTACTTGTAGTGCTGGCCGGCGATCACGGGATAGAACTTTTCCTTGTCGCCTTCGCCGTTCGGGCCGTGGCATTCCTGGCAGTCCTTCTCGTACATCTCCTTGCCCTTGGAGATCTGGATGGCGGAGTCGGCGCCTTCGTACTTGCCGTGCTCGGTCGGGATGCACAGGCTCTCGATGTAGGCAGAAACGTCGGCCAGTTCCTGCGGGTCGACCAGAGTCACTGCGAACGGATACATGGTCGGGTTGTCGCGCAGGCCGGCACGGATGTCGGCCATCTGCTTGATCAGCACGGTGGTGTGCTGGCCGGCAAGCTGCGGGAAGGTACCGTCGGGACGGCCCGCGCCGGACGGGAGGTGACAGGCGCCGCAGATTTCATAGGCTTCCTCGCCGTTGACGATGTCGCCTTTCAGGTGCAGGGCTTCCATCTTTTCGCCTTCCTGGGCGTTCCAGACGTAGCCCTCGCCTTCGATGCCGGTCTTCTTCGGAGCCGGGGGGCCGGCGAAGGCGACGCTGGCGGAGAGGAGCGCGGCGAGCAGAACGGAGATCTTCATGGTGTAGTCCTTTTCGGTTGCTGGGCGAAGGGGGTTCGCCCGGGGTGTCGTCGTGCCTGCTCGGTTAGTCGACTGGGCAGGCAGCGGCGATCTTACTGCAGAGTCTCGAGCCAAGCTGCGATGGCCTTGATCTCTTCGTCATTGACGAGGTGCATTACGCCCTTCATCGCGGCGGTTTGACCGTTGTTGCGGGCGCCGCTCTTGATGTCCTTCATCTGCTGCTCGGCGTAAGCAGCGTTCTGCCCGGCGAGTTTGGGATAGGTCGGGATCAAGGGCTTCTTGGCGTCGGCGCCGTGACAGGCGTTACAGGTCTTTTCCATGTACAGCTTGGCGCCATCTAGGGCGGCCGAGGCCGGGGCGGCGATGAAGGCCGATGCGAGCAGTGCAGCGATCAGTTTCATGGTTTTCCTTCCTTCTCAGAATATCGGGGAGCTTGCCTGTGGCTTCGCTCCCCGACATGGACCTACTTGATTTTCAGTTCAGACCAGAGAGACGCTATTACTTCGCGCCTTTCTGCTCCAGGAAGGTCTTGGCGCGCAGGCCGATGTCGGCCGCCTTGACCTGGTACTGCCACACTTGCTCGGCCCACAGGTTCGCCTGCTCCCAGTCCTGCTTGGCGGCTGCGGCCTCGTGCTTGGCCTTGGCTTCCGGCATCTTGCCAAGCTGGTCGGTCGCGTCTTCCATCAGCGCGACGACTTCCGGATAGGCCTTGTAGTTCACCGAGGTGATGTAGCCGACGACCTGGTCGAGCACCGCCTGGGTGTCCGCAACCTTCTTCAAGGTGTTCTTGTAGTCGGTTTCGGTGTAGTTGGCGGCAGCCAGGGTCGCGCCCTCTTCAGCCACCCAGCCCTTCGGCTTGACCAGCAGGTAACCCTGCATCTCGAGGTGCAGCGCCGAGCAGAACTCGGTGCAGTAGTACGGATACACACCTTCCTTGTCGGCGGTGAACTTCACCGAGACGGTCTTGCCCGGCTCGACGGACGCATGCACGTTGTAGGTCGAGACGGTGAAGCCGTGGGTCTCGTCCTGCGCGCGCTCGAGGTTGGTCAGATACACCGTAACCTCGTCACCCTGTTCGACCTCGATGGTTTCCGGGGTGATGTGCGAGCGGATCAGCGTGCCATACACCGACACCTTGTTACCTTCGCGGACGGTCTTCTCTTCACCCGCACGCACCTTGCCTTCGTGGACACTGTCGGTACGGGTGTTGGTGCCGACCTTGTAGCGGATCGCGGGTTTCAGCTTGTCGGCCTGAATCGCGACCACATAGTGCGGCTCGCCCAGCGGCAGCGGCATGTCGTACAGCAACTGCATCTTGTCGTTGCTGATGTCGATCAGCTGGTGGTTCTGCGGGTGCAGCGGACCGACCGGGTTGAAGCGGTCGATCGACAGCTTGTTGAGCGCCACCAGATACTTGCCCTTCGGCTTGGTGGTGTCCCCTTCCATCGTCATCAGGTGGCCGATGTTGTAGTGGATGGAGATCTTGTCGAGCAGCTTGCCGTTGCAGAAGTCCCACTTGGCAACCATGGAGTCGACGTACAGCGAGGTGTAGGCGACGCACTCCTTCGAGTCGAACTGGGTGTGCAGCGGGCCAAGGCCGACCTGCACTTGCGTGTGCAGGGTGTCCTTCATGCTGATGACCGGGATGCCGTACGGATCGGTGGACTCGAAGCGCTTGTTCTTGACCGCGTCCATGATCTTGTCGAACGAGTACACCGACACGTGGGTGTCGAGCTTGCCCGACACGACGATGTATTTGCCGTCCGGAGTCACGTCAACGCCGTGCGGGCTCTTCGGCTCGGGGATCAGGAAGAGGATGCCTTCCTTGATCGCCGTTTCCATCGTGATCACGCGGTGGTTGTTGATGACCTGGACCTTGCTGTCGTCCTTGGCGATCTCGGCAGCGCGCTTCCAGTTGACTACGTGCATGTAGTCGGTGTCCTTGGCGGAGCAACCGGCTTCATACGGGGGACGACCCTTCTCGATGCCACCGACGTACCGCTCGGTGCAGAAGCTGTTGGTGAAGGACCAGCCGTCCGAGCCCAGCTTGCCGAAGTCGGAAAGGTCCTGCGAATACGGCGGCAGTTCGAGCGAGAAGGACTCTTCGGGCTTGATCTTGCCGTGCTCGCGGTCGAACTTCCAGTAGGTGACGGCACCGCGGTACTTCTCGTTGAACTGCTCGAGCGGATAGAACTTCTGGTTCTCGAGCGGCGAGGCGTACTGGGCGGCCTCGATGATGTAGTCGGTGTTCGGGGTGACGAAGGCACCGCCGTGGGCCGACTTCATGATCGGGTTGACGACGATCTGCTTGGTTTCGAAGTCACGCAGGTCGATGACGGCGATACGCGGGTTCGACTTGTCGTTGATGAACACGAACTGGCCGTCGTACTCGCCATTGGTTTCGGAGATCGCCGGGTGGTGCGTGTCGCCCCAGGTGATGTCCTTGCCGTCGATCCGGCCCTGGGCGAGCACCTTCTTGGACTCCTCGTCGTAGCCGTAGCCTTGCCAGGGTTCAGGTGTGAACACGCCGATGTACTTGAGGATACGCATCGAGGGGATGCCATATACGAGCATCTGGCCCGACTGGCCGCCCGAACTGAGCGCGATGAATTCGTCGCGACCGCCGGTAGGGGTGTAGGTCTTGGCTGCCGCCAGCAGATCCTGCTGGGTCAGGTTGCGACGCTTCATGACGTCCTGCAGCGACTCGGCGGCAAACGATGCGCCGGCGCCGAGGCCGAGTCCCGCCGCGATGAGCAGGGCCGTGGTCTTAACTGCCAGAGTTTTCATTTTGGGTACTCCCTAGGAAACAACTTAATCGAGCTACCTTCACCCTGATGGCCTTGCGAGCCACCGCTTTTTCCTCGTCCCCGGGTGGCTGTTCCGAGAGCCGCTCAGGGGTGAGTGCTACATGCTCCTGCTTCGTCCGGATATGAAGTTTCCGGTTTTTCATCGCCCTTTGCGGAAAGGCGATGCTGTGGTGCAGACAAATTATCGGGCGCGCGGAATTTCCAAAGCTTGATATTGATCAATAGTGCGAGCCCTAAGGGGTGCGACTTGGATAAGTCTGGACTTAGTCAAAGAATTACAGGGCAAGAAAATAATACAATGCTTATCCAGAATTGACTTGATGCAGAGCAAGAATGCCCTCTGGGCGAAAATATGATCCTGAAACCCCTGTGTATGTCTGGCGCGACCGGGTGGATTCATGTTCGAATCCGGGCTTTGTCTGCTCTCTGGCTCGGCCCCGGACCCAAGAATAATGAGCTCTGATTACCGCAACTCTCCGCTCGATGACAGTTTTGGCCGGTACAAGGTCAGTGCACAGGAGCGCAAGCAGCGTATCCGGGACGTGTTCAACCGGGTGGCGAGCCGGTACGACCTGATGAACGATCTGATGAGCTTCGGCATCCACCGAGCCTGGAAGCGCAGCTTCGTGGCTCGCCTGCCGGAGCGGGGGTTGTTCGTGGACCTGGCGGGCGGTACTGGTGACGTGGCGGCGCTGCTCGCACGCCGGAACGACCGCCGTGTCGTCGTGCTCGACCCCTCCATCCCCATGATGTGCGAGGGCCGGACCCGGAAAGACGCGGAGGGTGTGGAATGGGTCGCGGGCGAGGCCGAGTGCCTGCCTTTTGCCGACGCCTCGATCGACGTGCTCACCGTGTCCTTCGGCCTGCGCAACACGACCCGGCTCGATGCCGCCATTGCGGAGGTGGTGCGCGTCCTCAGGCCGGGCGGCACCTTCGCCTGCCTGGAGTTCTCCCGTCCGGTCAAGTGGTTCCGGCACCTCTATGACCCGTACTCGTTCCACGTCATTCCGCGCCTGGGAGCCTGGGTGGCGAAGAATCCGGCCGCCTACGAGTATCTCGTCGAATCGATCCGCAACTTCCCCGACCAGCAGCGCTTTGCAGCCATGCTGCAAGGGGCTGGCCTGGAGTCGGTGAGTTGGCGCAATCTGAGCCTCGGCATCGCCTGCATCCATCAGGGGCGCAAGCCGCCCCAGTGGTCGGGAGAGCGCTAAGCGTTCGCAGAAAGGGGAGGGTCCGAGTCATGGCAAGAGTTCGCAATCGTATTGCTGGGGCGCGTGACGCGTTTCGCAACCTGGGTAGTGCCGCGCTGCTCACGCTTGCAAGCGTCATTTCTTGCCTGCCGTCCGCGATGGCGCAGGAGGTGTGGCGCGAACCGGCCACCGGCATGGAGTTCGTGCGCGTGCCGGCGGGGTGCTTCGACATGGGCGACACCTTCGGCGATGGCGAGACCAATGAGTTGCCGGTGCACAAGGTGTGCATGAGTGCGTACTGGATCGGTCGCCACGAGGTGACGCAGGCGCAGTGGACGTCGTTGATGGACTACAACCTGTCCGTTTTTGCGACTTCGCCGCAGCACCCGGTGGACAGCGTCAACCAGATCGACATCGAGACCTTCGTCCGCAAACTCGGCGAGCACCATCCGGGCAAGGTGTTCCGCCTGCCGACCGAGGCCGAGTGGGAATATGCCTGCCGCGCCGCCGGCAAGGCCGAGAAGTTTGGCGGCGAGGCGCCGCCCGAGGGCGCCAATACCGCCGAGTATGCGGATGAGCATGGCGAGGGCAGTGTCGCGGTGGGCGCCTTCGCGCCGAATGCACTCGGCTTGCACGACATGAGCGGAAACCTGTGGGAGTGGGTGTCGGACGTCTATGCTGCCGACGCCTACGAGCAGCATGCGGCGGAGAATCCGCACTATCAGGCCGCCGGGCCGGCCCGGATGCTGCGCGGTGGAGGTTGGTCCCATCCCGGCGCCTTTGCCCGCTGCAGCAAGCGGCACATGCATTGCCGGCCCAGTGCCCGCTTCGACTTTGTCGGCTTCCGCCTCGTGCTCGAAGAGCAGGGGGCTGCCGCGTCTGATTGAATGCCGGCCCGTCCTGCGGGCCGATGTCTCACTTGAAGGTGGATGTTCATGAATACACAGAAGTTCGTCGGTCTTGCGCTCGGCCTGGGTCTTGCCGCGGCGCTGCCCTCCCATGCACAGCAGATCCTGCCGTCCCCGCCCATCCCGCCGGTGTTCGAGGGGCAGCAGGAACCGGGCGAGCCGAAGATCGGCAAGGGGCTGATGCTCGCACATGAAGGGCGCTATTTCATGACGCCCTGCCGCGACCGCAGCTACCTGAACGTGGAGGATGTCTCGACCGAGCAGGCGGTGATCGGTGCGCTGAAGGACTTCGGCCTCGCTCCGGGGCGCAACCTCTATGTGGAACTGCTGGCCGTCCAGCGTGGCGGCCTGCTTGAGGTTTCCGGCATCAACTTCGTTCACACGACGGCGCGCTGCCTTGGCGACACCGAGCATGCCGAGATCTGGCGTGCGGTCGGCCTGCAGTCCGACTGGGAAGCGGTGGCCGGGGGCGGCACCTTGCTCATCCACCGCGCCGGCGAGCCTGAGTCGCGGGTCCTCTACGGCGAGGCCGAACGCGACGGCGAGCGCCATCGCATCGGAGGCGCGGGTACGGCCCTGGAGATCGAGCCGGGCATCTGCCGCCTCGAGGACGGCAGTACGATGACCGGCTGGAAGGCCTCGTTGCGGCTCAGGACCGGCGAAACCTTGCAAGGTTGCGCCTGGGAGCGCTAAGCGGCGCAAGGGCGTGGGCGAAAAGGTCGTCCGCGCTCGAGGCGCGGGTTGGGGGCTGGTGCGGTAGGCTAGAGCGCCCAGTCGTAGTCGACCGTCAGCGGCGCGTGGTCCGAGAAGCGCTCCGACTTGTAGACCTGCGCGTTGCGTGCGGCTGCAGCCAGCCCTGGCGTGGCGATCTGGTAGTCCAGTCGCCAGCCCACGTTCTTCGCCCACGCCTGGCCACGGTTCGACCACCACGTGTAGCAGGCGTCGGTCGCCTCAGGATGCAGGCGGCGATAGACGTCGATCCAGCCCTGCTCGTCGAACAGGCGGCTCAGCCACGCGCGCTCCTCGGGCAGGAAGCCGGAGTTCTTCTGGTTCGACTTCCAGTTCTTCAGGTCGGCCTCGCGGTGGGCGATGTTCCAGTCGCCGCATACCACGACCTCCTGTCCGCTCTGGTAGAGCATGTCCATGTGCGGCAGGAAGCGGTCCATGAAGTGGAACTTCACCTGCTGGCGCTCCTCCGAGCTGGAGCCCGAGGGTAGATAGAGCGAGATCACCGACAGCTTGCCAAAGTTCAGCTGCAGGAAGCGGCCCTCGGCGTCGATGTCGGCGATGCCCAGGCCCTCGACTACGCGGTCGGGTTCCCGCCGGCTGTAGATGCCGACCCCGCTATACCCCTTCTTTTCTGCGTGGTGGAACCAGCCTTTCATGCCGTCCGGCGAGCGCATGGTCTCGTCCAGGTCGTTCGCTTGCGCCTTGAGCTCCTGCACACAGAGGAAGTCGGCCTGCTGCGCGGGCAGCCAGTCGAGCAGGCCCTTGCGGCAGGCAGAACGGATGCCGTTGAGGTTGAGGGAGATGATGCGTAACATGGACAGCCTCCAGTTCAAGCTGCTTGGCAGCCCAGAAAGCCGTGGATTTTAGCCGGGATTTCATCGCCCTCGCCTGCCGCAAGGGTGTGCTGCGCTTCGGCGCCTTCGTGACCAAGGCGGGGCGCAACTCGCCGTACTTCTTCAATGCGGGCCTGTTCGACGACGGCGCCTCGTTCCGCGAACTGTGCGGCTACTATGCGCGCACGATCCGCGCCTCGGGCGTGGGCTTCGACATGCTGTTCGGGCCGGCGTACAAGGGGATTCCGCTCGTGGTCGGCACTGCGATCCGCCTCGCCGAGGACGGGGTGGACCTGCCCTTCGCCTTCAATCGCAAGGAAGCCAAGGACCACGGCGAGGGCGGCACACTGATCGGCGCACCGCTCAAGGGCCGGGTGCTGATCCTTGACGACGTGATCTCGGCCGGCACTTCGGTCCGCGAATCGGTGGAGTTGATCCGCGCCGCTGGCGCCGCGCCTGCGGGGGTGGTGATCGCGCTGGACCGCATGGAGCGTGGCAAGGGCAGCCTGTCGGCGGTGCAGGAAGTGAAGGAGAGCTTCGGCATCCCGGTGATCGCGGTTGCCACGCTAGAGGATCTCATCGGTTATCTTGCCAACAGCCCTGACCTCGCTGCGAACCTCGAGGCGGTGAAAGCCTATCGGGAGCAATATGGAATCTCCTCAAGCTAGCGCGCAGATCGCACGGGCCTGCACTTTCGCCGCTCTGGTCGCCCTTTCGTCCATGTCCGGGCAGGCGGTCGCACAGCCGGTCTCGAAGAGCATCTACTGTTGTGACGTTGGTGGTCAGCCGGTGTGCGGCGACATCCTGCCGGCGGCGTGCTACGGACGTGCGTACCGCGAGATGAGCCCCTCCGGGGTGGTACGGCGTATCGTCGCCGCGCCGCTGACGCGAGAGGAGATCGCGGCGCGTGCTGCGGCGGAGCGCCAGCGCCGCGTCGATGAGGCCGAGCGCCAGCGCCAGCTGCGCCTGGACCAGGCCCTGCTCGAAACCTACCGTAACCTCGAAGATCTCGATTTCCGGCGTGATCGAGAGCTGCGCGAGCTCGACCAGAGCATCCGTCAGCTGCGCGAGCGTGAGAGTGAGCTGATCGCCCGCCAGCATCAGCTCATCGATGAGGCAACGCGCACCAACCAGAGCGATGTGGCTGCCGGGTTGGAAGACGACATCCGTCTGCTCGACAGTGAGATTGCCGCCCAGTCCTCGGTGATCTCGGCAAAGCTTCGAGACCGTAGCGCGGTGGTCGAGCGCTTCGAGGAGCATCGTGCCCGCTTCATCGAGCTCACCGAGGGGGGCAACCCCGAGGCGCGCGCCGCCATCCTCGAGCGCCGCTGAGCGGCATCGCATGGGAGCGGACTGCGCCGCCCGGCTGCGGGGGATGAGAGGCGTCGAACCCTCAATCGAACGGAGTCCCGCATGACCCAAGCCCGGACGCTGGATGCAGTCGCGGCCCTTCTCTCCTGCGCGCAGCGCATCCTCTTCGTCACTGGCGCCGGCATTTCGGTGGATTCCGGGCTGCCGACCTATCGCGGCATCGGCGGCCTGTACCACGATCGTCTCACTAGCGAGGGGCTTACCATTGAAGAGGCGCTGTCGGGCGAGATGATGGCCACGCGGCCCGAGATCGCCTGGCGCTACATTGCCGAGATCGAGGCCAGCTGCCGCGGCGCGCAGCCCAATGCTGCACATCGTCTGATCGCCGCGCTTGAGCAGGAAAAGCGGATGGTCTGCGTGTTGACGCAGAACGTGGACGGGCTGCATCGCGCCGCCGGATCGCACAACGTCATCGAGATACATGGGACCGTGCATCGCCTGCAGTGCATGGCCTGCCACCATGGGCGCACGCTGCCGGACTATGCCGGGCTCGCGCTGCCGCCCGAGTGTCCGCAGTGCGGCAGCGTCATGCGCCCGGCAGTCGTGTTGTTTGGCGAGCCCCTGCCGACGCGGGCGGTGGAGCGGATCGAGGCGGTGCTGGCGCAGGGCGTGGATGCGGTGCTGTCCGTGGGGACGAGCAGCGTCTTCCCGTACATTGCCGGTCCGGTCGTATGGGCTGCGCAGCGGGGCGTTCCAACGGTGGAGATCAACCCCGGCGAAACACCGGTGAGCGCTCTGGTAACACATCGGCTACGCATGTGCGCAGCCGAGGCGCTGCCCGAACTCTGGTTCCGCATGCACCCTCGCGACCCCGCCGAGGACTGAAACAAGCCTGACGGGGGTGATGGACCCGCGGGGTTGCAAGACCCCAGCAGGCCGCATGCGCTTACAGAAGAACGCGCTCGATGCCGCCGTTGTTGGCCTTGGCGACGTATTCCGGCAGCCAGTTCTCGCCTAACAGATGCTTTGCGAGCTCGACCACGATGTAGTCGGGCTCGATGCCGCCGGCGTCATCGGCGTAGCGATGCATGCCCTGCAGGCAGCTTGGGCAGGACGTGAGCATCTTGATCTTCGCATTCGGATCGTCTTCGCGCAGTTTTGCGGCACCCTTCTCGATCTCCTCCTGCTTCCGGAAGCGGACCTGGGTGGAGATGTCCGGACGCGCCACGGCCAGTGTGCCGGATTCGCCGCAGCACCGGTCTGAGAGGTCCACGCGCGTACCCATCAGCGTGTTGGCCACCTTGATGCCGGAATGCACCTTCATCGGGGTATGGCAGGGCTCGTGGTACATGTACTTCACGCCCTGCGCGCCCTCGAGCTTGACGCCCTTTTCCATCAGATACTCGTGGATGTCGAGCAGGCGGCAGCCGGGGAAGATCTTCTCGAATTCGTACTTCTGCAACTGGTCCATGCAGGTGCCGCAGGACACGATCACGGTCTTGATGTCGAGGTAGTTCAGTGTGTTGGCGACACGGTGGAAGAGGACGCGGTTGTCGGTGGTGATCTTCTGCCCCTTTTCGTCCTCGCCGGCAGCCGTCTGCGGATAGCCGCAGCACAGGTAGCCCGGCGGCAGCACGGTCTGTGCGCCGACGTGGTAGAGCATGGCCTGGGTCGCGAGGCCGACCTGGCTGAACAGGCGCTCCGAGCCGCAGCCGGGGAAGTAGAACACCGCCTCAGACTCGCCGTTGGCCTTGTGCGGGTCCCGGATTACAGGGATGACCTTGTCGTCTTCAATATCGAGCAGCGCGCGGCTGGTCTTCTTGGGCAGGTTGCCCGGCATGGGCTTGTTGATGAAGTGGATCACCTGGGCCTTGATCGGCGCCTTGCCGAGCGTGGCCGGCGGCGCCTTCACCTGCGGCTGGATGAGGCCGAACTTCCGGCCCATCTCGTAGCCGAGTCGCTGCGCCTTGTAGCCCCACTCGATCATGCCGGTGCGGATAGCCTTGATCGTGGTCGGATCCTTGATGGTCAGGAAGGCCATCGCCGCGGCCTTGCCGGGGTTGAAGGATTTCTTGCCCTGTTTGCGCAGCAGGTTGCGCATCTTCACCGTGACGTCGCCGAAGTCGATGTCCACCGGACAGGGCTTCTCGCACTTGTGGCAGATCGTGCAGTGGTCCGCGACGTCCTCGAACTCTGCCCAGTGCGCGAGCGAAACGCCGCGGCGGGTCTGCTCCTCGTACAGGAAGGCTTCGATCAGCAGCGAGGTGGAGAGAATCTTGTTGCGCGGGGAATACAGCAGGTTGGCGCGTGGCACGTGCGTGGAGCACACCGGCTTGCACTTGCCGCAGCGCAGGCAGTCCTTGATGTCGTGGGCGATCTCGCCGACGTCGGTCTGCTCCATGATGAGTGACTCGTGGCCCATCAGGTTGAAGCTGGGGGTGTAGGCGTTTTCGAGGTTGGCCTTCCAGGCGCCGCCGCGCATGAGCTTGCCGCGGTTGAAGCGGCCCTCGGGGTCGACCTTTTCCTTGTAACGCCAGAAGTTCGCCATCTCGTCGTCGGTGAGATAGTCGAGCTTGGTGATGCCGATGCCATGCTCGCCGGAGATCACGCCGTCCAGGCTGCGCGCGAGCGCCATGATGCGGTCGACCGTTCGGTTGGCGGTCTGCAGCATCTCGTAGTGGTCTGAGTTGACCGGGAGGTTGGTGTGCACGTTGCCGTCGCCGGCGTGCATGTGCAGGGCGACAAAGACGCGTCCGCGCAGGACTTCCTTGTGGAGGTCCTGGATGCGCGCGAGCACTGGCGCGAACAGGTTGCCATCGAAGATGTTGCGCAACTGCGGGCGCAGCTCGGTTTTCCACGACACGCGGATCGAATAGTCCTGCAGGCGGTGGAACAGGACCGGGTCGGCCGTGCGGTTGGAGAGCTCGCCGGCCGTGATGCCGAGCTCAGCGAACTGCGCTTCGGCCGCGGCCAGCGGCAGGTCGAGATTGTCGAGCAGCCACTGCCAGCGGCGTCGCACCGCGGCGACCTGCTCGAGCGCAGCCTGGCGGCGGTCGCCGATGAGCTCCTCGCGGTCGACCTCGGCGTCGCCGGAATCGACCGGCAGCTCGCCCTGCAGGAACTCGGCGAGGCGATCACAGAGTGCGATCTTGTTCTGCAGCGAGAGCTCGATGTTGATGCGCTCGATGCCGTCGCAGTATTCCCCCATGCGTGGCAGCGGGATGACCACATCCTCGTTGATCTTGAAGGCGTTGGTGTGGCGCGAGATCGCCGCGGTGCGGCTGCGCTCGAGCCAGAAGCGCTTGCGCTGTTCGGGGCTCACGGCGATGAAGCCCTCCGAGCCGCGCGCGTTGGTCATGCGCACCACGTCGGAGGCCGCCTGCATGACTGCGTTTTCGTCATGGCCGACGATGTCGCCGATCAGCACCATCTTGGGGCGGCCGTGGCGCTTGGCCTTGGTGGCATAGCCCACCGCCTTAACGTAGCGCTCATCGAGGTGCTCGAGGCCCGCGAGCTGAACGCCCGCAGCGTGGCCTGCGCCGCCCGGCTTGAAGTAGTCGGTGATCTCGACGATGGCCGGCACCGCCTCGCGTACCTGGCCGAAGAACTCCAGGCACACCGTGCGCGTGACCGGCGGCATCTTGTGCAGCACCCAGCGCGCGGCGACGATGAGGCCGTCGGTGCCTTCCTTCTGCACGCCCGGCACACCGCCGAGGAACTTGTCGGTGACGTCCTTGCCCAGCCCGACCTTGCGGCAGGCGGCGCCTGGCATGGCAATGACTTCCTCGCCGAGCGGTGCGTTGCTGAGGCCGTCGAAGCGGCGCAGCCGGAAGCGCACCGTCTCCTGCTCGTGGATCTTGCCGAAGTTGTGATCGAGGCGCTCAACCTCGAGCCAGTTGCCGTCGGGCGTGACCATCTTCCACCACGCCAGGTTGTCGAGCGCGGTGCCCCATAGGACGGCCTTCTTGCCACCGGCGTTCATGGCGATGTTGCCGCCGATGCAGGAGGCGCTGGCCGAGGTCGGGTCGACTGCGAACACGCGCCCGGCCAGGCTGGCAGCTTCGGACACGCGCTCGGTGACCACGCCGGCGCCGGTGCGGATAGTGGGGTAGGGCTCGGACATCGGCCCGTCCACGCCTTGCAGCACGGTGGCTTCGACCGGGCTCATTGCGAGCAGCTTTTCGGTGTTGATCACCGCAGAGCTGGCGTCGAGCGGGATCGCGCCGCCGGTGTAGCCGGTGCCGCCGCCGCGCGGGATGATGGTGAGGCCGAGCGCGATGCACTCGCGCACCAGCGGTGCCATCTCTTCCTCGGTATCGGGGTAGAGGACGACGAAGGGGTATTCGACCCGCCAGTCCGTGGCGTCGGTGACGTGCGAGACGCGGGCGTGGCCGTCGAAGCAGATGTTGTCGCGCCGGGTGTGCCGTGCCAGCGCCTTCAGCACCATCTTGCGCCGGCGCGCGGTGTCGTCGAACCAGCGCTCGAAGTCGGAGACGGCCTCGCGGGCGCGCGCGATCAGCAGCGCGACCAGGTCATTGCCCTGACGGCGTTTTTCGACCTCGTTCAGGCGATGGTCAAGCGCACCGATGAGCGCCTCACGCCGTTCGCGCGAGGTGAGCAGGTCGTCCTCGAGGTAGGGGTTGCGGCGCACCACCCAAATGTCGCCCAGCACCTCATACAGCATGCGTGCCGAGCGGCCGGTCACGCGCTCGCCGCGCAGCTCGTCCAGCGCCGCCCAGGCTTCATTGCCGAGCAGCCGAATGACGATCTCGCGATCGGAGAACGAGGTGTAGTTGTACGGGATCTCTCGCAGGCGTTGGCTCATTTGGCTATCCGGGGACTGCTGCTGGAAAGCGTTTCATTCTAACGAACCGCAGTGCACCATGCAGCAAAAAACAAGACCTTAAGCGCGTCAGGGATTAGGCGTGGCGCGGGTTTTGCGATGCCAGGCGGTCATCGCTCCCCGGGTTCCACATGTCCTGCGCCGCACGCGGCGGAGAGCGCGATCTCGATGCGCCAGCCCGGGTCGACTAGTCCGGCGACCTTTACGCAGGCGCGCGCCGGAGCGCTTCCGGAGGGGATCCAGGCGTCCCAGAGGGCGTTCATGGCGCCATAGTCGGCGAAGTCGGTGAGGTAGATCGTGGCCATCAGGATGCGGTTCGGCGCGCTCCCGAGCAGGCGCAGCTGGCGTTCGATGCTGGCGAGGACTTCGCTGGTCTGGGTGCGGATGTCGGTGCCGCTGCTGGCAGGAACCTCGACGAGGTGAATGACTCCGGCATGGACGACTGCGTCGGCGTAGCGGGCGGTGACGCCGTAGCGTTCGATGTCTGACATGGGAAGTGCGTCTCGCGTGTGGAGGGGTACGGCTCAGTATAGGCCGTCTCCGCGGATCAGGCTGCGGCTAACCCCCCAGCAGCCATGCGATCGCCGCGTACCGCAGGCTCTTGCCGAGTGCCATCCAGCACAGGCAGGCGACCCAGTTCAGGCGTAGAACGCCAGCGGCCGCGCACAGGGCGTCGCCTATCAGCGGCACCCAGGACAGCAGCAGGCTGGCGCTGCCCCATCGGCGCACCTGCGCCAGTCGGGGCGGGACTTCCTTGCGTGGCAGCAGTCGTCCAAGCAGGTAGGTGCTCATGCCCCCCGCGGTGTTGGCGATGGTTGCCGTCAGCAGCGCTGTCGCTGCCAGCCCGGGTTGCAAGGCGACGATGCCCGCGAACACCGCCTCCGAACCACCCGGCAGGAGCGTGGCGGCAAGGAAGGCCGAAACGGCGAGGGTGGAGAGGGTCGTGAGCTCACTCAAGGAGGGGCTCCAAGGATACTGTGGCGATAGAGATATGAATATGGAATTGACTACGAGGCTGCGGAAAATGCAAAATGCATGCACGCGACATGCGTGACCCTATCGAGGAGGATGAAGCCATGAAGAGAGTCTTTGGTGTTGCAGGCCTGATGCTGACCCTGGTAGCCGCAGTGCCGGATTCGGCCTGGGCCAATCCGCAGCACGAGCGCATGCGGCAGTGCAACGCGCAGGCACGTGAGCAGGCGCTCAAGGGCGATGCACGCAAGGCGTTCATGAGCACCTGCCTGCGTGGGCAAAAGGATGCGATCAACGGCGGTGAAGAGGAGGCGGGCGAGCGGGAGAAAGCGCTTGCACCGGTGGGCGAAGCGCCGACACAGACGGGTGCGAGCCTTGCAGCGCCCGACGAAAAGACGCGCCGCAAGGCCTGCAACCAGACGGCCACCGAGCGCTCGCTCAAGGGGGCCGAGCGCAAGGCCTTCATGGCCGAGTGCGTAAAGGTTTGAGCGTGTCCGCGAAGCGCCTGGTGCCCTTTGGCAGCCAGGTGCTGCACCGACAGGCTTTCGCTCATTCGAAATCGAAGAATACGATCTCGCGCTCGTCGCCCTCTTCGCACGCGAAGCCACAGCCGATCCGGCCTTGGCCCGTAAGCAACAGACGATCCTGGCGGACTAGGCGCTCGACCTGTCCTTCCACGGCAACATAGGTCCCATTCGTGCTCTCGTCGAACAGGATGAAGCCCTCATGACGGCGTTCGATGCGGGCGTGTTGTCGCGAAGCACGTGGGTCGCCGATTACGATGTCATTGCCAAGTTCGCGCCCGAGCAAGACCACCGGCCGGATTTCCTCGACGTGGACGACGCCGTTCCGGTGCCGCAGTTGAAGTCGTTCATTGCGCTGTGCCAGCGGTTGGCGGACGGCTTCTGCTTTGCCATGGCCGATCTCATGCACCGTCACGTCGAGCCGGCTTGTGTCGAGCCCGGCTACGGGCCTGCTTGCTACCAGATGACGCGCTGCACTCCCGAGCCGTGCAATTGCCTGTGCCGAGGCGAGCGCCTGCTCCGCCTCGCATTGATTCGCGATACGCAACGCCTGGACGACGCCTTCGCCACTGGGCTTGCCCATTTCAGTCGAGAGTGCGCCGACATGCACGCCCAAGCGAGCAGGGTGCTTTCTTCCGCGCAGCGGTGGAAGGTTGCGGATGCGGTCGAGCGCGTCGACGGCGGCCTGAATGGCCGCGTTGGCATCGTCGAAGCGTGCGAGGGTCCGCTCTCGGGTGGCCTCGATGAGTCGCCCCCCATGTGCGCTGATCGCACGCTCGATACGATGTGCGCAACGCGCCGCTGCGCGATCGGCTTCATCATCGCCGACCCGCGTCGTGAGCGTTTCATCGCTCCCGTGCAGGGCGGCAAGGATACAGATGTTCATGCGATCGGACATCGGCACTCTATTACGTCGGCCTGTCGGGCCGGGTCAGGATCTGTGAAGGGAGCTTCCATGTGCGTCGGTGGCTGCGTGGTGCATGAACCTACGCCTCGCTCTGGCCCGGCCGGAGCAGGCTGATCGTCGCGGACTGTGGTGCGACAGGCAGTTCTGGCGGGTCGAACGCGGTGTCTCCCTCCTCGACGATCGTCTGCTGCGTCAGCCCGACGAAGTCGAACAGACGCCGATCGGCGAGGTGGGAAGGCACGACGTTCTTCAGTGCGGTGGCGAGCGACTCGATGCGCCCCGGGTAGTCCCGTGCCCAACCCTGGAGCATGTTCTTGATCTGCTTGCGCTGCGCGTTCTCCTGCGAGCCGCACAGGTTGCAAGGGATGATGGGGAAATCCATCGTGCGTGCGAAGCGCGCGATCTCGGCTTCGGTGCAGTAGGCGAGCGGGCGGATCACCACGTGGTTGCCGTCGTCACTCACGAGCTTCGGGGGCATGGCCTTGATCTTGCCGCCGAAAAACATGTTCAGGAACAGGGTCTCGAGCATGTCGTCGCGATGGTGCCCGAGCGCGATGCGGGTGGCACCGAGCTCCTTCGCCGTACGGTAGATGATGCCGCGGCGCAGGCGCGAGCACAGCGAGCAAGTGGTCTTGCCCTCGGGGATCTTGTCCTTGACGATCGAATAGGTGTCTTCGGTGACAATGCGGTACTCGACCCCGATCGATTCGAAGTAGGCCGGGAGCACATGGTCGGGGAAGCCGGGTTGCTTCTGGTCGAGGTTCATCGCCACGATGCGGAAGTCGACCGGGGCCCGCTCACGCAGTGCGAGCAGGCAGGACAGCAGGGTGTAGGAGTCCTTGCCGCCGGAAACGCACACCATGACGGTGTCGCCGTCGCCGATCATGTTGAAGTCGCCGATCGCCTCGCCGACCCCGCGCTCGAGCTTCTTCTTCAGGCGCAGAAAGGTGTTGGAAAAACGTTCGTCGCCGGTGTTGTCGGGGGCGGGTCGGTTCTCTGCGGGGGCGTACGCGGCAGTCACGGTGCAAGGGCCTGTCTGGAAGTCAATGCGGGATTATCCCAGAAAGCACGGTGCGCTACCCGATCACAAATGCACGCTGCGCCCCCCGTCGACCGCGATGATCTGCCCGGTGACGTAAGGGGCGTCGAGCATCAGAAATCGTACCGTGCGCGCAATGTCGGCAGGCGATCCCACGCGCTTGAGCAGGGTGTGTGCGATGATCCGTTCGCGCTCCTCGGGGGGAAACTGCCCGTCTTCCGGCCAGTCGATCGGCCCCGGCGCCACGCCATTGACGCGGACCTCGGGCGCGAGCTCGACGGCCAGCGATCGGGTGAGCGTGGCGAGCCCCCCCTTGGCAACGTTATAGACCGTATAGCCGGTGAGCGGCCAGTCGGCGTGGATGTCCACGATGTTTACGATGGCGCCTCCGGCGCGGCGCAAGGCGGGCGCCAGGGCCTGAGACAGGAACAGCGGCCCCATGAGGTTGGAGCCCACGAGCTCGTCCCACGCCGCGCGGTCGATGCCGCCGATCGGCGTCGGGAAGAAGCTTGATGCGTTGTTCACTAGGCCGTCCAGCCCTTCGCCGCGTGCCAGCACCTGGGCAGCGATATCCTCGGCGGCGCCGAAGCGGGCGAGGTCGCCGCGGACGGTGAAGGCCGAGTCGGCCCGGAGCGCGTTGAGCGAGGCTGCGAGCGCCTCGGCCTCGCCGGCGCTGCTGCGATAGTGCAGGACTACGCGCGCGCCCGCTGCGTGCAGGCAACGTGCGATTTCCGCGCCCACACGGCGTGCCGCGCCGGTGATGAGGATCCGCGGTGCGTGCGTGGAGCCGGAGGGGGAGGAGTGCTGCGTGTCGTTCATGCGCTTGCCCTGATGTGGTTCGCTCGGTCGGCTGCGCCCGGGAAGCTGCCGGTACAATCTCCGGCTTTCTTCGACCCTGGATCGCCGATCATGTCTGCATTGCCCCAGCCCTCCGCCGATGCGCTCATGCAGAGCGCGCGCCTGCTCGAACGCATCGAGGCCGAGATCGAGACGGCCGGCGGCTGGATTCCGTTCTCGCGCTACATGGAGCTCGCGCTCTATGCGCCCGGTCTCGGTTATTACAGCGGCGGCGCGCGAAAGTTCGGTCCTGGCGGCGATTTCATCACTGCCCCTGAGCTTACGCCCCTTTTTGGTCAGGCGCTTGCGGCCCAGGTGGAGCAGGTGATGTGCGCGAGCGAGGCAGAGGTGATCGAGGTCGGCGCCGGCACCGGCCTGCTCGCCGCCGACCTGCTGCTCGAACTCGAACACCGCGGCCGTGCGCCGGAGCGCTACGGCATCCTCGAGCTTTCGGGGGAGTTGCGCGCGCGCCAGTTCGACACCCTTGCTGCGAAGGCGCCCCATCTGGCGGGCCGCGTGCACTGGCTGGACGCGTTGCCTGACACCTTCTGCGGCGTGGTGGTGGCGAACGAGGTGCTGGACGTGATGCCGGTGCATCTGATCGTTTCGCGCGCCGATGGGCTGTTCGAGCGCGGGGTCGCCATGGCCCAGGATGATGCGGGCGTCCGACGCCTGTGCTGGGCTGACACGCCGGCGCAGGGTGCAGTCGCCGAGGCGGCAGGCGCACTCGCGCTGCCCGCGCCGCAACAGGGTGAATACGTGACTGAGCTGAACCTCGCGGGTGGCGCGTGGGTCAGCGCGTGGGCCCAGCGTCTGGTGCGTGGCGCCATGATCCTGATCGATTACGGCTATCCGCGCGCCGAGTACTACCTACCCTCGCGCGCGAGCGGCACCCTGCTCTGCTATTACCGCCACCACGCCCATGGCGACCCCTTCCTGTGGCCGGGGCTGAACGATATCACCGCGTTCGTGGATTTCACTGCGGTGGCGGAGGCGGGCTTTGCTGCCGGCCTGGATGTGCAGGGCTATACCACGCAGGCACAGTTCCTCTTCAACTGCGGCGTGCTCGACTGCCTCGCCCGCCGTGGCCCGCAGGAAAGTGCGGACTACATCCGCGCCGCGCGCGCGGTGCAGCGCCTGACCACGCCGCAGGAGATGGGCGAACTGTTCAAGGTGCTGGCGCTGTCGCGCGGAATCGATACGCCGCTGCTGGGCTTTGCGCGCGGAGACCGGCTGCACACCCTGTGAGCCGCCTTCCAGGGCTCAGAGCGTGCGCTCCTCCAGCCAGGCTGCGATGCGCATCGCGACCAGTTCCCAGTCGTGCTCGAGCATCATGCCGTGGCCGACGTTGGGGAAGATCTCCGCCTGACGCGCATAGGTCAGCGCGGTCATGTGCACCTGGTCGGGCGGGATCAGGGCGTCGTGCTCGGCACCCAGGATCAGCATCGGTGGGCGGTGCATGCGCGCCGGCTGCGGCAGGTTGAATAGCGACATGTCCCAGATCGCGCGGTGGGACTCGGGCTGACTGAGACGGTAGTAGCGCTGCAGCTGGTCGGCTGCGACCGGCTGGTGGAACAGTGCTTCGCGCAGGCTCTCGATGTCTACCTCGTTGCCCGCCATGATCCGGTTGAGGTCCGACAGCAGGTTGGGGCGCTTGAACATCAGCCCCACCGCCGAGCTCATCAGGCCCTGAGGCGGCACCGAGGACATCAGCACCACGGCCGGAGCGTCGTGCTGCTCGAGGTACTTCTGTACCACCAGACCTCCCATCGAGTGTCCGACCAGGATTGGCGGGGCGGGCAGGCTGGCTGCAACTTCGGCGACGTCGCGCACGTAGTCGTCGATGGAATAGGTGTCCAGCAGTTCTCGGCTACGGCTCCTGCCGTGTCCGGACAGCGAAACCGCATAGGCAGCCCAGCCTTGACGTGCGAACCAGGGCAGGAAGTGCTCTTCCCAGCACCAGGCCGAGACATAGGCGCCGTGCACGAAGAGCAGGGGATGGTCGTGGGTCGGTCGTTCGGGTGCGTGACACAGCACCTCGAGTTCGCCGAAGCGGGTGTTGTTCATTGGGGATCCTTGTTCCGCGCCTTCACGGCTGCCACACGTGCGGCGTGCAGTGCGTGCGGAATGTCTTTCTTGTCGGGACAGCTTGCGACGATTGTAGCGGCGTCGACGTTGCGTACGGCGCTCAGCGCTGTGCGCCAGTGTGACAAAGGTCGCCAGATGCCGCGATCTTCTCCGCCGCGACCGGCATGATCGCAGGCTGCGGCCTGGAGCATGAGCTCGAAGCGCTCCGGGCGTCGCAGCCCGTCGCAGCGCTCGATCAGCTTCACCATGGTTTCGGGGCGCAGCGCCTCGGCGAGCGCGAGGATGCCGTGTTCGCGCGCCACCATCTCGGCGAGCTCGCGGCATTCGGCGGGCGCCTTCAGGCGGGTGGAGACCTCGCGGGCGCGTCGGGCACTCGCCGCCTCGTGGCCATAGTGGTGGGGGAGAACATGGGCCGGCGTGTCGGTCTTGCCCAGGTCGTGGAGCAGACAGGCCCAGCGCACGGGTAGCGGTTGCTCCCCCCTGGCCGCAGTGTCGACGACGAGCAGCACATGTTCGCCGCTGTCGATCTCGGGGTGGTGCTTCTCGGGCTGGGGCACACCGAAAAGCCGATCGAGTTCGGGCAGGATCGCGGCGAGCGCGCCGCAGTCGCGCAGTACACGGATCATGCGCGAGGGCCGCTCCTCCATCAGCCCGCGGGCGAATTCCTGCCACACGCGTTCGGGGACCAGGTGGTCCACCTCACCTGCGTCGACCATGTACCGCATCAACGCCATGGTTTCGGGGGCGACATCGAAGGCGGTAAAGCGTGCGGCGAAGCGTGCCACCCGCAGGATTCGCAGCGGGTCTTCGGCGAAGGCGGGGGAGACGTGGCGGAACACGCGTGCAGCGAGATCGCGCTGGCCACCGCAGGGGTCGATCAGCGTGCCGTCTTCCGCGCGTGCGATTGCGTTGATGGTAAGGTCGCGGCGGAGCAGGTCGTCCTCCAGCGTGACCTCGGGAGAGGCGTGGCAGACGAAGCCGGTGTATCCATGGCCCGACTTGCGCTCGGTGCGTGCGAGCGCGTATTCCTCATTCGTTCGTGGGTGCAGAAAGACCGGAAAGTCGCGCCCGACCGGGCGGAACCCGCGTGCGATCATTTCCTCGGGGGTGCTGCCGACCACGACCCAGTCGCGATCCTTGACCGGCAGCCCCAGCAGGGCGTCGCGCACCGCCCCGCCAACGACATATGCCTGCATCAGCCGTAAAGATCCTCTTCCGGGATGGACTCGGTCTCGGCGCGCGCAGCCACGGCCCAGTCCTGCATGTGCGGATTGGCCAGCAGGGTGGCGAGGTACTGACCGGCCTCGCCCTCGGGCTTCACGCCATAGGTCTGGAAGCGGAAGGCGACCGGGGCGAAGGCTGCGTCGGCGAGGCTGAAGCGGCCGAACAGATAGGGGCCGTCGTTGCCAAAGCGTGCCCGGCAGTCGGTCCAGATTGCGATGATGCGCGCAATGTCGGCATCCACTTCGGGGCTGTGGCCGAAGCCGGTGTAGTCCTTGCGCACGTTCATCGGCATGCGGCTGCGCAGATTCTGGAAGCCAGCGTGCATCTCCGCGGTCACCGCGCGGGCGATGGCGCGCGCGGCAGCGTCCTCGGGTAACAGCGCAGGATTCTTCTCGGCGAGGTATTCGCCGATGGCGAGGGAGTCCCATACCGTGAAGCCATGGTCGTTCAGGCAGGGCACCTTGCCCGAAGGCGAGTGCGACAGGATGCGTTCGCGGCTGCCGGGGATGAACAGCGGGATGCGGATCTCCTCGAAGTTGAAGCCGCCCTCACGCGCGGCCAGCCATGCGCGCAGGGACCAGGACGAGTAGTTTTTGTTGCCGATGATGAGCTTCATCGCGGGCTCCGGGGCTGATGTGGGTGGAATTTCAGCGCCGCGCGTGGCGGCGGAACGGGTAGTAGAAGGCGCGCGGCCCGGCATCGCCCAGCCAGCCGGGTGCCACCGCCTCGAGTGGGGTGGCCGCAAGGCCGTAGGGCAAGGGATCGCCGTGGGCGACGTTGTCCACCCGCATCGACCGCACGTTGTCGCGGCTCATCAGCGGCTGGGGGGCGAGCTCCATCAGGCGCGCCTGCATCATCGCGATGTTCTCGGGCAGCGGGATCACCTTGCGGCGCTTGCCGACCGTGAGTTCGGACACGTACTCGACCAGCTGGCGCAGGGTATAGACGGTGGGGCCGGCGAGATCGAAGGTCTTGCCGGTGGCGTCGGGACGGACCAGGCTCTGCCAGACGGCTTCGGCCACATCTTCCACGTAGACCGGTTGGAAGCGGGCGCTGGCGCCGGCGAGGGGGATTACCGGGAACATGCGCACCAGGTCTGCGAACAGGTTGAGGAAGCTGTCCCCGCGACCGAAGACCACCGAGGGGCGCAGGATGGTCCACTCGGTCTCGGGTGTCGAGGTGCGGATGGCGGTTTCGCCCGCAGCCTTGGAGCGCTGGTATTCGGAGGGGCCGCCCGAGTCCGCGCCGAGCGCGCTGATGTGCACCAGGCGCGGCACGCGTGCGGCGCGACAGGCCGCCACGATCTTCTGCGGCAGCTCGACGTGCGCACGCGCGAAGTCCGGGCCGAAGGGCGTGCCGGGGCGCGAGTGCAGCACGCCGACCGTGTTGACCACGGCGTCTGCGCCAGCCACCAGTGCGGAAAGGGTTGCGGGGTCGTGCACGTCGGCTTCGACCACCTCGGCGTTGGGCAGCAGCAGCACATGACCGGCACGGCTGCGGCGGCGGGTAGGAAGGATGACCTTTACGCCTGCTTCGCACAGGCGGTTGGCAATGGCGCTACCGATAAAGCCGGAGCCGCCGATGAGGACGATGCGTTTCGGATTCATGGTTCGACTCGGAGGGTTTCTCGTTATTGATGCGGCGATGCCGCAGGGCTGGAGCTTACTCGCTGGCGGGCGCGGGCGCGATGGTCCCCAGGCGAGCCGTGAGCGATTGTGGCCGTTTTTCCATCATTGCGGCATAGATCACCGCGTTTGCGAGCACCTTCTTGACGTAATCGCGGGTTTCGTCGAATGGGATGGTCTCGGCGTAGATCGCGCCCTCGAGCGGGCCGCTGTCGCGCCAACGCCGCGCGCGTCCCGGCCCTGCGTTGTACCCCGCGCTCGCCAGCACCGGGTGGCTATCCAATCCTTCCAGAATCAGACGCATGTAGCTGGTGCCGAGCAGGACGTTGGTGCGGGGATCGTTGAGCATGCGTGGATGGTAGCCGTTCAGGCCGATCTTGCCCGCGACCCACTTACCCGTGGCCGGCATGACCTGCATCAGCCCCTGGGCGCCCGCACTGGAGCGTGCGGGGACGACGAAGCGGCTCTCCTGGCGCATCAGCCCATATACCCACGCCAGATCCAGCCCCTGTGTGCGCACCTGCGGCTCTACAACCTCACGGTAGGGGGTCAGGAAGCGCAGCTCGAAGTGGCTGCGTGGATTGGCGAGTTCGGCGGTGTTGATGGCGCGATCGTAGAGCTCGTTGCGCAAAGCCAAGTGCGCGGCGGCCAGGCGGAAGAACTCGTCGCGGTCGCGCACGGCCCAGATCCACTCGCGTACGGCCTCGGTGCGCAGATCGAGGCGGTAGAGGGCCAGCGCCCGCTGCAACCCCGGGTCGCGCTCTGCGGCCTCCAGCGCGGCGCGCGGCAACGGCGGGCTGGCCGGTGGCGGCAGGAAGGCTTGGCCGAGCGCCTCGCTGGCGAGCATGCCGTAGAAGTCAGGTTCTCCGGCGATGCGCTGGAAGAGCGCCTCAGCGGCCTCGCGCTCGCCGCGCGCGGCATGGGCCCGGCCCAGCCAGTAGATCCATTCGGGGCGCTCGCGCTCCTGCGCGGGGAGGGCCTCGATGCTTGCGCGTACGCGGCGCCAGTCCTGCACGCGCAATGCGGCGCGCACGCGCCAGGCGCGCTGCTCGGGCGTTGTGGTGACGTCACCGGCAGCGGTGAAGAAGTCGACCGCCTCGGGTAGCCGGCTTTGCGCGGCATGCAGGCCCATCACCACGTGGATGTAGTTCCTCTCCTCCGCGCTGAGGCGGTCCTGGATGCGCAGCAGGCGTGTCTGCGCTGCGCTTACATCCTCGCGGGCCAGACGCACCAGCGCGGCGAGTGCCACTTCGCGGCCGGCGCGCGTGACCGCGAAGTTGGGCGGCAGGCGATCCAGCCAGGGGGCGGGCGAGCGCACAGCCTGGTCGAGGGCAGCGTGGGTAGGCGCCCGTCCGGTGGGAAGCAGGGCGAGGCTGGCGAAGGCGGCCTCGGGGGTGCGCGAGTCGATCTGGCGGCGGATGCGCCACCACACGCCGTCTTCATCCACTGCGCCGCTGCTGGCGGCGCTGCGCAGTGCGGGGGCGCAGGCGTCGTGGGCCGTGAGGCGTTCATGCCACTGCTGCGCGACCTCGCCGGGCACGCTGGTGTCGCCGCTCATCAGCCGTGCCGTCCATGCGCTGCAGTGCAACTCGTCGTCGGCGTTCACCAGCCCGTCGTAGCGCTGCAGGAAGCCCTGCCAGTCGCCCTCCTTGGCCAGCCGTTTCAGCCAGTCTGCCCGCAGCCTGTCCGCGAGCACCGTGCCGGCCTCGCGCGCGAGGAATGCCTCCAGTTCGGCCTGCGGCGGAAGTTCCGGCCGGGCAAGCAGGTGCACCAGGTGCCAGTAACGCGGATAGGCGTCGAGCACGTGCGGATCGCGCACCGCGGCCAACTGCGAGAGTTGCTCGCGGTCGCCCTTGCGCAGGGCCTCGCGAGCGGCGACGATACGTTCGTCCCCTGCGGGCGCCACCGGCTGCGCGTGCGCGCTGGTGGCATGGATCAGGCCTGCGGTCAGCAGGCTTGTGAAGAAGCGGGTGGTGAAAGACGTCTTTTTCATGTTCTTCCGGGGCGGCTGCATTTCCCCGATGAATCCTGCAGTACGAATCTTCTGGTTTGCGGCATGACCCACGAGCACCCCCCCATCCCCGACGGGCAGGGCGACGCCCACGAGGCGGCACTGCGCAAGCGCCTGCGTGAACGCGCGCTCACGCACCGGCAGGCGATGCCTGCAGAGCGCCGGGCGCAGCTTACCCTGCGTATCGCCCGGCACCTTGACGAACTCGTCGCACGCCTGCAGCCCGATACCCTAGGTTTCTGCTGGCCCTATCGCGCTGAGCCGGATCTGCGTGACTGGGTGCAGGGCTGGCTGGCAGCGCGGCCGGGGCGTGTCGCGTCGCTTCCGGTGGTGTTGGAACGCCATGCGCCCATGACGTTCCGTGCATGGACGCCCGGCGTGCCGATGCCGCTCGATCGTCACGGTATTCCGCACCCCGCCGATGGTGTCGAGGTGCAGCCGGAACTGGTGCTGGTCCCGCTCAACGCCTTTGACGATCACGGCTACCGGATCGGCTATGGCGGGGGGTATTTCGACCGCACGCTCGCGCTGATGCGCACAGTAGCGGTCGGTGTGGGTTTCGAGGCCGGGCGTGTGCCGGACACCTTTCCGCAGCCGCACGACCGCCCCATGCAGTGGCTGGTGACGGAGGCGGGTGCGTTCGAGGCACGCCCCCGGAATCAGCTGGCCGACAGGAACATGCGGTAGGCTGGGTTCTCGCTTTCCGGCGTAAAGTCGTAACCCAGGCGCTGCAGGAAGTCGTCGAAGGCGGCCTTGTCCTGCGGCGGTACCTGCATACCGACCAGCACGCGACCGAAGTCGGAGCCATGGTTACGATAGTGAAACAGGGAGATGTTCCAGTCCGAGCGAAGGGTGGACAGGAAATTCATCAGCGCGCCGGGGCGCTCCGGGAACACGAAGCGGTACACCACCTCGTTTTCCGCCTGGGGCGCTCGCCCGCCCACCATGTAGCGCACGTGGCTCTTGGCGAGTTCGTCGTCGGTGAGGTCGATTGCGGGCAGTTCATGACGCGCGAGCATTTCGACCAGGCGTGCGACCTCGTTGCGGTTGTGCACGGTGACGCCAACGAAGATGTGCGCCTGCTGCGTGTCGGCGTAGCGGTAGTTGAATTCGGTGATGTTGCGGTTGCCGAGCACGCTGATGAACTTCCTGAACGAGCCGGGCTTCTCCGGAATGGTCACCGCCAGCACGGCTTCACGTTGTTCACCAAGCTCGGCGCGCTCGGCGACGAAGCGGAGGCGGTCGAAGTTCATGTTCGCGCCCGAGGCGACCGCGACCAGACTCTTTTCGCGTAACTTGTGCTGGCGGGCGTACTCTTTCGCTCCGGCGATGGCAAGTGCGCCCGAGGGCTCGAGGATGGCGCGCGTGTCCTCGAACACGTCCTTGATCGCGGCGCAGATCGCGTCGTTGTCGACCAGGATGACCTCGTCCACATACTGCTGGCACAGGCGGAAGGTTTCGTTGCCCACCCGGCGCACGGCCGTGCCGTCGGCGAAGATCCCGACCTGATCGAGTTCCACCGGTTGGCCGGCAGCAAGCGAGACTGCCATCGCGTTCGCGTCTACGGTTTCGACCCCGATGATCCGGGTTTCCGGGCGCAGGCGCTTGATGTAGGCCGCGACCCCCGCGATCAGCCCGCCCCCGCCGATTGCACAGAAGACCGCATGGATCGGCTGGGAGTGCGCGCGCAGGATCTCCATGCCGATGGTGCCTTGGCCTGCGATCACGTCGGGGTCGTCGAAGGGATGGACGAAAGTGAGCCGCTCGGACTTCTCGAGTTCCTTCGCGTGTGCGTAGGCGTCGGAATAGGATTCACCGGCCAGAACGACCTCGCCGCCGCGTGCCCGGACCGCGTCCACCTTGATCTGTGGTGTCGTGCTGGGCATCACGATCACGGCGCGTACACCGAGCCGGGCGGCAGAGAGTGCCACGCCTTGCGCGTGGTTGCCGGCCGAAGCGCAGATCACGCCACGTTTCAGCGCCTGCGGCGAGAGGTTCGCCATCTTGTTGTAGGCGCCGCGGATCTTGAAGCTGAATACCGGCTGCATGTCCTCACGCTTGAGGAAAATGCGGTTGTGCGCGCGCGCGGACAGATTGCTCGCGAGCTCAAGCGGCGTTTCGA
Source organism: Thauera sp. WH-2 (assembly GCF_048321015.1). Classification (NCBI taxonomy): domain Bacteria; kingdom Pseudomonadati; phylum Pseudomonadota; class Betaproteobacteria; order Rhodocyclales; family Zoogloeaceae; genus Thauera; species Thauera sp. WH-2. The sequence continues at coordinate 16,206 of NZ_JBLWFG010000003.1, read as the reverse complement.
CGGCGACGTCGTACACCCGTGCGTTGAGGATGCGTTCGAGGTAATCGTTGGGGGTGTTCATGGCGGTGCCGGTGCGCTGCTGCAAAGCGGCCGAGCGTAACAGTCGCGTGCCGCCGGCGGCAAGTGCATGCTGGGCAAGCGTTCGGGGCAGGGGTATGCCCAAGCGTTTGCGCGTATGGACGCGCGAGGAGTTGGCGACTAACGGTGATGGCGACCGTGAAGGCGAGCCGGACCGTTGGCCTGTGCCACGCAGCCGCTCATGGATATCCGCCCCCGGCGCTCCGGATGTCGTCCTCACTCGCTCGGAGCGCGCGCGACTGGCGCTCGATGAACTCCTGCGTGGAGTCGATGCCGCGCAGGCGCAGGATGGTGGAGCGAACCGCAGCTTCGAGCAGCACGGCGAGGTTGCGCCCGGCGGCCACCGGGAGCACGACGCGGGCGATCTTCACGCCGAGAATGTCCTGGGTCTCCTGCTGTAGCGGAAGACGGCTCGGATCTCCCGGACCGGGCTGGCGGCGGTCGAGGTGGCAAATCAGGCGCAGGCGCATCTTGCGGCGGCAGGCGGTCTCGCCGAAGATCGTGCGGATGTCGAGGAGCCCCAGACCACGTACCTCGATGAAATCCTGCAGCATCTCGGGGCTTCGCCCCTCGAGTACAGTGGGCGCGATGCGCGAGAATTCGACCACGTCGTCCGCGACGAGGCCGTGGCCGCGTGAGATGAGCTCCAGGCCGAGCTCGGATTTGCCGGCCCCCGAGTCGCCGGTGATCAGCACGCCGAGCCCCAACACATCCATGAACACGCCATGGAGCGAGACCTTCTCGGCGAGCTCGCGCGAGAGATAGAGGCGGAGCTGGTCGATCACGCCCGCCGAAGGGTGGCGCGCGGTGAACAGCGCTACGTCGTGGGCCTCGCAGATGCCGTGCAGGATGTTGGGCACCTCGCAGCCGTCGGCGACGATGATGGCTGGCGGGTGCGCCGACAGGATCTCGTTGAGATGGTGAGCGACCTTCTCGTTGGAGTGGCGTTGCGCCCAGGCCAGTTCGGCGCTGCCGAGCACCTGCAGTCGGGTGGGGTGGATCAGATTGAGGTGGCCGACCAGATCAGCCGGCCAGATGCGCTCTTCGCCCACGCTGAGGCGGGCCTCGAGCGGCCCGCTGACGTGGATCAGGCTGAGACTGTCGCGATGGGTCTCATACAGCCGGGTCAGGCTGGTCTGCCGCATGGGCGCCCCAGTTCATGAACATCTGGTGGATGTGTGCCGCATCCGGCGCATTCAGCAGCGCTTCGCGGAATGCGCGATCGCTGAACATCTGCGCAAGTTCGGAGAGCAACTGCAGGTGTGTCTCGTTGGCCTGTTCGGGCACGAGCAGTACGAACAGCATGCTGACCGGGCGGCCGTCCGGCGCATCGAACTGGACTGGCGTGGCCAGGCGCAGGAAGGCGCCCGCTGCATCCTTGAGGCCCTTGATGCGGCCGTGCGGGATCGCGATGCCCTGCCCGAGGCCGGTGGAGCCCAGGCGTTCGCGGGTGAACAGGCTGTCGAAAACGGTGCTGCGACCGATGCCCTGGTTGTTCTCGAAAAGCAGGCCGGCCTGCTCGAAGACGCGCTTCTTGCTGCTGGCGTCGAGGTCGACCACCACATTGGGAAGTGGCAGGAGTTGGGATATCAGGCTCATTCGCAGGTGTGCAAACACGACGCCCCGGTCTTCCAGGTCGCCGGGGCGACTGTCGTTCCGGGGCGGGCGCCGCAGGCGTCGTCAAAACGCGCGCATTATAACCACAACCGCGCCCCGGTCATGGGGCTGTAACGAAAGGCTCAGTCCTCGGGGGTCTGGTGCTTCAGCGACTCGTGGTTGTGCTCGGCCATCTTCTGCTTGTATTTCTGCACCTGGCGGTCGAGCTTGTCGGTCATCGAGTCGATGGCGGCGTACAGGTCGGCATCGTCGCTTTCAACGAAGATGTCCTTGCCGCGCACGTGCAGGGTCACTTCGGCCTTCTGCTTGAGCTTCTCGACGGAGAGGATTACCGCAACGCTGGTGACGTTGTCGAAGTGGCGGATGACGCGATCGAGCTTGGAGGTGACGTAGTCGCGGATGGCCGGGGTAACTTCGACATGATGCCCGGTGATGTTGAGATTCATGGTGACTCCTGTGGTTGTCAGATGGATTTGCGCATGCTGACCGGCGGGATATTGAGGGATTCGCGATACTTGGCGATGGTGCGCCGTGCGACCACGATACCCTGCTGGCCTAGAATCTCGGCAATCTTGGCGTCGGACAGCGGTTTCTTGCTGTCTTCGGCTTCCACCAACTGGCGAATCAGCGCGCGAATCGCCGTGGAAGAGGCCGCCCCACCGGTGTCGGTGGCGACATGACTGCCGAAGAAATACTTGAGCTCGAACACGCCGCGCGGTGTCGCCATGTACTTTTGCGTGGTCACGCGCGAAATGGTCGACTCGTGCAGTTCAAGCTGGTCGGCGATCTCCCGCAGCGTGAGCGGGCGCATGGCCACAGGGCCATGATCGAAGAACTGCCGCTGCTGGTCAACGATGGCCTGGGAAACGCGGAGGATGGTGTCGAAGCGTTGCTGCACGTTGCGGATCAGCCAGCGTGCCTCCTGCAACTGGCCGCCCAGTCCGCCGCCCTGGCCGCGGTTCTGCTGCAGCAGGCTGGCGTACAGGCGGTTGATGCGCAGGCGCGGCATGGCGTCCTGGTTGAGACTGACCGACCAGCGCCCGCGCACCTTGCGTACGACCACGTCGGGCAGCACATAGCGTGTCTCGCTGGTGGAATAGCGCGAGCCGGGGTGCGGGTCGAGGCTGCAGATCAGTGCGTGCGCCGCGCGCAGCGCTTCGTCGTCCGAGCCAGTGAGCTTCTTCAGTTTGGCGAAGTTGCGTTCGGCGAGCAGTTCCAGGTGCTTGGTGGCGACCTCGAGGGCGAGTGCTCGCGTCGCGCACTCTGGCAGTGTGCGCAACTGCAGCGCGAGACATTCCTGCGGCGAGCGCGCGCCGATGCCCGCTGGTTCGAGGTTCTGCACATGGTGCAGGGCAATGCTCAGGTCTTCGAGTTCGATGCCCGATTCGGGCGGCAGCAGTTCGAGTAGTTCCTCAAGCGGCTGGTGCAGATAGCCGTCATCGTCCAGCGCCTCGACGATGAATCGCACCAGCGCGCGGTCGTGATCCGACAGCGGCGACAGGGCGATCTGCTGATCGAGGTGGTCGCGCAGCGAGATGCCGGCGGCCTGAAACTCTTGATAATCGATGTCCTCATCGTCCTCGCTGCGGCTGGAGGCCCCGGTGCCCACGCTGGACCAGTCGATGCTCTCATCCTCGCTGCTGCCCTCTCCGCCTTCGTGCTGCAGAGCCTCGCTGCCGGATTCGGCGGGGCCTTCGCCCTGCGGTGCTTCCTGGTGGGATTGTTCGCTGGGCGTGCTTGCGGCGGCGGGCAGGAACTCGCCTTCGCCCTCCTCGCGCTCGAGCATCGGGTTTTCCAGCAGGAAGCGCTCGATCTCCTGATTCAGCTCGATCGTCGATAGCTGCAGCAGCTTGATCGACTGCTGCAGTTGCGGCGTCAGTGTGAGGTGCTGCGAGAGCTTGAGCTGGAGGCTGGGCTTCATGGCGTGAGCAGGGGCGCGCAGTCAGAGCCGGAAGTGCTCGCCAAGGTAGACCTGGCGCACCTGCTCGTTCTCGATGATCTCGGTCGGTGCGCCACTGGCGAGCACACGGCCTTCGCTGATGATGTAGGCGCGATCGCAGATACCGAGCGTCTCGCGTACGTTGTGGTCGGTGATCAGCACGCCGATGCCGCGCTCCTTCAGGAAGCGGATGATCTTCTGGATGTCGATGACCGCGATCGGGTCCACGCCGGCGAAGGGTTCGTCGAGCAGGATCAGGCGCGGATCGGTGGCCAGCGCCCGGGCGATCTCGCAGCGGCGGCGCTCGCCGCCCGACAGCGAGATCGCGGTGCTGTCGCGCAGGTGGTGGATGCCGAGTTCGATCAGCAGCTCTTCGAGCCGCTCGCCGACCTTGCGCTTGTCCAGCCCCTGCAGCTCGAGCACCGCCTGGATGTTCTCGGCCACGGTGAGCTTGCGGAAGACGCTCATCTCCTGCGGGAGGTAGGAAAGGCCCAGGCGTGCGCGGGCGTGGATCGGCAGATGGGTCAGATCCTTCCCGTCCAGGGTGATCTGCCCGCCGTCCGCGCGCACGAGGCCGACGATCATGTAGAAGCAGGTGGTCTTGCCTGCGCCGTTGGGTCCGAGCAGGCCGACGACCTCGCCCGAGCCGACCTCGAAGCCAACGTCGTGCACCACGGTGCGCGCCTTGTAGCGCTTTTGCAGTCCGGCGACCTTAAGCAGACTCATCGTGGGGCTCTTTCAGCAGCTTGCGGATCAGTTCGGGTGCAAAACCCCGGGTTTGCAGGAAGCGCGCCTGGCGGGCCCATTCACGGGTTTCGGTGGGCGGCGTGGAAAATCGGCCGCGCAGCACGCTGCGAGCACGGTCGAGCTCCGATTCTACGCACTCGGTCGCGAGCGCAGCGTCGATCAGATCACGGTCGATTCCGCGCAGTGTGAGCTCCCTGCGCAGCCGTGTCTCGCCGAAGCGGGCCGACTTGCTGCGCACGAAGACTTCGGCATAGCGGCTGTCGGACTGCAGGCCGAGTTCGCCCATGCGCGCGATCACGGCCTGGATCTCGTCGTGCTCGCCATGCGAGGCGAGCTTGCGCGCCAACTCGGCACGCGAGTGGTCGCGGCGGGCGAGGTGGCGAAGCGCGCGCTCGCGCAGGCTCGGCTCGCCCATGTGCGCGGCTCCGCTCAGGCCTCGGCAGGGGCGGAAGCCGGGCTGGCAGGCGCCATCTCGGGCAGGCCGACCGCGGCGCGGACCTTGTTCTCGATCTCGCGTGCGAGCGCGGGATTGTTGCGCAGGAACTCGCGCGAGTTGTCCTTGCCCTGGCCGATCTTGTCGCCGTTGTATGCGTACCAGGCGCCGGACTTGTCGACGATCTTGCGCTCCACGCCGAGGTCGATGATCTCGCCCTCGCGTGAGATGCCCTCGCCGTAGAGGATGTCGAAGTGCGCTTCCTTGAATGGTGGCGAGACCTTGTTCTTGACCACCTTGACGCGGGTCTCGGACCCGACCACTTCGTCGCCCTTCTTGATCGTACCGGTGCGGCGGATGTCCATGCGCACCGAGGCATAGAACTTGAGCGCGTTGCCGCCGGTAGTCGTCTCCGGGCTGCCGAACATCACACCGATCTTCATGCGGATCTGGTTGATGAAGATGACCAGGGTATTGGTGCGCTTGATGTTTGCGGTGAGTTTGCGCAGCGCTTGCGACATCAGGCGGGCCTGCAGGCCGGGGAGCTGGTCGCCCATCTCGCCTTCGATCTCGGCCTTGGGCGTGAGCGCGGCGACCGAGTCGACCACCACGATGTCCACGCCGCCCGAGCGCACCAGCATGTCGGCGATTTCCAGCGCCTGCTCGCCGGTGTCGGGCTGCGAGATCAGCAGATCTTCGATGTTGACGCCGAGCTTCTCGGCGTAGCCGACGTCGAGCGCGTGCTCGGCGTCGATGAAGGCTGCGGTGCCCCCGAGCTTCTGCATCTCGGCGATGACCTGCAGCGTGAGCGTGGTCTTGCCGGAAGATTCGGGGCCGTAGATTTCGACCACCCGACCGCGCGGCAGGCCGCCGAGGCCGAGTGCGATGTCGAGCCCGAGGGACCCGGTGGAGACGGTCTGGATATCGCGCTCGACGTTGCCGTCGCCCATGCGCATGATCGAGCCCTTGCCGAACTGCTTCTCGATCTGCGAGAGCGCTGCGGCGAGAGCCTTGGCCTTGTTGTCGTCCATTGGAGTGCGTCCTGTCTGGTTGAGCGAATTATGGCACAAAGATTGCAGGCCTGCGGTCTGCCGTGCCGCCGCCATCAGTGTAAGGCCTGTATGGGAGTACAGTAAATACGTGAAGCCCTGGACGGCTGCAAGCAGTTGGAGGCAGGCCGTGATTCAATCGGCGGGCGAGGCGAGCTCAACGATACCCTGCAGGGCGCGCAGAACGGTTTGCCGACGCACGGCGTAGCGGTCGCCCGCGAAACGCAGGGTGAGCGCGCGCGCCGGCACGCTGCGCGTGGCCCACGCCAGGCACACCAGGCCGACGGGCTTGTCGGGGGTGCCGCCGCTCGGTCCGGCGATGCCGGAGACCGCCACCGCGATGTCTGCCAGGCTGCGTTCGAGTGCGCCGGCCACCATCTCGAGCGCCGTGGCCTCGCTTACGGCACCGTGTGCGGTGAGGGTGGCTGGGGACACGCCCAGCATGTCGATCTTGGCAGCGTTGGAATAGGTCACGAAGCCGCGGTCGAACCAGGCGGAGCTGCCGCTGATGGCCGTGACGGCTTCGGCGATCCAGCCCCCAGTGCAGGACTCGGCCGTGGCCATGCACCACCCGCGCCCCGCAAGTGCCGCACCGGCTGCACGCGCCAGCGTATCGAGCTCGCTGTCGTTCATGGGCTCAGGCGCCGAAGAGGGCGACCAGCGCGGCCACCGCGAGCAGTGTGTACCCTGCGGCGAAGAGGTCGTCGAGCATGACCCCGAACCCGCCTTTGAAGCTGCGGTCCGCCCAGCGCACCGGCGGCGGCTTGAGAATGTCGAAGGCGCGGAACAGCCCGACGGCCACCGCCTGCCATGCGAGGGTGCCGGGGACGAACATCAGCACCAGCCAGGTGGCCACCATCTCATCCCACACGATGCCGCCATGGTCCGGTACGCCCAGGGCCTTGCCGGTGCGCTCGGCTGCAAGCACGCCTGCGACGAAGAAGCTCGCGAGCAGCGCGAGGAAGACGAACTCGGACACCGGTGTGCGGAGGAGCGGGTAGAGAAGCCAGGCGAGCAGGGTGCCGGCCGTCCCCGGGGCCCAGGGCGACAGGCCGGAGCCGAAGCCCAGGGAGATGAAGTGGGCTGGGTGGCTCATCATCAGGCGGAGGGTGGGGCGCATCGGGGCGGATTCTCTCGGGTCGGGTGTGGGCAGGAGGGTCAGCGGAAGTGATCGTAGCCGCTGCGCGTCAGGTGCACCAGCGTGCCATCGTGTTCGCGCAGCTTCAGGGTTCCGGCTTCGGGATTCAGCGTGCCGATGCGGTGCAGCGGCAAGTGGAGCGCCTGCGACAGCGCCTCGACCTGGCCGCGTCGTTCGGGCGGGGCGCTGAAGAGCAGCTCGTAATCGTCGCCGCCGGCGAGCAGGCAGCGGTGCCAGGTCGCCTCGGGGGTCGCGGTGGCGCGCAGCGCCGCGGTGGGAAGCGCCTCGGCTTCGAGGATGGCGCCGACCTGCGAGCCGTCCAGGATGTGGCCGAGGTCGCCGAGCAGCCCGTCTGAAACATCCAGCATTGCGGAGGCGATCCCGCGCAGCGCTTTTCCGAGCCCCACGCGCGGCTGCGGACGCTGCAGCGCCTGCAGGCAGCGTGTGCGTGCGGCCCCGGCCAGGGTCGCTTCGCCCCGCAGGGCGGCCAGGCCGAGTGCGGCCAGGCCGGGCTGGCCAGACACCCAGAGTTCGTCGCCAGCTTGCGCGCCGGTGCGGGTGATGGCTGATCCGGGCGGGACCACGCCGGCGATGGTAACCGACAGCGTGAGCGGCCCGCGGGTGGTGTCGCCACCGGCGAGGTCAACGCCGAAGCGCTCCGCACACGCGAAGAAGCCCTCGGCGAAGGCCGCGATCCAGTCTTCGTCCGGCGCCGGCAGCGCGAGCGCGAGGAACGCCCAGCGCGGCTCTGCGCCCATGGCGGCGAGGTCGGACACATTGACCGCCAGGGCCTTCCAGCCCAGGTCGCAGGCGTCGGTGTCGGCGAAGAAGTGCGTGCCGGCGACCAGCATGTCGGTCGAGACGGCGAGCTGCATGCCTGCGCGGGGCTGCAGCAGGGCGGCGTCGTCGCCGACGGCGAGCACGGTGTGGCGGGGCGTGCGGGTGAAGTGGCGTCGGATCAGGTCGAATTCGGAGGGCATCGTGATGCGGGCCGGCGTGCGCGCGGAACGCCGGGGGGCGGGGCGGGCGCCTACTTTAACGCAGTCGCTGTATGTGCGAAGCCCCCGGCGCATCGGTATGCGGCGGAGGCTTCGGGGTGGGTGCCCGGCGGCTACGGCCGCGGGGCGGATGCGCGGACTCAGCGTCGTCCGGTGAGCTTCGCCTTCAGCGCGTCCCAGTCGACGGCGTCCAGAGTGTTCTTGACCAGCAGGCCGAGGTCGGTGTCGCCCTCCATGCGCAGGCGGCGGCTGAAGAACAGGGTGTCCGGGTCTTCCTCGCGTAGCGCCAGCGCCATGAAGTCGCGGGTGGTCGCGGAGATGATCAGCGCCGGCTTGGTGCCGGGCGTGGTCGTGACGCGGCGGAAACCTCTCTCGCCCAGCGTGAAATCGAGCGTGAGGCCGGCGTCGAGCACCCGCATCTGCAGGTGGTGTCCGGTGAGCGGCGCCAGCGTCTCGCGCGGCAGAATGCGACCGAGCGCGAGGTTCAGGGCCAGCGTCAGCACGTGGGTGGGCGGTTGCTGGGGCAGGCGCGACACCAGCTTCGCGAGCGTGGCGGGCACCTTGAAGTCCGGGACGCGGAAGTTCTCCAGGCGCTCACCGATGCGCTGGCGGAGGCTGCCGGGCAGGAGCTCGGCGGGCAGGAGCTCGGCGGGCAGGGGCGGGCGGGGAAGCGAGGGCAGGGCGGGCATGTTCGGGCTCCGTTGCAGGGCTGGGCAGGCTGAGTCAGGCGGCGACGTATTGTTCCACCCCGGCGCGGCCATGCCAGAACCCGTTGCAGGGCTCCTCGACCATCCATTCGCGGCTTGCGGCGAGTGCGTCGGCGGGCGCGCGCTTGCCGTCGACCGCAGCGCGAAAGATTTCGACGATGCTGCGCGTGTTCGCGCCCTGCGGGCTGATGCGCAGCACTTCGGCGTTCTGCCCCACTGCGGGCAGGTCGCCGAGCAGGTTGTGCACCCGCGCCGATTGCGTCTGCACGCCGTTCAGGGTCAGGAAGGATTCGCCTTCGCGTGTGCGCAGGGTAATGCCGTCCATGATCGACAGGCAGCGGAACTCGCAGGTGTCCTTCTGCAGGTTGAAGTGGCGTGCGGTGAAGCAGCGCGCCGAGTGCGCCAGCGGCAGGCGGCCGTAGGCGAAGACTTCGGTCTCGACCGGCTCAGCGAGCGCTGCGCGCACTTCGGCGAGGGCTGCGCCTGACATTTCGGGGGCGACCGCCCAGCGTGTGGCGCCGGAGTCGATCATCAGCTGCAGCGTGCCGGGGTTGAAGATGTTCAGCGTGGGGCCGGCGATCCAGTTTCGCACGCCGGCTTCGACGAGCAGGCGCACCGCGCCCATGTCGTTGGCTTCGACGCGGAAGCCGGGGTCGCCTTCGGCGCTCTGGCGCACGATGCGGCGCAGCACCTTGAGGTCGGACTCGGACTCGATCAGACCCTGGGTGCTCATCACCACTTCCTTGCCAGCAGCGGAAAGCACCTTGCCGACTTCAATCCAGTCCTCCAGGCGCAGTTCATGGCGGCGCGAGCACACGGTCTCGCCGAGATAGACGCTGTCGACCGGCGCTTCGGCCATGTCGGCGTAGAAATCGAGCACGCTCTGGTGCGGCCAGTAGTAGAGCAGGGGGCCGAGGGCGAGTTTCATGAGGGGTGTTCTCGTTGGGGTAGGGGCGGGGCTCACTTCCACGGGCGGTAGTAGGCGCCCAGGGTGTGGCTCTGGCCTTCGGAGACCTTGTTGAGTTCGGCCATCCAGGCGGGCAGAACGCTGAAGTTCTCCGCGCCTCCGGTCTTGAGCTTGTCGAGCGCGGCGCGCCATACCTTGGTCACCTGGGCGACATAGGCAGGGCTGCGCTGGCGGCCCTCGATCTTGATCGCGCGGATGCCGATGCGGGCAAGTTCGGGCAACAGCTCGAGGGTGTTCAGGCTCGTCGGCTCTTCAAGTGCGTAGTAGGTTTCGTCGTTGACCTCGAAGCGGCCCTTGCACAGCGTCGGGTAGCCTGCGCGCTCACCTTCGGCGAAGCGGTCGATCAGGATGCCGTTGAGGCGGGTTTCCATCCCGCGCGGGGTGTCCTCCCAGCGCACGTGCTTGCCCGGCGAGCAGGCGCCATTGCAGTTCGGGGACTCGCCCGTGGCATAGGCCGATAGCGCGCAGCGGCCCTCGACCATCACGCACAGTCCGCCGAAACCGAAGATCTCGATCTCGACCGGGGTGTTGGCGACCACGCTCTCGACCTGGGCCATCGACAGCACGCGCGGCAGCACTGCGCGCTGGATGCCGAAGCGCTCGTGGTAGTAATTGATCGCCTCGTAGCTGGTGGCCGAGCCTTGTACCGACAGGTGCAGGCGCACGTGCGGGTGGGTCTTGGCCGCATAGGCCATCAGCCCGGGGTCGGCGAGAATCAGTGCGTCGAGTCCGAACTCGGCTGCGCGGTCCACTGCCTGGGTCCAGCTCGACCAGTTGCTGGTTTGCGGGTAGGTGTTGAGGGCCAGCAGCACCTTCTTGCCACGAGCGTGGGCGTATGCGATGCCTTCACGCATCTGCGGCGGATCGAAGTTGAGGCCGGTGAAGTTGCGCGCGTTGGTGGCATCCTTGAAGCCGAGGTACACGCAGTCGGCACCGTGGTCGACGGCGGTCTTGAGGGCCGGCAGACTGCCTGCGGGGCAGACGAGCTCGATCGGGGAAGACGCGGTCATGGCAGGCGGATTTCCAAGGGAAAAAACGCCGCAACCATATACGAGGCTGGCCGCTCGCGCGTTGATTACCGTCAAACGCGGGGCGGCCGGCTGGATTTGTTGCCCGTCGCGGGGGGCGCCGTTCAGCGCGGGGTGTGGTAGGTCCCCGCTGCCGCGTGGTGCCCGCCCATGTGCGGGCGATGGTGTTGCTTCGGCCCGAGCAGGCCGCCTGCCAGCATGCCGAGCGCGCTCGCGGCCAGGCCGTACAACTGAGGTTCGATGTCGCCTTCGGGGACGAACAGTTCGAACAGGATCCAGGTCGAGAGACCGAGGATGATTGCCAGCGCCGCGCCGAGGTTGTTGGCGCGCTTCCAGAACAGCCCGGCCGCCAGCGGTACGAAGGCGCCGGCCAGGGTCACGCGGTAGGCGTTCTCGACCATCTCGTGGATCGATGATTCGGTGCTCGTCGCGTACCAGGTGACGAGTGCGGTGAACACGATCACGGTGATGCGTGTGCTGAGCAGGAAGGCGCGGTCGCTCATGCCGGGGATGAAGCCGCGCAGTACGTTCTCCGAGAAGGTCACCGAGGGTGCGAGCAGGGTGCCGGATGCGGTGCTCATGATCACCGAGAGCAGCGCGCCGAAGAAGATCACCTGCGCGTAGAAGGGCATGTACTGCAGGATCAGCGTCGGCAGGATGAGCTGCGAGTCCTGCTCCATCAGGCGCTCGACCATGGCGGGGTCGATGATGTTGGCGGTGTAGGCAAGGAACAGCGGCACGGCGGCGAAGAAGAAGTAGCTCGCCCCGCCGAGCGTGGTGCCCCACACCGCGACGGCTTCGTTCTTGGAGGAGTTCACGCGCTGGAACACGTCCTGCTGCGGAATCGAGCCCAGCGCCATGGTGGCGAAGGCGGCGATCCACGCAATCATGTCGACCATGTCGAGGGAGGGCAGGAAGTCGAACTTGCCCTCGGCCGCGGCCTTGGAAAGCACGTTGTCGAAGCCGCCTGCCATGTCGCCCGCCATCCAGGTGACCCAGACGAGGCCGATGACGATCACGATCATCTGCACGAAGGTGGTCATCGCGACCGACCACATGCCGCCGAACAGGGTGTAGACCAGCACCACGCCAGCGCCGATCAGCATGCCCTGGTTCATGCTCACCAGGTCGCTCGACAGCACGTTGAACACGAGGCCGAGGGCTGTGATCTGCGCCGCCACCCAGCCGAGATAGGACAGCACGATGCAGATCGAGAGCACCAGTTCGGTCGTGCGGTTGTAACGCACGCGGAAGAAATCGCCCAGCGTGAGCAGGTTCATGCGGTACAGCGGGCGGGCGAAGACGAGGCCGAACAGCACCAGGCACACCGAGGCACCGAGCGGGTCGGAGATCAGGCCACGGAAGCCTTCCTCCAGAAAGGTCGCCGAGATGCCAAGCACCGTCTCGGCGCCGAACCAGGTGGCGAACACCATCGCGAGCACGACGAACATCGGCAGGTTGCGGCCTGCGGTGATGTAGTCACGTGCGTTGTGCACCCGGGTGGCGGCATACAGGCCGATGGCGATGGAAACGACGAGATAAGCGACGACAAGCCAGAGCAGCATGATTAGGCCCTTCGTGATGGCGCATCCGCGCGCGATGAGCTGGGTGACGAGCGAAAGGAGGGCGGAGTTTAGCAACAGAATGCTGCTGCGGGGGCAGCGAATTCTCCTCCAAAGGCTTGATCCTAAAAACCTCACTTGAATCCGTGTTCCCCCCGGCACGCACCCGGTCCGCGAGCTCCAGCGCATGATTTTTCAGCCGCCTGAGCCGCGACTTCAGCCTGCTGCGATGCCGAGCCCCGTCTTTTCACGGCACGGAGCCTCAGCCAGTCGTTTTCCGGAGCCCGTTCTACGCCATTTTCCTGCTCCCGCGCATGCGCCGTCCTTTCGCCGCCGCGAGATGATCTCGAGTCGGGGAGTTCGGCCGCCGGATTCGCGTCATGGCGAAGCCACCGCGCTCAGCCACGCCTGCACCGCCGCGAACACCTTTACGTGCGCCGCCACACCGCGCCCGAGGTCCAGCACCAGGCGACGGGCGTGTTCGACGAACTTCGCCGCCCGGTACATGACTTCCTGCAGCACCGTCTTGATGCGCCGGCGCTTGGCCGGGTGGCGGATCGGCGAGAGCTCGCTGGTCAGCCCCAGTTGCCCGATCAGGCGCAGGCAGTTGTAGGCGAACGCGGCCAGATGCACGACCGCGTCGTTGGTGTCGAACTTGCTCGAGGTCCAGATCGGTCTTGATCTCCGAGTGGAACTGCCCGTGGGTGCCGTGGTGCTTGTAGAGCTCGATCACGTCGACCATCGCCCCATCGAGGCTGCTCCACCAGCCTTCGATCTCGATCTCGGGCACCCGCAGTCGTTGGTCCTTCTTGTCGATCGTGCGCTCGGTCACCCGCACCACCAGGCGCAGCGTGCGCTTGGCCTTCTTCCAGGCCCGCTCGATCTGCAGGTCCAGCAGCCCCACGCGCTTGCCCGGGCGGATCTCCTCGAAGGCCCCGGCCGCCTCGGCCCGCGCCACCCAGGCGGTCTTGTCCTGACGGTGCGGATTCCACTTGGTGATGAAGTCGAACGAGCGCCCGAGCCCCGCCCAGCGCTCGCGCTCGTCGGCCAGCGCGAACAGCAGCCGGGCGCTGTCGAAGCCGCTGTCGGCGCGCCACAGTACCTTCGCGTCGGCGGCGCACACTCGGCGCAGGCGCGGGAAGGCGCGCTCGAAGAAATACTCGGTCTCTAGCGCCGAATGGTGCGAGCCCGCGCGCAGCTCCAGACCGAGGTGCCAGCCCTCGTTGCTCAGACTGAGCAGCCCCACTATCGATTTGACCAGGTCCGAGGTACGCATACCCTGCGACACCGGCAGCCTCGGGTCGATCACCGCCTCCACCTGCGCCATCTTGCAGCACTGCCCGATCAGCGCTAGGCCCGAGTAGGAGGTCAGGTTTGAGCTTGGCGGACTGCTTGACTTCGAAGTGCGGCATGGTCGGTTGGGTGAAGACCGGAAAACAGAGTTATACAATTACATCAATGCTTTAAAGCGCATTGTGGCTGTTCGAGTACGGATTCAGGTCTATGACAATCTCGCCGTCGGGTCGACGCCATTTCCCCGCCGCTTTCGATACGGTCAGGCCCTCGGGGAATCTGGGCGTGACCGGGCTGGGTGAAGGACATCGGCACGCTGCGCCGTTTGATGGCGCGCGGCCTGGACAAGATTCGCGCGCATGCGCTGCTCAATTTCGCCGCGTACGGCCTGACGCGATTGGGCAATTTGCTGGCGCCGTAATTCGTTGGCGCTCGCGCGCCATTTGGACTGCGGCATTGGATTCGAAACGACGTCTTTGCAGCGACGGGAGCACTGCCGGATTGCGGCAGCAGAATCGGCTGGAAAAGCGGCTGGAATCGTCATCGGGGCGGCTCGGACCGGATCTTTTCGGCGTCGAGTTTTTCCAGCCGGGCTGGAAACCGAAGGTGAAGAGGGAATTTCCAACACCCTGTTAACGGCCATCGTCGGCCCGGGTACCCGATCGCGCGTAAGAAACCGCCGTTCGACGACATCACGCCCCACGGTTCGTCCCTTCCTCGAGCGCCTTCCTGAGGTCGTCATCGGTCAGCACAGCCTCGTTGGGGGCGACCGTCTCACTGCTCGGCAACGCGAAATGAAGCTTTTCCATGTCCTTCTTCGCGGGATTTCGCGGAGCGAGCGGCGAGGTCGTGTCGACAGGGGTCGGAGCATCCGCGGCTGTTTAGGTCGGCGCGGAAGGCGCGAGTTCCGCGCGGCTTACCCCCGATTTTCCGCACCCCTTTCGGCCGGCGCTTGACGAGCCGCTGCGTCAGTCCGCTTCCAACGAAGCGGCGACGAGCGGTAACGGCAGAGCTGTTTGACGCGATAACTTGTTTGTCATAAACTTTCGCCCGTTTCTCGCTCCCGCGATACTCGCATCGGCGTTGTCTGTGCCGTTGCCGTTTGCCGTCCCGCCACCGGATGCGAGTGCGATCTTTATTACTGGCCGAGGCACTGGATGAGAAGGACGCTTTACGTTACGGCGCTTACAAGCCTGCTGTGGCCATTCGCCGTCGCACAGGCGAAGTGCGAGGTTCCGCCTTACGAAGAGTTCGAACCCCGGCCCGTTCTCCGAAGAGATTCCGGCCTCACCGCCGTCGAACTGAGCCTGCCACCCGTGGCGACGGTCCGCATCCCGGCGGGATTCTTCAAATGGGGAATACAGCCGGACGGAAGCGTCGCATTCGGCAAGCACCCGAACGGTATCAGCGGCGGAATCGGCTACGAGACGAGGGAGACGGTATCGGTGCACAAAGAGGGCCTCTCGCCGGCCGATTTCGTGCTCTCGATCTTCCACGGCCTCGACGAGACGGGCTGCGCGTATCTCGAAGGCTTCGGATTGCGTGAGGAAGATTATCGGTTGCACGCATCTCTTGGGTCAGCAGCGGAGCTTTTTGCGTTCGGAAAGGGTGACCGGCACCACTTCTATCTAGTGCGCAGGGACAGGCCCGACTTCGTACTGAACGCGCTGTTCAGGGGCATCGACCGCTCGGAGTTCGAAGCCATCCTGTCCACCCTCAAACTCGTCTCGGAGTAGCAATGGATCCAATTACACAGGAAGAAAAAGCGGAAATGCGCGAAGTGCTGGTGCGCTTCTATGGCCCGATCGCTTCGAGGTGGAACATCACGGTTGGTACGTACGATGTTCTGGGTTGGATGGTCACCGAGAGCGCGCGATGCACGAAAGCCATGAACCTCGTCCCGCGCCCTTGGGACTTGTCGAGTCCGATGAAATGGGCGCAACGCCAGGTGCGACAGGCCTTTCTGCGCTACCTCGGAACTCCCGAAGGACGTCATTACGTTGCTTGCATGAAGATGTCGGCGATCAAGTTCCGTGCGGCCTTCGATATGGCAGCGCACGGCATTTAGTGCCTCTTTTGAATTTTGAGTGGGTAATGCGGGATCCGGAATGCCGGGCCGTTTTCGGTCTGTGGTGCGCGGGCAACTCATCGAGGATCCTGAGCAAGCCGGGCAAGGTGTGGCTGCCCGAGTGCGCGTTGCCCGCCTTGACCTCGACGCCCATCACCCGCCGCAGCCCGGCCATCAGGTAAGTGTGATAACTGTGCGAGGGTCGGCCCGGCCTCAATGGGTTGTACGACACCACGGCCCCTTCCTGCTTGCCGTAGAGCGGCTTGATTGTCGTGTCGATGTCCAGAATCCACGGCACATCGAGCAAGGGGCCAGTGCTCTCGTGCAGGTGGCCGTCGAGCCAACCGACGCCTTGGATCGCCAACAGCGCCCGCCGCAGCGCGTCCTCGCTGATTACCTTGTTCATCCCCAAGAGCCCCGGATTGACCCTGTCGCAGCGTATCGTCGTGACGTGCGAGTAGCGCCGGTGCCCCGACAGGATCGACAGCATCCAGGTGCCGAGCACATCGGCCTTGCTCGGCGCGTTCGGGCTCGAGTACGACAGCGGGCAGCGATCCTGCCAGCCCGACCACAGGCCGGTCA
>NZ_JBLWFG010000002.1:0-487224 GCF_048321015.1 Thauera sp. WH-2 | reverse complement strand
GGGTGTTTTCGGAGCGTCTACATGACTTTGCGGATGGGTAGAGGCCCGGTACAACGGTGGAGTGCCTATGGCCGCACCTCACTCGAAACGGCATGCGAACGTCAAGAAGCTGCGCGCTATTCCGCCGACTGAGCACGCAATTTGAGCGGCAGGTTTCCTTGCGTGCCAGTGACCGCAGCGGGTCGGTAGTTCCAGTTGGCAGGATGGTTAAGCTGTTGTTCGCCGTCGCGTGACGCTCGAACTGCAGGGTGACCAACACATCGCTGCTGAGTGCCCCTTCGAGCTATCGGCAGTTGAGGTCGAAAAGTCATCCGGCATTCCGATGTTATGCGGCAGAACTGTTACCCCAGAATAAAGTAAGGCGTCTCACATGAGGCACAGCGAAATGTCATTGACCATATCTTTGAACGACTCTCTCGATGACATTGAGGTTGTCGAGCTCTACAAAGCAAACGCTTGGTCCTCTGCTGAGAAGCCACGCCAGCTTCTTGCGGCACTTCGGAACTCCCATGCGCTGGTTACCGCTCGAGTGGGAGGCCGCTTAGTCGGTCTAGGAAATGCTATCTCGGACGGCCACCTGGTTGTGTACTTCCCCCACATGCTTGTGCACCCCGAGTTTCAACGCCAAGGCGTCGGACGAGCGATGATGGGCACTCTCATGGAGAAGTACGAGGGGTTCCATCAGAGGATGCTTACTGCGGATGGAGAGGCCGTGGAGTTCTACAAGTCGATGGGGTTCGAGCGAGCGGGCAGAACAGAGCCAATGTGGGTGTACGCGGGCAATGAACACTGAGCTTCGCGAACCGAAGATGACGCCTAGCCCTTCCTTCGAGCGAACGCCTTACGGCGCTGCTCGGAATGCTGACGCCGAGAGTGCAGAGGACAGTTGTGTGGGACCGGTGATTGTTCATGTGCACCGCTGCGCAGAAGGCGCTGCACGGGCAGGGCGGCCGGATTGCGGCGCACCTTTCCGAGGATGCGCATCCGGCGCGCAGTCGGGCATACTGGCGCGCCCTGCGCTGGAACCGCCATGTCCTCCTCCCTCACCGACCTGCTCTCGGCCGCGCTTGCCGCCCGAGCGCCCCTGATTGAACAGCTGGCTGCCGAACAGACCGATGCCTATCGTCTTTTTCACGGCACCGTCGAAGGTGCGCCCGGGATCACGGTCGACCGCTATGGCTCGGTGCTGCTGGTGCAGACCTTCCATCGGCCGCTGACGGCCGAGCAACTGGCCGAGCTGGAGGCCTTCTACGGTGGTGCCCTGCCGGGCCTGCCCTTGGTCTGGAATGACCGCAGCGGAAAGAACTCCCGCATCGCCAACGCCCTTTCGCCGGAGCAGCAGGCTCTGGCCGAGCAACTTTCGGAGTTCTCCGAGCTCGGCGTGCGCTACCGCTTCCAGGCCCGGCATGCGGGGCAGGATCCGTGGCTGTTCCTCGATCTGCGTGCGGCGCGCCGGCGGGTGATGCAGGAGGCGGAGGGCAAGTCCCTGCTCAATGTGTTCGCCTACACCTGTGGTGTCGGTGTCGCTGCGGCCAAGGCGGGCGCGCGTCATGTGGTGAATGTGGATTTTGCCGAGTCGAGCCTCGCGGTCGGCAAGGACAATGCCCGCCTCAACGAGCTGCCGATCCGTGTGCGCTTCATCAAGTCGGATGCCTTCGCCGCCCTGCGACAGTACGCGGGCATCGGTCAGCCGAAGGTGGTGCGCGGCAAGCACCTGCCGCCCTTTCCCGAGCTGGCGCCGCACCGCTTCGATCTCGTCTTCCTCGATCCGCCGCGCTACGCCAAGAGCCCCTTCGGCGTGGTCGACCTGGTGCATGACTACGCCGCGCTGTTCAAGCCGGCGCTGCTTGCCACCGAGGAGGGCGGTACGCTGATCTGCTGCAACAACGTCGCGCGTGTGCGGCGCGAGGATTGGCTGGACCAGCTCGACCGCAGCGCCCGCAAGGCGGGGCGCCCCCTGCGCGAGGCGGAATGGATCGCCCCGGAAGCGGATTTTCCCAGTCGCGACGACAATCCGCCGCTGAAGGTGTTGCTGCTGCGCGTTTAAGCGTCAGGCGCCCGTGCAACCGGGCGCCCGTGCAACCGGGCGCCTGCGCAGCCCCGCTTGCCGTCTTACTCTCCGGCGCCGATGAGCAGGTAGTTCGGGCCGCTGCGCACGAAACCGGCGTCGTCCACCAGCATGTCCAGCGCCACCGAGGCCAGGTCGTCGGCGATCGGGTCGACCCGCACGTTCGGGCCCTGGACGATGAGCTTCATGTAGCTCTCGCAGGCGCCGCAGGATTCGGCACGCGCGATGCCGTCGTCGCCATCGATCTCGTGCAGCGTGACCTTCTCGCGGTCGCCGCAGGTGACGCAGGTGGCGTGCGGAACCTCCCATTCGGTGTTGCACAGGGTGCAGTGCACATAGCGCAGGCCGGCGGTGGGGCCTTCGCTGCGGATCACACTCACGACGGGGTGGCTGCCGCACACCGGGCAGGTGCTGTGCGCCTCCATGCGCGGCAAGGCCGTGGCGTCGAGCTTGCTGGCGACCGCGGTGAACACCACCTGCATCGCGGCAGCGATGTAGGGCAGGCGGTCCATGTCGGCGCGCTCGGGTTCGCCATTGAGCAGTTTCTCGGCCAGCTTGTCGAGCTCTTCCGCGCTGGTGAGCAGGAGCGCGTCGAGGGTTTCCCGGGCGCCGACGGGCGCGTTCTCGAGCAGATCGCCGACGATGCTGCGCAGGATGTCGTGCCAGACGATCGGGCGCTGGAACGAGGCGACGCTGACCGGTGGCATGCGGTGCTTGCGCGCCAGCTCGAGGGTTTCCGTTGCGGGGGGTGCAAGGTCGGGCTCCGCGGCCTTCAGTGCCTTGTCCTGGGCGCGCGAAAGCCGGCCGAGGAAGGCGAGCCATTCGCCCAGGCCGTGGTGCAGCGCCAGTGCGTCGAAACGTTCTGCGCGCGTGAGGAAGATGCTCTCGGGATCGGGGAGGATGATCGCAGGGGCTTCGCCCGCGGTGTGTTGCGCGGTGGTCGGGGTGTTCATGGTTGCTCGCGGATGAAAAACGGCCTCAATGATCGGTGCAGTGTTCTACCGAAGGCAAGGGAAAAGGCAACGCCGCGCGTCCGCGCGTCCCAGAGTGGTGGTGGAGGCTTGGCCTGCCCGTGGCGGTGGCAGGTTCAGGGCTTCGCCTGCAGTCAGGGCGCCAGCCGCTCTCGGGCCCAACTGCCATCGGTCTGCAGACGGTAGGCGATGCGGTCGTGCAGGCGTGACGTACGGCCCTGCCAGAACTCCCAGTAGTCCGGCACCAGGCGGTAGCCGCCCCAGTGCGGCGGCCGGGGCGGGTTGAGGCCAAATTTGAGGCCGTATTCCGCGGCGCGCGACACGATCAGCGTGCGCCCGGCGATGGCCTCGCTCTGCGGCGAGGCCCAGGCGCCGATGCGGTGTGCGAGCGGGCGGCTGGCGAAATACTCGTCGGACTCGGTCGCGGATACCTTTTCCACCCGGCCTTCGATGCGCACTACGCGCTCCATCTCCACCCAGTGAAACTGCAGTGCGGCAAAGGGGCGGGCTTCGAGTTCGCGGCCCTTGCGGCTGTGGTAGTTCGAATACCAGACGATGCCGCGCGCGTCGTAGCCCTTGATCAGTACCGGGCGCGTCGAGGGGCGGCCATCCTTGCCGACCGTGGCCACCGTCATCGCATTGGGCTCGGGCAGCCCGCGCTCCAACGCTTGCGCGAGCCAACTCGCGAACTGCTGCAGCGGTTCGCTGGCCGAGTCGTGCTCTTCCAGCGTGCCTTGCTCATAGCTCTTGCGCAGGTCCGATAGCGGGGTGTGCTTGCTCATGATGTCTTCCAGTCGCGTTCGTATTGCGGCCCGAGGCCTCATCCTTGATTGGCGAGCAAGCCTAGCACGCTCGGCCCGGCTCGCCGTCACGCCTTCGACATCACGACGATCACCGCCACCAGCACGCCTCCGCACAGCGCGACCAGAAGTGGCTGTCCATCGGGGGCGTCCTCGCGCTCAGGCTGCTGCGTCGTCCCGGGTGGCGGCGACCACGAGGAAGGCGCCCGTCCCGCGCCCGGGCCGCAGGGCCTCGATGTGCGTGATCCCGGCAAGCGGCTGGCTTAGCGTCTGCCCCCAGCCTTCGATGTGAAAACCCGCTGCGCGCAGCAGGTCCTCGACCTCGGCGGCCGAGTAGAAGCTGGCGTCGCGGTAGAACACACTCTCGTGCTGGTGCGCGAGATAGTCCTGGCCGATGGGGCTGTTGCGATCGATGAAGCCGATCACGATGCGACCGCCGCAGGTGAGCACCCGATGCGCTTCGGCGAGCATCTTCGCCGGCGAGTCGACGAAGCACAGCGTGGTCACGATCAGCACGTGATCGAAGCTCGCCGCGCAGAAAGGCAGGGCCTCGGCGCAAGCGGCCACCACCTCGATGCCCCGCGCCCGCGCACGCGCGAGCATCGCCATCGACGGGTCGATACCGGTCGCCACCCCGAGCGGCGCGGCGAAGCGCGCGCTGCCCACGCCGATCTCCAGCCCGCGGCCCTCGATCGGCACGAAGGCGCGCAGCGCGAGCAGCTCGGACTCGTAGGCCGCGAGGTGGCGCTCGAACCAGTCCTCGTAGCGTTCGCCATGAGTGTCGAAGGGTTCGGTCCGGGGCATGGTCCGTGTTCCGTGGGGCGTTCTGCGGACGCGTTCAGGCGTCGCGGGGAATGCGGCGCAAGTCCCGCGCCCGCATGCCGCGCTGGCGGGACGTGACCGTGGAATGGGGGTTTTCATGCTGCGGCACTGTGCGCATCCGTATTTCTGGCAGGCATTATCGGCTGCATGGCAGAGAGTGGCGCAAAATGGCAGCTTTCGGTCGATTTTTCTGCCATTTTCCGGCCTGATTGCGATTGACCCAGGGCCGGTCCGGGCATAGCCTTATCAGTGGTAGCTTATTGACTACCGTCTCAACCGCATGTCGCGGCCGGACCTTTCACGATGCAGCACGAAGGTTCGATCGAGCCTCGGCATGGCATGGAGGTGCATATGGAAGAGCAAAGCGCTTCGTGCGCACGAGTATCGGGTTCGGTACCCGATGCGCCTGTCGAAACAGGGCCGGCTCCAGCGGAGTCTGCCAGTCAGAAGGAGGTGCCTTCAATGGTCGCTCGCGTCGGGCAGAAAGCCCCTGATTTCGCGGCGCCCGCTTACTACCGGGGTGGCTTCACCAGCGTGAAGCTCTCGGACTATGCCGGTAAGTGGGTGATGCTGTGTTTCTACCCTGGTGACTTCACGTTCGTCTGAGCAACAGAAGTGTCTGCGGTCGCAGCGCAATATGATGCTCTTCAGGCATTGGGTGTAGAAGTATTCTCGGTCAGCGTGGACAGCCATTTCGTCCACAAGATCTGGAACGACGAGGAGCTGTCGAAGATGGTCGACGGCGGCGTGCGTTTCCACATGCTGTCCGATCAGGCAGGCAACATCGGGCGCGCTTACGGCGTCTATGACGACGCGCAGGGCATCGAGCTGCGTGGCCGCTTCATCATCGACCCAGATGGTGTGGTCCAGGCCATGGAAGTGATGACCCCGCCCGTGGGCCGCAAGCTCGCGGAAACCGTGCGTCAGGTGCAGGCCTTCCAGCACGTGCGGGCAACCGGCGGCGCGGAAGCAACGCCGGCCGGCTGGGAGCCGGGCAAGCCGACGCTGAAGCCGGGTCCCGACCTGGTCGGCAAGGTGTGGAAGGTGTGGAATCCGTCGATGGAGTGATCCATCCCGGCCTCGCCGTTCGGAGCACCCGAGGACCCCGCCCCAGAGGCGGGGTTTCCGCTTCTGCACCCGGGCGGATGCTGCACAAGCTTGTCTTTCATCGACCGACGGTTTTTATGCCGGTCTTTCGTTGCTAGCACCTCGCTGATCGTTCATTCGAATCATGACTACAGCCTCCCTCGCTTCCCTTCCGTCCGTCGATCGCCTGCTGGCCGAGCCCGCCCTCGTCGAGCAGGCCCAGGCCCATGGCCGCCACGTCGTCACCGATGCCATCCGCACCGAGCTCGCCAGCGTGCGCGAGGCCATCCGCGCCGGCGCCGCGCTTCCGGATGCCAGGGCGCTGCGCGATGGCGTCCTGCGTCGCATCGAGGCCGCCAGCCTGCCCAGGCTGCGGCGGGTGTTCAACCTCACCGGCACCGTGTTGCACACCAACCTGGGCCGCGCCACCCTGCCCGAAGAGGCGATCGCCGCCATCGTCGACGCCGCGCGCCACCCCTGCGCGCTCGAGTACGACCTGGCCTCCGGCGGACGCGGCGACCGGGACGGTCTGGTCGAGGAACTCCTCATCGAGCTCACCGGCGCCGAGGCTGCGACCGTGGTCAACAACAATGCCGCGGCGGTGTTCCTGCTCCTCAATACGCTCGCGCAGCGCAAGGAGGCGATCGTGTCGCGCGGCGAGCTGGTGGAAATCGGCGGCGCCTTCCGTGTCCCCGACATCATGAAGCGCGCCGGCGCGAAACTGGTCGAGGTGGGCTGCACCAACCGCTGCCATGCACGCGACTTCGAGGAAGCCATCGGCCCGCGTACCGCGATGCTGATGAAGGTGCACACCAGCAACTATTCGATCGAGGGCTTCACCAAGGAGGTGCCGCGCACCGAGCTCGCCGCGATCGCGCACGGCCACGGCCTGCCCTTCGTCGAGGATCTCGGCTCGGGCACGCTCACCGGGCTCGAGGCCTGGGGCCTGCCGCACGAGCCCACGCCGCGCGAGGCGATCGCGGCCGGGGCGGACCTGGTCACCTTCTCCGGGGACAAGCTGCTCGGTGGCCCGCAGGCCGGCATCCTGGTCGGCCGGCGCGAGCTGATCGCGAAGATCAAGAAGAACCCGCTCAAGCGCGTGCTGCGTGTGGGCAAGATCACCCTCGCCGGGCTGGAGGCGGTGCTGCGCCTGTATCGCGACCCCGACCGCCTGGCGGAGCGGCTCGAGAGCCTGCGTCTGCTCACCCGCGCGCAAGGCGAGATCCTCGCCCAGGCCGAGCGCCTGCAGCCCGCGTTTGCGGGCGCGCTCGCCGCCTGGCCGCTCACCGTCACGGTCGAGCCGATGCGCTCGCAGATCGGCTCGGGCAGTCTGCCCGTGGACCGGCTGCCGTCGGCCGGCCTGGTATGCCGGCCGCAACGCAAGGGCGGCACGCTGAACCGGCTCGAGAAGGCGCTGCGCAGCCTGCCGGTGCCGGTCGTCGGACGCATCGCCGACAACGCGCTGTGGCTGGACCTGCGCTGCCTGCGTGCGGAGGATGAGGCGGCCTTCGCCGATCAACTCGCGCGCCTTGGCGGCGGAGGTACGCGCGCATGCTGATCGGTACCGCAGGCCACATCGACCACGGCAAGACCACGCTGCTGCGCGCGCTTACGGGCATCGACACCACCCACCTGCCCGAGGAGAAGGCGCGCGGCATCACCATCGAGCTCGGCTACGCGTTCGCGCCGCTGGACGAGGCGGCGGGGGTGGATGCGGCGCGCACGCTCGCCTTCATCGACGTGCCCGGCCATGAACGCTTCATCCCCACCATGCTGATGGGCGCGAGCGGCATCGACTTCGCGCTGCTCGTGGTGGCGGCCGACGACGGGGTGATGCCGCAGACGCGTGAACATCTGGCGATCCTGCACCTGCTCGGCATCGCGCGCGGCGCGGTGGCGCTGACCAAGTGCGATCGTGTGCCGCCTGCGCGCGTCGCCGAGGTCGATGCCGACATCGCGGCGCTGCTCGCCCCGACTTCGCTCGCGGGCAGCCCCGTGTTCGCGGTGTCGGCGCTGAGCGGCGAGGGCATCGAACCCTTGCGCGAGCACCTCCGCGCGGTGGCGCGCGAGGAGTCGATGCAGCCGGCCGATGCCGGATTCCGTCTCGTGGTGGACCGCCGCTTCGCGCTCGCTGGCGCAGGCACGATCGTCACCGGTACCGTGCATGCAGGCACGGTGCGCAGCGGCGACACGGTGCTGCTGGCGCGTGCGGATGGGCTGCGTCGCGCGCTGCGCGTGCGTGGGCTGCGCGTCAATGGCCGCATCTCGGAGTCTGGCTCGCAGGGCAGCCGCTGCGCGGTCAATCTGGCCGGCATCGACTACGGCGAGGTCGAGCGCGGCGACTGGCTGCTCACGCCGCAGGCTGCCCGCGCCACCGATCGCATCGACCTGCGCCTGCAGCTGCTCCCCGATGCGCCGCGCAAGCTCGGCCAGTGGTCCAGCGTGACACTGCACCATGCCGGCGGACACGCCATGGCGCGGCTGGCGCTGCTGGATGAGGCGCTCGAGGCCGGCGGGCTCGCGCCGGGGGCGAGCGGCCTGGTGCAGGCGGTGTGCGACCGGCCGCTGTTCGCCTGCTGCGGCGACCGCATCGTGATCCGGGACGCAGCGGGCAGTAATACCCTGGGCGGGGGCAGGGTGCTCGACCCCTTTCCGCCGGCGCGCCACCGTCGCCGCCCCGAGCGTCTCGCCATGCTGGCGGTGCTCGAGACCCCCGAGCCCGCAGCCCGGCTCGTGGCGCTGCTCGAGTGCGCACCCCTCGGTCTCGACCCCGAGGAACTCGCGATCGCACACAACCTGCCGGGTGCGCGCATCCGCGAACTGCTGCCCGATGCCCGCCATGTGGCGACGAAGGCCGGCGGACGCATCTTCTCGCACGCGGCATGGGGGGCGCTCGGCGAGAGCGTGCTTGCGCGCCTGGCCGCGCACCACGAACACTTCGCCGACGAGCCCGGGGTGGAGCGCGAGCGCCTGCGGCGGATGTGCGCGCCGCAGCTGCCGTCCGCGGTGTTCCTCTCCCGCCTGGAGGCGCTGCTCGACGACGGGCGGCTCGTGCGCATGGGCTCGTACTGGCACATGCCCACGCACACCGTCGAGCTCGGCACCGCGGACCGCGAGCGCGCCGATGCGATGCTGGCGCACCTGCTGGCGGGCGAATACGACCCGCCCTGGGTGCGTGATCTCGCCGCCCTGTGCGCGCTCGAGGAGGGCGCCACGCGCAGCCTGTTGCGCCGCGTGGCGATGCGGGGCGAGATCTTCCAGGTGGTGCGCGACCTGTTCTATCCGTGCGTGACGGTGGCGCGGCTGAGTGCGATCGCGACCGAGCTCGCTGCGGCCAACGAGGGGCGCATCCGCGCGGCGGACTTCCGCGACCGCATCGGGGGCGGGCGCAAGCGCGCGATCCAGATCCTGGAGTTCTTCGACCGCGTCGGCTTTACCCGCCGCGTCGGCGCGGGACACCGCCTTGCGCACGTGCTGCGCGGCGAGCCGCCCGCATGGGGGGAAAACTGATGCGCAGGCGGCCGAAGCGCGGCCTGCGAGGTTAGAATCCGCTCACGACACGACGGAAGAGAGGCGTTCCCCGGTGGGGCGACTGGTCTTCAAAACCAGGTGGGGCCGTCAGCCGGTCCCAGGTGGGTTCGACTCCCATTCTCTTCCGCCATCCGCTCCGGCGTGCGCTCAGCGCGCGCTGTCGAGTTGTTCCTTGAGCTTGGCGGGCATGTTCTGCGCGCCGGCGAAATCGCTGCCTTCCAGATCGGCGTGGCTGAAGTCTGCGTCGGACAGATCTGCATTGCGGAACACCGCTTCCGGGATCACCGCACCCGAGAAACGTGTGCCGCGCACCTTGGCCGAGGTGAAATCCACCGCCTCCAGGTTGGCGCCCGTCAGGTCGGCTTCGGACAGGTCCGCGCCCTGCAGCTTCGAGCCGTCGAGGATGAAGCGTAGCCCATAGATCTTGCGCAGGCTGGCCCCGGTGAGGTCCGCGCCCGGCATGTGCACGTCCTTCATGAACGCACCCGTAAGATCCGCGCGCGGCGCCCGCGTACCCACCAGCATGGCGCCGAACAGGTTGGCGCCTTGCAGGTTGGCGTCGCTGAGGTCGGCGTCGTTGAATTTGGCGTGGAACAGGTTTGCGCCGGCAAAGCTCGAGCCCTCCAGGCGCGCGCCAGTGAAGTTGGTCCACTTCGCCATCGCCTTGTCGAAGCGCGAACCCTTGAGCTGTGCGCCGTTGAAGCGCGTGTTCTCCAGCACCGTACCGGAGAAATCGTGGCCGGTCAGGTCACGACCGGAAAAGTCGCAGTTGCTCAGGTCCTGGCGGGGTGCTGGCGTGGCGCAGTCGCCCTTGGGCGGAGTCGCGGCCAGCGCGGTGAGGGACGCGAGCATGAGCAGGGCGGCGGAGAGGGTTTTCATCGAGGCGCTCCAGCGATAGCGATACAGGCAGGCCCATAGGGCCGATAGCCCGGCATTCTAGCGCGCCGTCCCCACCTGGCGCGCCCCCATGTGCGCTTGTCTGTAGTGGAAGCTTGCAGGCCCGCCTGTGGCCGACCGCAGCGCCGGCGGCGGCTGCGGCGGGCACGGGCGCTGCAGGGGGCTCAGATGGCGAATTGACCCACCGCCTTGCGCATCCGCGCGACGGAATTGTCCAGCCGCTCCACGGCTGCGCTGGTCTGACTCACCACACTCGCATTCTGGTCGGTCATGTCCGCGACCTGTTCCACGCTTTGCGCCATCAGCTGCATGGCATTGCGCTGCTCGCTTGAGGAGTGCGTGATCTCGTTGACCATCTCCAGCGTTCGCGACATCTGCGCGTCGATCTCGCGCAGCGCCTCCTCTGCCTGGCCAACCAGCTTGACGCTGTCTTCAACGTGCACGGCGCCGGCGCGCATGCCCTCGACGGCCTGGTGGGTGTCGGCGCTGATCGAGGACACCATTTGACTGATGTCGAGCGTGGCCTTGGTCGTGCGTTCGGCGAGCTTGCGCACTTCGTCGGCCACCACGGCAAACCCGCGACCGGCTTCGCCCGCGCGAGCCGCTTCGATGGCCGCGTTGAGTGCGAGCAGGTTCGTCTGATCGGCGATCTCGCGGATCACGTCCGTGATACGCGAGATCTCGATCGACTGCTCGCCGAGCAACTCCACCCGCGCGGCCGAGGCCTTGACGGTGTCGGCCAGGGTCCGGATGGAATGGACCGCCTCTTCGGAGAGCGTTGCACCGCGCTTGGACGACTTGCTCACCGACGCCGCCGCAGCGTGCGTCGAAGAGGCATGTTCGGCGACCTCGGCGATCGAAACCGTGATTTCCTCGATGCCGGCGGCCGCGGTCTGGGTTGCGTCCGCCTGCTTGCGTGCGGCCTTGTCGACGATGACGACGCCCGAACGAACCTCGCCCGACACGTCCGCGACGCCCCGAGCGGTATCTTCCATGCCCTGAATGGTCGCCTGCACCGAGGAGATGAAGCGATCGGTCTTGCGTGAGATGCGCCCCAGGGCGTCGTAACGTGCGAGGCTGAAGCGGTGCCGAAGGTCTCCGGTGCTGAGCACCTTCCGCAGGAAATCGTCCAGTGCGACGAGATCCCGGTTCAGTTTTGGCATGCTGCCGAACAGCATCCACAGCGCCCAGGGTAGTGCCAGGGCGCCCAGGCCCAGCATCAGGTCGCCTTCGAATGGGACGGCGACGAGCGGAGCGAGGACGAGCAGCGCGGCCATCAGCACCATCAGCAGGCTCCCCCCCAGGGTCTGCACCCGGACGTCGTTGAACCGCGCCCACACCGACAGGCGCGCCGGAATTACCCGTCCGTGCTCGATGCGGATGGAGCGATCGCCGCTGCGAAGGCGCTTGTACGCCGCCTCTGCTGCGGCGACCTGTTCGCGCGAGGGGCGGGTCCGCACCGACTGGTAGCCGACGATCTGGCCGTTTTCACGGACGGGGGATGCATTCGCCACCACCCAGTAGAAGCCACCATCGCTGCGGCGGTTCTTGACCAGCCCCTGCCATGGACGTCCCGCCTTCAGGTCCTCCCACATATCTGCGTAGGCCTCGGGAGGCATGTCGGGATGGCGGACGATGTTGTGTGGTTGCCCGACCATCTGCTCCTGGGTGAAGCCGCTGATGTCCGCGAAGGCCTTGTTGGCCTCCACGATGATGCCCTTCAGGTTGGTCTGGGAGTAGATGAACTCGTTTTCGGGCAGGAGGGTTTCGACGTTGGTGACTGGCTGGTTGTTGCGCATGGAACTCTCTTATTGATCTTGGGAACGTCCGGACCGCTTGCAGCCGCTCTTCCTGCCGGTGTTCGGCAGGGAAAAAGCTAGTGGAAAAATCTTTAACGAGTCTATCTTCGGCACAGCAAAAACAAACTTGAGAAAATAATATGTGACGAATTTTGCAGAATAATGCAAATATAGCTGAAAAGTTGTCCGCGATGATCCGCCTGCGCGCGGGTTTGGCTTCCTCCGCGGGGCTCGCCTTTCGATACTGCGAACCCAGACACTCTCGAGGTGCTTTCAGGTGCTTCCAGGTGCTTCCGAAGCAGGCTTTGTTGGTAGAGTGACGCGGATTCTTCGCACAGACGGGCAGGCTTCGGGCTGGGACGCGGCTTCGAGGACGGTGGATGACCTTCCGCTCGGCCGCCCCGAAATGCTCACCTTCAGGACCCCGGATGCCGTCTGCCCCTTTCCCCGAGAATGAAACCGCGCGCCTGGCTTCGCTGCAGTCGCTCGATATCCTCGATACCTCTCCCGAACCGGCCTTCGACAATCTCACCCGGCTCGCCGCCGGTCTGTTCGGCGTTCCGACCGTACTGGTGTCCTTGGTCGATCGCGATCGGCAATGGTTCAAATCGCGGCTGGGTTTGTGTGCGACCGAGACGCCGCGCGATGTCGCGTTCTGCAGCCACGTCGTGTTCCTCGACAGCCTTCTGGTCGTGGAGGACGCCCGGCGGGATCCCCGCTTTGCAGACAACCCGCTGGTCGCCGGCGATCCGGGCCTGAGGTTCTATGCCGGCGCGCCCATACATTCCGAGGAAGGACATGTGTTGGGGACGCTGTGCCTGATCGACTACCAGCCGCGCGACTTCGATGAAACCGCCCGGGGGCGGCTGCGCCAGCTCGCAGACCAGGTGGAGCACCTCGTTCGCCTGCATCAACGTACCAACGAGTTGCGCACGGAAGCGCGCAAGACGCTCGCCATCACCGCGCGCTACCAGACGATCAACGAAGGTGCGGCCGTCGGAATCGTGCGCATCGACGGCTTGGGGCAGATGCAGGAGGTCAACCCGCACGGTCGGGACATGCTCGGGTACGGCATGGCCGAGCTTGTCGGGCAGAACGTGAAGATGCTGATGCCGCCTGGGATCGCAAGCGAGCATGACGGCTATCTCGCGGCCTACATCGCGAGCGGAAAGACCCGGTTGCTGGGCAAGGCCCGCGAAGTCGAAGCCCTTCACCGCAATGGAGAAGCAATTCCGGTTCAGCTGGCCTTGAGCGAAGTGGCCTGCGCGGATCCCGATTGCCCGCCCGAGGCGCGGGAATTCATCGGCATTCTCACCGATCTGCGTGAGATCAACGCCGTGCGTGAGCGCCAGGCGCGCGAGCATGCGCTGCTCGAGGTGCTACACCGCGGTCTGACCGACTATCGCGCGCTGCTCTCGCAGAACACGCTCTGGAGCTTCCTGAAGGAGGCGCTGCGCGCGCTCACCGGCAGCCGCCATGCGCTGATTGGCGAAGTGGTCCCCAAGGAGGGTGTGCCCGCACTGAAGATCCACGCCATCACCGACCTGTCGTGGAACGACGAGACGCGCGCGCTGATGCAGCAACTGAGCAGCGGCGACATGATGCTGACCAATCCGCAGGGCATGCTCGGGCAGGTGTTCGCCGGGGGCAAGGTGGTGCTCAGCAACGACATGGCGACCGATCCGAGGGGTGGGCGCCTGCCCCCCGGGCACCCGCCGCTGCACAACTACCTCGGCGTGCCGATCATCGACCGCGGCGAGGTGATCGGCATGTACGCGATCGCGAATGCCGAAGAGCCCTACGACGACGCGCTGGCGACATGGCTGGAGCCTTTCACCTCGACCTGCGCGCTGCTCATCAACCTCTATCGCCAGCTCGATGAACAGCGTCGGTTCACCGAAGAGCTGCGTCTCGCGCGCGATCAGGCGGAGCGCGCCAGCCAGGCCAAGACCGAGTTCCTGTCTTCGATGAGCCACGAGCTGCGCACGCCGCTCAACGCCATCCTGGGCTTTGCCCAGCTTCTGCAGAACGGGCGCCAGCCGTTGACCGGGCGACAGGCCCGCCATGCCGGGCACATCGAGCGCAGCGGGCGCCACCTGCTCAGCCTGATCAATGAGGTGCTCGATCTCGCACGTATCGAATCGGGGCACATGCAGGTTTTGCTCGAGCCGGTGGCGCTGTGCGATGTGCTGGAAGAGACGGTGGAGAGCATCCGCCCGCTGGCAGCGCAACAGGGTGTCGCGCTGCACATGCCCGCCCCAGAGGCCTGCCCGCTGCAGGTGCAGGCCGATTACGTGCGGCTCAAGCAGGTGCTGATCAACCTGCTCAGCAACGCCATCAAGTACAACCGGCCGGAGGGGCAGGTGTGGGTGGAGTGCGTGCGCACCGGGCCGCTGGTGCGGATTGGCGTGCGCGACACCGGAATGGGGATCGAGGCGGACAAGCTCGGGGAGCTGTTCCAGCCGTTCAACCGGCTCGGTGCGGAGTCGGGCGAGGTGGAAGGAACGGGCGTTGGCCTTGCGCTGACCCGCAAGCTCGTGCACCTGATGGGGGGCGAGATCGGCGTGGAAAGCGTGGAGGGCGAGGGGAGCGCGTTCTGGTTCGAGCTGCCGGCCGCCGACCTCGGGGACGAACGCTCACCCGATACACCTGGAGTGCCCAGGGGGCGGCAGGGCACGCATGCGGACGCGGTGAAATGACGAATCTCAGCGAGGAATCCATGCCGTTCAAGGAACGCTACGCAGACGCCGACATCCTCGTCGTCGATGACAACCTGGCCAATGTAGAGCTCCTGATCGGGCTGCTCGAGGACCAAGGTTATGACCGGCTCGAGGGCATGACCGATCCGCGGCGGGTGGAAGCCCGCGTGCAGCGCCAGTGCCCGGACCTGATCCTGCTTGACGTGCGCATGCCCTGGCTGAGCGGACTGGAGATCATGGAGCGGCTGCGCGCGTTGCCGCGTGAACAGGCGCCGGCGGTGATCGTGCTCACCGCGCAGATCGACGAGGAAACACGCCACCGCGCGCTGGAACTCGGGGCGCAGGACTTTCTGATCAAGCCCTTCGACCATGTCGAGGTTCTGCAGCGCATACACAATACCCTGGACCGGCACTGGCTGATCAAGGAGCGTTCGCAGCGCGCCGTGCTGCTCGAGGGGCTGGTGAAGGAGCGCACGCGCGCACTTGAGGCGCTCTCGCGCGAGGACCCTGTGACGGGGCTGCCCAACCGCCGCGCCTTGCTCGAGCATGCCGAACGTCTGCTGGCGGAGGGTCGCAATCCCGGTGTGCTGTTCATCGCCATCGGTGGGCTGGATGACATCGCACGCCTGCATGGTTACGTCATCTCCGACCGGCTCGGCATGCAGCTCGCTCAGCGCCTGCGCCCCTTGCAGGCGGACGCAGACGCGATGCTGGGGGTCTGGAACAGCTCCGAGTGGGTGCTGCTGACGGATCACGCCGGCAGTGATGATGCGCATGGGGCGCTTGGCGAGACCGTGCTCGAGCATTTCGCCACGCCCTTCGAGGTGGAAGACATGAGCCTGCAGTTGCGCGCCAGCATAGGTCGCAGCGCAGGCGCCGCCGCGGGGTCCGCGGAGCACTGGATCCGCAGGGCGGCGCTGGCGCTGCCTGCGCGTGACGGCTTGTGTCAGGCCTACTCGGCCGAGCTCGAGGAGGCGCTCCGCCGTCGCACGCGCATGGCCCACGCCCTGCGCCACGCGATCGCGCGCGGAGAACTCCACCTCGCCTGTCAGCCCAAGGTCGACCTGAAGACGCGTACGGTGTGCGGGGCCGAGGCGCTGCTGCGCTGGAACAGCGCCGAGTTCGGCCCGGTGTCACCGGCGGAGTTCATTCCCCTCGCGGAGGCCAGCGGCGAGATCGTCGCGATCGGCGCATGGGTGATGCACGAGGCGATGGATCTGCTCGCGCGCTGGCGTCGGCAGGCGGTGGTGCCGCCGGACTTCAGCCTCGCGGTCAACGTCGCCAGCGTGCAGCTGATGCGCCCCGAGTTCGCCCACGAAATCATCGCGGCTGCGCAGGCGCGCGGTGTGCCGCCCGCGCTGCTCGAGATCGAGGTCACCGAGTCGGGCCTGATGCAGGACATGGCGCTGGCCATGACGCAGCTCGAGACGCTTGCGCGCACCGGGTTCGGCATTGCGATCGACGACTTCGGCACGGGTTACTCCTCGCTCGCTTACCTCAAGGCGCTGCCGGTGTCGGTACTCAAGATCGATCGTGCCTTCATCCGCGACCTGCACACCAACCCGCAGGACCAGCGCCTGACGGGCACGGTGATCGACATGGCGCGGCACTTCGGCTTCCTTACCGTGGCCGAGGGGGTCGAGAACGTGGAGCAACTCGAACGCCTCGCGCACATGGGGTGCGATGTCGTGCAGGGCTTCCTGTTTGCGCCGCCGCTTGCGGAGGAGGCGCTGCTGCGCGCCGTGGCGAGCGGGTTTGGGGCGTTCGGGACAGCGGGCTGACGATCTCCGCCGAAGGCGCCGCGCGTCAGCGCCTCGGTCCGAGCGCCCACACCAGCAGGCTGAACAGCATCGCGCCCGCCACCATCAGCGCCAGCGGCAAGGCACTGTCCTGCACGCCATGGCCGACCACCATGCCTGCGCCTGCGCCCAGGCCCATCTGCACAAAACCCATCAGCGAAGCGGCTGCCCCCGCCATCTTCGGGTAGCCGGCCAGGCCAAGGGCGGTGGCGTTGGGCAGGGTGAGTCCGATCGCCGCGGTGACGCCCCACATCGGCAGCATGACCGCCGCAGGGTGGACCACGCCGGCGAGTGCGAGCCCGGCGAGCAAGGTGCCACTCACCGCGCCGAGCAGCACGCCGTGGCGCATCAGCCGCGCAGGGCCGATGCGGCGCGACAGGCGTGCGGAGAGGATGGTGCCGAGCATGAAGCCGGTCACGTTCACGCCGAAGGCAAGGCCCATCTGCTCCGGGCTCATGCCGTACAGGCCGATGTAGACGAAGGGCGAGCCCGAGATGAAGGCGAACAGCGCCGCGA
The DNA here is from genome assembly GCF_048321015.1 of Thauera sp. WH-2. Lineage (NCBI taxonomy): Bacteria > Pseudomonadati > Pseudomonadota > Betaproteobacteria > Rhodocyclales > Zoogloeaceae > Thauera > Thauera sp. WH-2. The sequence continues at coordinate 470,236 of NZ_JBLWFG010000002.1, read as the reverse complement.
ATGCGCCGCAGCCCACCAGCAGCGCGGTGCGGTAGTTTGGGTCCGCCAGCAGCGTACGGTAGTTGGCCAGCATGCGGGCAGGTTGCAGGGCCTGCGGGTCGGGGTGGGCGTTGGTTTCCTGCAGTGCGCGCCACAGCAGCACGATCAGCAGTGCCGCGTAGAGCGTGAGCACGACGAATGTCGCGCGCCAGCCGAAGCCCGAGGTGAGCCAGCCGCCGAGCATGGGCGCGAGCAGTGGCGCCAGCGCAGTGGCCGTGGAGACGTGTGAGAGCACCCTGGCCGACTCCTGCGGGCCATACACGTCACGCACCACCGCGCGTCCGAGTACCGGCCCCGTGCAGGCGCCCAGTGCCTGCAGCAGGCGGGCTGCCACGAGGGCCTCGAGTGAATGCGCGAACGCGCAGGCTGCGGACGCGACGAGGAAGACTGCCATACCCCACAGCAGCACCGGGCGCCGGCCGTAGCGGTCGGACAGTGGCCCGATGACGAGCTGGCCGGTGCCGAAGCCGAGCAGGTACACCGACAGCGTAAGCTGCACCCCGGCGCTGTCGGTGCCGAGCGCATCTGCGATCGCGGGCAGCGAGGGCAGATAAAAGTCGGTGGACAGCGGGCCGAGGGCGGTCAGCGCGACGATGAGCGCTGCGAGCAGGGAGGAGGGCGTCACCGCCATGGGTCGTATTTCACGTTCAGGGGGCTCGGTCAGGCATCGGGTCCGGCGACCCACAGGGTGCTCGTCGCGCCGAAGGAAGTCGTAAACCTCTTCAGACCAGCGGGGCGCGATCGATCTGCGAAAGGGGAACGTTGACCTCGAAAAGTTTGGCGTTGACCGTCGGTACGCCGAAACCAAGCAGGCGTGCACGGTGCATGTCGAGGTAGGCCTCGGCGCTGGCGCGGTCTTCGAAGAGGTAGATCCCGCCCGCCTCGCCAGTGTCGCGGTTCTCGGTCCAGATCTTCCAGGACAGGCCAGGCTCCCCGGCAATGGAGGCCGCAAGATCGCGCATGCCCGTGCTCATCTCTTCGCCCCAGGGGCCGTTGAAAGGGAAGTCAACCTGCAGCAGGACAGCCATGAATACCTCCGTGTAAGTGTATGTGGCCGGCGTAGCGCTTCTCTGCCGGCCGGACGTTCGCAGTGTATCAGGTGGAGGATTCCCGCCCTGTGACACCAGCGCGCCTCCAGGGGCGCAACTGGGCCGGCCGGGGTGTCGCGCAGATCGCCCTCAGGCGGTGAAGAAGCGTTCGGAGAGTTCGTCGAGGCCGAAGGTGCCGAGCAGCTCGGTGAGGCGTTCGGCAGCGCGTTTGCGCGGCCGGTCGGGCTGATGGCGCGCGATGATCAGTTCGTTCTTCATCGAGTGCTCCCAGCCAACGAGTTCGGTGACGGTGACCTCGTAGCCGTGTGCCTCGAGCTGCAGGCAGCGCAGCACGTTGGTGAGGTGGCTGCCGAATTCGCGCGTGTGGATCGGGTGCCGCCACAGCTCTGCGATCGGGTGGCGCAGTGCCTGCTGCTTGTGCTTGCGCAGCACCGCGGCAACCTCGGCCTGGCAGCAGGGCACGAGCACGATGGCGCGTGCGCCCTTGTGCAGCGCGAAGCGGATCGCGTCGTCGGTGGCGGTGTTGCAGGCGTGCAGCGCGGTGACGATGTCGATGCGCCCGGGCAGGCGGTCCGAGTCGATCGATTCGGCCACGCTGAGGTTCTGGAAGCGCATGCCCGCAGAGAACCCGAGCTTGTCCGCCAGCCGGCGCGAGCTCGTCACCAGCTCGTCGCGCGTCTCGATGCCGTGGATGCGCCCGCCCGGCGCGTGCTGCTTGAAGAACAGGTCGTACAGGATGAAACCGAGGTAGGACTTGCCCGCGCCGTGGTCCACCAGCTGCAGGTCGGGGTGCTCGGCCAGCGCTTCGGCCAGCAGCGGCTCGATGAACTGGTAGAGGTGATAGACCTGCTTGAGCTTGCGCCGGCTGTCCTGGTTGAGCTTGCCGTCGCGGGTGAGGATATGGAGCTGCTTGAGCAGCTCGATGGATTGGTCGGGGCGGATCTCGGGGTGCTGGGCGGTCATGGACTGGAAGAGAAGGAGGAGGCCGGGAGGATGGGCCGAATGTACCCTGACGCCGGGCGCGTACCAAGTGTGGTTTCTGCGCGGACGAGCGCTCAGACTTTGGCGCGCGCGCGCCGATAGCTGCCCGGCGGCGTCCCGGTCCATTGCTTGAAGGCGCGGTTGAAAGCGGCCGGATCGTCGAAGCCGAGGTCGGCGCCGATGCTGGCGATCGGTTCGTCGGTCCGCGAGATGCGGGCGATGGCCACGTCGCGCCGAAGGGCGTCCTTGACCGCCTGGAAGTGCGTGCCCTCGGCGTCTAGCCGGCGTGCCAGCGTGCGTGGCGAGATGTGCATGGCGCGCGCCACGTCCTCCACCGTCTGCGGACGGCCTAGCCCGGCTTCCAGCAGGTCGCGCACGCGGTGGGTGAACAGGCGTTCGCTGACCGAGACGTGGATCCAGTCCATCGGCGCCTTGCGCAGGAAGGCCGATAGCGAGGCCTTGTCCTGGCGGATCGGCGCGTCCATGAAGGCCGGCTCGATGTGCAGTGCGGTAAGCGCCTGGTCGAAGCGCGCCGGGCCGGCGTACATGTTGATGTACTCGCCGGCATGCGCTGGGGCGGGGTAGTTCAGATCCACCCTTGCGAACAGCAGTTTGCGCTCGATCATCCACGACGCGATTCCCTGCACCAGCATCAGCATCAGCTCCAGGATCAGCATCCGGTGGCGGCCGAGGTCGGTGCGCTCGACCAAGGTGATGCGCGTCAGTCCGTCCTCCTCGCCCATCTCGTAATGCAGGTCGTCCAGCACCAGGCGGAAGAACCAGCAGAACCGGTGCAGGGCGACGCGCAGGTTGGCGGCGTCCAGCATGCCGAGGCACAGGAACTTGAGCGTGCCCGCGCGCAGGGGCCGCGAGAACATGCCCGGCGTTTCGTCGTCGAGCTCGATGGCGAGCGTGCGGTAGAACAGTGCGAACTGTTCCACCGTGACACGAGCCGAGTCCTGCTGGAGCAGCGCCGGGGCGATGCCGGCACGGCCGATGCAGTCGAGCGCCAGCGGCCGGTGTTCGACGAGGCGGTCGAGTAGCTGGCCGATCATGCGGATCGGCACGGTGACGGCGGGGGCGTTCAGGCGTTCGGTCATGGCGCTTGCGATGCTGCAGTGCGAGGTCGGGATGTCTCGATCAAGTGGCAGGAAATGTCAATCGATCGGCCGGTTCTGCCATCCACAACCAGGCCCGTACTGCCTAGTATGGCCTGCAAATAGCGGCAGAAAAAAGATTAATGCCCAAGCCGGCGGCTCGCGATCCCCAAAAGGTTCGCGTTCGCTGGCAATTAAAGCACGGCACGCGCAGTCCGTCCGGCAAGAGGCGGCTGGCAGGAGGAGACAAGGTGCATCCAGGCAAGGCCAATCCGATCCTCGAGGTCGAGGGGCTCACGTTGTCGTTCGGCGGCATCAAGGCGCTGACCGATGTGGGCTTCGAAGTCGCTCCGGGGTCCATCACCACCGTCATCGGTCCGAACGGCGCGGGCAAGACTTCGCTGTTCAACACGATCTCCGGTTTCTACAAACCCTCGACGGGGCGCATCCGCTTCCAGGGCGAGGACATCACCGCCACCCGGCCGCCCGAGCGCGCGAAGCTGGGTCTGGCGCGCAGCTTCCAGAACATCGCGCTGTTCCGCGGCATGACCGTGCTCGACAACATCAAGCTCGGTCGCCATGCCCACCTGCGCACCAACGTGCTCGACGCGCTGTTCTACTTCGGCCGTGCGCGGCACGAGGAAATGAAGCTGCGCCAGGAGGTCGAGGAACGCATCATCGACTTCCTGGAGATCGACCACATCCGCCACATGCCGGTGTCGGTGCTGTCCTACGGCCTGCAGAAGCGGGTGGAGATGGCGCGCGCGCTGGCGATGCGACCCAAGGTGCTGATGCTGGATGAACCGGTCGCCGGCATGAACCGCGAGGAGACCGAGGACATGGCGCGCTTCATCCTCGACGTGCGCGAGGAGTGGGGCGTGACCGTGCTGATGGTGGAGCACGACATGGGCATGGTCATGGACCTGTCGGACCACGTCGTGGTGCTCAACTTCGGCCAGGTCATCGCCGACGGCACGCCGGCCGAGGTGCAGGCCAACCCGGAAGTGATCAAGGCCTACCTGGGTTCGGGTGACGTCTCCGAGTTGCGCCAGCGCCTCCATCAACCTCTTGCAGTGGGAGCCTGAGATGGAATTCGACTGGCTTTTCCTGGCCGAGATCGTGCTGGCCGGCCTCGGCGCCGGCGGCCTGTACGCACTGACCGGCCTCGCTTTCGTGATGATCTACAAGGCCACACGAGTGGTGAACCTGGCGATCGGCGAGATGCTGATGATCGGTGCCTACCTGTGCTTCGGTCTCGCCACGGCGATGAACATGCCGATGTGGCTGGCGATCCTGGTTGCGGTGATCGGCAGTGGCGTGGCGGGTGCGCTGCTCGAGCGGGTGGCGATCCGGCCGATGCTGGGCGAGTCGCCGATCTCGGTGTTCATGGTCACGGTGGGCCTCGCGTCCATCCTGGTCGGCGTGGTCGAGCTGATCTGGACCTCGGAGCCGCGCCGGCTGCCGGAGTTCATGCCGAGCACGCCGGTGATGATCGGCGAGGCCTTCGTGCCGCCCAAGGTGTTCTACGGCTTCCTCGTCGCGGCGGTGCTGATCGGGGTGGCGCTGGCGGTGTTCCGCTTCTGGCGCGGCGGCGTGGCGCTGCGGGCAACGGCCTCGGACCAGCAGGCGGCCTACTCGATGGGCATCAACGTGCCCAAGGTGTTCTCGCTGTCCTGGACGGTGGCGGCAATGATCGCGGCCGTCGCCGGCGTCATCGTCGGCGCGGTGGGCGGCATCTCCTCGACCATGGGGGTGTTCGGCCTGTCGGTGCTGGTGGTGGTGATCGTCGGCGGGCTGGACAGCGTGCTCGGCGCACTGGTCGCCGGCCTCTTCATCGGCGTCGTCGAATCCCTTGCGGGGGGCTTCCTCGGCGGCGAGTTCAAGCTGCTGGCCACCTTCATGATCCTGATCGTCGTGCTGCTGGTCCGTCCCTACGGCCTGTTCGGCACCCATGAAATCGAGAGGTTGTAATGCGCATCGGAACCGCACGCTCCAGTTACCGCCACGACGAGTCGCTGTTCGACAGCCGCACCCAGTACGCCTGGCTGGCCGTCCTCGCCGTCGCGCTGCTCGGCTTCCCCTTCTTCGCCGACGAGTACTGGCTCTACCTCGCCTGCCTGGTGGCGATCAACATCGCCAGCACCACCGGGCTCAACATCCTCACCGGCTACACCGGGCTGGTGAGCCTGGGGCAGGCCGCCTTCATGGGCATCGGCGCCTACACGGTGGCGGCGCTGGAGCAGAAGCTTGGTACGCCGGTGCTGCTCAACCTGCTCGCCGGCGGCTTCGTCGCGATGCTCGGCGGGCTGGTGGTGGGCCTGCCCTCGCTGCGGGTCAAGGGCCTGTACCTGGCGATCGCCACCATCGCCGCGTCGGTGGTGCTGCACTTCGTGTTCGCCAACTGGCATTCGGTCACTGGCGGCCATGCCGGCATCACGGTGGCGCCGGCGGAGATCCTCGGCCTCAGCTTCGACACCTCGTTCCGCCTGTACTGGCTGTTCGTGCCGATCACCATCCTGATGGTGCTGGGTGCTGCCAACCTGTTCCGCACCCGTATCGGCCGCGCCTTCATCGCGATCCGCGACCGCGACATCTCGGCCGAGGTGCTGGGCATCCCGCTGCTGCGCTACAAGCTGCTGTCCTTCGGCCTGTCGTCCTTCTATGCCGGGGTGGCGGGCGGCATGTGGGCCTACTTCTTCCGCGTGGTCACGCCGGAGAGCTTCCCGCTGATCATGTCGATCTTCTTCCTCGCCGCGGTCATCGTTGGCGGCATGGGCACCATCCTCGGAGCCATCCTCGGCGCGGTCTTCATGACCATGGTGCCCGAGGCCCTCAAGCTCATCGTCGGCTGGCTGCCGCTGTCGGCCGACGCCACGCTGATCCTGTCGCCGGTGCGCACCATCGTGTTCGGCGCGCTGATCGTCGGCTTCCTCGTGTTCGAGCCGCTCGGCCTGCAGGAAATCTGGCGCCGCATCCGCCGTTTCTTCCACCTCTGGCCGTTCCGGGCCTGAGTTTTCCTCGCCTCATCGCATCACCACACATAAAGAGAAGGAGACAAGCATGAGAAGAACCGTACTCAAGAGCCTGCTGGCCACCGCGGTCCTGGCAGCCACCGCAGGCATGCCCGGGGTCCAGGCGGCAGACAAGGAAATCGTCATCGGCGGCTCGATCCCGATGAGCGGCGTGTTCGCCTTCGCCGGCATCGGCATCCACGCCGGCATCCAGGACTACGTGAAGATGGTCAACGACGCCGGTGGCATCGAGGGCCACAAGCTGCGCTATGTGCCCGAGGACAGCGCCTACAAGGTCGACCAGTCGGTGGCCGCGTTCAAGAAGATCACCAGCCAGAACAAGGTGAATTTCTACTACGGCGACTCCACCGCCTTCAGCAAGACCATCAACCCCGAGCTCGACCGCGCCGGCACGATGATCATGTCGGGTGCTTCCTTCGCCACGGAGCTGAACGACCCGAAGAAGTACCCCTACCAGTTCATCGCTGGCCCCGACTACACCCAGCAGTTCGGCATCCTGCTGCGCTACATTGCCAAGGAAAAACCGGGCGCCAAGGTGGCTTTCGTCTATTCCGACACCGAGTTCGGCCGCGACCCGATCGAGAGCAGCCGCGGCGTCGCGAAGGAGTTGGGGCTCAACGTTGCCATCGAGATCATGACCCCGCCGGGCGCGGTCGATGTGTCGACCGAGATGGCGAAGATGCGCCGGGCGAGGCCGGACTTCATCATCTTCCACGGCTACATCCTCGGCCCGATCCCGGAGTTCATCGGCCAGGCGCGCCAGCTCGGCCTGGACACCAAGTTCATGGGCACCTTCTGGACGATGGACAACTCGACGGTCATGCAGATGGGCGACGTCGCCGAGGGCTTCATGGGGGTGATGCCTTACAGCTATTACTACGATGACTCCACCCCGGCGCCCATGCTGGAGAAGATCCGCGCGATGCGGCCGGAGTACCAGAACGTGCCCTACATCCAGGGCTTCCTGTCCGCCATGCTCTACGCCGAATCTGCCCGGCGCACGATCGCCGCGGGCAAGGAGATGACCGCGGCCAACTTCAAGGCGGCGCTGAACTCGATCGAGAACTTCGACACCGGCGGCCTGATCGGCGTGCCCATCACCATTCGTGGCAACACCATCCCGGTCGGCCGCATCTACCGCGCCGACACCAAGGCCAAGCGCATGGTGCCGGCCTCCGACTGGATCGTGCTGGAGTAAGCGATGAGTGCGGCCGAATCCGTCCTCGAGGTGAACAACATCGAGGTGATCTACAACAAGGCGGTGCAGGTGCTGCGTGGCCTGTCGCTGTCGGTGCCGCGTGGGCAGATCGTCGCACTGCTCGGCTCCAACGGCGCGGGCAAGAGCACCACGCTCAAGACCGTGTCCGGCCTGCTGGGGCTGGAGAACGGCGAGCTGACGCGCGGCGAGATCCGCTTCGAAGGCAAGCCGCTGGCGGGTTCCAAGCCGCACGAACTCGTGCGCGCGGGGCTCTTCCACGTAATGGAAGGGCGCCGCGTGTTCGAGGACCTGACCGTGGAGGAAAACCTCGTCTCCGCGACCTATGCGCTCACCGGGCGCAGCGGCGCGAAGGCCGACTACGACCTCGTCTACGAGTACTTCCCGCGCCTGTACGAGCGCCGCAACGGCCTGGCGGGCTACCTGTCGGGCGGCGAGCAGCAGATGCTGGCGATCGGTCGTGCGCTGATCGCGCGGCCCAAGCTGATCCTGCTCGACGAACCCTCGCTGGGCCTGGCGCCGCTGCTGGTGGAGAACATCTTCCAGATCATCGCCCGCATCAACGCCGAGCAGAAGGTGTCGATGCTGCTGGTGGAGCAGAACGCCTCGGTGGCGCTGGCGGTGGCGCACTACGGCTACATCATGGAGAACGGCAAGGTCGTCACCGACGGCCCGGCCGAACGCCTGGCCGCCGACCAGGACGTGCGCGAGTTCTACCTCGGCATGGGCGGGCACGGCGAGATGAAGAGCTTCCGCGACATCAAGCACTACAAGCGCCGCAAGCGCTGGCTGTCGTGAGCGAGAGGATGGCCATGAGCAAGAACCCCGAAGTCAATCCGCTTCCCAGGCTGACCCTGCCGCAGATGCTGCGCGAGCAGGCAAGGCAGCATCCAGCACGCATCGCCATCCGCCAGAAGGATTTCGGCATCTGGCAGGGCATTTCCTGGGACGACTACTACCGCCGCGCCGGCCATGTCGGCCTGGGGCTGCGTGCGCTCGGCCTGTCCGCCGGCGGCCACGTCGGCGTGCTCGCCGAGAACCGCATCGAATGGGTGCTGACGCAGATGGGCTGCGGCCTGGTCGGCGGCATCGCGGTCGGTGTCTATCCCACCAGCCCGGCGCCCGAGGTGGCCTACGTGCTGAACCACGCCGACGTCGAGGTGGTGGTGTGCGAGGACCAGGAGCAGACCGACAAGGTGGTCGAGGCGCTCGACCAGCTGCCCCATCTGCGCGCCATCGTGGTGATGGAGACCAAGGGCCTGCGCAACGCCGATGAGCGTGTGCGCGACCGCATCCTGTCCTTCGCCGACCTGGAGACGCTCGGGGTCGAATACGAGGCCACCCACCGTCACCTGGTGGAGGAGACGCTGGCGACGCAGCGGCTCGAGGACATCGCGCTGATGATCTACACCTCGGGCTCCACCGGCAAACCCAAGGGCGCGATGATCAGCTACGCCAACATCCGCGGCGTGGCGCCCGGCATCGCCGATCGCCTGGGCCTGTCGGCGGACACCAGCCATCTGTCCTACCTGCCGCTGTGCCACGTCGCCGAGCAGATGCTGACCACCTTCTGCCCGATCTACCTGGGCTCCACGGTGGCCTTCGGCGAGTCGATCCGCACCGTGCAGGAAGACCTGCGCGAGATCGCGCCGACGATGTTCCTGGGCGTGCCGCGCATCTGGGAAAAGCTGCACTCGGCGATCAGCATCAAGATGCAGGAGAGCGGTCCGCTGCAGCGCTGGCTGTTCGACCGCGCGATGGCCGCCTGCGCGCCCTTCGCGCACAAGGCGGCGGCGCAGCGCACCGCGGGCGAGCGCCTGAGCTACGCCTTCTGGTACTGGCTCATCCTGCGCGCGCTGCAGAACTTCATCGGCCTGCGCCGGGCGCAGGTGGCGCTGACCGGCGCCGCGCCGATCCCGCCCGCGGTGGTGCAGTTCTTCCGCACGCTGGGCGTGCCGCTGGTGGAGGTCTATGGCCTGACCGAATCGACCGGCATGATCACCGGCCAGCCGCTGGATGCGGCCCGCTTCGGCTCGGTCGGCACGCCGATCCTCGGTGTCGAGCACCGGATCGGCGAGCGCGGCGAACTGCTGATCCGGGGCGAGATGGTGTTCGCCGGCTACTACAAGAACCCGGAGGCGACCGCCGACAGCATCCGCGACGGCTGGCTGCACACCGGCGACGTGGTCGAGGCGCGCGACGGCCAGCTCTACATCGTCGATCGCCTGAAGGACATCATGATCACCGCCGGCGGCAAGAACCTGACGCCGTCCGAGATCGAGAAGACGATGAAGGCCAGCCCCTATATCAAGGAGTGCATCGTCGTCGCCGACGGGCGCAAGTTCGTCTCCGCCCTGATCCAGATCGACTACGAGACGGTGGCGAAGTGGGCAGAGGGCCGCCAGATCCCCTTCACCCACTTCCGCTCGCTGGTCGAGCACCCGGAGGTGCGCGCGCTGATCGACGCCGAGATCGCACGCGGCAATGGCCAGCTCGCGCAGGTCTCGCACATCCGCCGCTTCCACCTGCTGACCAAGGAACTGGACCACGACGACGGCGAGGTGACCGCGACGATGAAGGTGCGCCGTTCCAGCATCTACAAGACCTATGCCGACGTGATCGAAGCCATGTACCGGGGAGAGGCCGCCCATGCGTGACCACTCCCCGGCGCGTGCGGGTGCGCCACCGGGCTGAGTCCCCGGGGTTTTCGACGACGTTTTCCCTTCTTTTCGGCGCGGCGTGCGCGGGCACGCCGGAGCCTGTTGTGCGCGGCGCTGCCTGCCCGGGGTCGCCGCGCCGGAGACATCATGGATTTCCAACTGAATGCGGAGCAGCGCGAGATCCGCGATCTCGCCCGCCGCTTCGCCGAGCGCGAGATCGTGCCGCGCGCAGCCGAGGCCGATGCCAGCAAGGCCTTCCCGGTCGAGGTGCATCAGCGCGCTCAGGAACTCGGCCTGCTGGGGATCAACCTGCCCGAGGCGGTGGGTGGGGGCGGTCTGGGCTGCCTCGAACTGGTGCTGGTTACCGAAGCCTTCTGCCGCGGCTGTCTGGGGATCGGCACTGCCCTGTGCGTGAATGCGCTGGCCACCGAGCCGATTGCGATCGCCGGCAGCCAGATGCAGCGTGATCGTTATCTGCGCGCGGCTGCCAACGGCGCGCTCGCGAGCTTCGCCATGACCGAGCCGGGCGCGGGCTCCGACGTTGCCGGCGTGCGGACCCGCGCCGAGCGGGTGGAGGGCGGTTATCGCCTCACCGGAAGCAAGATCTGGATTTCCAACGCCAACCTGGCCGAATTTCTCGTCGTTTTCGCCAAGACCGCACCGGATGCCGGACATCGTGGCATGACGGCCTTCATCGTCCCGCGTGCCAGTGCGGGTCTGACGGTGGGTGAGCCGCTGGGCAAGCTCGGTCAACGCTGTTCGCCCACCTGTGAGGTCTTCCTGGATCAGGTGTTCGTGCCCGAGGATCACCGCCTCGGTGAGGAGGGCGGCGGCTTCGCGCTGGCGATGGCGGTGTTTGACCACTCGCGGCCGATGGTGGCCGCCTTCGGCGTCGGCCTCATCGAGCGCTGCCTCGACGAGTCGCTCGCCTACGCCACTCAGCGCAGCAGTATGGGCCGGCGCCTGATCGACCACCAGGCCGTGGCGCACAAGCTGGCCGAGATGCGCATGAAGCTCGAGGCCGCGCGCCTGCTTACCTACCAGTCGGCCTGGCTGCTCGACCAGGGCAGGCCGAACACGATCGAGGCCTCGATCGCCAAGGCCTTCGCCGCCGATGCCGCGATGTGGGCGGCGACCGAGGCGGTGCAGATTTTCGGCGGCATGGGCTACTCGACCGAATACCCGGTGGAAAAGCTCTTCCGCGACGCCAAGGTGCTGCAGATCTACGAAGGCACCAGCGAGATCCAGCGCAACATCATCGCCCGCGAACTGCAGCGGGCCTGAACCCGAGGACCCAGCAATGACCCCATCCAATTCCTCCAATCCGAACGAAGCGCTGATTCTGGGCGCCGTCCGCACCCCCTTCGGCCGCCGCGGCGGGGCGCTGCGCGAGACCCGCCCGGACGAACTGCTCGCCACCGCCATCGGCGGCGTGCTGGCGCGCACCGGACTGCCGGCCGATAAGGTCGGCGACGTGCTGGCCGGCTGCGTCAGCCAGGCCGGCGAGCAGGGCGCCAACATCGCCCGCCAGGCGCTGTTGATCGCCGGGCTGCCGGCTGAGGTGCCGGGCGTGTCGATGAACCGCATGTGCGGCTCCAGCCAGTTCGCCACCCATGCCGCTTCGCAGGCGGTGGCTGCGGGCGACCTCGAGTTTGCCATCGGTTGCGGCGTCGAGAGCATGAGCCGGGTGCCGATGTTCCTCGATCTGACCCTGGGGCAGGGCGACTTCCGTGGCTTCGACAATCTGCATCCGAAGATCCTCGCGCGCTTCGCCATTCCGCATCAGGTCGAGAGCGCCGAGCGCATCGCCGACCAGTGGCAGATCTCGCGTGCCGAGATGGATGACTACGCGATGGAAAGCCACTGCCGTGCCGAGGCGGCGCGCGCGGCCGGCCTGCACACCGAGATCCTGCCGGTGGCGGGTGTGGACAAGGAGGGTGGCACGATCACGCTGGCGCACGACGAAGGCATCCGTGCGGTGATCGATGTCGAGCGCATGCGCGCCATGCAGCCGGTGTTCCGCCAGCCGGGCGAGGGCGGCGTGACTGCGGCCAACGCCAGCCAGATGTCCGACGGCGCGGCCGCGGTGCTGGTCGGTCGGCGCGCGGCGGCCGATGCGCTGGGCATCCGGCCGCGCGCGCGCTTCCGCGCCCGCGTCGCGGTCGGTTCGGACCCTGTGATGCAGCTCACCGGGGTGATCCCGGCGGCGCGCCGCGCGCTGGAGATGGCCGGGCTGTCGATCCGCGACATGGACTGGATCGAGGTCAACGAGGCTTTCGCCAGCGTGGCCCTGTGCTTCATGCGCGAGTTCGCGCCGGACATGGACCGTTTCAACCCCTGGGGCGGCGCGATCGCCCACGGCCACCCGCTGGGCGGCACCGGCGCCGGCCTGATGGCCAAGATGCTCGCAGGCCTCGAGCAGCGCGACGGCCGCTTCGGCCTGCAGGTCATGTGCGTCGGCCACGGCATGGCCACCGCAACCATCATCGAACGCATCTGAGACACAGGGAGCACACGCAATGAAGATCGCAAACTCGGTATTCCTCGTCACCGGCGGCGCCTCGGGCCTGGGCGCCGCCACCGCGCGCATGGTGGTCGAAGGCGGCGGCAAGGTGGTGCTTGCCGATCTCAATGAAGAGGCGGGCAAGGCGCTCGCGGCGGAGCTGGGCGCAGCGGCCTGCTTCGTGCGCACCGACGTCACCGACGAGGCGTCGACGCAGGCAGCGGTCGATGCCGCGGTGACGGGCTTCGGCGGCCTGCACGGTCTGGTGTGCTGCGCCGGCGTGGCGCCGGGCGAAAAGGTCGTGGGCAAGGAAGGCCCGCACCGCCTCGACAGTTTCATGCGCGGGGTGACGATCAACCTTGTCGGCACCTTCAACCCGATCCGCCTCGCCGCCGACGCCATGAGCAAGGCCGCGCCGAACGAGGAGGGCGAGCGCGGCGTGATCGTCACCACCGCCTCGGTCGCCGCCTTCGACGGCCAGATCGGCCAGGCGGCCTACTCGGCGTCCAAGGCCGGCGTGGTCGGCATGACGCTGCCGATCGCGCGCGAGCTGGCGCGCTACGGCATCCGCGTCATGAGCATCGCGCCCGGCATCTTCGAGACGCCGATGCTGCGCGGGCTGCCACAGCAGGTGCAGGATTCGCTCGGCCAGATGGTGCCTTTCCCCTCGCGCCTGGGTCGTTCCAGCGAATACGCGCAGCTGGTGAAGTCGATCTGCGAGAACCCGATGTTGAACGGCGAGGTCATCCGCCTGGACGGTGCGATCCGCATGGCGGCCAAGTAAGCTGCGTGTTCGAGTTGCGCATTTCGCTTTCCATCCTGCTCGCTGTTTCGCTCCCCCTCTTCTCCCGGTAGGGCCTCGCCCCTGAGGCAGGCGCGGCCACGTGTGTCTGTGCGGGCGCGGGCGTGCGGGCCGGGGCGTGTCGGGTCAGGGGGTGGGCGAGGGGTGTGGCGGGGGGGGGGTGCCCGGCGATGGCGCATCGCGTATCCTCGTCCGCATACGCAAAGAATGTACTCAAGGAGATTATGCCGATGTCTGATTCCACCGCTGCCGATTCATCCGTGCGCCTCGAGCGTGAGGGCGGGATTGCCTTCATCACCCTTGACCGTCCGGCCTCGCGCAACAGCCTCGATCTCGCGATGGGGCTCGCCTTGCGCGATGCCGTGCGCGCCTTGCAAGCGGAGCCGCCACGGGCGGTCGTGCTGCGCAGCAGCGGCGCACATTTCATGGTCGGTGGCGATGTGCGCCGTTTCGATGCCCTGCTGCAGGACTCGCAGCAGGAATGCGCCGAGGAGATCGGGTGCCTGATCGATGCGGTGCACGAGGCGGTTGCGGGCCTCACGAGACTGCCGTGCCCGGTCATCGGCCTGGTGGCCGGCTCGGCGGCGGGTTTCGGCATGTCGCTGGCGATCGCCTGCGACATTCTGGTTGCGGCCGACGATGCGCGCTTCGTGTTTGCCTACAGCGCGATCGGCACCACGCCGGACGGCGGGGCGAGCTGGCATCTCTCGCGCCGAGTGGGGCTGCAGCGCGCGCTGGCGATCGCGTTGCTCAATCCGCAGATCGATGCCGCACAGGCGAAGGATATCGGCCTGGTGGCCGAGGTCGTGCCGGTGGCGCAGCTGCAGGACAGCGGGCTCGCCATGGCGCGCCGCCTCGCAGACGGGCCGGCGGCAGCGCAGGCCGGGATCAAGCGATTGCTGCGGTCGGGGCTGAACAGCGACTTCGCGGGTGCGCTTGATGCGGAGAAGGCGAGCTTTCTCGCCATGTCGGCAACTGCGGACTTCGGCGAGGGTGTGCGCGCCTTCTGCGAGCGGCGTCCGGCGCGCTGGCAGGGCCGATAGCAGGGCCGATCGCGGCGCTTGCCGCGCGGGGCCTCTTTTGCGGCACAATCAGGACGCTTTCGATACCTTTTGAGGTGGCGCCATGGCTCTTGATTCCTTTCTGCTCCTCCTGCACGTGACCGGCGTCGTCGTCTGGGTGGGCGGCATGTTCTTTGCCTATGTCTGCCTGCGTCCGGAGGCAGCCAGCCAGCTCGAGCCGCCGCCGCGCCTGCGGCTGTGGCGCGGGGTGCTTGCGCGCTTCTTTGTCTGGGTGTGGGTGTCGGTCGTGGCCGTGCTCGCGAGCGGGCTCGCATTGATCCTGGGCTATGGTTTTGCTGCGGCACCGCTCTACCAGCACCTGATGCTCCTGATGGGCCTGGTGATGATCGCCATCTACGCCTTCGTCTTCTTCGTTCCGTATGCAGGCCTGAAGCAGGCCGTCGCAACGGAGGAATGGAAATCGGGCGGCGCGGCGCTCGGGCGCATCCGTCAGCTTGTCGGGACCAACCTGACCCTGGGCCTGCTGACCATCGCGATGGCGACACTCGGCCGCTGGCTGGTTTGAGCATTCCGTGTTGACCGTGCGGATGCATCCGGGCGCGGGCGAGCGCCCGCCCTGGTAGCGGGCGGCTGCGTCCGCGAGCCACGGGGGGGGCGGCGATGCGCACGGGCGCGATGTCGCCGCACGATTTCAGGAGAAACGATGAACGCACACGAACAGGAACGCATGTGGTCTTCGCGCTTTCGCGACGCGGGCGAGGACTATGTATTCGGCACCACCCCAAACCGTTTTCTGGCAGCGCAATCGGCCTTGCTGGCTTCCGGCGCCAATGCGCTTTCGGTGGCCGATGGCGAGGGGCGCAATGCGGTGTGGCTGGCCGAGCAGGGCCTGCAGGTGACGGCGACCGAGATCTCGCCGGTGGCGCTGGAGAAGGCGCGCAAGCTCGCGGCTGGCCGTCACGTCGAGGTCGATTTCGTGCTTGCGGATGCGGTTGCTTGGGCGTATCCGGAGGCCGCGTTTGATTTCGTGGTGGCGATCTTCATCCAGTTCGCCACGCCGGCGCAGCGCGCGAGCATCTTTGCGGGCATGGTTCGCGCGCTCAAGCCGGGCGGCCATCTGATCCTGCAGGGCTATACGCCGAAGCAACTCGAGTTCCGTACCGGCGGGCCGTCGGCGGTCGACCATCTGTACACCGCGGACATGCTGCGCGAAGCCTTCGGCGCGCTCGAGATCCTGCATCTGCAGGAATACGAGGACGTGCTCGATGAAGGGGTGGGCCACAAGGGGCATTCGGCCTTGGTAGGCCTGGTCGCGCGCAAGCCGGCTGCGTGAGCGGGGACGCACGATGACGGGCATCCGGGCAATCGTGAGTGGACACAGCCGCGGGTTGGGTGCGGCGATTGCGGCGGAACTGCTCGAACGCGGCGTTCCAGTGCTTGGGCTGGCGCGGCAGGGGAATGCTGCCCTGGCGGTGGCGCACGGCGGGCAGCTCGCCGAGGTGGCGCTTGATCTGGCCGATACCGAAGCCCTCGCAGCCTGGCTTGCGGCGGGAGGGCTCGCCGATTGGCTGGGTGATGCAGATGAAGCGCTGCTGATAAACAATGCCGGCACCCTGCAGCCGATGGGGCCTTTGCCGCTGCAGGACCCGGCAGCGGTGGCGCACGCCGTGGCGATAAACGTGGCGGCGCCGCTGATGCTGGCGGCGGCTTTCGCACAGGCGGACGGGATTCGGGAGCGGCGCGTGCTGCACGTGTCGAGCGGCGCAGCGCGCGCCGCCTATGCGGGCTGGAGCGTGTATTGCGCCACCAAGGCGGCACTTGACCAACATGCGCGTGCGGTCCAGATGGATGCCACGCCCGGGCTGCGCATCTGCGCGCTGGCGCCGGGCGTCATCGACACCGACATGCAGGGCGAGATCCGTGCGATCGCCCCCGAGCGCTTTCCCATGCGGGAGCGCTTCGTCGACCTGAAGCGCAGCGGCAGCCTGGTGGCCCCCGAGGCGTGTGCGATGCATCTGGTGGATTTCATGCTCGACGCGGATTTCGGCCGTTCGCCGGTCGCCGATCTGCGCGACCTGATGCAGTGAGCGCCGGCCCCGTCGAGCCACGGGCTGGGTTGCCCCCGGATGCGGAGCCCGCGCTGCCCGTATCGGCGGCGCCGGCTGGGCGCGGCAGCCGGCTCAAGCGACTGAAATGGCGCGGACTGCGTCTGATGGTGTGGCTGCGCCGCCACCCCTGGCTGGTGGCGAGCTTCGGCTTCGTTTCCGGTGTGCTCAGCTTCCTTCTCGTCGAACGTCATGAAGGCGTGGCGAGGGTGATGGCGGTAGCGATGCTGGCGGGTTGGTTGCTGCTGGTATTGGAGCGCGTGCTCGATCGCGCGCTGAAACGGCGCTTCGGCTTCGGTGTGCCCGCCGCGCTGGTGCGCTACCTGACGCAGTTCACGCACCAGGAGAGCCTGTTCTTTGCGCTGCCTTTCTTCGTCGCCAGTACCTCCTGGAACAGCGGTCAGGCGATGTTCACCGCCGCGCTTGGGGTGATGGCGCTGGTAGCGATCATCGATCCGCTGTACTACGGGCGCCTGGCGAAGCGACGCTGGCTTTTCCTGAGCTATCACACGCTGACCCTGTTCGCGCTGCTGCTGGTGGTGTTGCCGCTGGTGCTGCAGGTCCCGGCGATGGCGAGCTATCAGGCAGCGCTCGCGGTTGCCGTGGTGCTGTCGTTTCCGACCTTGGCGGGCGCGGTCACCATGCCACGCTGGTGGCGCGGACTGCTGGTGCTGGCCTTGCTGGTGGCCCTAGGCCTCGCCGGATGGCTGGCGCGCCTGTGGGTGCCGCCTGCCACCCTGCGGCTGACCCAGGTGGCGGTCAGCACGGCCATGGATGTCGAGCAACGGGCGCCAGCGCAGAGCCTGCGGGCGCTGGATGCCGCGCACCTGCGCGAGGCAGGCCTCTACGCCTACACTGCAATCCGCGCGCCGCTGGGGCTCACGGAGCGGGTGAGTCATGTCTGGCTGCACGAAGGGCGCGAGGTCGACCGCATCGAACTGGATGTGACCGGCGGACGAACCGACGGCTACCGCGCGTGGACGTACAAGCGCAACTTTCCGGATGATCCGCGCGGGCGCTGGCAAGTGCGCGTGCTCACTGCGGACGACCGCATGATCGGCACGCTCCGGTTTCGGGTCGACTGAGCTTCTGGACCGGGCGCGCCGGGTCGAGTGGGGGTCAGCAGATGCGTTCCCACAGGCTCTGCTCGTCCTCGAACTGGTCGAGCTCGAGGCCCTTGAAGTCGCTGCGCGAAATGATGCCGACCACCTTGCCGTCGACCGTCACCGGCAAGTGCCGGTAGCCGCCGTCGCACATCCTGTGCAGCGCGTCGATCGCCTTGCGGTCGGGTTCGATGGTGTCGGGGTCGCGGGTCATGACTTCGGACAGATGAACCGTCGCCGGGTCGCCGCCATTGGCGATCACCTGCACCGCATCGCGGCCGGTGAAGATGCCCTTCAGGTGGGCCCTGGTGTCCGTTACCAGTACCGCGCCCACGCTGCGCTCGCACATTGCCTGGCACGCGCTCTGGACGGTATCCGTCGGACGCAGCATCAAGGGGTTCTGGTCCTTGACGATGAAAGAGATGTTTCGGTTCGTCATGTCGCCCTCCGTTGTGCTGGTGTGTGAATTTGTACTCATTTTATGGTCGATCGGGCTTGACCATGTTGACGTTCGTTAAGCTTTGCGCAGGGGTTTCGCCAGGCGTAATGCTGGCGGTCCCGGTGTGTCTGTCCGTGACGTGGGTGTCCCTGTGTCATGTGACGCATCCGTGCCTGCGAGCGGCTTCATGGGTGTGGAGCCAGGGTGTAGTCTTGCACCATGAATGCACAGAATGACGACCATCCCGCCCTGCCGCCGCCGCAAGAGGGGGATGCCTTCCCGCTCAGGCTGCGCCGCGTGGCAGTGGATACCTACCGCGAAAACGTCGCCTACCTGCACCGGGACTGCGAGATCTACCGCGCTGAAGGTTTCCAGGCACTGTCCAAGGTCGAGGTGCGCGCCAATGGCCGGCGTGTCCTCGCCACGCTCAATGTGGTGGACGATCCGCGCATCGTGCGCTGCCATGAGGTCGGGCTGTCGATCGACGCCTTTGCGCAGATGGGGGTCGAGAATGGGCACCCGGCGATGATTGCGCAGGCCGAGCCGCCGACCTCCATCCCTGCGCTGCACCGCAAGATCGCCGGTGAGCGGCTCGCGCGGGATGACTTCCGTGCGATCGTGCGTGACATCGCCGAACATCGTTATTCGAAGATCGAGCTCACCGCCTTCGTGGTCGCGACCAACCAGGGCGAACTCGACCGCGAGGAGGTGTATTTCCTCACCGAGGCGATGGCGGCGGTGGGGCACCGCATCGACTGGCAGGAGCGGCCGGTGGTGGACAAGCACTGCATCGGTGGCATCCCGGGCAACCGGACCTCGATGCTGGTGGTGCCGATCGTCGCCGCGCACGGCATGCTGTGCCCGAAGACCTCCTCGCGCGCGATCACCTCGCCGGCGGGCACGGCCGACACCATGGAGGTGCTGGCGCAGGTCGAACTGCCGGTGGAGCGCCTGAACGAGATCGTGCGCGAGCACCGCGGCTGCCTCGCCTGGGGCGGCACGGCCAAGCTCTCGCCGGCCGACGACGTGCTGATCTCGGTCGAGCGCCCGCTGTCGATCGATTCGCCCGGGCAGATGGTCGCTTCCATCCTGTCCAAGAAGGTAGCCGCCGGATCGACCCATCTGGTGCTCGACATTCCGGTGGGACCAAGCGCGAAGGTGCGCTCGATGCCGGAGGCGCAGAAGCTGCGCAAGCTGTTCGAGTTTGTCGCCACGCGCATGGGCCTGACCATCGACGTGGTGATCACCGACGGCCGCCAGCCGATCGGCAACGGTATCGGCCCGGTGCTCGAGGCGCGCGACGTGATGCAGGTGCTGGAGAACGATCCGCGCGCGCCCAACGATCTGCGCCAGAAGGCGCTGCGCCTCGCGGGGCGCATGCTGGAGTTCGATCCGGACGTGCGTGGGGGGGACGGCTTCGCCATTGCGCGCGACATTCTGGACTCGGGGCGCGCGCTGGCGAGGATGGACGCCATCGTCCGCGCGCAGGGCGGCAAGGCCTTCGATCACAACGCGCCGCAACTCGCCCGCCTCGCATTCGACGTGCTGGCCGAGGCGGATGGGGTGATCACCGGCATCGACAACCTGCAGCTCGCGCGCATTGCCCGTCTGGCAGGCGCGCCCAAGATGCTCGCTTCGGGCGTGGATCTGCTGAAGAAGCTCGGAGATCCGGTGCAGAAGGGGGAGGCACTCTACAGGGTCCATGCCGATTACCCGTCCGACCTCGACTTTGCCCGCCAGGCGAGCGCTCGCGCCAGCGGCTATGCGATCGGTGGCGCGGAGGAAGTGCCGCATCTGTTCGTGGAGTTCTGAGCCCCCAGTCGCGCGGGTGTGAATTCCTTCGCAGACGAGGCCCGGATCAACTTTCGGCGCGGGAGGGACCCGGGTAGGCTTTTACCGATGAAGAACAACACGCCCCTCCTGCTGCATTTCGAGGACGAGACGGATGAAGCCGCCCGGCTGGCGCGCGCCGCCGGCCTGGACGCAGCACTGATCGAACGCCACCGCTTTCCGGATGACGAGTTGCGGTTGAGGCTGCCTCCGTCGCTGCCGCAGCATGTCGTGCTCTTTCGCAGCCTGCACCGCCCCAACGAGAAGCTGCTGGAGTTGCTGCTGGTCGCGCGCAGTGCCGGGAAGCTGGGTGCCGAGCACATCAGCCTGGTCGCGCCCTATCTGGCCTACATGCGCCAGGACAAGGCCTTCCGTCCGGGCGAGGTGGTCAGCCAGCGCATCGTGGGTGAATTCCTGGCCGGGCTTTTCGATGCGGTGATTACCGTCGACCCGCACCTGCACCGCGTCGATACCCTGACCGAGGCGATCCCCGTCCCACACGCGATCGCGCTTTCGGGTGCCGGCCTGCTTGCGGACATCGCCGTGCAGCGTCGGGAGCGCCCGCTGCTCGTCGGTCCTGACGCCGAATCGCGCCAGTGGATCGAGACCGCAGCCGGACGGCATGGTCTTGACAGTATCGTGTGCAGCAAGATTCGCCGTGGCGACCATGATGTTGTGATTGCGCTGCCCGCGGGCGCCGAGGTAGCAGGGCGTGCCGTGATCCTGCTCGATGACGTGGCGAGCTCGGGTCAGACGCTTGCCCGCGCTGCGGTCCTGCTGCGCGAGGCCGGTGCACGCTCGGTCGACGTGGCGGTCACGCATGCGCTCTTTGCGCAAGGCGCGCTCGAGGCCATTCACAACGCTGGGGTTGGCGAGATCTGGAGCACCGATTGCATCGTGCACCCGAGCAATGCGGTCCAGGTTGCGCCGTTGCTCGCCGAGGCCTTGCGCGCCATTCTTCCCGCCTGATCCGCCCGCGGGCCGCGGTGCCACGACGGGCGGGTCGTTTCTCGTTTTTGCTGCCCGCAAAGCCTTTCCAAGCATTTTTCATGCCGCGCGACTTGCGCGACCGATGACGTGATCAAGCCTTAGTGCTAGCATCGCGGCTGGTACGGCAGCGGTCTGTGGTCGATTCGTGGCTTGGCGTCGCTGCGTACCACAACGAAAATAAACGGGGAGGCGCGTGGAACAATCGGTCAGGACCGTGGTGTTCGCCGATCTTACGGGAAGCACCGGACTGTTTGAATCTGCAGGCAATGTCGCGGCGACACAGATCGTCACGCGTTGCACGCATGTGCTCGGCCGTCATCTCGCCTGTGCTGGCGGTCAGGTGGTCAAGTATCTCGGTGACGGGGTACTGGTGCTGTTTGACGACCCGGTCGCGGCGGTACAGGCCGGCGCGCGCATGCAGGAAGTCCTGCGCGAGCTGACGGCGGTCGAGTTGCAGCGCGGCCCGCTGGGCGTGAAGACGGGCATCGACCGGGGCGCCATCGTGGAACACGACGGTGACTGCTACGGCGACGCGGTGAACGTGGCCGCCCGCCTCAGCGACCGTGCCGAGGCGGGGGAGACGCTGATCAGCGAGTCCGTTTTCTCCTGCTTGCCGGACCCCGTTCGCTTGGCCTGTCACAGCCTCGACCGCATTACCATCAAGGGCAAGGCCGAGCCAGTGCGGGTCTGGCGCGTCGATTTCTCGCGCACTGCCGAAACGACCTTGACCGCGCTGCTCGGCTTTCAGGGGCTGATCGATGCGGGGCGGCCGATGCGCCGTGTTGACCTGGCACGGCTCGATCAGCACATCGAACTGCACGACGACGAAGCGCCCCTGATCATCGGGCGCGGAGACGGCGCTGGTTTCTCGATCGACGATCCGCGCGTGTCGCGCCGTCATGCGCGCATCGAATGGGCGGCCGGCCAGTGCCTGCTTACCGACTTCAGCAGCAACGGCAGCTGGGTACGGTTCGCCGGCACCTGCGCCCCCGTGGTGCTGCGCCGCGACAGCTGCACCCTCTATGGCGAGGGCGAGATCGGAGTGGGGGCGACCCCGGACGATTTTACCGCCCCTACGCTGAGCTTCCGCGTCATCGACGAGGGCTGATCCGCCCTGCTGCGCGGTCGAGGCGCCCGCCTCTCCAACGACAAGAACCGGACCGACGCATTGTGAATCGCCTGACCGCCCCCTGCTTCATTGCTTCCCGCCTCGTTGCGCCTTTCCTGCTACTCCTTGCCGTAACGGTCCATGCCGCGGACGAATCCGGCGTGGGTTCGCTTGATGCCCGGCCCCTGGCTGAGCTGGCGAGTTACCCGGAGTTCCGCGCTCCGGCGCAGGTGGTCGCCCGGGAGGAAGCGCGCATCGCCGCGGAAGTTGCCGCGCGTGTCGTCGACATGCCGGTGCGCGAGGGGGAGGCGATCGCGCGCGGCAAGCTGCTGGTGCAACTGGACGACGCTGCCTACCGTATCGAGCTTGACCGTGTGCGTGCCCAACTGGCCCTGATCGACAGCCGGATCAGCCTCGCGCGCGCCCAGCTCGACCAGGCGCGTGCGCTGGCGCAGCGCGACTTCATCAGCGCCGACGGGTTACGCATCCGCGAAACCGAGCTGGGCGTGCTCGAGCGCGAGCGCGACGCGGCGCTCGCCGCCCGGGCGGCGGCCGAGCTCGCCTTGGCGCGCACGCGCATCGTCGCGCCTTTCGATGGGGTGGTGCGCGAGCGCCGGGTGGCCGTGGGCGAGCTGGCGGCGGTGGGTGCGCCTCTGCTGGTGTTCGCCGCGACGGGCGATGCCGAGGTGCGCGCGCAAGTGCCCTCCATGCACATCGACAGCCTGCGCGCCGCCCCGGAATGGACGCTGGCGGCGGGCGGGCGCGAGCACGCCCTGCAGTTGCAGCGCATATCGCCGCTGCTGGATGTGGCTGGCCAGACCCGCGAGGCGATCTTCCGCGGCGATGCGGAACTGTCGCCCGGATTGGGTGGGGAGTTGCGCTGGCGCAGCGGTACGCCGCATCTGCCGGCGGGCTTCGTGCAGGAGCGCAAGGGTGCGCTGGGGGCCTGGGTGATGCAGGACGGGGTGCCGGTGTTCAGGGTGCTGCCGCAGGCACAGGCGGGACGTGCCGTGGCGGTCGACTGGGCGGGCGACACGCTGATCGTCGATGAAGGGCGCTTCGCGCTCGGGCTGGATGCGCAGACTGCTGGCGCTGGTGCGTCCGGAGGCGCGCAGTGAGCGCCTTCTACCGCAAGCTGATCGACAATCATCCGCTGGCCAACATCGCCTTCGTGATGGTGCTGCTCGGCGGGTTGCTCAGCTATCTGGCCATGCCGAGGGCGCAGGATCCGGAGATCAACTTCAACTGGGTCAGCATCATCACCGCGCTGCCGGGCGCCTCGGCGGAGGATGTGGAGCGTGAGCTCACCGGCCCGCTCGAGGATGCGATCAAGCAGGTCAAGGATGTGCGCTTCGCATCCTCTTCGAGCCGCGAGGGGGTGTCGTCCATCCTGGTGCGCTTCGAGGAGCTGTCCGAGCGCCGCTTCGACAAGCGCGTCAATGACCTGCGGCGTGAGATCCAGAACAAGGCGTCGGCCGAGCTGCCGCCGGACGCTACCGACCCGGTGGTCATGGAGATCACCAGTTCGAATGGTTTTCCGACGGCGATCATGGTGCTGCATGGCGCTGGCGGTGAACGCCTGCGGCGCGCCGGCTTCGTGATGAAGAAGGAGCTCGAGGCGCTGGAGGGGGTGGACCAGGTGATCACCGCCGGCTTCGAGGAGCCGCAGCTGCAGGTCGATTTCGATCCGGCGCGGGTGGCCGCAGCCGGCCTGTCGCCGGTGCAGGTGTCCGATGCGGTGGCTGCGTGGTTCCGCAATACGCTCGGCGGTCGCGTGCGCGTGCAGGACCGCGAGTGGCTGGTGCGCATGGAGGGCAAGACGCCTGATCCGGAAACCCTGGCAGGTGCAGCCGTCATCACGCCAGGAGGCCGTGTGGCGCTGGACGAGATCGCAAGCGTTGCACGCGGCCAGGAGCGCGCGAGCCAGTTGGTCATCTACAACGGCCAGCCCGCGGTGATGCTGTCCGTCACCAAGCAACCCGACGCCAACACCTTGGAGCTGGTGGAGCGCCTGCAGGCTTTCGCTGGCGCGCGCAATCCCTTGCTCGCCGGCCAGGGGGTACAGCTGACCCTGATCGATGATCAGACCCACGCGACCCGTAGCGCGATCGGCGTGATGGAGTCGAACGCACTCTTCGGCCTCGGTGCGGTGCTGCTGATGTGCTGGATCTTCCTCGGCTCGCGCCTGGCGCTGCTCGTGGGGCTGGGGGTGCCGTTTTCGCTTGCGGGCACCTTCATCGGCGTCGATCTGATCGGTTCGACCCTCAACCTCACCGTTCTGCTCGGGGTGGTGATCGCGCTCGGCATGCTGGTGGACGACGCGGTGGTGATCGTGGAAGCCATCTACTACCGCCTGCAGCGTGGCGAGGCGCCGCAGGAGGCGGTGGTGGGCGGGGTGCGTGAGGTGGGGCTGCCGGTGATCGCCTCGGTGCTCACCACGATTGCTGCATTCCTGCCGTTGATGCTGCTGCCCGGCATCCTCGGCAGCTTCATGTTCGTCGTGCCCTTCGTGGTCACGGTGGGCTTGCTGGTGAGCCTGGCCGAGGCGTTCTGGATCCTGCCCACCCACGTTCTTGCCTTGGGCCTGCAGCCCTCTGCTCGGCGCACCCGTGCGCAGGTATTGCGCGAGCGCTTCACGCACTGGCTGCGGGTGAAGTACGCGCGTGCGCTGGTGGCAGTGCTTCGCCGGCGCCGGATCGGCATGGCCGTGCTCGTGCTGCTCATGGTGGGGGCCGGTGCGGCGGTGGCGGGTGGCCTGGTGAAGGTGCAGTTCTTCGCTTTCGATTCGATGCGCTTCTTCTATGTCAGCGTGGACATGCCCGCCGGGGTCCGTCCCGAGCGGACCCTGGCCGAGGCCGAGCGCGCCGCCCGCGTGCTGCAGAAGGCGGTCGACCCGGCGGAGCTGCGGTCGATCGCCAGCTATTCGGGCCTCAAGTTCACCGACACCGAGCCGGTCTATGGCGACCAGTACGGGCAGGTGCTGGTAGCCCTTCTGCCGCGCCACGGCGACATGCGCGAAACCGGCGAGATCATCGCCGCGGTGCGTCCGCGGATCGAGGCGCTGGAGGGTGAGGCGAAGTTTTCCTTCATGGAGATGAAGGGCGGCCCGCCGACCGCGAAGCCGATCTCGGTGAAGATGAAATCTGACGACTACCCGCAGTTGCGCGCCGCCGCGGACGCGTTTCTTGCCGAGGTTGCGCTTCTGCCCGGGGTCAAGGACCTCATGGATGACGACGTGCCCGGCCGTGGCGAGATGCGCCTGCTGCTGAACCGCGAGAAGCTCGCCCGCGCAGGGGTGAATCCGGCCGAGGTCGCACGCCTGCTGCGCCTGTACGGGGAGGGTGAGATCGTCGCCACGACCCGCGAGGGCGGAGAGAAGATCGAGGTGGTCGTCCGTGCCCGTCCGGAAAACCTCAACGACGTCACCGAGTTGCTGCAGCGGGTGGTCCCGCTCGCCGATGGCCGCAGCGTGCAGTTGGGCGATCTGGTGGATCATGAGTTGCGCCTGTCCAAGGGCTACATCCGCCACTATCAGCTCACCCGCGCAATTACCGTTGAAGCCGATCTGGACAGGTCGCAGATCGACACCGTGGAGGCCAACGATCGGCTCAAGGCCGCGTGGGTGCGCATGCAGCCGGAGTTCCCCGGTGTGGAGCTTGATTTCTCGGGTGAACTCGAGGACATCGAGGAGAGCCTGGACGCCATGGGCAAGCTCTTCATGCTCGGCATTGGCCTGATCTACCTGATCCTTGCGACACAGTTCCGCAGCTACTGGCAACCCTTGATCATCTTGGTAACGGTGCCGCTGGCCTTCACCGGTGTGGTGCTCGGGCTGCTGGCGTCGGGCAATCCGCTGTCGCTGTACACCCTGTACGGCGTGATCGCGCTCACCGGCATCGCGGTGAATTCGGCGATCGTGCTGATCGACGCCGCCAACGAGCGTCGTGCGGCGGGCATGAGCGTGCAGCATGCAGCGATCTACGCCGCGCGCCGGCGCGTGGTGCCGATCCTGATCACCACCACCACCACCATTGGTGGGCTGCTGTCGCTTGCGATCGGGCTGGGGGGCAAGTCGCTGATGTGGGGCCCGGTGGCGGCGAGCATCGTGTGGGGCCTGGGCTTTTCCACGGTCCTGACCCTTTTCGCCATTCCGCTGGTGTATCGCATGGCGATGGAGCGCGGCGGCCGCTAGAATGCCGCGCTCGGGTCGAGGCGCAGGCGTTCGGCCGCTGCGCATAACACCGGATCCGCTGTAATGGACGCCTTTCTCGTTTCCACCGCCATCGTCGCGCTCGCTGAAATCGGCGACAAGACGCAGTTGCTCGCCTTCATCCTCGCCGCCCGGTTTCGCAGACCATGGCCGATCGTGCTCGGCATTCTGGTCGCGACCCTCGCCAACCATGCCTTCGCTGCCGCGGTTGGTACCTGGCTGACCACGCTGATGGGGCCACACACCCTGCGCTGGGTGCTCGGCCTGTCCTTTCTCGCGATGGCGGTGTGGACCCTGATCCCCGACAAGCTCGATGAAGAGGACGCCCGGCTTCCGCGCTTCGGGGTGTTCGGAACGACGCTGATCGCCTTCTTCCTTGCCGAGATGGGCGACAAGACCCAGGTGGCCACGGTGGCGCTGGCGGCGCAGTACCAGGCCATGCTTGCAGTGGTGATCGGCACAACGCTTGGCATGATGATCGCCAATGTGCCGGCAGTGCTGCTTGGCGACCGAATCGCCCAGCGCATGCCGGTGAAGCTGGTGCATGGGATTGCAGCGGCGATCTTCCTCGGGCTGGGGATCGCGACCCTTGCGGGCGCCGGCGAGTCGATCGGTTTCTGACCCTTTCGTACCCCCTTTCGTGACCCCTTTCGCGCACGGCGGCGCCGATGCACGACGCCTGCTATGCTAGAGCGCTTTTGCAGTCAGCCCTCATGGAAACCACCTTCCGTAGCGGCGCCCGCGAGGGCATGCGCGACTTTCTGCCACTTTCGGTCGGACTCGTGCCCTGGGCGATGGTCACCGGCATTGCAATGCGCTCGATCGGCTTGTCACCGCTCGAGGCCATGGGCATGAATCTGCTCGTGTATGCCGGGACCGCCCAACTCGGCACGCTGCCGCTGATCGGCAGCGGTGCGCCGCTGTGGCTGATCTTCCTTACTGCGCTGGTGCTCAACCTGCGCTTCATCATCTTCAGTGCCACGCTGGCACCGGCTTTCCACGGCCATCCTTTCATGCGCCGGCTGGCTTCGAGCTACCTGCTCGTCGACGGCATGTTCGCGGTCGGTGCCGACAAGCTGCGGCGCGCGCAAGATCCGAATTGGCGCTGGGGTTACTACATTGTCCCTTCCATCTACTGCTGGATGCTGTGGCAGTGCAGCACCCTGATCGGGGTGCTGGGCGCAGGCGTCATCCCGCAGGGCTGGTCACTGGAGTTCATGACCACGATCGCGCTGATGGTGATGATGGTGCCGATGCTGCGCGAGCGTCCGATGTGGGTGGCGGGGCTGGTGGGCGGGCTGGGCGCGGTGCTGCTGCGTGACTTGCCGCTGCGCCTGGGCTTGATCGCAGGCATCGCGCTCGGCATTGCCGCCGGCTTTGCCGCTGAACGGGTGCTGGCGGGGCGGGCTGCGCGATGACCGAGGGCGTGATGAGTGAAGGCCTGTGGCTGTGGCTGACCCTGCTTGCGATCGGCTCGACCACCGTCCTGACCCGCGGCAGCTTCATCCTCGCCGGAGAGAAGGGTCGCCTGCCGCCGGCCTTGCAGCGCGCCCTGCGCTATGCGCCGGCGGCAGCGCTGTCGGCACTGGTGATGCCCGACCTGCTGCTCGATGAGGGCGTGTTTGATCCGCTTAACCCCAAGCTCGCAGCCGGCGTGGTGGTGATCCTGCTCGCCCTGCGTTCGCGCAACCCCTGGTTGCCTTTCATCCTGGGCATGGCGGTGCTGTTACTGATGAGGAAGGGGCTGGGCGGGTAGCTTTTGCTACCCGCCCAGCCCCTTGGCCGCGGGCGGATCTGGCGTTTGCCCCCGATCCGCCGCTTTGCCGGCGGCTTACTCGATGGCCGAAGCGGACTTGGCGAGTTCGCGCAGGGCGAATTTCTGGATCTTGCCCGTGGAGGTCTTGGGCAGGACGCAGAACTCGATGTGCTTGGGCACCTTGAAGCGGGCGAGATGCTCGCGGCAGTGGGCGATGATGTCCTCCGCGGTTACGCCGGCGCCTTCCTTGACCTCGATGTAGGCCGCCGGGACTTCACCCCACTTTTCGTCGGGGCGCGCGACCACGGCGGCGGTCATCACCGCCGGGTGGCGGTAGAGCACATCCTCGACCTCGAGCGAGGAGATGTTCTCGCCGCCCGAGATGATCACGTCCTTGGAGCGGTCCTTGATCTTCACGTAGCCGTCCGGGTGCAGCACGGCCAGGTCGCCGGTGTGGAACCAGCCGCCGGCGAAGGACTCCTGCGTGGCCTTCTCGTTCTTCAGGTAGCCCTTCATGACGAGGTTGCCGCGGAACATGATCTCGCCCATGGTTTCGCCGTCGGCGGGTACCTGCTCCATGGTGACCGGGTCGAGCACGGTCATCGCCTGCTGCATGTGATAGGGCACTCCCTGGCGGCCGTTGCGCTCGGCGCGGCGGTCGATGGGCAGCGCATCCCACTCGGGGTGCTTGGCGCACACGGCGGCCGGGCCATAGGTCTCGGTGAGGCCATAGACGTGGGTGATGTCGAAGCCCACGCGCTCGGCGCCTTCGATGATCGCGGCCGGGGGCGCGGCACCGGCGATGAGGCCGGCGACGCTGTGCTCGATGCCCGCGCGCAGGCCGTCGGGGGCGTTGATGAGCATGCCGTAGACGATGGGCGCGCCGCACATGTTGGTGACCTTGTGGCGACGGATGAGCTCGTAGATGAGGGCGGGGTCGACCTTGCGCAGGCAGACATTGACGCCGGCGTTGGCCGCCATGGTCCAGGGGAAGCACCAGCCGTTGCAGTGGAACATCGGCAGCGTCCACAGGTACACGGCGTGCGGCTGCATGCCCCAGCTGATGATGTTGGAGGCAGCGTTGAGGTAGGCGCCGCGGTGGTGATAGACCACGCCCTTGGGGTTGCCGGTGGTGCCGGAGGTGTAGTTGAGCGAGATTGCGTCCCACTCGTCCTCGGGCATCTGCCAGGCGTAGTTCGGGTCACCGCCGGCAAGGAATTCCTCGTACTCGATGCCGCCCACGCAGTCCTTGCCCGGGTATTCGTCGTCGAGCGCGTCGATGACGAGCGGCTTGTCGCCTTCGAGCAGTTCGAGCGCGGCGCGGATTACGCCGGCGAACTCGGGGTCCGTGATCAGCACCTTCGCTTCGCCGTGCTGGAGCATGAAGGCAATCGCCTCCGCGTCGAGCCGGGTGTTCAGGGTGTTGAGCACGGCGCCGGTCATCGGTACGCCGAAGTGGGCTTCGACCATGGGCGGCACGTTGGGCAGCATGACGGCGACGGTGTCGCCCTTCTTCACGCCGTGGGCGACCAGCGCACTGGCCAGGCGGCGGCAGCGCGTGTAGGTTTCGGACCAGGTGTAGCTGCGGCTGCCATGCACGACGCTGGTGCGCGTCGGGTACACCATGGCGGAGCGCTCGATGAAGCTCAGCGGGGACAGTGCTACATAGTTGGCCCGGTTCTTGTCCAGACCTTTTTCATATGCGTTTTGCGACATGCTTTCCTCTCCCATCTACGGACAAAGCTTGCAGGCATGGAGTGGGCGCACCCCGCTCGGGCGCGTCTTTTCCATACCGGCAAGTATGGAGGATGGCGCAGCAATTGTCTCGGGTTTTGCTACGGGTTTACCCGTTCAGGCGAGCTCTACCCAGACATGGCGTGCCACCTCGTGTTCGATCGCCAGTTCCACGTGTTCGCATAGCAACACGGTCATCGGGTGCTGCTGCAGTACGCGCACTGCATGCGCTGCGGACAGTCCGTAGGCGTGCAGTTGTTCTCGCTGCAGGGGGTCGATCTCGTCGCCGAAGTCTGCAACGCGGACCATGCGGCCGACAGGGGTGCCGAGCAGCCGGATGCGCTCGTGCGTGGGGGCGTGGGTCGCGTTCATGCTCGAGTCCTCAGAAGATCAGGCGCAGGCCGTGGTTGAGCAGGCCGCCGATCAGGAAGGCGGTGGGGATGATCATCGCCAGCATCAGTGCGGCGACCTTAATGCCCTGCTCCTTGATGATCATCATCAGGCTGGCGATGCAGGGCACGAAGAGCGTGATCGTGACCATGCCGACCACTGCTTGCACCATCGACAGTTCGCCCTGCAGCGCGAACAGGCCGCTCGCGCCGAAGTCGCGGCGCAGGAAGCCCATCACGAAGGCGGCGCTCGCCTCCGGCGGAAGACCGAGCCAACCCACCACCAGGGGCTTGCCGGCCTCGATGATCCAGGGCAGGGCGCCGACGCGATCCAGGGTGAACATGATCAGCGTGCCGATGAGGAAAAGGGGGATCACCTCGATCAGGTACCACTTCAGTCGCCCGCCGGTCTTCTTGAGCACGTTGCCCAGCACCGGCATGCGCATCGGCGGCAGTTCGGTGATCAAGGGCACGCGCCGCCCGGGCACGACCTTGCTTGCCAGCCAGCCAGTAAATAGCAGCACGCCGACGATCGCCAGCACCCAGATGACGGTGGCACCGAAGGAGATGCCGCCGAGCAGGCCGAGCACCACGCCCAGCTGCGCCGAGCACGGGATCGCCAGCGCCATCAGGTAGATGGTGATCAGGCGCTCGCGCGGGGTGTGCAGGATGCGGGTGGTGAGCGTGGCCATGGTCACGCACCCCAGGCCGAGCACCATCGGCAGCACCGCGCGGCCGTTGAGGCCGATCGCGGCGAACATGCGGTTGGCGATGACCGAGAGGCGAGAGAAGTAGCCCGAGTCTTCCAGAATGCCGAAGGCGAGAAAGAAGGTGGTCACGATCGGCAGGATCAGCGCCAGTGCGTAGGTCATGCCCATCGTCCAAAGCCCGTACTCGCCGACGAAGAGATCGGCCAGCCAGGGTGTGGAGATGTTGCGGGTGACGAAGTCGGTGACGGCGGGGTTCAGTACCTCGCCGAAGAAATCCTCCTCCAGCAGCCCGACCAGGGTGCTGGCGCCGAAGTCGCCGACGAACAGATAGACGAGATAGAGCACGCCGAACAGCATCGGCCAGCCCCATACACGGTGAACTGCTACTCGGCCGAGCAGCATCGACAGCGTGTGGTCCATGCCGCTGGCCTGACGGGAGACGGTGCGCGCGAGTGCCTCGGCGGCGGTGCCGCGCTCGCGTGCCAGCCGCGCGGGCAGCGAGTCGCGTCCGGTAGGGGCGGTGAGGTCGGCGATCGCCGCGCACACGGGTGCGCTGCCGGGCTGCGCTTCGAGCCAGGCACCCACTTCAGGATCCCTCCCGATGGCGAGGATCGCCAGCCCGCGCGCGGCCAGGCGCGGGTGCGGGCAGTGGGTGAGGATGAGTTGCTCGATGCCCGCGATCTGCTGTTCCAGCGCTTGGTCGTAACGCAGCAGCGCCGCGGGTGCAGCGGCCTTGGGCAGCGCATCGGTGAGGGCAGTCACGCCTTCGCCGCCGGTGGCCACGGTCGCCACCACAGGGATGGAGAGCGCCTCGGCGAGCGCACCCGTATCCACCGTCACGCCGCGCGCCTTTGCCTCGTCGGTCATGTTGAGCGCCATCACCATCGGCACGCCGAGTTCCGCGAGCAGCGCAGTGAGGTTGAGCGTGCGGCGCAGGTTCTTCGCGTCGCCGACCTGGATCAGCGTGCGCATGTCCTCGCTGAGCAGCGCACGCATGGTGGCGCGCTCGTCATCACTGCGCGAGGGCAGGGCGAGCACGCCCGGCGTGTCGAGCAGGGACGCGCCGCGGTCGAACCGCGGGGTGGCGCGCGAGACCTCGACCGTGGTGCCGGGGTAGTTGGACACCGTGACGTAGGTGCCGGTGAGGCGGTGGAAGAGGACCGATTTGCCGACGTTGGGGTGGCCGACGAGGGCGAGGGTGCGCAATGCAGCCGGGAGGGTCGGAAGCGAGGTGGAGCAGTCCATGAAGGGATGAATCCCGAAGAAGAGGGAAGGCGGACAAAGAATGATAATGGATCTTATTTGTGGATTCTCTGACCAAACGCAAAGGAATCGTAAATCGGCAGGGGCGTCTTCGTGGGGCTGACGGGTCGCTGCGGCCCCTGGGCGCAAGCGTGCTCGCCGAGGGTGCCCGCGCCGGCTTGCAGTGGGGCGTCGGTGCGGTGGCGGGGTGCGTCAGGGCGTGACGATCTTGTCGATGCCCTCGAGGTAGGCAGTGCCCAAGTCAATGACCGCGTCGCGCTTCAGCCCTTCGCTCGCGAAGCGCATGTCGGCGACGGTGTTGTGCACATGGTGGGGCTCCTTCTCGAGAAAGGGTGCAGGCGGCGGAACGCCTCCCGCAGTGTCAGTAGATGTCGCGTCGGTAGCGTCCGGCGCGGGTGAGTGCGTCGAGCGTGCTGTTGCCAAGGATTTCGGCCAGTGCGGCGTGTACGGCCGGTCCCATGCCAACGGCGTTTCCGCATACGTAGATCGCTGCGCCGCCTTCGACCCAGGTGCGTACCGTGTCTGCGGCGCGCCGCAGCCGGTCCTGCACGTACTCGCCGTGCGGAGGGTCGCGGGACCAGACGCGGTCGCAGCGGGTGAGCAGGTTGTCGTGCTCGAGTGCGTCGATCTCCGCGCCGTGCAGATCGTCGTGCGCCTTGTTGCGCTCGCCGAACAGCAGCCAGTTGCGGCCGTCGCCGCGGCGGGCGCGGGCGCGCAGATGGGCGAGCAGGCCCGCAAGGCCGGTGCCGTTGCCGATGAGCAGCAGCGGGCGGTCGGCGTTGTCGCCGATGCGGAAATTCGGATGGGGGCGTACTCGCCCGCGCAGGCGGGTGCCGACCGCTGCCTCCTGTGTCAGCAGGGGGGAGAGTGCGCCGGGCGTCCCGTCTGCGCCGGTCACCCTGCGCACGATCAGGTGTACGGCGCCGTCCTCGGGCAAGGATGCGATCGAGTAGTCGCGCGGGCGGGCATCATCGCCCGTGGCAATCAGCTGCAGCAGGTCGCCGGGTGCCCAGTGCGGCAGGGGCGTGATCGTCGCGGCGGGTGAGTCCTCGCTTACGGGTTCCAACTCCACGTGACAGGCCGGTGCCCCCGCGCTGCCGGGATTGAGTTGGCGACAGGCGCGTATGCGCCAGAAGCCGGTGGCAGCCTGTGGTGCTTCCGCCACCTCGGCCAGCCCGGCGAAGCTCGCGAGTTGGTGGCGCCAGGTGATCAGGGCATCGTTCGCGGCGCCGTCCGCCTCGATGCGGGGAAAGATCGGGCCTGCACCCTGTTGCTGCAGCCAGTGGTCCAGTGCGCGGCCGAAGGCGCAGAAGTTCGCATAGCGGCGGTCGCCGAGGGCGAGGAGTCCGTAGCGCAACCCTTGGAGATCGAGGCGGGTGGTCATCACCTGGCGGACGAATCCCGCCCCGTTGTCCGGGGCGTCGCCTTCGCCGCTGGTGCTGATGAGGAAGAGTGCGCGCGTGCAATCGCGCAACTGCGCGGCGCCGATCTGGTCGAGCGCGCAGGGGTGTACGGGCAGGCCGGCCGCCTGCAGCGCGCGTGCGGCCTCCCCGGCCAGTTCCTGTGCGAACCCGCTCTGGCTCGCGTAGGCGATCAGTACCCCCGCGTGGTTATCCTCATTGAGGGGCGCGACGCGGCGGCGATGAACCCGCCAGGCCTGGATGCAGAGCGCCGCATACGCTGCCAACACCCCCGTCGCCGCCCCCAGCCTGGGCAACTCGAGACTGATCATGCCGGCGATGGGCTGCGCCGGAGGTGGTCGTCCCGCTGCGCCCGAAGTGCCCTCATTGGGCGAGCACCTCGAGCGTTGCCACGTAGGACAGGCGGCGTTCCACGTTCTTCCGGGTTTCGCTCATCCCATCCACCGAGGCCTTCAGGTAGTACATTCCAGGTGCCTGCCAGGTGTGGGTGACGCGGCCTTCGGCGTCGGTGACGAGCGTGAGCTTCTCGAGTTGGTCGCGGTAGCGGGTGCCCGCGTGAATCACCGTGACCTCGAGGTTTGCTGCTGGCTTGCCGTTCGCCGTGAAGGCGAAGGTGGCCGGGTCGCCGACATAGAGATCGTTGGGGTGGGTGACCGGTACGAGTTCCAGACCGCTGCCCGTGGGTTTCGCTTCGGTAGGGCGGCCCACGGTGACGAAGGTCTCGATCCGGGAGCTGCCCTCGCGGATGACGAGTTCCTCGGCCTCGGCCGGCACCTTGCCCTCCATCTCGGCGGCCGTGCCACGCCAGCGCTTGGTCTCGCCGTTCTCCTTCCAGCTCGCCATCACGCTGGCGCTGGCAAGTGCGACGCGGTAGGTGCCCGAGGTCTGGAGATGGAGGTCGAACACCGTGCGCAGCTTGCCTTGGAGCAGGCTTTCCGGTTGCAGCGGGCTACCGTCAGGTGCGGTGATGGCGAGGTTGTCGCGCATGACCATCGGGCGATAGTTGAAGTAGAAGATGTCGTTGGAGACGGCGCCGTCGAAGGTCACGTAACCGGGGCTGGAAAGCACGGTGGACGAGGGCAGCAGCCAGGCTTCGTGCGAATGTGCAGCCGGCGTGACGAGGCCGAGCGCAAGGGCGGCGGCGGCAAGGTGTTGCTTGGGTTTCATCGGTTCTTCCTCGGTGCGGACGGATCAGGGCTTGAGCTGGACGGCGATGGTGCCGAGTTCGTGTTCGCCGCGTGCCTCGTGGTGGGTGACGTTCGTAGGCGGCCATTGCAGCGGCAGGCTCACCACTTCCCGACCGCCGTGCTCGCGGGCGGCCTCGACCACCAGGCGGTATTCGCCGGCGGCGAGCTTGCCGAGCGGGGTCTGCCCCTCGGTGAAGCTCAGTGTGTGCTTGCCCGGCTGGCGGGTGGCGCTGGTGAGGCCATCGACCGGCATGGCCAGCTCGCGTCCGCTGCGGCGCCACCACAGGCGCATGTCCTTGAGCCATTTCGCGCCTTCTGCGTTGCGCATCTTGGCGTCATACCAGACGACGAGGTTGGCGGCGACCGAGTTGTCCGGGCGTTCGAGCCAGGCGGCGACGTAGGGGCGGCGGTAGTCCGCCACGTCGAAGTGCGGCAGTTCGAGTTCGACATCGATGCCGGCTGCGAGCACAGGGCTGCTTGCGAGCAGGCCGAGCGCGAGGAGCAGGGGTTTGTACATGCGGGGGCTCCAGGGGGATCAGTGAATGAAAAGAAGGATCAGCAGTGCAGGCAGTACCACGCCCAGGCCGACCACCGGCCATACCGAGGCGCGCGTGGTGGCGTGAACCTGCAGGATGAGCAGACCGGTCACGGAGAAGACCACGCACGCCACCGCGAAGAGGTCGATGAACCAGCGCCAGGCCTCACCCGTGTTGCGACCCTTGTGCAGGTCGTTGAGCCAGGCGATCCAGCCGCGGTCGGTGAGTTCGTACTCTGCCTCGCCCGCCTCAAGGTCGAGATGCAGCCAGGCGTCACCCCCCGGGCGGGGCAGGGCGAGGTAGATCTCACCCTCGGACCATTCGGCCGGCTTGCCGGCGACGGACAATGCCATCGCGTCCGCCACCCAGCGCGTGGCTGCGTCGGGCAGCGGGCGCTCTGCGGCCTGGCCATCGCCGGCGAGCGTGCGCAAGTCGTCCCGCAGCGAGGCAGGGATGGCGACGCTGCGGGTCTCGATCCGCGGCTTGGCCTCGATTGCGCCAGAGTGGTTGAGGGTGATGCCGGTGAGGGCGAACATGAGCATGCCGAATAGCGAGACGGCCGAGCTGATCCAGTGCCATTGGTGCAGGGCGCGCAGCCATCCGGCCCGACGGGCCTGACGCTGCCCGTCTGTGTCCGGCGTGGTGGCGTGCGCATGCTTCGTGCGGATTGCCGCGGTGTCGGAGGGCCTCGGGTAGGTCGGCATGGTTGAGTCAGGCTGCCTGACGGGCGATCGAATACGCGCGGTCACCGCAGCCGTCGAGGGCTGCGGTGACTGCCAGCGCCGCTCAGAAGCGGGCGTTCAAGCTCACCCAGAAGCTGCGCGCCTTGTCCTTGTTGTTGTAGTCGTACTCGGGGCCGTAACCGCTCGTATCGCAGCCGCGGCCGGAGCAAGGCACCCAGGTGTAGCCGGTGAAGTCCTTGTCCAGCAGATTGTTGATGCGGCCGTTGAGCGTGACGTGTTCGTTTACCTCGAGGCTGGCGCCGAGATGGAGGACGTCGTAGTCCTTGTAGTAGCGCGGATTGCCGGCGTCATCGGTCCCACGGTAGCGCTTGGAGCGCGACTCCAGGGTCAGGAAGACGTTGAGATCGGGACGCGCCTGCCAATCGAGCGTGGTGTTGAGCATGTGCTTAGCACTGTTGCCCAGCGGCAGACCCTTCTCGTCACCGCTCTTTTGTTCACTGTCGGTGTAGGTGTAGTTGCCGCGCAACGCCCAGTTGGGAAGAAACTGCCAGCGTCCCGCGAGTTCGGCCCCCTGAATCACCACCTCGTCGATGTTCACCGCCTTGGTCGATGTGGCGTAACCGAGGTCTGCATAGTCACCCGTGCTGGAGCAGGTCACGCTGGCAGTTGGGCCGCATGCCTGCGAAGCGATCTTGTCCTTGAAGTCGTTGCGGAAGATCGTGGCGTTGAAACTGTGCCGGTCCGGATGGCTCCAGTAAACCGCGAGCTCAGTGTTGCGGCTCGTTTCAGGCTGAAGGTCCGGATTGCCGAAGAAAGGAGAGGTGCCCTGGCCGCCGAAGCCCACGACGCCGTCGTAGAGTTGGGTGGTCTTGGGGGTCTTGAAGCCGGTGCTGATGCCGCCCTTGAGGGTCCACTGGGGGTTCAGGTTGTAGACGCCATAGATCCGGGGTGAGAGGTTGTCGCCGAAAATGTCATGGTTGTCGTAGCGCACCCCCCCCGTGAGTGTAAAGGCGTCGGTCAGCATCCAGTTGTCCTCGATAAAGAGCGACCACATCTTGTGATCCTGTACCTTCCCCGGGGTGCCGGATTCCATGCCGAACACGCCGTCCTGCAGTTCGCCGTCGATGATCTGGCCGCCCACGACCAGAAGGTGGTCGCCTGCGAGCTTGTGCAGCGGAATGTCCAGCTTGGCGTCGAGCGTGTACTGGTTGCTCTGCAGCACGCGCTTGGGGCGCGGCAGGAATGTAGCCTGCGCTGCGGCTTTACGTTCATCCTCGCTGAGGTTTGCGTAGGCGCCGGAGCCCTGGAGCATCGCCAGTAGTTCCTGTCGTTCGGCAACGGTGAAGGGCAGGGTGCG
Source organism: Thauera sp. WH-2 (assembly GCF_048321015.1). Lineage (NCBI taxonomy): Bacteria > Pseudomonadati > Pseudomonadota > Betaproteobacteria > Rhodocyclales > Zoogloeaceae > Thauera > Thauera sp. WH-2. The sequence goes on along the minus strand of NZ_JBLWFG010000002.1, from coordinate 433,014 downwards.
GCCGTTGTTGTCCGTTTCAACGTAGGACAGGGCGAGGAAACTCGTGCCGAAATCCCAATGGCCTTCGTGCGAAAGCGACCATGCACTGCGGGTGAACTCCTGCTCGCTCGCGTAGCCGACGCGAGGCTCCGCGCGACCTGAAGCCCCGTTTGTCTGGACACATCGAGAGCCGCTCCACCTGCTGCAGAAGACCGTGTCGATGCTGTCGACCGTGCCCAGCGGGTAAGCGGTGGCACCACTTTGGTCGATATACGGGTCGTTGTTGTAGGACTGGGTGGAGTCGTCGTAGTCAAACGTGATGCGCTGGCGCGCGTCCGGGGTGAAGAAGAGGCTGAGCCCGTATGCCTTGTTGGTGTTGTCGACGGTTTTGCCGCCGCCGCCGAAACCCAGGTCGGGCGACTGGACTTGGCCTGTCCCGGGGTTGAGCGTCGGCTCGAGTTCGACGTTCGAGGCCATGCGCTCATAGACGCTGCCGCGCAACGCCAGCCCCAGCTTGCCCTGCACGATTGGCCCGCGGATGGCAAAGTCGGTAGTGATGTCATCGCCGAACTGATCGTCGGTCTGCAAGGTCCGGCCGTAGGTGACCGACCCTGACCACTTGCTGATGTCCTTCTTGGTGATGATGTTGATCACGCCGCCCATCGCATCCGCGCCGTACAGCGTGGATGCCGGGCCGCGGATGACCTCGATGCGCTCAATGGCGTCGAGCGGCGGAATGTGGTTGAACTGGTTGCCGCCGAAGCTGTTCGGGTAGATGTCGCCGTGATTGTTCTGGCGCTTGCCGTCGATCAGGATCAGCGTGTAGTCCGAGCCCATGCCGCGCATGCTGATCGTCTTCTGGCCGGTCTTGTCGGAGGTCTCGCCGATATCGACGCCCTCGAGATCGCGCACGGCGTCGATCAGCGTCGTGTAGGGCTTCTTCGAGAGTTCTTCCTGCGTGACGACCGAGATGCTGGCCGGTGCGTCGGTGATCTTCTGCTCGAAACCCGCAGCACTGACGACCACTGCGCCAAGCGCGGTCTCCTGTCCGTGCGATGCGGCGGCTGGAAAGGCCAGCGCGAGGAAGAGGACGGACGTGCGAATACGAGGCGGGCGGTTGCCCGCCCGGACAGCGTGTGCCATGTAAGCGATTCCTTTGACGGCGTAGTCGGGACGTTGGCTGGCTTCCTGGATACGCTTGGCCCGGAGGGCTTACAGGTGGCTGGCTGGTGTTATCTGGAGTCGCGAATGATAAAAGTTCGTATTTAGGTTTGTCAAACTGTAACGGGTGTTTTGCGCGGATGTTCTCGCGCCCCAGCTGGCTGCCTTCAGGTGCCCTGCCAGCCGCCGCCGAGCGCCTTGTACAGGTTCACCGCGTTGTTCAGGCGCGCCAGGCGCAACTGGGCGAGCTGGTCCTGGGCTGAGAACAGGGTCCGCTGGGCGTCGAGCACGGTGAGCAGGCTGTCTGCGCCTTCCCGGTAGCGTAGCTCGGCCAAGCGCAGGCTGCGCTGCGCTTCGGTCAGGATCTCGCGTTGTGCGACCTCCTGGCGGGTGTCGCGTGCGCCGTCGGCGAGTGCATCTTCCACTTCCTTGAGGGCGACGAGGAGGGCGCGACGGTGTGTTTCGAGCAGTTCGCGCTGGCGTGAGCGCTGGAGCTCGACCTCTGCACGCAGGCGGCCACCGTCGAAAATCTTCTGCAGCACGCTGGCCGACAGCGACAGTGTGCGCGTGGTGTCGGCGAGTGAAAGCAGGGCGCTGCTGCCAAGCCCGGCGCCGGCCGAGAGGCTGATGCCGGGAAGGAGGGCCGCGCGCGCTGCCGCGATGTTGGCGGCTGCAGCGATGAGACGGGCTTCGCTGGCGGCGAGGTCGGGGCGGCGTAGCAGCAACTCGGAGGGCAGGCCCGCATCGATGCCTGGCACCCGCAAGGCCTCGAGGCGCTCGTCGGTCGTGAAGCGGGCCTGCGGGTTGCGACCGAGCAGGAGGGCGAGCGCGCTGCGTGTCTGGCGAAGCTGCACTTCCAGGGGTTCGATCGCCTTGCGCTGAGTGAGGACGGTGCTGCGCTGCTGGCTCAGATCGAGTGCAGAGGCCGCGCCGTTGTCGTAGCGGGCTTGCACCACACGCAGCACGCCCTCGGCGAGGGTGAGGTTCTGGCGGGCGATCTCCACGCGTTCCTGCAGCGCGAGGGCCTCGAACCAGGTGGTGGCGACACTTGCGCTCATCGACAGACGGGCGGCGTCGTAGTCATGGCGACTTGCCGCGAGGCTGGCGCGGCTGGCGTCCACGCCGGCGGCGATGCGACCCCACAGATCGAGCTCATAGCTGGCGCCCAGGCTCAGGTCGATCGAGCCCGACTCGTTGCCATCTACATTGCGCGTGCCGCTGCCACCGTTGAGATTCAGTGTCGGGAAGAGCGAGGCGCCGGCCTGGCGCAGCGTGAGCTCGGCCTGCACCACGCGCTCGGCCTGGATGCGTAGATCTGGCGCGGAGGTCATCGCCTCCGTGACGAGGGCGTCGAGCTGAGCTGAGCCGAAGCTTCGCCACCAGGCCGCATCGACGGCGCCGCTGGCATCGGGCTCGCTTTCGGCCCATGCGTTCGGCAGGGGCAGGTCCGGGCGGGCGACGGGCTCGGTGATCGCGCAGCCGGCCGCGAGAAGGGCGGTCAGCACGGGGAGGAGACTGCGGCGCAGGGCAGTGCGATGAGGCTGCATGGATTTCGTCCGGGTGGGGATGTGCGGGCAAGCCCGCTCCGGTGGAGTGAAATTGCTCGGGAATGTCATTCGGAGGCGAGGGCCACGACGGGATCCAGGCGCGCGGCCTTGCGCGCCGGCAGGTAGCCGAACACCAGTCCGGTGAGGAAGGCGCAGCTGAAGGCGAGCACCACCGGCAGCAGCGAGTACTGCACTGCGGTGCCGAAGCTGGCGATGATGGCTGCGCTACCGAGCCCGACGGCAACGCCGATCAGCCCGCCGACAGCGGAAACCACCAGTGCCTCGATGAGGAACTGTTGCAGGATGTTCCGTGTGCGTGCACCTGTGGCCATGCGGATGCCGATCTCGCGCGTGCGTTCCGTCACCGACACCAGCATGATGTTCATGACGCCGATGCCACCCACCAGCAGCGAGATCGCCGCAACCGTGCCGAGCAGGATGGTCAGCGTGTTCTGCGTTTCGGATACCGTGTCGATCACCGAAGCCATGTTGCGGATCTGAAAGTCCTCCACGCCGTGGCGGGCGAGCAGCAGGCTCTGCACCGCGGCCTGGGTGTCGTCGATGCGCGCCACGTCCTCGACCGCTACCGTCACGTTGCGCAGGAAGCGCTGGCCGGTGATGCGCAGGCTTGCGGTGGTGAACGGCATGAACACGATGTCGTCCTGGTCCTGCCCCCAGGGCGTGGCCCCCTTCGGAGTCATCACGCCGACGACCTGGAAGGGGATGTTGTTGACCAGAATGAATTCGCCGATCGCGTCGCCGCCGGGAAACAGCGCCCGCGCGACGGTCTGGCCCAGCACCGCGACAGTGGCGTAGCGGGCTTCGTCCTCGGCGCTGAAGAAGGTGCCGCTGGCGGTCGCCCAGTTGCGAGCGACGATATAGTCGGCCGAGGTGCCATTGACGCTGCTTCGGTGGTCGACGTTGCCGGCGCGCAGGGTGATCGTGGCGCCCTGCTCGGGCACCGAGGCGAGGACATTGGGCAGTTCGGTGATGGCCTGCACGTCCTCGACGACCAGCGTGGCAGGCGCGTCGCGCCCGCGCGTGTTTGGTGCGCCCGGGCGCACCGTGAGCAGGTTGGTGCCCATTGCGCTGACCTGGTCGATCACCTTCTGCTTGGCGCCGTCGCCGATCGCGAGCATGGCGATCACCGAGGCCACGCCGATGACGATGCCGAGCAGGGTCAGCACGGTACGGAACAGGTTGGCGCGCAAGGCGCGCAGCGCGGTGCGGGTGGCCTCGACCACGTCCGAGAGCGGAGAGGTGCGATCCACATGCGGGCTGAAGTCGGGGGCTGGACCCTCGGGCAGGCAGGGGCCCGGGTCGGACACGATGCGCCCGTCACGGATCTCGATGATGCGTTGCGCCTGCTCGGCGACCTCGCGCTCGTGCGTGATGAGGATGATCGTATGCCCCGACGCCGAGAGCTCGCGCAGCAGCTTCATGACTTCGGCCCCGCTCCGGCTGTCGAGCGCGCCGGTGGGTTCGTCGGCGAAGATGATGCGCCCGCCGTTCATCAGCGCGCGCGCAATGGAAACGCGCTGCTGCTGACCGCCGGAGAGCTGGTTCGGGCGGTGGTGCACCCGCTCGGCCAGCCCCAGCTTGCCGAGCAGTTCCTCGGCGCGGTGGTGGCGCTCGTCGCGCGGCATGCCGGAATAGACGGCCGGCACCTCCACGTTCTCGCGCGCAGTGGCTCCGCCGATGAGGTTGTAGCTCTGGAACACGAAGCCGAAGGCCTCGCGGCGCAGGCGGGCGAGCTCGTCGCGCCCGAAATCCTCCACATCCTCGCCCATGAAGCGGTATACGCCGCTGCTCGGCCGGTCGAGGCAGCCGAGGATGTTCATCAGCGTCGACTTGCCAGAGCCCGAGGCGCCCATGATGGCGACGAATTCACCTTCATGGATCGTGAGGTCGATGCCGTGCAGCACACGGGTCTCGACCTCGCCATTCACGAAGCTGCGCGTGATGTTCGAGAGCGCGATCAGTGGCTGGCGGAAAGCCCCGGCCTGCGTCAGGCCATCTGCGCCCTGATCTGGCGTGGTGGGCGTCTCGCGTGCGGGAAGGGCTTCCGGCTTCATAGACGCGGTGTCCTCGCCGGGCCGCTGCTGCCTGCGCCCACCGCCACACCGGACACCACGCGCTCGCCTTCCTGCAGCCCTTCGAGCACCTGCGCCTGCACCCGGTTTGCAACGCCCAGTACCACCTTGCGATCTTCGAGCGCACCGCGCGCGTTCTCCACCTTGACCGTTCCCTGCGCCGGAGACGCTGCAGTCCCGGTCGCGGTCCGGTTTCGGCCGGTCCCCATGCCCTTTCCTGCGCCGCGTCCGCCACCCGGGTTCATTTCGCCGCCGCCAGGGGGCGTCCCCGCCGGGGCGGGGGGCGATGCCGGGCCAGCGACCTGCGGCGGGCGGGGGGCACCCTGGGTCAGTGCCGCCATCGGGACCAATAGTGCGTCCTTGGCCTGTGCGACCACGAAGAAGACCTGTGCGGTCATCTGCGTCATCAGGCGTCCGTCCGCGTTGGGTACGTCGAAGAGTGCGTTGTATAGAACGACGTTGTTGGTGACGGTCGGGGTCGGCTCGATCCTCTCGAGCTTGCCGTACCAGCGCTTGCCACTGCCGCCCAGGGTGGTGAAGTAGGCGCTCATGCCCAGGCGCAGGCGGCCAATGTCCGCTTCGGAGACCTGCGTCTGCACGGTCATCGTGGACAGGTCGGCGATGCGCATGACCACCGGCGCCTGCTGGTTGGTGTTCAGCGTCTGGCCTTGGCGGGCGGTGATCGACACCACGGTGCCGCTCATCGGCGAGAGGATGCGGGCGTACTGGAGATTGGCCTCGTCTGCGCGCAGGGTGGATTCGATCTGCTCGATCTGGGCGCGCAGGGCCTCGAGCTGGGCCTCGGCTGATTTCGCCGAGGCTTCGGCCGTCTGCAGGCTTTCCTGGGTGGTTGCGTCCTCAGCCATGAGTGCGCGTTGGCGGCGCAACTGGATCTGCGCGAGGCTGAGCTGGGCTTCGCGGTCTTTCAACTGTGCTCTCAGGTTCTTCAACTGCGCGCGCGAGGCGTCGACCCGGGCGAGATAGACGGTGGGGTCGATCTGGGCGAGCAGGTCCCCTTCCTTCACGCTGTCGCCTACCTCGACGTGGATCTTGTCGAGCTGGCCCGACACCTGCGCGCCCACATCCACGTAGTCGCGTGGCTGCAAGGTGCCGGTAGCGGTGACCACATCCTCGATGTCGCCGCGCTGGACGGTACTGAACTGATAGGCGGTGAGCGGGCTGCGTTCGCCCACCAGATGCGGCCATGCGTACCAGCCGCCCACCGCAAGCAGGGGAAGGGCGAGCAGCGTCAGTCGGCGGCCCCAGCGGGGGTGGGGCTTGCGGGAGGAGGGAGTGTGGGTGTTCATGTGATTGTGGTGTCGGTCGTGCGCGGAGTCACGGCTTGAGAAGAGAGTTTCTGTGCAAGCATAGCGGCCTGCCTGGCGCCGTCATGTATCAGATTGCAGCGCTTGGGCCATGATGAAGACGATTGGTGAGCGGTCATGGAAGACCCGCGCTCGAAGACAACGTTCCGGGGCATGGTTTGAGGAAAGGTTGACGATAGTCAAGAAATAGGGAAATTAGATCATGTCTAATCAGACCAACAGCACGGCGGAGGAAAACTTCGACGCCGGACGAACCACAGCAGATTCGCTGAGCAAGCAAGGAGAAGCACCATGATGAAGATGAAAGCAGTCGGAGTCGCAGTTGCGTTTGCCGTTGCCGGCACCGCTTGGGCCGCCACCGTGCGGGAGGAACCGATCCAGCCGATCGAGGCGGCCAAGGTCACCGACCCTGCCAAGGTGGAGTTGGGCAAGAAGCTGTGGTTCGAACCGCGTCTGTCGATGTCCGGCATCATCTCCTGCAACACCTGTCACAACCTGTCGATGGGCGGTACGGACAACCTCAAGACCTCCATCGGTCACGGCTGGAACGCAGGCCCGGTGAACTCGCCGACCGTGTTCAACTCCAGCCTCGCGATCGCGCAGTTCTGGGACGGCCGCGCGGCCGACCTCAAGGAGCAGGCGGGCGGCCCGATCCAGGCGGACGTGGAGATGAACATGCCGCATACGCTGGCGGTCGGCATCCTGCAGTCCATCCCCGGCTACGTCGAGGAGTTCAAGACTGTTTACGGCAAGGACAAGATCGAGATCGACATGATCACCGACGCGATTGCCGAGTTCGAGGAAACCCTGGTTACGCCCAATGCCCGTTTCGACCAGTGGCTCAAGGGTGACGACAAGGCGCTGAACGAGAAGGAGTTGGCCGGCTACACCCTGTTCAAGGAAAGCGGCTGCGTGGCTTGCCACAACGGGCCGGCTGCGGGCGGCACCTCGTTCCAGCGCATGGGCCTGTTCGAGCCGTACCAGAGCACATCGCCGGCTGAAGGTCGTGCTGCCGTCACCGGTAACGATGCCGACCGCTTCAACTTCAAGGTGCCGACCCTGCGTAACGTCGAGCTGACCTATCCGTACTTCCACGACGGTGAAGCCGCAACCCTGGAGGAGGCGGTGGACGTCATGGGGCGCCTGCAGCTGGGTCGCAAATACAGCGAGGATGAGATCGGCAAGATTGTCGCCTTCCTGAAGACGCTGACCGGAGACCGTCCGGAAATCGCAATGCCGCTGCTGCCGCCGTCCAGCAACGCGACGCCGCAGCCGAATCCGTTCAATTAAGCGTCGGCGGGGAGATCCCGCATCCGGAGTGGCATTCCGAACGGGGGGCGGTCGCAAGACTGCCCCCCGTATTAGTTCGTAAGGCTTATTGACGCAATGTACGACTCGGTCCAGCATTAATACGGAGTCTTAACAGAGAGAAGGGGCCCTCAGAGCGCCCCGGGATGGATAGCCATGAACGAATATACTTCTGCCGATGCCATCGCCAGCCTGCGCAAGGCCGGCGTTCCGGTCACCCACCAGCGGATCGAGATCGCGAAAGTGCTGTTTTCCGCGCCGGTGCATCTGTCTGCTGATCAGGTCTGGGCGAATGTTCGCGACCTGTCTCCGGATGTTTCGCGAGCCACGGTGTACAACACGCTGCGACTGTTCAGCGAGAAGAAAATGATCCGCGAGCTCTTCGTGGATCCGCAGCGCGTGGTCTATGACTCGACCACCACGCCGCACCACCATCTCTACAACATGGACACCGGTGAGGTGTGCGACGTCTCCGATGAAGAGTTGCAGGTCGTCGGCAGGCCGAAACTGCCCGAGGGCGTTGTGCTCGACGAGATCGACGTCATCGTGCGTGTCCGCAACCGCATGGCCTGAGCGTAACGCCCGGCGGGGCGCTCTGCCCGTTACATTGGAAGCAGGACAAGAAGAAACGGCGCCGCAGCGGGAGGGCGCCGTTTCCGTTTCTTGTAGCAGGCCTGTGGCGTCGGCTCAGTTTTCCGGCACGGTGACGAAGCCCATCTTCTCGATGCCGGCGATGCGGGCCCGGGACATCACCTCGGCGATGACCTCGTAGCGCGTGTTGCGATCCGCGCGCAGATGCAACTCGGGCTGGGGCAACTGCGCAGCCGCGTTTGCAAGACGTGCGGGCAGGAGTTCCGCGTCCAGCAGTTCCTCGTTCCAGAAGACCCGCCCCTGATCGTCGATCGATAGCGCGATATTCTCGGGCTTTTGCTCGGTGGCGTCGCTCGAGGCCTGAGGAAGATCGATCTTGACCGAGTGGGTGAGCAGGGGCGCCGTGATCATGAACACGATCAGCAGCACCAGCATCACGTCGATCAGCGGCACCATGTTGATGTCGCTCTGCGGCGGGCGACTGTCGCCCTGGTTGAAACCGCCGAATGCCATCATGCGGCTCCGGGGCTGGTGGCCTTGTTGCTGGCGATACGCAAGCCTGCACTGGCTTGCTCCTGAGCACCCGCGACGCTTGCAATGCGTGCACCCGTGGAGAACCAGGCATGCAGATCGTGAGCAAAGGCGTCCAGCTCCGAGAGTTCGACACGGTTCGCACGGGTGATCGCGTTGTAGGCAAGCACGGCCGGGATGGCGACGAAAAGGCCGAAGGCGGTCATGATCAGCGCCTCGCCGACCGGTCCTGCCACCTTGTCCAGGGTGGCCATGCCTGAGGCGCTGATGTTCACCAGCGCGTGGTAGATCCCCCACACCGTGCCGAACAGGCCCACGAAGGGCGCGGTCGAACCGATCGACGCCAGCGTGGTCAGCCCGGCCTCGAGGCCCGCGGTGGACAGGGCCATCGATTTGCGCAGGGCACGGGTGACGATCTCGTCGGCGTCGAGATGTCCGCCCAGGGTGTTCGTGTGCGTGTGGCGGCGGATGTGCTCGGTGGCTGCGGCCCCTTGCTGCGCGAGCGCTTCGAAAGGGGATTCCGGTGCGCGCTCACCCAGGATCTTCAGCCCTGACTCCAGGTTGCTGGCGCCCCAGAACGCCTCGACCGCACGGGTGTAGCCGCGGGCGCGCATCTGGCGCCAGGCGCGGCTCAGGATCAGATACCAGCTCGTGACGGACATGACGAGCAGGATGAGCGCAACGGCGCGGATGATCGAGTCGGATTGTGCCCACAGGTGAGCGAGGCCGAAGGCCTGTGAACTGTCCATGTTCAGTTTCCTTGGAGTTTGAATACGATGGGTACAAGCACCCAGGCTTCCACCGCTGCGCTACCACGACGTGCAGGGACGAAACGCCAGCGCGCGACGGCGTCCTGAGCGGCCCGATCCAGGCGCGAGGAGCCCGAGCTTGCGCGCAACTCGATCCGTGAAGGCAGTCCTTCCGCGGAGACGAGCACGCGCAGCATGACCTGTCCTTCCTCGCGCATGCGGCGTGACACCATCGGGTACGCCGGATGCGGGTTGTTCAGGTAGGCAGCGTCGTAGCGCGCCTGGGTGAGTGCCGGCGTGCTTTCGCTTCGGGTGGAGGCGCTTGCGCTTGCTACAGGCGCAGGCTGGGGTGCGGCTTCGGCGGGTGCGCTGGTTGCGGTAGGCGCGTCGGTGGCAGGGGGTGTTTCACGGACCACCGGCTTGGGTGTCGGCTTCCTCGCCACGGGCTTCGGCTTGGGCGTCGGCTCGGGCTTGGGTTCGGGCGGTGGCGGTGGCGGCGGCGCTGGTTCTGGCGGACGCACTTCAGGAGGGGGCGGCGGCACGGGTTCAGCTGGGGCTGCGCTTGCGGGCTGCTCCATGGCTGCTGGCTCGGCCTGGATCAGTGCGACCTGGATCGGGGCGATCTGCGGTGGCGTCGTGTCCTGCATGCCGAAGTGGGCGAGCGCCCCCAGCGCGGCGAGATGGGCAACTGCCACCAGGGAGGCGAGCGTGATGCGCGCTGCCGAGCCGCCATTCAGCGCGGACTGGGGGGAGGCATCGGATGCGCGTCGCGCCGGGGGCGCCTCGAACTCGACGGCGTTGACCGCAGCGACCTGGGTCACGATGGACGCAGATGCAGCAAGCGCTGCCTTGCGTCCGGCGATCGGTGCCGTGTCGGGGGCGGGCGTCTTCAGGACCGGTGCGGCAGTGTGCATGTTGCAGGAAGGTGGGCTGCCCCGCGCGGGGGCAGCCGGGCTGGAAACGGTGGTCGGGTTGAGAACGTGGTCAGCTTGAGGCCGGGCTCATCTGTGACTGCAGGTAATTCTGCAGTCCCACCTGCTCGACCAGACCGAGCTGGGTTTCGAGGTAATCGATGTGCTCCTCGGTGTCCTCGAGAATCTTCTCGAAGATCTCCCGCGAAACGTAGTCCTTACAGGACTCACAGTAGGCGATCGCCTCAATGAGGTTCGCTCGCCCACCCAGTTCGAGTTTCAGATCGCCCTGAATGCATTCCGGGACGTTCTCCCCGATCAGGAGCTTGTCGAGGTTCTGCAGGTTCGGAAGACCTTCGAGGAACAGGACGCGCTCGATGAGCAGGTCGGCATGCTTCATCTCCTCGATCGATTCGTCGTACTCGTGCTTGCCGAGTCGATCCAGGCCCCAGTTCTTGTACATGCGTGCATGCAGGAAGTACTGGTTGATTGCCGTCAGCTCGATGGTCAGCTGTTTGTTGAGGAACTGGATGACTTTCTTGTCGCCTTTCATGCTGCCTCCAGGGTGAGAGAGAACGCCGGTGCCGGGCTGGAGCATACCGCGGCGTGACTCTGTCGTGGGTTTGATGCCAGCGCGGAGTTCAGGCAATCCCTTGCGCAACGCGCGCAACGACCGCACTCCGCGGTGACACCCAGTTCGGTGCGAAGCTGCCGGAGCGTGCGCGTCCCCTGACTCGCGGCCAGGTGAATCTGGCGCTCCGTGACTGCATTGCATACGCACACATACATAGTCTAGCCTCCAGACAGATTCTTGCGTTCCACGCTCACTTGGTGAGGATCAGCTTTCCGTTCCGCGTTGCACGCAGGAGGTAATGGCTGCCCTCGTGTTCGATCGTGATCGCGCGCTGCCGCCCGAGAAGCTGGGTGCTGCGCACGACATTGAGGCGGGCATCGCTCCCGGGCAGGTCATCGCTGTCGAGCACGCCTTTTTCCATGGAGCCAGTATCCGGGATCTCAGAATCGATCATTTGAAACTTCGTGCAAACAATAATGATTCGCATTAGAGCACGAGTGCCGAGCGTGTGCAATCTGTTCGTGCATCTGCTTGATCCTCTGCGCCTACCGTGTCGCGCTGCCGGGTACCTGGTCGAGCCTCAACAGCACCTTGAGTCCAGGGTGCTCGGCCAGGCTGGCGGGCAGATAGGCGAGGGCGTTCGGGTTTCTGAGGACCAGCTCGATCGCATGCTCGGGTCCAGCGACTTCGTGCGGAGGACGCGCCCGCCCGGTGAATACCAGACGCGACCAGTAGGCCCGGATCTGGCTGGGGTTCTTGCCCGTCAGGTGCTGGTAGAACTGGTCCCGGACCGGGCCGGAAGGCAAATCGACGACCGTGAGCAAGGGGCCGTCTGCGATTCGGGTGCGCTGGCCAAGGTACAACTCCTGCGCCGCGCTGAGCTCCAGGGTCTGGAGGTTGCCCTCACGCGCGCTGACCAGCACGATCCCCGCCCCGTCCGCAGCAAGTGCGGTGGGTGCGAGCAGCGTCAGCCACAGCGCGAACACGCGCAGCCAGCCGCGCAGGGAAACGAGGCGCTCAGAACACCACATCGACCGACACGCTCAGCAGGTTGATCGTGCGTCGGTCGAGACCCGGCGCGAAAGGGTCCTCGCGGGCGATGAAAGTGCCCAGCGCGTTCCGACTGGTGCGAGCCTGGGTGAATTCGGCCTTCAATGCCGCGCTGGGGGCGAAATCCCAGCGCATGCCAACGGAGAAGCTCTTCTGGGCCTGGTTGCGCGAGCGGTTGAACCCTTTGATCCGGTCCTCGTAGCCCGGCCACTCCGCGGCTTCGACGAGAGGTTGATCCTGCCATTGGCGAGCGACGCTCAGGTAGGGCATGACGGATCCGAAGCGGCGGCCGGCGGAAGCGTAGGCAGCGGTGGCGCTGTTCGAGAATTTGCTTGCGGTGTTGCGCGCCACCTCTGCACTGAAGCGCCAGACGCCGTCGTCCCATTGCATGCCCAGCGAGCTGAAGCTTGCGCTTGCGCCCGAGCCGCTGAGTTCCGCCCTGAGCGCTTGCGGCAGTGTGGAGGCAAAGTCGACGAAGCCCGGCGAGGTCCGCTCGACAGCGAGATCTGCCTTCGCATAGCCGGCGCTCAGGCTCAGCGATCCGGACTCCAGTGTCAGCGTCATGCCACCAAGCTTGCTCAGGCGCGCCTGCCCGCCATTGATGACAGGGATCCGGCTGCGGCCGAAGTACGGATGCAGCTCAACGAACATGTCGCCGATGTGCGTGCGGTAAAGCAGATCGATGCCGTCGATGTCGCTGAAGGGATTGAGCCCGTAGACCTCGACGGGTGGGCGAACCCAAACCTGGTTGTAGTTGATGTCCGAGGTATCGGAGAGCATGAAGAAGGGGCTGCGGAAGCGGCCCGCACGCAGCGTGAGTTCGGGGCTCAGGGCGTGGCTGAGAAAGGCCAGGGCGGGGCGTGGGTCGTAGTCACCACGCTGCGTCTCGCGGGTGACCAGCTGCAGTACGAACGCGTTGCGCTCGCTCAGGCGAACATCAGCCTGCACGCCCAGCACAGAATCCGGACCGAGATCGGTGCGCTGCCCCCCGGGGGCATCGATGCCCACGCGTGCGAACTGCAGCGTGTCCGAGCGCGTGTGTACCGCACCCAAGGTAGCGAAACCCGACAGGCGCCAGTCGATGTCGGTCCCGCGCGCGGCGGGGGCGCACAGGCCTTGCAGCAAGCCGAGGGCCAGGGCGGGTACCAGCAGATGGCGTCGGAGAGATCCTTGAGTCATTGATCGAGGCCTTGCAGATAGGCAAACGTCGAATCGCGATCGACCGGGCGGGAGAACAGGTAGCCCTGTCCGTAGTCGCATCCCATTTCGAGCAGCGTTTTCAGCTGCTCTTCATTCTCGATGCACTCTGCTACCACGGTCATGCCGAGTTCGTGTGCCAGCTGGATGCTGTGGCGCACGATGGCGCGCAGGCGCTCGTCGTGGGTGAGCGAGTGAACGAAGGAGCCGTCCAGCTTCACCTGGTTGCAGGGCATCGTGTGCAGGTAACTGAGCGTCGAATAGCCGGTGCCGAAGTCGTCGATCAGCACGTCGATGCCCGATGCGCGCAGCGCGTGCAGATGGGCGATGGCGGGGCCGTCGCGGTCCGCGAGCACGCTTTCGGTGACTTCGAAACGCATCGCGCTGCGTGGGATGCCACTCTGCGCAATGGCCGCGAGCAGTTCCTCGGCGAGATCGGCGCGCGAGAGCTGTCGCGCGGAAAGGTTCACGCTCACGCGCACCGGCTGCTGCTGTGGAAGGCGCGTGCTCCAGTCGCGGATGTCGCGGCAGGTGCTGCGCAGCACCTGCATGCCCACGTCGTGGATGAGGTCGAGCGTCTCGGCCAGGGGAATGAACTCGGAAGGCGGCAGCAGGCCCATGCTCGGGTGGGGCCAGCGCACCAGGGCCTCGAAGCTTGCGAGCCGTCGTGTGGCGAGCTCGACGATGGGTTGATAGAAGACACCCAGGTCGCCGCGCACCAGGGCGGCGCGCAACTCGGCCTCGATCTGCAGAGCCCGTACCGCTTGCGCGTGCATATCGGGCTGGAAGAACTCGATTGGGGCGGTTTCGCTGCGTCGCGCCTTGTGCAAGGCGTTGTCCGCGTCGCGCAGCAGGGATTCGGCGTCCTCCCGCGCGCTGTCGCTCATCGCTACGCCGACGCGGCAGCGCGGATGCAGGACCTGGTCGGTGTTGCTGGGTGCGAAGGCGGGCAGAGCGACCAGGTCCTCGCACATCCGCAAGGCTTCGATGGAATTCTCCACCCCGTTGAGCAGTACGGCAAACTGGTCGCCCCCGACCCGCGCACAGACGTCGCCCTGCCGCATCAGCGAGGTGATGTGGTTGGCGATCCTGCGCAGCAATTCGTCACCGACGGCGTGGCCGTAGCTGTCGTTGACGAGGCTGAAGCGCTCGAGGTTGATGGTGAGGATTGCGATCTGCTTGGGGTTGCCCCGCAGGCGCTGGGCGAGAGCGTGGTTCGCGTGCTCGATGAACATCGCGCGGTTGGGCAGTCCGGTGAGTCCGTCGTGCAGGGCGTCGTGCAGGAGCTGCTGCTCGGCGCGCTTGCGCAGGTTGATGTCGCCGAGCGAGCCCGCCATGCGGAAGACGTGCCCGCCGGGGTTGCGGCTTGCCACGCCGCGGATCAGCACCCAGCGATACTCGCCATCGGGACGGGCGACGCGCAACTCCATCATGAACTGGGCGCTCTCGCCCTTCAGGTGGGCGATCAAACGTTGCTGGTAACTCTTGACCTCGTGCGGGTGCACCAGGTCGATGAAGGCGTCGGCTTCAGCGGGCATGCCGCCAGGCGGCAGGCCGAGGATCTCGCAGAAGCGCTCGGAGTAGTAGGCGTGACCGGTGTCGAGATCCCAGTCCCACAGGCCGTCGTTCGCCCCCCGCAGCGCCATGGCATAGCGCTCCTCGCTGGCGCGCAGCCGACCGGCCGTTTCCTGCAGCTCTGATACGCGTTGCTGCAGGGTGGCGGCCATGATGTTGAAATGATGCGCGATGGTGGCGAGCTCGTCGCGGCCACGGGTGAGCACGCGATGATCCAGGTGGCCATCCGCGATGGCCTTGCTGCCGTCCAGGAGCCGGTGCAGATTGCGGGTGAGGAAAAAGCCGACGGCCGAGAGCAGCAGGAACGTCAGCGCGATCTCAGACAGCGCGATCAGTAGACCCTGGCTCATGATGGCCTGTCGCGCCGCCGAGAGCGACGAAATCGAAATGCCAAACTGCAGCAGGCCGACCTCGTTGCGCGGCAGCAGAAGTGGCCTGCGCACATGAACGAGTTCGCGGCCGACCAGCCCCTGCAGGCGTCCGCTGGTCTGCTCGGTCGGCTCCGGCAGCCGGTTCAACTGTGGCAGTCCCGCGGCCACCAGCATGCGCTCGTCACGACCTGCGATGCGCACGTAGGTGAGTCCTTCCTCCGCGTCATGCAGCAACTCGCCCAGGACGTCCTGCAGCGCGTCGAAGCGCTGTTGTTCGCCGTATGCGGTTGCCATCGCATGGAGAATGCTCGCGTTCTGCGTGATCGTGGTCTCTAGCGTTGCCGAGACTGCGTTGTTCATCAGCCGCATGCTGTTCGCCAGCAGCAGGCTCAACAGCACGACCTGCACCACCGTGCTCGCGAGCAACAGGCGCATGCGGATGGATCTGGGTCGACAACGGAAGAACATGATCGTGTGCGCACCGCGTTCAGCGGCGCGCCTGCTTGCGTACGGTGGACGATGCGGCGATCAACCCTTCGCTGGCGAACTGCTCAAGGTTCGATTCGATGCTGTCAGGGTCGTAGAGGTAGTTCACCATGATTCCCCATGACTGCTGCAAGCCCTTTGCGGAGCAGTCGGCGAGCCAGTTCAGGCGCTCGACACGGGCGCCGTTGCCGAGATGAAAGCGCGCGACCGCGTCGACCGGCTTGTCGCCGCGCCGCGCTTCGAGCAGGTAGCGCGCGGCCAGGCGCAGTAGTGGCTCGCGCAGGGTCGTACGCAGCTTGTCGTCGGCCTGCCAATCGGGTTTGCCTTCGAGCACCGCGGTAAGTGCAGCGTCGTCGGTCGAAGCGATGCCTAACCCGGCAAGCCGGGTCCTGTCGGCCGGGAGGAATGCTTCGGCCATCTCTTCAGGATGGCGCTGCGCCCAGCGTGCGAGCCCGGGGATCGGGGACAGGGTGGCGAAGGTTTTCAGGCGCGGAAAATCCCGTTTCAGGTCGTCGATGACGCGCTTGAGCAGGAAATTGCCGAAACTCACGCCGCGCAGACCGGGCTGGGTCGCGCTGATGGAGTAGAAGATCGCCGTGGTTGCCCGGCGGGTGTCGGCCAGTGGCGCCTCGATGTCCAGCAGGCGCTGGACGTTGTCGGCCAGCTCCTCGAGCAATGCGACCTGCACGAAGATAAGCGGTTCTAGCGGCATGCGTGGGTGGAAGAAGGCATAGCAGCGTCGGTCCGAGTCGAGCCGGTTCTTGAGATCATCCCAGGATCGGATCTCGTGTACTGCCTCGTACTGGACGAGCTTTTCGAGCAGCGCGGCCGGCGATAGCCAGGTGATGCGCTGCAATTCGAGGAAGCCCACATCGAACCACGCCGACAGGCGGGCTTCGAGTTCGCGGTCGAGCGGCTTCAGCGACGGGTCCTGCGCGACGAAGCGCAGCAGGTCGGCACGCAGGTCCACGAGGAACTTGACGCCCTGCGGGATGGCGTTGAACTGGGTCAGGATGCGCAGCCTGCGCGAACGCATCGCCGCGCGCAGGCGTGCTTCGGCGTCCCATTGCTCTGCCGTGCCCACCGCGGCCTGATAGGCCTCGTGTGCCTCCGAAACCTGTCTCGGGTCGGGGCCGAATTCGTGTGCGATGAGGCGCAGGAAAGCGTGCCGTCCCGCGTCGTCCAGATGCAGGTAGGTTTCTGCGAGCCTTCCGGCGCGTTGCCGGGTGGAAACTTCGCCCCCGCGTCCTTCGGCGCACTCCTGCAGTTGCGCACGGATGCGTTCGAGGTCGCCCGCTTCCGGCGGCTTGCCGAAATGAGCGGCATTGGCGACGAATTCGCGCATCATGCTCAACCCGCGCGAAACCAGTCTCGAGCCCGTCATGCGGCCTCCTGTCCGATTCATGGTAGATATTCTGTTACCATGCTATCCCAGATTGGGTAGCAATTACGCTGGCAATTTTCGGCTGTCGTGCGAAATTCACGCGGTCGTTGAAAGCTCACCCCGCCAGCCTTCCAGGCTGCCTGACCTCCTTCGATATCCGTCCCGCCGATCCGATCGGCTGCAGGCTTGAGCGTGCACGATAATCAGCTTCCTTTGCGGGTGTTGCTGCTGGTTCCGGATCAGGCTGCGGCTGATGCGGCCGAGTTGCGGCTGCGCTCGGTTCCGCCGCCCGGCGCGGAGGTCGTCGAGCGCTGCTTCACCGAAAGCCGCGCCCTGCAGGCTTACTTCAAGCTGCGCCCCGATCTGGTCGTGCTCGACTGCCGCACCGCAGCTGACGAGCCGGCGCGCTTCGTCGGCCTGCTCAAGCGCATGGCGCCCGGAAGCTGCGTTGTCGCGGTGGTGCCTTCATCGCAATCCACGGCTGCGGCAGCGGCGCGCAGTTTGGGCGCCGAGTCGGTAGGGAGCCTGGACGATCTCGTCGAGATGACCCGAAGCTTGGCCCGGATGCTCTGATCGCGCCTTGGTGCGCGCGCCCTCAGCGTTGGCGCGCAGACGCCGCGAGCATCATGAGCCCGACGGCGATCATCGGTACGCACAGCCATTGCGCGGTGGACAGCCCCAGCGACAGCGTGCCGAAGATGCCGGGATCGGGCGTGCGAAAGAACTCTGCGATGAAGCGCAGGCTGCCGTAGCCAGCCAGGAATGCCGCGGAGACGGCACGAAGCGGTCGCGGACTGGCCGCGTATAACCACAGCAACACGAACAGCAGCAAGCCCTCGCCTGCGGCCTGGTAGAGCTGCGAAGGGTGGCGCGGGGCCGCGTCCACCCAGGGGAAAACCATCGCCCAGGGCAGTTCGGCTCCCACTGGCCGGCCCCACAGTTCGCCGTTGATGAAGTTGCCGATGCGGCCCGCGGCGAGCCCGGTCGGCACCAGTGGCGCGATGAAATCGGTGACCTGCCAGAAACCCTTGCCGTGCTTGCGGCCGTACAGCCACATCGCCACCAGCACGCCGAGAAAGCCGCCATGGAAGCTCATGCCGCCCTTCCAGACCGCAAGAATCTCCGCCGGGTGCAGCAGGTAGTAGGCGGGCTGGAAGAACAGTACCTCGCCCAGGCGCCCGCCGATGATCACCCCGATCACACCGTACATCAGCAGGTCGTCGATCTTCTGCGCGTCCCAGCCCAGCTCGGGTCTGCGGCGTGCGTGGATGCGGCCGAGGACGACGAAGAGAACGAATGCGATCAGGTACATCAACCCGTACCAGCGCACCGAGAGCGGACCGAGGGAGAAGGCGACAGGGTCGAACTGAGGATGGATCAGCATGGTGTTCGGCGGGGCGGGGCGGCGTGGGGCAGGGGGTCAGTCGAACTGCTTGCGGAATGCGGCAAACTCGTTGCGCAGCGCGTCGAACTCCTCGCGCAGACGTCGCAACTCGTCCTCCAGTTCCGCGATCCGCCCTCGTCCGCTCCCTGCGGCGGCGATGCCGGCTTGAGCCTCGGCCATCTCCTGCACCGCGGCATCGCCGCCGAGCAGGTGCACATGGCGGGTTTCCTTGGTGCCCGGCGCGCGGGGCAGGGCGGCTGCCAGGGGCGGGTATTTCTCCGCTAGATGTTCGAGCACCGCGTCCACCGCGGCGACGTCGTCGAAGCGGTGCAGGCGCTCGCAGCGCTGGCGCAGTTCGCCGGCGGTCTGTGCGCCGCGCAGCAGCAGGATCGCCAGCACCGCCTGCTCGGCCGGCGGCAGCGAATGGCGCAGGCGAATCAGATGCTCGTACTTCGCCACCCGCGCGCTCTGCTGGTCGCGTTTCGATACCAGACGGCGCGCGATCAGGCTGTCGACCGCGGCCTGCACCTCGGGCTCACTGAGGCTCATGACCGGCTCGCGTGCGGTGAGCTGGTTGGCACCGGTGGTGATGGCATTGATCGACAGCGGATAGGCGTCGGGCGTGATGAAGGACTTCTCGATCAGTACGCCAAGCACGCGGATTTCGGCGGCGTCCAGATCGAAACCCTCTGCGGGGGTCAGGTCTTGCATGTGCGCTCCTGGCGATGACTAGGCTCCGGATGATACGCATGCTTCGTGCTGCGCGTTAGAATCCCAACCTTTACCGCCGATCTTCCGGAGCGCCGTCATGCCTCAGTATCGTTCCCGCACCTCCACCGCCGGCCGCAACATGGCGGGCGCCCGCGCCCTGTGGCGTGCCACTGGCATGAAGGACGAGGATTTCAGCAAGCCGATCATCGCGATCGCCAACAGCTTCACCCAGTTCGTGCCTGGCCATGTGCACCTCAAGGACCTCGGCCAGCTTGTCGCGCGCGAGATCGAGGCTGCGGGGGGCGTCGCCAAGGAGTTCAATACCATCGCGGTGGACGACGGCATCGCCATGGGCCATGGCGGCATGCTGTACTCGCTGCCCTCGCGCGAGCTCATCGCCGACAGTGTCGAGTACATGTGCAACGCGCACACCGCCGACGCGCTGGTGTGCATCTCGAACTGCGACAAGATTACCCCGGGCATGCTGATGGCCGCGCTGCGTCTCAACATTCCGGCGATCTTCGTCTCCGGTGGGCCGATGGAGGCGGGCAAGGTCAAGTGGGAGGCCAAGGTCATCTCCCTCGACCTGGTCGACGCCATGGTCAAGGCGGCCGACAAGAGTTGTTCGGATGAGGAGGTCGACGCCATCGAGCGCTCGGCATGCCCGACCTGTGGCTCGTGCTCGGGCATGTTCACCGCCAACTCCATGAACTGCCTCACCGAGGCGCTTGGCCTGTCGCTGCCTGGCAACGGCACCACGCTCGCCACTCACGCCGACCGCGAGAAGCTGTTCCGCGAGGCCGGGCGACGCATCGTCGAACTGGCCCGCCGCTGGTACGAGAAGGACGACGCCTCGGCGCTGCCGCGCTCGATCGCCAGCTTCAAGGCGTTCGAGAATGCGATCAGCCTGGATGTGGCCATGGGCGGCTCGACCAACACCGTGCTGCACCTGCTCGCCGCCGCGCACGAAGCCGGTGTCGACTTCACCATGAAGGACATCGACCGCATCAGCCGTCGCGTGCCCTGCCTGTGCAAGGTTGCTCCCGCGGTGGCCGACGTCCACATCGAGGACGTGCATCGCGCGGGCGGCATCATGGGCATCCTGGGCGAGCTCGACCGCGCAGGCCTGCTGCATCGCGACGTGCCGACGGTGCATAGCAAGACCATGGCCGAGGCGCTTTCGCGCTGGGACATCATGCAGGCACACGAAAACTCGGTGTTCACGCTCTTCCGTGCGGCGCCCGGCGGCGTGCCGAGCCAGGTCGCCTTCTCTCAGGACCGGCGCTGGAACGAGCTCGACATGGACCGCACCTCCGGCGTGATCCGCGACAAGGCCAATGCCTTTACCGCCGATGGTGGTCTTGCCGTGCTGTACGGCAACATCGCCGAGAAGGGCTGCATCGTGAAGACCGCGGGTGTGGACGAGTCGATCTGGAAGTTCACCGGCAAGGCACGGGTGTTCGAGAGCCAGGAAGACGCGGTCGAGGGCATTCTCGGCGAGCAGGTGCAGGCCGGCGACGTGGTGGTGATCCGCTACGAAGGCCCCAAGGGCGGCCCCGGCATGCAGGAGATGCTGTACCCGACCTCCTACCTGAAAAGCCGTGGCCTGGGTGCGCAGTGCGCGTTGCTCACCGATGGCCGCTTCTCGGGTGGCACATCGGGCCTGTCGATCGGCCACGCCTCGCCCGAAGCAGCCTGCGGCGGTGCGATCGCGCTGGTCGAGGATGGTGACACGATCGAGATCGACATCCCGAACCGGCGCATCCACCTCGCGGTTCCGGACACCGAACTCGCCCGCCGTCGCGCTGCGATGGAGGCAAGGGGGCGCGCTGCCTGGAGGCCCGTCAAGCGCGAGCGCGTGGTTTCGGCTGCGCTGCAGGCCTACGCGGCACTCACCACCTCGGCAGACACCGGCGCAGTGCGTGATGTCACTCAGGTGCAGCGCTGATTGACCCGTCATGGGCCGCTCACTACCATCGACGCCATGGATACCGAATTCGCCCAACTCGAAGCCCAGCTAGAGCAACTGATCAGCCAGCACGAACGCCTGAAGGCCGACAATGCCGACCTGCGCACGCGCGTCGGCAGGCTGGAGGCCGACAACCGCACGCTCGCAGACAAGGTCCGCCTGGCCGCGGACCGGCTCGAGAGCCTGCTCCACAAACTGCCGGAGGGTTGACGCGATGTCTGCCGACCACCTCGACATGACGCTGCTGGGCAAGGAGTACCGTATCTCCTGCACGCCCGAGACGCGCGAAGATCTGCTCGCCACCGTCGCGTTCCTGGACGAAAAGTTCCGCGAACTCGGTGAGAAGACGCACGCTTCGGGGGAGAAACTCGCGGTCATGACTGCGCTCAACATTGCCCACGAATTTCTCCAGCATCAGCGTGGCAACGGGTTTGACATGCCGGGCATGAAGCGTAGAATCGGACTCATGAAAGCGCGCCTGGACGGCGTGCTGGCACCGCAGGAAAAGCTCTTCTGAGCGCTTTTCCAGGCGGTAAGATCAATCCCCTGCAGTGTTCGTCGAAGTCGTAGATTCCTTGAACCAATAGTCGAGAGACTCGGTCGCCGACCATCGATGCCGCTGGTGTGAACGCCCCTCGCCGGGTGATCCTGAAGCGGAAGGGACGCGACCTCCCTGAACCCATGGTTCAGGATGCCCGGCGGAGACGGCACAGGCGGGGGGCCAATCGGAAAGGCGCGGTGAAAGCCGCGCCTTTCCCCGTTAACGTGGTGCATGCCCTGCCTGCCGTGTGCGGTGATCGTGGCTGGCGTGCGCTGGAAGAGTGTCCATGGGATTCGACATCTGGTGGCTCGCCTACCCCGTGCTGGGCGCAGCGGTGGGTTTTTTCGCAGGTCTGCTCGGCGTGGGCGGCGGCGGCATCATGGTGCCGATGCTGACCACCTTCTTCATTGCCCAGGGTTTCCCGCAGGACCAGGTCGTTCATCTGGCGCTGGGTACCTCGATGGCGGCTATCGTGCTGACCTCGGTGTCCAGCCTGCGCGCCCATCACGCCCATGGCGCGGTGCGCTGGGACATCGTGCGCGCGATCACGCCCGGCATTCTCGCCGGCACCTTTGGCGCCACTTTCATCGCCGCGCGCGCCGACACCGTGCCGCTGGCGATCTTCTTTGCCTGCTTCATGGCCTACGTGTCGGTGCAGATGCTGCTGAACATCAAACCCAAGCCTTCGCGTGACCTGCCCGGTACAGCGGGGATGACTGCAGCCGGCCTGGGAATCGGCGGGGTGTCCGCGCTGGTGGCGATCGGTGGCGGTTCGCTGTCGGTGCCCTTCATGGCCTGGTGCAACGTGAAGATGCAGAATGCGATCGGCACGTCCGCGGCGATCGGCTTGCCGATCGCGCTGGCGGGCACGCTGGGCTACCTGATCAATGGCTGGGGCGCGCCCGGTACGCCCGCGCTGACACTGGGTTTCATCTACCTGCCGGCGCTGGTGCTGGTGTCGGCGGTGAGCATGTTCTTCGCGCCGCTGGGAGCCCGGCTCGCCCATCGCCTGCCGGTGGCGACGCTGAAGAAGGTGTTCGCCGGGGTGCTGATGCTGCTGTGCGCGAAGATGTTGCACAGCCTGTTTGCCTGAGGAGGGTGTGATGAGCTGGAATCTGTGGCTGGCCTTCCTGGTCGCATCGATCGTGATCGCGGTTTCGCCCGGGCCGGGCGCGGTGCTGTCCATGTCCACCGGTCTGCGCTACGGCTTCGGCGCCGCGTTGCGCAGCATCGCCGGGCTGGAGCTGGCGCTGCTGCTGCAACTGGGCGTGGTCGCGCTCGGCCTGGGCGCGGTGCTGGCGACCTCGGAGGTGGCCTTCACGGTGATCAAGTTCGTCGGTGCGGGCTACCTGGTCTGGCTGGGCGTACAGAAATGGCGCGCCGCGCCGGAACCCATCGGCGAGGGTGAGGTGCGCGCGCATTCCCGCCGCCAGCTCTACGCCCAGGGGGTGCTGGTGAACCTGACCAACCCCAAGGCGATCGTCTTCATCGCCGCGCTGGTGCCACAGTTCATCGTGCCCGATCTGCCCCAGTGGCCGCAGTTCGCGGTCATCGGCGCGACCATGGTCGGAGTGGACGTGATCGTGATGTCGCTCTATGCGCTGCTCGCTACCCGCTTTCGTCCGCTGCTTCGCAACCCGCGCCTGCTGCGCATGCAGAACCGCATCTTCGGTGGCTTGTTCGTGGGCGCGGGTGCGATGCTGGCTGCCTCGAGCCGTTGAGTCTGCAGCCGGGGCTCCTTTTTACCGCCTGATGCGGGCGCCGAGCCCACGCCTTGGCCCGAAGGCGCGCTACGCCCGTCGGCGCCTTCGCCTCCTTTTCGTCCGGAGCTGTCTGGGGCGCGTCCGCCTTCAGTCCTTTGCGTGCAGCGCGTCGCGCAGCGTGGCGAGGTTGGCGCGCATCATCTGCACGTAGCTGGCTGCAGGCCCGTCCGTCGCGGACAGGGCGTCGGAGTACAGTGTGCCGCCCACGCGCGCACCGCTTTCGCTCCGGATGCGCTCGATCAGGCGCGGGTCGGCCACGTTCTCGATGAACACTGCGGGCACCTTCTCGGCCTTGAGCTGGCGGATCAGGCGGGCGACGCCCTGCGCGGTAGGCTCCGCGTTATTGGACACGCCCACCGGCGACAGGAACTGCAGCCCGTAGGCGCGGCCGAAATAGGCGAAAGCTGCATGCGAGGTGACCACCTTGCGTCGTTCCACGGGCATGGCCTCGAAGGCTGTGCGGATCTCCGCGTCCAGCGCCTTCAGCTCGGCATCGTAACGCTCGGCGTTGGTGCGGTAGCGGTCAGCGCCCTCGGGATCGACCTGGCTCAGCGCGTCGGCAATGTTGGCGACGTAGCGGCGCACGTTGCCCACGTCCTGCCAGGCATGCGGATCCACCGCCTTCGTGCCGGCCTTGTTTCCGGCTTCAGCGGGCTCGTGGCCATGGTCGTGGTCATGACCGTGGTGGTCATGATCCTTGTCCATCTCGAGCGTGGTGATGCCCTTGCTGGCAATGGTCACCGTGCCCTTGTAGCCGCCCGCATGTGCCAGTCGCAGCATCCAGTCATCGAAACCCAGACCATTCACGACGACCAGCGTGGCGCTGCCGATGTCGCGTGCATCCGAGGGCCGGGGCTGAAAGGCGTGCGCGTCCTCGTCGGCGCCGATCAGTGTGCGCACCTTCACACGTTCACCGCCCACCTGGCCGACGAGATCGCCGAGGATGCTGAAACTGGCGACCACATTCACCGGCTGCGCATGGGCGCTGCCGGCGAGCAGGGCGAATGAGGCTGCGAGCGCATGAAGGCTGCGGCGGATGCGGGCGATCGACGAGTTCCGTTTCATGGTCATTTGGGCTCAGGGTTGGGAAGTCAGGATTCGAGGTGGTGGCGCACCGGCAACCGGCCGGCGAGCAGGCCACCCGGTGCGGCGATGAGCGAGGCAAAATAGACCAGCCCGCACATGAGCACGATCGCTGGGCCCGCCGGTACGTCGGCATGAAAGGAGAACAGCAGGCCGGCGATGCCACTGCCGAACGCGAACAGCACAGCGAGCAGCAGCAGCATCGGCAGACCCTTCGCCCACAGGCGCGCGGCGGCCGAGGGCAGGATCATGATGCCTACCGCCATCAGCGTGCCCAGGGCGTGGAAGCCGCTCACCAGGTTCACCACCACCAGCATCAGGAAGCCGTAGTGCGCCACCGGCGACCAGCGGCTCACGCCGCGCAGGAAGGCGGGGTCGAAGCACTCCATGACCAGCGGGCGGAACAGCACGGCGAGGCTCAGCAGGGTGACGCTGGCGATGCCGGCGATCAGCAGCAGCGAGGCATCGTCGAGCGCCAGCACCGAGCCGAACAGCACATGCAGCAGGTCCAGATTGCGCCCGCGCAGCGACACGATCATCACCCCGGCCGCGAGTGAGAGCAGGTAGAAGGCGGCGAGGCTGGCGTCTTCCTTGAGCACCGAGGCGCGCGTCACCAGACCGGCGGCGAAGACGACCACCAGGCCGGCAACGATGCCCCCCACTGTCATCGCACCCAGCGACAGGCCGAAGGCGAGGTAGCCGAGCGCGGCGCCCGGCAGGATCGCGTGGCTCATGGCGTCGCCCATCAGGCTCATGCGGCGCAGCAGCAGGAATACGCCGACCGGTGTGGCGCCGAGCGCGAGCGCGAGACAGCCGGCGAGCGCGCGGCGCATGAAGGCGAACTCGGTGAAAGGGGCGATGAGGAAATCGAACACTCGGGTGGCGCTTTTTGCAGGAGGTGAGAGGCGATGGGGTGGGCACGGGGCCGACGGTCAGTGGTGATGGTGCACGTGTCCGTCCCCGTGTTTGTGGGATGGCTGGACAGGGGGGGCGTGCGCTTCCGTTCCGCCAGCGAGTGATGGTTCGAGCGGGGTCTCGATGTGGCACTCGGGTGCGTCCTCGTCGAAGGCTTCGGACAGGCGCCGGGCGCGCCCGAGCAACTCGGGGGTGAGCACCGCGGCCGTGGGGCCGTAGGCGACCGGCTCCCGTGACAGCAGCAACGCGTGCGGGAAGTGGCGGCGCACCTGTTCCAGGTCATGCACCACGGTGAGGATGGTGCGGCCTTCACGGTGCCAGCCGAGGATCAGCGCCACCAGATCATCGACGGTGCGACTGTCGATGGCGGCGAAGGGTTCGTCGAGCAGAATCAGCGGAGCGTCCTGCAACATCAGGCGGGCAAAGCGGGCGCGCTGAAGCTGTCCGCCCGAGAGCGAGCCGATCGGGCGGGCCTCGAAGCCGGCGAGCCCAACCGCGCCGAGGGCTTCGCCCACGCGCGCACGCTGGCGCCGCGAGAGCCCCCCAAAGGCGCCGATCTCATGCCACAGGCCCATGGCGACGACGTCGAACACCGAAACTGGAAAACTGTGGTCGATCTCTCCGCGCTGGGGCATGTAGGCCACCCCGGCCGCAGGCAATGCAGACAGTACGATGCGTCCGCCGATGGGGCGCAGTTCTCCGGCGATCCCCTTGAGCAGGGTGGATTTTCCGGCGCCGTTGGGACCGATCACGGCGAGCAGGCTGCCGGCGGGAATTTCCGCCGACAGGTGATGGACCGCAGGGTGGCGATCGTATCCGAGGGTGAGGTTGTCGAGGACGACCATGGCGGCGGCGTGCATTTCAGCCCAGCGCCCACAAGATGGTCAGCCACAGCAACACCAACGCCGCGGCAACCAGCACCAGGCGGGCGGGCAGGCCGGCGCCAAGCAGGCTTCGCGCCGGGAAACTGCGTGCGCTACGCGCTTGCCGCGAGCGGGCGGGTGCAGCCGAAACCGTGGGTACGGGCTTCATCACTGTTCGCCCTTCTGCGCATGGCGGCCGCAGGCTGCGCACGCGCCATGCAGCACGAGTTCGGCACGTTCGACCGCGAAGCCCGGCGGCAGCGGGGCACTGGCAGGGGTGGGAACGTCCTCGAGACACAGGATTTGCCCGCAGCGCTCGCAGTGGAAATGGGCATGGCGGTGTTCTCCGCCGCGGCGGATCTCGAAGCGCCAGGCCCGCTCCCCGCTCGCGATGCGTTGCGCGATGCCCTGCTCGACCAGCCATTCCAGTGCGCGATAGAGCGTCACACGATCGTGCTCGATGTGCTCTCCGTCAAGGGCTGCTGCGATCTCGTCGTGTGAGAGCGGGTGTTGCGAACCCAGCAGGACGTCGATGACTGCGACCCGGGTACGCGTGACCCGCCCGCCATGTGCGGTGATGAGCTCGCGGGCGCTCGTGGGGGGCGGAGGGGGTGGGGTGGAAGGGCGGTAGGCCGGCATGAAAAGGGCGGTCAGCAGCGGTGCTGGCCTGCAGCAGATTTTTGATGCAACATTGTAGCATTAGATTGTGTCGCAGTCGGGCGCTCGCCCGACCGACGCCGTGTCGGTCTTGTTCCGGAGGTTGTTCGCTGATGCTTGTCCATTCCTGGCTTTCGAGAAATGTTCTCCCGGCGCTGGCCGGCTTGGGCGTGATTGTCGCGGCCACGCCCTTGCCGGCTAGCGCGCAGCACGCTGCGCATGAGCATGGCGTGGCGCGGCTGAGCGCTGCGCTGGAGGGCGGGGAGTTGCTGCTCGAGTTCCTGACGCCGCTGGATAACCTGGTGGGCTTCGAGCATGCCCCCACGACCGCTGCCCAGCGCCAGGCACTGGCCGATGCCGCGGCGCGCTTGCGCGAAGGGGGGAGGCTGTTCGTGCTGCCCGAGGCGGCAGCCTGCGTGCAGCGCACGGTGGAGATCGAGGCCCCCTGGCTGAGCGAGGTGGAGGGAGCGCGCGGCCACGACCACGAGCATGAGCACGAGCATGCCGGAGAGGCGCGCGGCCATGCCGACCTCGTGGCGAGCTATCAGTTTGTGTGCGGGCAGCCTGCGGCGCTGGATGCGCTCGATACGCGGCTGTTCGAGTTCTTCCCGCGCCTGCACGAGATCCGGGCCGAACGCGCGACACCGCACGGTCAGGGCGCGACGGTGCTGAGGCCGGGGGCGACGACGATGGCGTTCTGAGGCCGCCATGCCTGACCATCCCACCGAAACCGCATCAGGCGCTGCTGCCGAACCAGCCGCGGTGCTGCTCGACGCGCTGCGCTATCGCTGGCCCGGCGCAGACTGCGACTGCCTGAACATCGCCACGTTGAGGATTGCCGCGGGCGAGCGCGTGTTCCTGCGCGGACCCAGCGGCAGCGGCAAGACGACGCTGCTGTCGCTGGTCGGCGGCGTGATCCTGCCCCAAGTGGGGGTGGTGCGAATCGCCGGGCAGTCGCTGGCGGCGCTCTCGGCCGGTGCGCGCGACCGCTTCCGCGCCGATCACGTGGGGTTCGTGTTCCAGCTCTTCAATCTGCTGCCCTATCTTTCCGCGCGCGACAACATCCTGCTTGCCTGCAGGTTCTCGCCACAACGCCGCGCGCGCATTGCGGTGGCAGGCAGCACGCCGGAGGCCGAGGCCACCCGCCTGGCCGAGCGTCTGGATCTCGGGGCTGCGCTGCTCGATCGGCCCGCGGCCGCGCTCTCGGTCGGCCAGCAGCAGCGTGTGGCTGCAGCGCGCGCGCTGATCGGCCGTCCCGGCCTGGTGGTGGCCGACGAGCCGACCTCGGCGCTCGACGCAGAGCGTCAGCAGGCCTTCATCGACCTGCTGCTGGACGAGTGCGCGGCGGCTGGGGCGGCGCTGCTCTTCGTCAGCCATGATCAGCGCCTGGCGGGGCATTTTGACCGCGTGCTCGATCTCGCCACGATCCATCGCGCCACTGGTTCGATGCAGGCGCCAGCATGAGCCCCGTCTTCACCCTGTCCCTGCACAGCATCGCCAACCGGCGTCTGTCCGTGCTGCTGACCGTGATTGCCGTGGCCTTGTCGGTGGCGCTGCTGCTCGGCGTGGAGCGCCTGCGTAACGATGCAAAGGCGGGTTTCGCGCAGACCCTCTCCGGTACCGACCTCGTCGTGGGCGCGCGCAGCGGGCCGGTGCAGTTGCTGTTGTATGCCGTTTTCCACCTCGGCAGCGCGACCAACAACATGTCCTGGGCGAGTATCGAGCACCTGGCCGCGCTGCCGCAGGTGCAGTGGCTGGTGCCGATCTCGCTCGGGGATTCGCATCGCGGCCATCGGGTGGTCGGCTCCACGGCGGACTTCTTTGCGCACTATCGTCACGGTGACCGTCGCCCGCTGCGGTTTGCGCAGGGGCGCCCCTTCGAGGACAAGCCCGCAGAAGCGGCGGGCATTTTCGAGGTGGTACTCGGCGCGGAGGTCGCGGCGCGGTTCGGCTACGCGCTCGGCCAGCGCATCGTGCTCAGTCACGGCAGCCTGGGCGGCGAGGGCGGGCCGCGATTCGCCGACCACGCCGACAAGCCCTTTACTGTGGTTGGCATCCTCGCGCGCAGCGGCACGCCGGTCGATCGTGCGCTGCTGGTGAGCCTGGAAGGAATCGAGGCGATCCATGTCGACTGGCATGGCGGCGCGCCGATTCCGGGACTCCGCATCGCGCCCGAGCATGTGCGCAAGTTCGACCTGCAGCCCAAGTCCGTGACCGCCGCGCTGGTGGGGCTGAAGAGCCGCACCGCGGTGTTCCGCGTTCAGCGCCAGATCAACACATACCCCGACGAAGCGCTCACTGCGATCCTGCCGGGTGCGACCCTGCAGGCGTTGTGGAGCCTGGTCGGCATTGCCGAAAAGGCGCTGCTCGCGGTGTCTGCACTGGTGGTGGCGGTTGGGCTGGCCGGCATGGTGGCGGTTGTGGTCGCCAGCCTGGGCGAGCGCCGGCGCGAGCTCGCGATCCTGCGTGCGCTCGGCGCCCGTCCACGGCAGGTGTTTGCGCTGCTGGCGGTGGAGAGCCTGCTGCTCGCGCTGGCGGGTATCGCGCTCGGGCTGGTGCTGCTGTATGGCGCGGGCGCTGCGTTTGCGCCCTGGCTGTCGAGCGCGCACGGACTGCAGCTGAGCCTGGGCTGGCCGGGTGTCGGCGAGTGGCGCTTGCTGGGGGCGGTGCTTGCGGTGAGCCTGCTCGCGAGTCTGGTGCCTGCCCTGCGCGCGTACCGTTATTCGCTTGCGGACGGGATGACGATTCGTGTCTGATGTCGCCTTGCCGCGGATCTCGCGGTGACCGTCACGCTACGCGGAAGCGCGTGCCGGCCTTCCCCTTCCCCTGTTTGCAGGCAATCGGCCAGGAATGATGAAACGCTCGAAGATGTTGTGCATGGGTCTGCTCGCAGGCCTGCTTGTGATGGCGCTGCCTGTGCAGGCGCAGTCTCAGGGTGCCGGGGAGTACCGGGTCGGCGACCGACTGGCGGCGCCGGCCAGCGCGGCGGCAGGCGCGTATCGCGAGATCAGCTGGGATGACCTGATCCCTGCCGACTGGAACCCCGAGGGCTTTCTCGGCAGCCTGAACCTGGACGAGTTACAGGATGAAGACCCGCGCGCGATGGAGGCGATGCAGCGCCTGCGCGAGGAATGGGACCGCGCCCCGCTGGTGGAACGCCTCGCTGGCGCACAGGTGCGCATCCCCGGCTTTCTCGTGCCGCTGGAGAGTGACGGCGAGCAGATCCGCGAATTCCTGCTCGTGCCGTATTTCGGCGCCTGCGTCCATGTGCCGCCACCGCCTGCCAACCAGCTCATCCACGTGATCCCGGACAAGCCCGTGCCCGGGGCCTGGAACATGCTGCCGGTGTGGGTCAATGGCGTGATGGCGGTGGGCCGGATGGACTCGGAGATGGGCGTAGCGGGCTACCAGCTGCGTGCGCTGCGGGTCGAGGAATATGTGGAGGACTTGCCGGAGTAGCTTGCCTGCATCCTTGCAGGGGAGACGATCGGATAGTCCGCTCAGGTCTTCCTCGCCTGGCGCCCGAGCGCCGTGAATGCAAGCAGCACGAGTGCAAGCGTACCGGGTTCGGGAATCGCGTTTCTGGGGAGTTCCGTAAACAGCCAGTCTGTCGAGATGCTGCGCCAGCCCTGGTCCTGTGGCCCCCACAGGGCGAGGTCGATCACCCCCGCTTCAAGTCGATTGAAATAATCGATCTCGATGCCGTAATAGCCACTGCCCATCATCACCGTAGTGTTGCCATTCGATGCGCTGAGCGCAAAGAGGTCGCGGCCGTTGGCGCTGCCGGCCAGCGTCTCGCGCTCCATGCCGAGCATGCCGTTGGCGCCCATGAGCGAGAACACGAAGCCGTCGTCGACAAAGAGGCTGAAGTCGTACGCGCCAGCTTCCGGGATGTAGAGAAAGCCTGCGAAGCTGGCGGCGTAGTTTGTCTGCGAGCCGGTCTGCTGGACGATCGGAGCCAGTGGTCGCTGCCGGTCATATTCCCAGTGGCCGAGTGCTCCATCACCGATCAGCATGTTGTAGGTCAGGTTGGCGAAGTTCACCGCAGAAGTGTCGTTCACACGGCCGATCAGGGCGGCTGAGTCGTTCGGCAGGCTCTGAACGTGGGCGATGTCGACCGTGCCCCAGATGCCCGTACCCCAGCCGAACGTACCGATGGCGGCTGGGTCGCTGCCGGCTTCGGACCACATCTGCTGGCTGAAGCGGTAGTCGTCGCGAACCTGGCTCCAGGTTGCGGAGAGCCCGCCGCCTGTTACGTAGGGCGCTGTACTGACAGGAATGAGTTCGAGGGGCGCCGACACCGATGGGGGCACCTGGAGCGCGACCGCAAGAACCGCAAGCGTTTTGATAATTGACGAGCGCATATTGGATCCAGAATTTCTTGTGGATTGGAAACAGTCTGATTCTCGCTGTGCTCGTTTGAGCCCGCGCGGCAATCCGTCACGGACGCGTGCAGTTGAGCGATGGTAGAGGCGCGGCCGTAGGGGCCAAGGGACCCCGCGAGGCGTGCCCGGCGACTCCTGCATGCACACGGGCCGTAAGTGCAGTTTCCTGCAAGGCGTGAATTGTGCCCTGTGCGGATGGTCGCGCTTCCTGCAGGATCGCGCCTTCCCGGCCTTCAGCGCTTGATGTTTCCGCATGCACTTTCTTCGTCCACAGGGCCTCATCTGCCTATTCCTGAGCTCGCTCGCGTTCAGCCACCCCGGCTGGGCCGGCGACGGCATCCCGGAGCCTGTGTCTCCGGCGGTGCACTGGTGGGAGGTGCAGGAGGAAAATGCAGCGAAGATCCGGGCGGGCATCCGCCATCTTGACCAGGACTGGAGCGCGCAACGCTACGCCAAGCTCGATGAGGCGATCGAGGACAACATCGCCCGACTTGCCAGGCTTCGAGGGGAGGGCGGCTTCGCGCCGGTCGAGCGCGCGCTGATGCTCGATCGGGCGCTCGCATTGGCGGCGCGGGGCCGGGACGATGAGGCGGACCGCCTCCTCCGTCAACTGGCCGGACTGGCTCCGCTACCGCCTTACGCGATTCGCGTTGCCGGAGATCTCGCCCTGCGCGCGCGACGCCCTCTGGATGCGATTGCGCTTTATCGGGCCTCACTCGCAGCGAGCCCGGATGAGGTCAGTCTCCACGTGAGTCTTGCGTACGCCTATCTCGAGGCGGGTGAGGATGAGGCACTGGAGCGGACGCTGACGGAGATCGAGCGGATCGATGGCGCAGCCCTGGAGACGCGACTGCTGCGCGCCCGCATGCACCGCTTCAGCGACCGGCCACGCCTTGCGCAGCAGATGCTCGATGCGCTTTCTGAAGAAGAGCGGCACTCGCCCGCAGGAGAGTTGGAGGCTGCCGCGCTCGCGCAGGCGCGAGGCCTTCCAAGAACGGCCCGGGCGGGCTACGCACGCGCTGAGGCGCAAGCGCCAGGAAACGTGCATGCGAAGATCGGTCTGGCCGAAACCGCATGGGCCATGGGCGAGCTCGAAGAGGCCAAGGCCTTGATCGATGAACTGATCGTGACGATGCCCGAGCACCCCGGGGTTTTGCGGCTGCTCAAGGCGTGGGAGTCGGCAGCGAGAGCCCGCCTGAGTCTTGAACTGAACGCCGGTCAGGGACATGGCAGAGTGTCCGGCAAGGACGACCTCAGCACTGACCTCTGGTTGTACAGCCCCTTGCTCGGAAACGGGTTCAGGGTGTTTGCGCATCATCACCGGGTTATGGCGGACTTCGATGAAAACCGGGCCGATCACATCCGTGCCGGCGTCGGTGTCGAGATGACTCGACGAGACTGGAGCCTTGCTGCAGAGCTGGGGTCTGAGCGTACGTTTGCGCGCAAGGCGACCATTTCGCTCCGTGGGGACTGGCAGCCGAGCGACCGATGGGCGTTCCGTGCTGCCTTCGAGTCGCGCGCGGACGATGTATCGGTCAAGGGCCGCTACTATCACCTTGGCGATTTCGGCGCTGACCTGGCAGCGTGGCGGTTTTCAGTGGGTGCAACACGAACGGAAGACGAGTCGCGCCGCCAGTCGATCGATGTCGGCTACTACGATTTCACTGACGGTAACGAGCGGGCGACCCTGAGCGCGACCTGGTTCGAGCGTATTTACAGCGTGCCGCGAAACGCGGTCGACCTTCAGTTTGCGGCCTACACCAGCCGCAACACGCGCACGGACGCGGAGTATTTCAACCCCAAGCGGGACTATGCCCTCTCCGCGACCGTGGTTTCGGATTGGTTGAGCTGGCATGCCTATGAGCGGCGCTTCAACCAGCGGGTCGCCGCGACCGTGGGTGGGTATCGCCAATGGGCTGCAGCTCGCCCCGCGGATGTGGATTATGGCTGGAAAGGCTTTGGCGAACTGCGTTACGAGCATGAGTGGCGCATGGGCGATGACGCCTCTGCGCGCTATGGCCTGGGTGTGCGCCGCTTTCCGTACGACGGAGAGCATGAGACGCGCGCTTACCTCTATGCCTCGCTGGTGTTCCGCTTCTAGCGCCTCAGGCAAAGGATTCCATCGTGATGACGACCGATCTCCTCTCCGAAATCGCCCGGCTGCTGTTCGCCTTTTCGTTCTATTACCCGCTTTTCATGGCCTATCTGTGGATGACGGGCGGTTTGTACTATTACCTCCATTACGAGCGGCGTGACCCCCCGCCGGATCAGCCGCCGCCGCTGCCGCATTACCCGCCAGTGAGCATTCTCGTTCCGTGTCACAACGAGGGGCGGAATGTGGAAGAGACGGTGGCCGCGCTATGCGAACTCGATTATCCGGAGTTCGAGGTCCTGCTGATCAATGATGGCAGCACGGATGACACCGGCGAGCGTGCCGAGGCGCTTGCTCAAGCGGATGCGCGCATCCGGGTCGTCCACCTCGCGAGAAACCAGGGCAAGGCGGTAGGGTTGAACACTGCGGCAGCGTTTGCGCGTCACGAGTATTTCCTCTGCATCGATGGCGACTCGCTGGTCGACAGGAACAGCCTGAAGTGGATGATGCGCCACCTGCTCGCCAGCCCCCGGGTAGGTGCTGTGACGGGCAATCCGCGCATTCGTACGCGTTCCACGCTGCTCGGGCGGATACAGGTCGGGGAGTTCTCCTCGATCATCGGCCTGATCAAGCGTGCCCAGCGGACCTACGGCAAGGTGTTCACGGTGTCCGGTGTCATGGCCTGCTTCCGGCGCAGCGCGCTGCACGATGTCGGCTACTGGGACCCCCATGCCCTCACGGAGGACATCGACGTCAGCTGGCGGCTGGAGATTCGCCACTGGGATGTGCGTTTCGAGCCGAATGCGCTGTGCTGGATCCTGATGCCGGAAACGCTGCAAGGGCTTTGGCGTCAGCGCTTGCGATGGGCCATGGGCGGCAGCCAGGTGCTGCTCGCGCAGTTCGGCGTTCTCGCACAGTGGCGGCAACGCCGCTTGTGGCCAATCTACATCGAATACTTCACCAGTGTCGCGTGGGCGTATGCGATGGCTGCGATCGTCGCGCTGTTCATTGCGGGTTTGCTGCTGGAACTCCCCGAGGCCTTGCAGATCCGGACCCTTGCCCCTGGCTGGAGCGGTCTGGTGATCGGGACGACCTGCCTTTTGCAGTTCGCCGTGAGCATGTTCCTCGATTCGCGTTACGAGCGTGGGTACGGTCGCTACTACTACTGGATGATCTGGTATCCACTGGCCTACTGGGGCCTTAACGTCTGCACCTCGGTGGTGGCGCTGCCGAGGGTTCTCCTGAGAGGAAGGAAGCGCGCAACATGGAAAAGCCCGGACCGCGGGATACGACCGAACGAAGCCCCCTGATCATTGAACGCCCTGACCTGCAGTCATGGCCGCAGAGAGCCTTGTCCGGCGTTCTCACCACCTTCTTCTGGATGGTGTGGCTGGTATTGTGGCTACCGCTGGTCACGCTGGCCGGCTGGGTGTTTTTCGGCTGGCAGTTCAAGTTTCACATGTTCGATCTTGGTGGGGACGAGGGGTTCTTCGAACTGATCGGCGCCTATCTCGTGGTGATCGCCGCCATGGGCATCACCCTGCTTGCGTGGGCCAAGTACAACCACTTGCGCTTCCGCAACGTGGAGCGACGCAAGGCCTTTCCCGCCGTCACGCCTGCCATGCTGCAAGCGAGATTTGGACAAGAGGAGTCTTCTCTGCTCGCCTGGCAGGGACGGCGAATCATGGTCGTCGAGCACGATCCGGAGGGGCGCATCATTTCCGTCCTGCCTCGGGATGAGCGCGATCTTCGTGAAGCGCGCGCTGACTCCGTACCTTCGGGTCGAGTGCGCAGCAGCCCCGTTCGCGACGCGGATGAAGAACAAGCCTGCGAAGCCGTCTGAGCAGACTAGCGCCCCGTGAACTGCGGCGTGCGCTTCTCCATAAATGCGGCCAGTCCTTCCCGGTAATCCTCGGTCGCGAGGAAATCGAAGGCCTGACGCCTTTCCTCTGCGCTGAGGGGCTCGCCGCGCATCAGCCGGCGCACCCACTGCTTGTGCCAGCGCGCCACCAGCGGGGCGCCAGCGCGGATGCGTGCGGCGCAGGCGGCCGCCTCGTCGAATACCTTTTCGTCGTCCACCACGCGCGAAAGCAGCCCCTTCTGCAGCGCCTCGCGCGCAGTGAGGATGCGCCCCTCGAGCAAGATCTCCAGCACCACCGCCGGACCCACCAGCGCGAGCAGACCGGCCATCTCGCCCGGGTACATCGAGAATCCGAGCCGGTTGATCGGTGCGCCGAAGCGGGCCGATTCGCCCGCGATGCGGATGTCGCAGCAGCCGGCGATCTCCAGGCCGCCGCCGATGCACGCGCCCCGGATGGCGGCGACCGTGGGAACTGCGCAGTCGCGGATCGCGTTAAGGGCGGTCGCGACCAGATCCTCGTGATAGTGCAGGGCGTCATCGACCGTGCTGCGCACGCGAACGAACTCTTCGATGTCGCCCCCCGCGGCGAAGGCCTCCTCGCCGGCGCCGCGCAGGATCACGCAGCGCACGCTGTCGTCGACGGCGATCTTTCCCATGGCGGCAGAGAGTCCGCGCCACATTGCGGCGTTGACCGCGTTCAGCTTGGCCGGATTGTGCAGGGTGAGTGTCGCGATACCGTTCTGGAGTTCGAGATCGATTCGTGTGTTCATCGCATTCGGGATTTTCGATAAATAAAATTTTTCCATACGGACCTGTATGGACTCTTATGGATGATATATCATCCGCTCGCTCGACACGCCGCGTCAGACGGAACGGTCGATCAGAGGAGGGTGGAGGAGGAGCGTTCCAAGCGTTGCTTTTCCACGAGGAGGGAGAAAGTGTCTAGCTCGATGTATGCGCACATACGGCGCAATCCGCGTTTTGCGGAACTGGTGTCCAAACGGACTCGCTTTGCGGGCATCCTTGCGGCGATCGTTCTGATCGTCTTCTACGGCTTCGTGCTGCTCGTGGCGTTCGCGCCCGAAGTCATCGGGACGCGCCTGTTCGAGGGCAGCAACCTGACTTTCGGCATTCTGGCTGGCCTGCTGCAATTCATCTTCTTCTGGATCCTGACCCTTGTGTACGTGCGTCGCGCCAACGGCGAGTTCGACGACATCAACAAGGAACTCGTCAAGGCCGCATGGAAGGAGGAGAAGTGATGAACGCCCGTAAGCTTTCCCTCAGCGCAGCCGGCCTGCTCGCCCTGGCCGCCAGCCCGCTCGCGCTCGCCGCCGGCCCCGCGATGGATGCTGCCGAGAAGCAGCCGCTCAACCTTCACGCCATCGGCATGTTCTTCGTGTTCGTGCTGATGACCCTGGGTATCACCTACTGGGCGGCCAGCCGCACCAAGTCGACCTCCGACTTCTATACGGCGGGTGGTGGTATCACCGGCTTCCAGAACGGCCTGGCGATCGCCGGTGACTACATGTCGGCGGCCACGCTGCTCGGTCTTACCGCGATGATGTACGCGCAGGGTGTGGATGCGTATATCTACATGCTGTCCTTCTTCGTCGGCTGGCCGATCATCCTGTTCCTGATGGCCGAACGCCTGCGCAACCTGGGCAAGTTCACCTTCGCCGACATCACCGCCTATCGCCTCGACCAGGGTAAGGTGCGCACGATGGCCGCGGTCAGCTCGCTCACCGTGGTGTGCTTCTACCTTGTCGCGCAGATGGTCGGTGCCGGTCAGCTCATCAAGCTGCTGTTCGGTCTCGACTACAACATCGCGCTCGTCGTCGTCGGCGCGCTGATGATGGTGTACGTGACGTTTGGCGGCATGGTGGCGACCACCTGGGTGCAGATCATCAAGGCCTGCATGCTGCTGATCGGCGGCACCGCGGTGGGTCTGCTCGCGTTCAGCCAGTTCGGCTTCTCGTTTGACGAGCTGACCACGCGTGCGATGGAGGTGCACAAGTTGGGTGACAAGCTGCTCAACCCTGGCAGCCTGCTCGCCGATCCGGTCACCGCGATCTCGCTCGGCCTCGGCCTGATGTTCGGTACCGCCGGCCTGCCGCACATCCTGATGCGCTTCTTCACCGTGACCGACGCCAAGGAAGCGCGCAAGTCGGTGCTCTACGCCTCGGGCATCGTCGCCTACTTCTTCAACGTCATCGCCATCATGGGCCTGTGCGCGATCATCATCGTCGGCCAGAACCCGCAGTTCTTCGAGGGCGGCGTGATCGGCGGCAAGGTCGTCGGCGGCGGCAACATGATCGCCATGCACCTGGCGCAGGCGGTGGGCGGCAACCTGCTGCTCGGTTTCCTGTCGGCGGTGGCCTTCGCGACCATTCTCGCGGTGGTGGCGGGCCTGGCGCTGGCCGGCGCGTCGGCGATCTCGCACGACATCTATTCGCGCGTCATCATGAAGGGCAAGGCCAACGAGGCCACCGAGCTGAAGGTGTCGAAGTACGCCACCATCGGCCTGGGCATCGTCGCCATCCTGCTCGGCATGGCCTTCGAGAAGATGAACATCGCGTTCATGGTCGCGCTCGCCTTCGGCGTGGCGGCTTCGGCCAACTTCCCGGTGCTGATCCTGTCGATGTACTGGAAGGGCCTGACCACCCGGGGTGCGCTCATGGGCGGCTACTCCGGCCTGGTCAGCGCGGTGATCTTCGTGCTCCTGTCGAAGTCTGTCTGGGTCGACGTGCTGCACTTCGAGTCGGCGATCTTCCCCTACACCCAGCCGGCGCTGTTCTCGATGCCGATCGCCTTCTTCATGACCTGGCTGTTCTCCACGCTCGACAAGAGCAAGGCGGCCGAGGCCGAGAAGGAAGCCTTCGAGGATCAGTACGTTCGCGCCCAGACCGGCGTGGGTGCAGCGACCGCATCGTCGCACTGATCGACGGCGCTGCCTCGCCCGCCCAGCGCGGGTGATGCGCGGCGCGAGACAACGATTGCCTCTTGGCAAGCGGGCTTGCCCGCGAACAGGAAGGCATTCGCGGCACAGGCCCGCTCCCACGGCACAGCGTGGGGGCGGGCTTTTTCGTTCACGGGCGTACGGCCGCTCCGGTGAGGCTCGAGTGATAGACTCGGGCGCCATCACCCTGTGGTTTTGCCTTCCGGCGGGGCCTTCATCCCAAAGGAGTCGTCGTGCCAATCAACGAGCTTTTCGTCATTCTTCTGCTGATCGCGGTCAGCGCTTTCTTCTCGATGTCCGAGATCTCCCTCGCTGCCTCGCGCAAGATCAAGCTGCGTTTGATGGCCGAAGGGGGACAGGTCAACGCGCAGCGCGTGCTGGCGCTGCAGGACAACCCCGGCAATTTCTTCACTGTGGTGCAGATCGGGCTCAATGCGGTCGCGATCCTCGGCGGCGTGGTCGGCGAGCAGGCGCTCTCGCCCTACGTGGTTGAACTGCTGCGGCCGGTCTACGACGGCTCGATGCGCGATACGGTCGCCTTCATCTTCTCCTTCGTGTTCGTGACCTCTCTGTTCGTGCTGTTCGCCGACCTCATGCCCAAGCGGCTGGCGATGGTGCAGCCCGAGCGTATTGCGGTGGCGGTGGTGCAGCCGATGCAGGTGTGCATGTGGCTGTTCGCGCCGCTGGTGTGGGTCTTCAGCGGGGCCGCAAACCTACTCTTCCGCTGGCTCAAGCTGCCGAGTGCGCGCATCGAGGACATCACCGCCGACGACATCATGGCCATGGCCGATGCAGGGGCACAGGCCGGCGCCCTGCTGCGTCAGGAGCAGCACCTGATCAGCAACGTGTTTGAACTCGACTCGCGCATCGTGCCCTCGGCGATGACCTCGCGCGAGAGCATTGTCTTCCTGACCCTCTCCGAATCGGAGGAGAGCATCCGGCGCAAGATCGCCGAGCACCCGCACGGCAAGTTCCCGGTGTGCGAGGACGGCATCGACAGCGTGATCGGCTATGTGGATGCGAAGGACATCCTGCCGCGCATCGTGCAGGGTCAGGACCTTTCGTTGCGCACCCAGCCGATCGTGCGCAAGGTGCTGATGCTGCCGGATACGCTTACCCTGTTCGAGGCACTGGAGCGCTTTCGCGACGCAAAGGAGGACTTCGCCCTGGTGCTAAACGAGTATGCGCTGGTGGTCGGGCTGCTCGCGCTGCAGGACGTCATGAACACGGTGATGGGCGACCTGGTCAGCCCCTTCCAGGAAGAGCTGATCGTCCGGCGAGACGAGCATTCCTGGCTCATCGACGGCGTCACGCCGATCGAGGACGTCATGCAGGCGCTCGACATCGAGGTGTTCGAGGGCTTCCAGAACTACGAAACGGTGGCCGGATTCCTGATGTACAGGCTGCGCAAGGTGCCCAAGCGCACCGACTTCGTGCTCTACGCCGGTTACAAGTTCGAGGTGGTCGATATCGACAACTACCGCATCGACCAGGTGCTGGTGACGCGCGAAGGGGTCACACCGGCTGCGTAGCGCTGCGCATCTCCGCGATGCGGGCGAGGGCGGCGCGGCCGCTGAGGATGTGCGTGCGCATGTGCTTTTCCGCGCGCGCGCTGTCGCGTGCGAGCAGCGCCTCCATGATGTCGCGGTGCTCGGCCAGCGATTGCTCCAGCCGTCCCTCCGAGAACAGGGAGTGATGGCGGGACAGCTTGATCACCTTGCGCAGGTCCTCGATCACGTGCAGCAGCCAGCGGTTGTCCGCGATCTCCTGCAAGGCGAGGTGAAAGGCCTGGTTGGCCTCGAAGAAGCGGTCGATGTTGCCCTTTTCGGCAGCCTTCTCCAGATCCGCATGGATACCGCGCAGACGGACGAAATCCCCCTCGGTCGCCTTCGTCGCCGAGAGACGTGCGCATTCGCCTTCCAGCATCGACATGACGCTGAACACTTCGTCCAGATCGCGCTCGGAGATTTCGGTGACGTAGCAGCCGCGGCGCGGCTTCAGCGTCACCAGGCCTTCCGAGGCGAGGACCTTGAGCGCCTCGCGCAACGGGGTGCGCGAGATGCCATACTGCTCGGCCAGCGCCTGTTCGTCGACCCAGGTGCCGGGAGGCAGTTCGTGCGAGAAGATGCGCTGCCGGAGGCGTTCTGCGACTTCCTGATAGAGGGCGATCGGCGCGATGCGTGACGCGTTCATGTGCGGTGTTCGGGCGTGTGCGGTGGAGGCGGGAGCAATGGCTGTCGTTCTTCGACAACTCCCCATTGCGTCCATAATTATGGATAAAGTATTATTTTACAGCTGAGCAAGTCAAGTTCCAGTGCACCGCGCGTCTTGGGAGGCGTCGGCCCCGGTCGATGAAAGGAGAGGGGGCGCGGCGGATGCCGGAACGTCGACGGCCGCTCGCGGCAGGTGCCGCGGGCGGCCCCGTCGTCGAAGAGAGGGAGTATGCGTCCTTCTGAACAGCGACGGTGCACCCATCCATGTCCTACGCAGGCAGCGACCGCTGCCGAATCGAAGAGGTTTTCATGTCGAACGCCAACGAGCCCGTCTATCCCCAGCCCGATCTCGAGGCCTGGAAAAAAGCCGCCGCCAAGCAGGCCCCTGGCGGTGACATCGAAAAGCTCAACTGGATCACGCCCGAGGGGCTGACCGTCAAGCCGCTGTACACCCGGGCCGACACCGAAGACCTGCAGCATGCCGACACGCTGCCCGGTTTCGAGCCCTTCCTGCGCGGCCCGCAGCCCACCATGTACGCCGTCAAGCCGTGGACCATACGCCAGTACGCCGGCTTCTCCACCGCGGAGGCGTCCAACGCCTTCTACCGCAAGGCGCTCGCCGCCGGCGGCCAGGGCGTGTCGGTGGCCTTCGACCTGGCCACCCACCGCGGCTACGACTCCGACCACCCGCGCGTGACCGGCGACGTCGGCAAGGCCGGCGTGGCGATCGATTCGGTCGAGGACATGAAGATCCTGTTCGACCAGATCCCGCTCGACAAGGTGTCGGTGTCGATGACCATGAACGGCGCCGTGCTGCCCATCCTCGCCGGCTACATCGTCGCAGCCGAGGAGCAGGGCGTCAGTCAGGACAAGCTCTCGGGAACGATCCAGAACGACATCCTCAAAGAATTCATGGTGCGGAACACCTACATCTATCCGCCCACCCCGTCGATGAAGATCATCGCCGACATCTTCGGCTACACCGCGCAGCACATGCCGAAGTTCAACAGCATCTCGATTTCCGGCTACCACATCCAGGAGGCGGGCGCGAACCAGGCCATCGAGTTGGCCTTCACGCTCGCTGACGGTCTGGAATACGTTCGCACCGGCATCGCCAGCGGCATGGACGTCGACACCTTCGCCGGCCGCCTGTCCTTCTTCTGGGCGGTGGGCATGAACTTCTACCTTGAGATCGCCAAGATGCGCGCAGCGCGGCTGCTGTGGTGGCGCATCATGAAGCAGTTCAATCCGAAGAGCCCCAAGTCGATGATGCTGCGCACACACTCGCAGACCTCGGGCTGGTCGCTCACCGAGCAGGACCCGTACAACAACGTCGTGCGCACCACCATCGAGGCCATGGCCGCGGTGTTCGGCGGCACGCAGTCGCTGCACACCAACGCACTCGATGAAGCGATCGCGCTGCCGACCGAGTTCTCCGCGCGCATCGCGCGCAACACCCAGATCATCATCCAGGAAGAGACGCACATCTGTAACGTGGTCGATCCGTGGGCCGGCTCGTACATGATGGAAAAGCTCACCCAGGACATGGCCGACAAGGCCTGGGCGCTGATCGAGGAGATCGAGTCCATGGGCGGCATGACCAAGGCGGTCGAATCCGGCTGGGCCAAGATGAAGGTCGAGGAGTGCGCCGCCGACAAGCAGGCACGTATCGATTCGGGCAAGGACGTCATCGTCGGGGTGAACAAGTACAAGCTCGCCAAGGAAGACCCGATCGACATTCTCGACATCGACAACCACGCGGTGCGTGAGGCCCAGATCGCCCGTCTGAACAAGATCCGCTCGACACGCGACGCGGCTGCGGTACAGACCGCGCTCGACGCGCTGACCCGGTGCGCCGAGACGAGCGAAGGCAACCTGCTCGACCTCGCGGTCAAGGCCATCCGTCTGCGCGCCACCGTGGGCGAGATCTCCGATGCGCTGGAGAAGGTCTTCGGCCGC
Source organism: Thauera sp. WH-2 (assembly GCF_048321015.1). NCBI lineage: Bacteria > Pseudomonadati > Pseudomonadota > Betaproteobacteria > Rhodocyclales > Zoogloeaceae > Thauera > Thauera sp. WH-2. Next base: position 390,830 of record NZ_JBLWFG010000002.1, on the reverse strand, counting down.
TATCGTGCCAACCCGCAAGCCGTGTCCGGCGTCTATGGAGCCGTCGTGGAAGAACAGGAAGACTGGAAGGCCCTCAAGGCCGACATCGAGGCCTTCATCGCCGAGGAAGGCCGCCGCCCGCGCGTGATGATCGCCAAGCTCGGCCAGGACGGCCACGACCGCGGCGCCAAGGTGGTGGCCTCGGCCTTCGCCGACCTCGGCTTCGACATCGACATCGGCCCGCTCTTCCAGACCCCGGAAGAAGCCGCCCGCCACGCGGTCGAGAACGACGTGCATGCGGTCGGCTGCTCCAGCCTCGCCGCTGGCCACAAGACCCTGGTGCCGGCCGTCATCAACGAGCTCAAGCGCCTCGGCGCGGACGACATCATCACGTTCGTTGGCGGCGTGATTCCGGCGCAGGACTACGACACGCTGTATGCTGCCGGCGCGAAGGGAATCTTCGGCCCGGGCACGCCGATTCCGGCCGCTGCTCGCGAGGTGCTCAAGCAGATCCGCGCCGCTCGCGGCAAGGCCTGAGTTTGCGCAACCCAGGCCCCGGTCGGCTCGTCCCGCCGACCGGGGCCGCGCGATATCCGTTACCGATGCCGATGAACAAGCCCGAACTGCGGCCCTCCGCCATGTCCGCCGCCACCGCCGAGCCGCTCGATGCCGTCGATCAGGTACTGGTCGATGGCGTGCTGGCGCGCCAGCTGCGACCGCTTGCCAAGACCATCACGCTGATCGAATCGCAGCGCGAGGACCACAAGGCGCGCGCACGGCAGGTGATTGAAAGCCTGCTGCCGCATACCGGCGGGGCGATGCGGGTGGGTATTTCCGGCGTCCCCGGGGTGGGCAAGTCCACCTTCATCGAGGCGCTGGGCCTGTATCTGATCGAGCAGGGCTTGCGCGTGGCGGTGCTTGCGGTGGACCCATCGTCGTCGGTGACCGGGGGCTCGATCCTCGGCGACAAGACGCGTATGGAGTTGCTGTCGCAGAATCCTGCCGCCTTCATTCGCCCCAGCCCCTCGGCCTGCAGCCTGGGCGGCGTGGCGGAGAAGACGCGCGAGACCCTTCTGGTGTGCGAAGCGGCCGGCTTCGATGTGATCATCGTCGAGACGGTGGGCGTGGGCCAGAGCGAGACGGCGGTGGCGGGCATGACCGATATCTTCTGCCTGCTGCAACTGCCCAACGCGGGAGATGATCTGCAGGCGATCAAGAAGGGAATCATGGAGATTGCCGACCTGATCGTCATCAACAAGGCCGACATCGACCCCTCCGCGGCGATGCGCGCGAAGTCACAGATCAAGACCGCGCTGCACATGCTGCGTCCGGCCAGCCCCAACTGGACGGTGCCGGTGCTGACGCTCTCCGCGCTGAAGAAGGAAGGCATCGCCGAGTTCTGGAACACGGTGTCGGCGTACCGCAAGGCGCTGACCGCCTCCGGCGAGTTCGATGCCAAGCGCCGCCACCAGGCCCTGGCCTGGATGTGGGAAATGATCGATTCCGGGCTGCGCAGCCGTTTCCGCAGCCATCCACGCGTGCGCGAGGAGCTTCCCGTCCTCGCGCGCGCAGTCGAGGAGGGGGGAAGTACGCCCGCGGCCGCAGCCCTGCGCCTGCTTGGCCACCTCCAGACCCGCGAACAGGGCTGACGGCGCAGCCGGTCGGCCAAACTCAAGATCTGACAGGAGATCACACTCATGCAAAACATCATTCGCCAGCTCGAGGAGAAGCGCGAACTGGCCCGCCTCGGTGGCGGCCAGAAGCGCATCGACGCGCAGCACCGCAAGGGAAAGCTCACCGCGCGCGAGCGCATTGAGCTGCTGCTCGACGACGACAGCTTCGAAGAGTGGGACATGTACAAGGAGCACCGCTGCACCGAGTTCGGCATGGACGCCGACCACATCCCCGGTGACGGCGTGGTGACCGGGTACGGCACGGTCAACGGTCGGCTGGTGTTCGTGTTTTCGCAGGACTTCACCGTGTTCGGCGGCTCGCTGTCGGAGACCCACGCAGAGAAGATCTGCAAGGTCATGGACCACGCGATGAAGGTCGGTGCGCCCGTGATCGGGCTCAACGACTCGGGCGGCGCCCGCATCCAGGAGGGGGTCGACTCGCTTGGCGGCTATGCCGACGTGTTCCAGCGCAACGTGCTGGCCTCGGGCGTGATCCCTCAGATCTCCCTGATCATGGGGCCCTGCGCCGGCGGTGCGGTGTATAGCCCGGCGATGACCGACTTCATCTTCATGGTCAAGGACTCGTCCTACATGTTCGTGACCGGCCCCGAGGTCGTGAAGACCGTGACCCACGAGGAGGTCACGGCCGAGGAGCTGGGCGGCGCGATCACCCACAACACCAAGTCGGGTGTGGCCGACCTCGCGTTCGAGAATGACGTCGAGGCCTTGATGATGACCCGCCGTCTGGTCGGCTTCTTGCCCGCGAGCAACCGCGAGAAGCCGCCGGTCATCCCGTGCGCCGACCCGGCCGATCGCATCGAGATGTCGCTCGACACCCTGGTCCCGGAGAATCCCAACCAGCCGTACGACATGAAGGAGCTGATCGTCAAGATGGTCGATGACGGCGATTTCTTCGAGCTGCAGCCCGATTACGCCAAGAACATCATCATCGGCCTGGCACGCATGGAAGGCCAGCCGGTGGGTATCGTCGCCAACCAGCCGCTGGTGCTGGCCGGTTGCCTCGACATCAAGAGCTCGATCAAGGCTGCCCGCTTCGTGCGCTTCTGCGACGCCTTCAACATCCCGGTGGTCACGCTGGTGGACGTTCCGGGCTTCATGCCCGGCACCTCGCAGGAGTACGGCGGCATCATCAAGCACGGCGCCAAGCTGCTCTATGCCTACGCCGAGTGCACCGTGCCCAAGGTCACCATCATCACCCGCAAGGCCTACGGCGGTGCCTACGACGTGATGTCGTCCAAGCATCTGCGCGGTGACGTCAACCTCGCCTGGCCGAGCGCCGAGATCGCGGTGATGGGCGCCAAGGGCGCGGTCGAGATCATCTTCCGCGAAGAAAAGAACGACGCCGAGAAGCTCGCCCAGCGCGAGGCCGAATACAAGGCGCGTTTCGCCAACCCCTTCGTCGCGGCGCACCGCGGCTTCATCGACGACGTGATCATGCCGCACAACACGCGCAAGCGCGTCTGCCGTTCGCTGGCCATGCTGCGCGACAAGCAGCTGGACAACCCGTGGCGCAAGCACGGCAACATCCCGCTCTGATCCGCGTACGAGGAATAGTCACATGTTCAAGAAGATCCTGATTGCAAACCGTGGCGAGATTGCCTGCCGCGTCATCAAGACCGCCCGCAAGATGGGCATCGCCACCGTCGCGGTGCATTCCGAGGCGGACAAGGCCGCGCTATTCGTGGAGATGGCTGATGAGGCCGTCTGCATCGGCCCGGCGCCGTCCAAAGAGTCTTATCTGGTGATCGACAAGATCATCGCCGCCTGCAAGCAGACCGGCGCCGAGGCGGTGCATCCGGGCTACGGCTTTCTGTCCGAGAACGCCGAGTTCTCGCGCCGCCTGGAAGAAGAAGGCATCAAGTTCATTGGCCCGAAGCATTACTCGGTCGCCAAGATGGGCGACAAGATCGAGTCGAAGAAGCTGGCGATCGAAGCGGGCGTGAACACCATTCCCGGCTACAACGACGCGATCTCCGGCCCCGACGAGGCCGTCGAGATCGCGAAGAAGATCGGCTACCCGGTGATGATCAAGGCCTCCGCCGGTGGTGGCGGCAAGGGTCTGCGCGTGGCCTTCAACGACAAGGAAGCGCATGAAGGCTTCGCCTCCTGCGTCAACGAAGCGCGCAACGCCTTCGGTGACGACCGCGTCTTCATCGAGAAGTACGTGCTCGAGCCGCGCCACATCGAGATCCAGGTGCTGGGCGATTCGCACGGCAACTACGTCTATCTGAACGAGCGCGACTGCTCGATCCAGCGTCGTCACCAGAAGGTCATCGAGGAGGCGCCGAGCCCCTTCGTCGACCCCGAGATGCGCAAGGCGATGGGCGAGCAGGCCGTGGCGCTGGCGCGTGCGGTGAACTACGAGTCTGCCGGCACGGTCGAGTTCGTCGTCTCCGGCGCCACCAAGGAGTTCTACTTCCTGGAGATGAACACCCGCCTGCAGGTCGAGCACCCGGTCACCGAGCTGATCACCGGCCTCGACCTCGTCGAGCAGATGATCCGCGTGGCGTATGGCGAGAAGCTGCCCCTCAGCCAGGCCGACGTGAAGATCGACGGCTGGTCGATGGAATGCCGCATCAACGCCGAAGACCCGTTCCGCGGCTTCCTGCCGTCCACCGGCCGCCTGGTGAAGTTCCAGGCGCCGGCCGAGGGCAATGGCGTGCGTGTCGACACCGGCGTGTATGAAGGCGGCGAGATCTCGATGTTCTACGACTCGATGATCGCCAAGCTCATCGTGCACGGCAAGGACCGCCAGGAAGCCATCGAGCGCATGCGGGACGCGCTCAACGCCTTCGTGATTCGCGGCATCAGTTCGAACATTCCCTTCCAGGCCGCGCTGCTGCAGCATCCGCGCTTCTGCTCGGGCAACTTCAACACCGGCTTCATCGCGGAGGAGTATCCGCAAGGCTTCGACGCCTCGATGGTGCCGCATGATGATCCGGCGCTGCTGGCCGCGGTCGCCACCTTCGCGCGCATGCGCTACATCGAGCGTGCGGTGCAGATCGAGGGGCAACTCTCCGGCCATGGCCGCAAGGTGGCCACGGATTGGGTGGTGGTCATGGGCGGTAAGCAGTATCCGATGCACGTCGCTGCGGTCGAGGGGGGGCTCGCTGTTACCCACGAGGGCAAGACCTACAACATCGTTTCCGACTGGGCCTTCGGCGACCTGTTGTTCTCCGGCACCGTCAATGGCGCACCGATCGGCCTGCAGATCGAGCGCCGCGGCCTGCGTTACTGCATCTCGCATTTCGGGCTGCAGGTGGAGCCCATGGTCATGACGGTGCGCGCCGCACACCTGCTGTCGCTGATGCCGGAGAAGCTTCCGCCCGACCTGTCGAAGTTCCTGCTGTCGCCGATGCCGGGCCTGCTGCGCGAGGTTTCGGTGAGCGAGGGGCAGGAAGTGAAGGCGGGCGAGAAGCTCGCCATCATCGAAGCGATGAAGATGGAGAACGTGCTCAAGGCCGAGCAGGACGGCAAGGTGAAGAAGATCGTCGCGAAGCCGGGTGCCAGCCTGTCCGTGGATGAAGTGATCATCGAGTTCGAGTAATCGGACTCACTTCTTTCGATCGATGGGGAGGGAGACCCGGGCAACGCCCGGGTGCCTGTCGGCACGGGGCCTGCGCAAGCAGGCCTTTTTTTTGGTTCTTCGCGCATTTGCTGCCCTGTGCGGTCGGGCAGTGTGGCCTTAGGAAACGTCCATCGGAGGCGCTGGCGCGCGCGCGCAGTGAACTTTCGGATGCGTGCCCGGTCACATCCACGCATCTGTAAATTTGTGCAAAACAAATTTGTGACCTATCATCCAGGTCGCTCATCCGCCCCCTCTCCCAGGGGGTGTGCAATCCAGGCCCCGGGCTGCCCAGCAGCCTGATTCCGCAGGGCCCTTCCACATCATCCATGCAAGCCACGCGCCGATGTTCCGACATGCGGTGCGGTGCCGTGGGCGGCGCGAGACCGTTCCGCGAGACAAGAACAGACCAGGAGGACCTTTCATGAGCGCTCAAGTGCATGCACTCAAGGCCGTATCCAGCCGCGCCGCGGCTCCCAAGGCTGCTGCCGGATTCTTCGAGCCGGTGCCATTCAAGGTGTATACCCAGCGTGATCTGGACCGGATCGAACAGCTTTCGCAGCTGTCTCCGGAGCAACGCTTCGAGATGAAGGTGGTTTCGTCGGTGTTGCCTTTCCGTGTGAACCAGTACGTGATCGACGAATTGATCGACTGGAGCAATGTCCCTGCCGACCCGATCTTCCAGCTCACCTTTCCGCAGCGCGGCATGCTCGCCCCGCAGCACTATGCGCGTATCGCCGAGCTGGTGCGCAGCGAGGCGCCGAAGGATGTGCTCGAGGGTGCGATCGCCGAAGTGCGCCACGCGCTCAATCCGCATCCGGCCGACCAGATGCAGATGAACATGCCGCTCGACGAACACGGCAAGCCGCTCGATGGCATGCAGCACAAGTACCGCGAAACGGTGTTGTTCTTCCCCAGCCAGGGACAGACTTGCCACAGCTACTGCACCTTCTGCTTCCGCTGGGCACAGTTCGTTGGCGACAAGGAGTTGCGCATCGCCTCGTCCGAGGCGAACGCGCTGCACGACTATCTGCGCAAGCATACCGAGCTCACCGACCTGCTTGTCACCGGCGGCGATCCGATGGTGATGAGGACGCGGCATCTGCGCGACTACCTCGAGCCGCTGCTGCGGCCCGAGTTCGATCACATCCAGACCATCCGGATCGGTACCAAGGCGCTGACTTTCTGGCCGCACCGCTTCCTGGGGGCCGAAGATGCCGATGACCTGATGCGCCTGCTCACGCAACTGGTCGAGGCCGGCAAGCACGTCGCCATCATGGCGCACTACAACCATTGGAAGGAACTCGACACCGAGGTTGCGCAGGCCGCGGTCCGCCGCGTGCGCGCGACGGGTGCGGTGATCCGCGCGCAGGGGCCGCTGATCGCGCATATCAACGACGACCCGGCGGTGTGGGCCAAGCTGTGGAAGATGGAGGTCAAGCTCGGACTGGTGCCGTACTACATGTTCGTCGAACGCGACACCGGCGCGCGAAACTACTTCGAGGTGCCGCTCGCGCGCGCCTGGGAGATCTACCAGCAGGCGATCCAGCAGGTGTCGGGCCTCGCCCGTACCGCGCGCGGCCCGAGCATGAGCGCAAGCCCGGGCAAGGTGGAGATTCAGGGGGTGACCGAGATCGCGGGAGAGAAGGTGTTCGTGCTGCGCTTCATCCAGGGGCGCAATCCCGACTGGGTGCAGCGCCCCTTCTTCGCGAAGTACGACGAAGAGGCGACCTGGCTGGATCAGCTCGTGCCCGCGTTCGGCGAGACCAAGTGGTTCTGGCAGGACGAGTACGACGCGATCCGGGAAGACCGCCTGGCGGCTGCCTGATCCGGGTATCCCCTGCACCGGGAAGGGCTCGCCTGCGCGGGCCCTTCTTCCGTTCGGGCTGCTATGATCGAATCATCGATCGGCGCGGGGAGCAGGGGCATGGATTTCCGTAATGGCAGGGAAAGCCGCAACGTCGAGGACCGGCGAGGGCAAGGCGGTCGAAGGCTCGGCGGCGGCGGAAAGATCGGGATCGGCACCCTTATTCTGGCGCTGGTCGCGATGTATTTCGGCATCGATCCGAGCCTAGTGCTCAACACCGCCGACGTGGCGGCGCCCCCTGCCGTCGAATCGCCTCGGACGGCTTCGCCGCGCACGGAGGCGGAAGACGGGATGGCGCGTTTCGTGTCCATGGTGCTGGCGGATACCGAGGACACCTGGGGGCCGATCTTCAAGGCTGGCGGTGCGCAGTATCGTGAGCCGGGGCTGGTGCTCTACACCGGCGCCACGCGCAGCGCCTGCGGTGTCGGCCAGGCAGAGATGGGGCCGTTCTACTGTCCGGCGGACGGCAAGGTCTATCTCGATCTCTCCTTCTTCGATGAGCTGCATCGGCGCTTCGGCGCGCCAGGGGACTTCGCCCAAGCCTATGTGATCGCGCACGAGGTCGGCCATCATGTGCAGCACCTGCTCGGCATTCTGGACAAGGTGCAACAGACCCGTCAGCAGGTTTCGGAGCGTGAGGCGAACCAGCTTTCGGTGCGGCTCGAGCTCCAGGCCGACTGCCTCGCGGGTGTCTGGGCACACCACGCACAGCGCGCGCGGCAGGTGCTGGAGGCGGGCGATATCGAGGAGGGGCTGGCGGCTGCGAGCGCGGTCGGTGACGACCGCATGCAGAAGCGTGCGCAGGGATATGCGGTGCCGGACAGCTTCACGCACGGCAGCGCGGCCCAACGCGCACGCTGGTTCGGCAATGGACTGCAGAGCGGGGCGCTGCGCAGTTGCGACACCTTCTCCGCGTCATCGCTCTGAGAGGGCTCGTACGCGGGCGCATTTTGCGGACGAAGCGCCTGAACCCGGCGGCTTCAGCGCCGGGAAGCCCGAAGGCGGGCCGGCCTTGGCAGGCCCTTGTGCCTTCGGGTGCAGTGGATCAGTTGCCGGCGAGCCGGGCGAAGGCCTCGATGACCTCCTGTGGGGCCTGAACCAGCTCGACCAGCACGCCCTCGCCACCGATCGGGAACGCCTCGTTGCCCTTCGGGTGCAGGAAGGTGATGTCGTAGCCGGCCGCGCCGCGCCGGATTCCGCCCGGTGCGAAGCGCACGCCGCTGGCGTTCAGCCACTCCACCGCCTTGGGGAGGTCGTCCACCCACAGGCCGACATGGTTCAGGGGCGTAGCGTGCACCGCGGGCTTCTTCTCCGGGTCCAGCGGCTGCATCAGGTCCACCTCGACCTTGAACGGGCCGCTGCCCATGGCGCAGATGTCCTCGTCCACGTTCTCGCGTTCGGAGACGAAGTTCCCGGTGACTTCCAGCCCAAGCATGTCGACCCACAGGGTCTTGAGCTTTTCCTTGCTCGGACCACCGATGGCGATCTGCTGAATGCCGAGGATCTTGAACGGGCGCTGGGACATGGCGGGTACCTGTGATCTGAAGTTAAGAATTCATAATTATAGCCAGCAAGGCCGACGCTGCGGATGCCCGTACGCGGGTCTCGTCTGCGCCATTCGTTGGCCGATCGTTTCCGGCCCGCTCGCCCTTCGGCTCGCCATTTCTCCCTCAGCACCACTCGACCTGCGCCGAAAAGAGGTAGCCGGCACCGTAGACGGTCTTGATCAGGCGTGGGTTCTGCGGGTCGTCGTCGAGCTTGCGCCGCAGACGCGAGATTCGCACGTCGATGCTGCGGTCGAAGGGGTCGAGGTCGCGGTCGCCGAGCAACTGCTCGCGAGAAAGGATCTTGTTCGGCCTGCGCAACAGCGTCAGCAACAGGCCCGCCTCGGCTGCCGAGAGTGAGAGCGTGCGCCCGTCTGGAGCGGTGAGCGCGTGCTGGGCGGCGTCGAATTCCCAGCCGGCGAAGCGTGCGCTGTTGGGGGCGTCCGCCTGGGATGGGCTTGCGCTGCGCTGATAGCGACGCAGGATGGAACGCACGCGTGCGACAAGCTCGCGTGGCTCGAAAGGCTTGACGATGTAATCGTCCGCACCGAGCTCGAGCCCGAGCACACGGTCGGTAACGTCGTTGCGGCCGGTGAGGATGAGCACGGCGCAGGGGCTGCCCTCCTGGAGCTCGCGTACGACCTGCATGCCGTCCATGTCCGGCAGACCGAGGTCGATGATGCACAGCTCGGGCGCCGTCTGCCGCGAACGCATGAGCAACTGGCGGCCGGTGCTCATGTGTTCGCAGCGAAAACCGTACTCGCCCAGGCTCATGCAGGTCAGGCGCGCGACATCGGGATCGTCCTCGAGCACAAAGATGGTCGGCTGCGCGGTGTCGGTCGGGCTCATGGGCATTGCGGGGCAGTCTCCGTCGGGGCATTCGAGGTCAGAACCGAAGCGAGCACGCTGGCGAGTGCGGCCTGGTCGAAGGGTTTGCGCAGGGTCGGAACGCCTGCAGGCAGATCGTCTGCGTGTGCGGTTTCGCTTGCGTACCCGGTGACGAGCAGGATCGGCAGATCCGCGCGAAGGGCGCGCGCGCGACGCGCCAGTTCGCGTCCTCCGATGCCGCCGGGCATGACCGTGTCGCTGACCAGCAGCGCGATGTCGTCCACATTCTGCAGCAGGCCGAGCGCCTCCACGCCGTCTGCAGCCTCGATCACGGTGTACCCGAGCGTGGTGAGCTGCAGGCGGATGACCTTGCGCACCTCGGGCTCGTCCTCCACCAGCAGCACCGGTCCGGACAGGGCGGTGAGGTTGGCGGCGGGGCGCGGTGCGGCGCTCTCGGCAATCGCTGTTTCGCTTGTTGTCGGCAGCACGAAGCGCACATGCGTGCCACGTCCGGGCGTGCTGCGGATGCGGATGTTGCCTCCCGACTGGCGTACGAAGCCGTACACCATCGACAGCCCGAGGCCGCTGCCGCCGCCGAAGGGTTTTGTGGTGAAGAAGGGTTCGAACACGCGCTGCAGCACTGCGGGCTCGATGCCCTTTCCGCTGTCGCCCACGTCGATCTGTACGTAGTCGCCCGGTGGTACCTCGACCACGGTCGAGAGTGCCTTGTCGAGCTTGCGCGGCGCCACCGCGATGGTGAGTTCGCCACCCTCCGGCATGGCGTCGCGTGCGTTGATTGCGAGGTTCAGGATCGCGTTCTCGAGTTGGTGTGGGTCCACGAGCGCATGCAGCGGCGCCTGGGGCATGCGCAGGTGGATGCGGATGGTTTCGCCCAGTGTGCGCGCGAGCAGGTGGGTCATGTTGTGCACCAGCGCGCCGACCTCGACTGCGCGCGGCTCCAGCGTCTGCCGACGCGAGAAGGTGAGCAGGCGGCGGATCAGCTCCGCACCGCGGCGCGCTGCCTGAAGGGATGGGTCGACGAACTCGGCGCCCGCACCGCCACCGATGCGCTGCTGCAGCGCGGACAGGTTGCCGATGATGATGGTGAGCAGGTTGTTGAAGTCGTGCGCAAGGCCGCCGGTCAGTTGTCCGACAGCCTCCATCTTCTGCGCCTGCACCAGGGCGGCCTGACTGGCCTTCTGCTCGGTGATGTCGGTCGACATCACGAAGAAGCCCACGGTGGTGCCGTCGGAGGCGAACTCGGGCACGATCACGCTGCGTGCATGCACGGTGCGCCCGTCGCCGAGCTGGCGGGCGTACTCGTAGCTGACCTGCTCGCCATCCCGCGCACGCTCGAGGTAAGGCAGGATCTGCGTGAAGATCTCCTGCCCGAACACCTGCTCGATGCTGCGACCGGTAATCGACTCCTTGGTCAGCCCGAACCAATCCGCGTAGCCCTTGTTCGCGAAGCGATAGATGTTGTCGCGGTCCACGTAGGCGATCAGGGCCGGGATCGAGTCGATGATCAGTTGCAGCCGGTTCTCGCTGCGACGTAGTGCGCCGGCGATGTCGTCGATCTCGATGTTCGCCTGCGCGAGACGTGCGTTGGCCGCCTGCAACTCGGAGGTGCGTTCGCGCACACGCGCCTCGAGCCGGGTGTTCTGCTCCTCGATCACCGCCGCGTAGCGACGCTGTTCGGTGATGTCGGTCCAGAGCGAGACGAAGCCGAGGTTGGGGATCGGCACGCCCCGGACAGCGAGGATGCGTCCATTCGGGCGCGCGCGCTCGACGTAGTGCGGCTCGAAGCTGCGCGCGGCGGCCATGCGCTCCCGGATCAGGGGTTCGATGTCTCCCGGGCCGTACTCGCCGCGCTCGGCGTTGAAGCGGACGAAAGCCTCGAAGGGCGTGCCCACGCGCACCATCGACTCGGGAAAGTCGAGCAGGCGCAGCAGCGCCTTGTTCCAGGTGACGAGTTTCGGCGTGGCGTCGAATACGGCAATGGCCTGGTCGAGCAGATCCAACCCTGCCAGCAGCAGGTCGTAGCGCCTGCGCTGCTCGGGTGACAATGCCGCCGCGGGGGTGCCGTTGTCTTCAGCGGGGGACGTGCTGCCCAAGGCTGTCTCCGTGTGTCCTTGACGTGGCCGGGATCCTGTGCCCGGAATCTTTGCACGATTCGGCCGTTCCCGTAATGGGCGGGATCCCGCATGTGGGCGGCGCGTCGCCGGACTATGTTGGCGAAAGATTGACGTTAACGTCAACCTCGCAACGCACCATGCGCCGCTCAGCGTGCGCGCGGGCGCGCCTGGTTCCGAAAGCGCTCCGGAGACATCCCCGACCAGGCGACAAAGGCGCGGTAGAAGGTGGACGGATCAGCGTAACCCAGTTCGGCCGCGATGTTTGCGACGGGGTGCTGTGTCTTGGCCAGGCGCGCATAGGCGATGTCGCGTCGCGTGGCCTCCTTGATGGTGCGAAAGCCCGAGCCTTCCTCCTCGAGCCGCCGGTGCAGGGTGCGGGGGGACAGGTGCAGACGGTCGGCAACGTCCTCGAGCGATAGGTTCAGTGGCAGGGCGTCGCGCAGGATGTCGCGCACGCGGAACACCATTTCGCGGTCGCGGCGGTAGAGCATGGTGATCTTGCCCGGTGCGCCGTGGAGAAAACCAGCGAGCGCTGCCTCGTCGCGGCGCAGCGGCAGATCGAGCAGGTTTGCCTGCAGCCGGGCCACCAGCTGTGCGGCGTCGAAGTGCGAGTGCTCGGTGTAGACCAGGGCGTAGTCCTCCGCATGCTGCGGGCGGGAGTAGGGGAACTCCACCGCGTCGAGTGCCAGGCCTCGGCCTACGAACCAGCTTGCCACGCCGTGCAGCAGACGCAGCAGCCATTCGTAGGCGAACACGCGAGCGGGTGAATCCCGCGCGTCGCCGAGGCTGCCGCCGTCGTCCAGCACGAGCTCGGCGCGTGCACCATCACGCTGTATACGGACCTGAAAGGCCGGAAGCACGATGCGCAGGAAACGGATGGCGCGATTGAGCGCCTCTTCCAGCGTGGGGGCGCCCAGCATGGCGCGGCACAGGAACTCGAAGCTGCCCACCGGCATGGGTTGTGGCAGCAGCCCGAACGCTTCGTCCTGCAGGGCTTCGATGCACAGGTTGTACAGCACCGCGTAGCGTTCGACTGGCACGCGGCTGGCGGTATCTGCAAGGGCGATGCCGGCGCGCGCGAGCAGGGGCGCGGTGTCCACGCCGCGCCCCTGAAGGCCCGAAAGCATGCCGGTGACGAAGCCCGTGGCAACCGTTGCCCTGCGCCGTCGGCTGCGCGCCGACGGCGCAGGAGGCGCGATGTGCGCTTGCTTGGAAGCCGGGAACTGGGCAGGCATGACGCTTCGGATCGGCATGGAATCGATATAGATTGGCAGATTTTGCACGATCGGCGTCCGCAAGCGCAATGGCGAACCGCTCGCGGGCCTTCTAAAATTGCAGAGTTAGCCCATTCCATGGAGAGGTTCGACATGACCGACCTGAGCGTTGCGCACAAGCTCTCGCCCTACAAGCCCAAGAACAAGGTGCGCTTCGTCACCGCCGCGGCACTGTTCGACGGCCACGATGCCTCGATCAACATCATGCGCCGCATCCTGCAGTCGACCGGCTCCGAGGTGATCCATCTCGGTCACAACCGTTCGGTGGGCGAGATCGTCAACGCCGCGCTGCAGGAAGATGTGCAGGGCATCGCGATCACCAGCTACCAGGGCGGTCACGTCGAGTTCTTCAAGTACATGATCGACCTGCTCAAGGCCAACGGCGGCGAGAACATCAAGGTCTTCGGCGGCGGCGGCGGCGTGATCGTGCCAGCTGAGATCAAGGAATTGCACGAATACGGCGTCACCCACATCTTCTCGCCCGAGGACGGCGCCAAGATGGGCCTGCAGGGCATGATCAACAGCGTCGTCGAGCGCTGTGATCTCGACGTCACCAAGGCTGCGCCACAAAAGGCCGATGCGGTGCTGAAGGCGCTCGCCGCCGGCGACCGTCGTGCGCTGGCACAGATCATCACCGCGCTCGAGAATGGTGGCTATGGCGACGACGTCAAGAAAGCGCTGATCGACGCCGCGGCCAAGACCAAGGTGCCGACGCTGGGCATCACCGGCACCGGCGGTGCGGGCAAGTCCTCGCTCACCGACGAGCTCGTGCGCCGCTTCCGTCTCGACCAGGACGACAAGCTCAAGCTCGCAATCGTGTCGATCGACCCCTCGCGCAAGCGTACCGGCGGCGCGCTGCTGGGCGACCGCATCCGCATGAACGCGATCGAGCACGACAACATCTACATGCGCTCGCTCGCCACCCGCGACACCGGTTCGGAAGTCTCGGCCGCGCTGCCCGAAGTCATCGCTGCGTGCAAGCTGGCGGGCTTCGACCTGGTGGTGGTCGAGACCTCCGGCATCGGCCAGGGCAACGCCGCGATCGTGCCCTTCGTCGATCTGTCGCTGTACGTGATGACCCCCGAGTTCGGCGCCGCCAGCCAACTCGAGAAGATCGACATGCTCGACTTCGCCGACTTCGTCGCCATCAACAAGTTCGACCGCAAGGGCGCGCAGGATGCGCTGCGCGACGTCGCCAAGCAGTACCAGCGCAACCGCGAGCTGTTCAGCCAGCGTCCGGAAGAGATGCCCGTGTTCGGCACCATGGCCGCGCGCTTCAACGACGACGGCGTCACCGCGCTGTACCAGGCCATGCTGCCGGCGCTGGTGGGCAAGGGCCTGAAGGTCGCCAAGAGCAAGCTGCCGGTGGTGAAGGTCCGCGCCTCGTCCGAAGGGCGCGCCATCGTCCCGGCTGACCGTACCCGCTACCTGGCCGAGATCGCCGACACCGTCCGCGGCTATCACAAGCAGGTCGAGCAGCAGGCGCGCGTCGCACGCGAGCGCCAGTCGCTGAAGATCGCGAAGGGCCTGTTCGAGCAGTGCGGCAAGGATGCCGGCTCGTTCGACGAGCTGATCAACTGGAAGGACGGCGAACTCACCCCGCAGGCCAAGAAGCTGCTCGAGCAGTGGCCGACCGAGAAGGCGCTGTACGCAGCGGACGAGTACGTGGTGAAGATCCGCGACAAGGAGATCCGTACCCAGCTCACCCACACCTCGCTGTCGGGCAGCAAGATCCGCAAGGTGGCGTTGCCCAACTTCGAGGACGAGGGCGAGACGCTCAAGTTCCTGATGAAGGAGAACGTTCCCGGCTCCTTCCCCTACACCGCCGGTGTGTTCGCGTTCAAGCGCGAAGGCGAGGACCCGACCCGCATGTTCGCGGGCGAGGGCGACGCCTTCCGCACCAACCGCCGCTTCAAGAAGGTGTCCGAGGGCATGCCGGCGCACCGCCTGTCGACCGCCTTCGACTCGGTCACCCTGTACGGCTGCGACCCCGACCTGCGTCCGGACATCTACGGCAAGATCGGCAACTCCGGCGTGTCCATCGCCACGCTCGACGACATGAAGGTGCTGTACGACGGCTTCGACCTGTGCGCGCCGACCACCTCGGTGTCGATGACGATCAACGGCCCGGCGCCGATCATCCTGGCCTTCTTCTTCAACACCGCGCTCGACCAGCAGATCGCCAAGTTCAAGGCCGACAACGGTCGCGACCCGACCGAGGACGAGTACGCCAAGATCAAGGCCTGGACGCTGTCGACCGTGCGCGGCACGGTGCAGGCCGACATCCTGAAGGAAGATCAGGGCCAGAACACCTGCATCTTCAGCACCGAGTTCGCGCTCAAGATGATGGGCGACATCCAGGAGTACTTCGTCCATAACAAGGTGCAGAACTTCTACTCGGTGTCGATCTCCGGCTACCACATCGCCGAGGCCGGCGCGAACCCGATCAGCCAGCTCGCCTTCACGCTGTCGAACGGCTTCACCTACGTCGAGTCGTACCTGGCGCGCGGCATGCACATCGACGATTTCGCGCCCAACCTGTCCTTCTTCTTCAGCAACGGCATGGACCCCGAGTACTCGGTGATCGGCCGCGTCGCCCGCCGCATCTGGGCGGTGGCGATGAAGAACAAGTACGGCGCCAACGAGCGCAGCCAGAAGCTGAAGTACCACGTGCAGACTTCGGGCCGCTCGCTGCATGCGCAGGAGATGGACTTCAACGACATCCGCACCACGCTGCAGGCGCTGATCGCGATCTACGACAACTGCAACTCGCTGCACACCAACGCCTACGACGAGGCGATCACCACCCCGACCGAAGAGTCCGTGCGGCGCGCGATGGCGATCCAGCTAATCATCAACCGCGAGTGGGGTCTGGCCAAGAACGAGAACCCGAACCAGGGCGCCTTCATCATCGAGGAACTCACCGACCTCGTCGAAGAAGCGGTGCTCAAGGAGTTCGAGGCCATCGCGTCGCGCGGCGGCGTGCTCGGCGCGATGGAGACCGGCTACCAGCGCGGCAAGATCCAGGAGGAGTCGCTCTACTACGAGCACAAGAAGCACGACGGCTCCTACCCGATCATTGGCGTGAACACCTTCCTCAACCCGAAGGGCCAGGCCCAGCAGGAGATCGAGCTGGCGCGTTCGACCGAGGAAGAGAAGCAGGGCCAGTTGAAGCGCCTCGCCGACTTCCACGCCCGCAACAAGGCCGAGGCGCCCAAGTGGCAGGCCAAGCTGCAGCAGGCCGTCATCGACAACAGCAACGTGTTCGAAGTGCTGGTCGATGCGGTGCGCTATTGCTCGCTGGGCCAGATCACCGAGGCGCTGTACAAGGTCGGTGGCCAGTACCGCCGTAGCATGTAAGCCTCAAGGTTTCTCCCCCCTCTCCCAATTGGGACACGGCGCTTCGGCGCCGTTTTTTTTACCACCCCGATTCGGGGCCCCCATGCTGTGCCTCCATTCGCTGGCACCTGGGGCCCTTGAGACCGTCGGGCGCTCTTCTCGTGGGGCGCACTCTGCGCTGGGCGATAGAATGCGGTGTTCCGCAACAGGCCCGGATTCGCGATGAACCTCACCACCCCTGCGCTGCTGTTCCCGGCGATTTCACTGCTCTTGCTCGCATATACGAACCGCTTCCTCACGCTCGCGCAGGTGATCCGGCAACTCAACGCCTCCAGCGATCGCGCGGCGCCGTTGGTGCAGTGCCAACTGCCAGGGTTGAAGCGGCGGATCATGCTGACCCAGTACATGCAGGGCTTCGGGGTGCTCAGCTTCCTGCTCTGTGCGCTGTCGATGTTTGCGCTCTTCGTCGAGGCGCAGACCGCGGGGCAATGGATGTTCGGGATCAGCATCGTGATCCTGGCGATGTCGCTCGTGCTGTCGCTGATCGAGGTGCTGATCTCGACCGAGGCGCTGTCGGTGGTGGTGCAGGATCTCGAGAAGGCCGGAAGCAGGCGGGACCGCGGCGCCTGAAACCGGCTGGACCTGAAGCGCGTACGGTGGGCGGCGCCGCTGTTCGTCGTGGGGCGGGGTTGCCCGCACCCACGACGAACAGCACGGCTGCGGCGCGCTCAGCGGCTGGTCAGCTTGAGCTCGATGCGCCGGTTGCGCGCGTGGGCCGCCTCGGTGCCTGCCGTGTCCAGCGGGTGGAACTCGCCATAGCCGGTGGCGGCGAGGCGCTCGGGCGGAACGCCCTGGCTGCGCAGGAATTTCACGATGGCGAGCGCACGCGCGGTCGAAAGCTCCCAGTTCGATGGGAAGCGCGCGGTGGAGATCGGCCGGCGATCGGTATGGCCATCGACCTGGAGCACCCAGGGCAGATCCTTCGGCATCTCCGCAGAGAGGGTTTTCAGGGTTTCTGCCAGACGGGTGAGCTGAATGAACCCGTCGGGGCTGACCTCGTCCGAGGCCGTGGGGAACAGCACCTCGCTGGAAAAAACGAAGCGGTCGCCGACGATCTGCACGTCCTTGCGGTCGCCGAGTACGGCCTGCAAACGCCCGAAGAACTCGGAGCGGTAACGTGCGAGTTCCTTCACGCGGGCGGCCAGCGCGAGGTTGAGCTCGCGCCCGAGCTCTTCGAGCTTGAGGTCCTTGTCGCGTGCTGCGGCCTCGGCGCTGGCCAGCGCATTGTTGAGCTGTTCGAGCTGTTCGCGCACCGCGGCAAGCTGGCGATTGAGCAGTTCGACCTGAGCGATCGCAGCGGCCGACATCTCCTGCTGTTCCTTCAGCCCACGCTCCGAGGTATCGAGCGCACCCGCCAGGCGCGCGGCCTCGGCCTCGAGTTCGGCCTTGAGCTTCTGGAGCGCCGCGATGTCGGCCGACAGGCGCGCGGCCTCCTCGCGCTGCGTCTTGGCCTCGTCCTGCGCAGCGTGCAGTTCGTCGCGCGAGGCGAGCAGCTCGCTGCTCAGCGCTTCGCGCTCTCGCTCCGAGGCGGTGAGTGAGGCGCTCAGCTCGCCCACCATGACGTCCGCACGTTCGCGCGCGGACTTCTCCAGGCTCAGGGTCTGCGCGAGTACGGCGAGCTCGGCGTTCAGTTGGGCGAGCGCGCGGTCGCGGCCGCTGACCGCGTCGGCGAGCACGAACTGGCCGATCACGAACACCAGGATCACGAACACCATCACCATCAGCAGTGATGCGAGCGCGTCCACGAAGCCGGGCCAGAAGTCCAGTGGCCGGCGGCGGGCGAGTCGGGCCATGGCTCAGTCCGCCTTGTTGCCGGAAGCACCGCCCAGCGCTGCGCCGATGGTTCGCGAGAGCAGGCGCAGCTCGGCGCGCAGGTCCTCGGTGAACTGCGCGCCCTGTGCGGGCTGCTGGGCAAGCTGGCGGATCAGGCCGCGCAGGTCGTCCTGGGTGGCCGAGAGTGCGGACAGATCACGTGATTCGCGGCCGATGAGGTCGGCCAGGCGGGTGAGCTGGTTGTTGAGCTCGCCCAGGTGCTCGGCGGTGACACGACGCTCGCGCTCGGACTCGGCCGCCGAGCGCTGCATGCGCTCGATGCTCTCGGCGGTCTGCTCGAGCAGCGCCTGTACGTAGGCGGGTACGTTGCCCTCGCCCTCCATGCCGACGCCCGAGGGCAGCTTGGTGATGTTCGAGAGCCACTCTTCAAGTTCATTGTAGAAACGGTTCTGCGCGTGGCCGGACTGGAGGTCGAGGAAGCCGACGACGAGCGAGCCGGCAAGACCGAACAACGAGGTCGAGAAACTGGTCGCCATGCCACCCAGGGGCGCGTCGAGCTTGGTCTTGAGCGCCTCGAACATGGCCACCGGGTCGCTGCCCACGCTCAGGTTGCCGATGATCTCGCCGATCGAGCGGATGGTTGCGAGCAGTCCCCAGAAGGTGCCGAGCAGGCCGAGGAAGATCAGCAGCCCGATCAGGTAGCGGGACAGATCGCGCTGTTCCTCGAGGCGGATCTGCACGCTGTCGAGGATCGAGCGGGTGGATGCCGGGGAGAGGTGGAACTGACCGCGCTTGCGGCTGGACAGCAGGCGGGCCATCGGAGCGAGCAGGACCGGACGCAGGCCGGTTTGCGCCGGGCCCCCGTCCGACTGCTGGAACGCCTCGATCCACAGCACTTCGCGCTGCAGTCGCCAGACCTGGCGCAGGTTGACGAGGATGCCCACGGCAAGCACGAACAGGATCACGCCGTTGAAGGCGCCGTTGGCGAGAAACGCATGCTTGAGCTGGGGAACGAGCGCGGCCGCGAGAACGGCCACAAGTGCGAGAAAGACGGCCATCCAGGTCGTGACGTGGACGGGTTTGGTGAAGTCCTTGCGTTCCATCGGGCGTGTTCCGGGTGAGGGTGACGGCATCTGCCCGGAGCGAAAGACCGGGCAGGCGCGAGTCTAGCGCGAACGGGCTTGCCCAGTCAGTCCGGCAACCGCTGATTTGTCGATTGGAGGCTCCAGTTGCGAGGCGCCGGCACTTTTCGCCCGGTTGCAACAATTCAGTACATTCCACAAACAGTTGCGGAAAGGTGCCTTGCCACACTCCAGCCTCAACTGGATCGGACGCTCGTCGGCGTCCCGCCCGAGCCACGACAAGATCACGAAGCGGCCGCGGCGCAGCGTCCAGACAGGGACAACCAAAGGAGGAGTGTGGAATGGACACACGCATGAGCGCGTCCGACCACCGTCAGGGCGAAGTGGTGCTGGACACCTTCCCGCGCTACCTGATGCATCACGCACAGGTACGTCCGCAGCAGGCGGCGATGCGAGAGAAGGCGTACGGAATCTGGCAGACCTACACGTGGGCGCAGGTTGCCGAGAATGTTCGTGCAATCGCCTGCGGGCTGGCGGAACTCGGCTTCAAGCGCGGCGACCGGCTCGCCATCGTCGGTGACAACCGTCCGCGCCTGTACTGGTCCGTCGCGGCATGCCAGTGCCTTGGCGGCATCCCGGTCATGTTGTACCAGGATGCGGTGGCGCAGGAGATGGTCTATGTGCTGCAGGATGCCGAGATCCGCTTCGCGGTGGTCGAGGATCAGGAGCAGGTCGACAAGATGCTCGAGATCCTGCCCGAGGCGCCGATGCTGGAGCACGTGATCTACGACGACCCGCGGGGCATGCGCCACTACGCCCAGACCATGCTCAAGGGGCTGGATGAGTTGCAGGAGATGGGCCGCATTCACGACCGCAACCAGCCGGACTTCCTGACGGGCGAGATCGACAAGGGCGCCTCCGACGACATCTCGATCATGCTGTACACCTCGGGCACCACCGGCAAGCCCAAGGGCGTGTGCCAGACGCACGGCGCTTTCGTCGCCGCGGCGCGCGGTGCGATCCTGTTCGACAAGCTCACCGACAAGGAGGACATCCTGTCCTACCTGCCGATGGCCTGGGTGGGGGATCACCTGTTCTCGTTCGCGCAGGCCACGGTCGCCGGATTCACCATCAATTGCCCGGAGTCGGGTGAAACGGTGATGACCGACCTGCGCGAGATCGGCCCGACCTACTACTTCGCCCCGCCGCGCGTGTTCGAGAACCTGCTCACCCAGGTCATGATTCGCATGGAGGATGCCGGTAGCCTCAAGCGCAAGGTCTTCCACCACTTCATGGACGTCGCCCGTCGCTGTGGCGCCGACATTCTGGACGGCAAGCCGGTGTCGGGGGGCGATCGCTTCCAGTACTGGCTGGGCAACCTGCTGGTGTACGGGCCGCTGAAGAACGTGCTCGGCATGAGCCGGATCCGCGTCGCCTACACCGCAGGTGCGGCGATCGGTCCGGACCTGTTCCGCTTCTACCGCTCGATCGGCATCAACCTCAAGCAGCTCTACGGCCAGACCGAGACCTGCGCCTATGTGTGCCTGCAGCCCGACGGAGAGATCAAGCTTGATTCGGTGGGCAAGCCGGCGCCTTTCGTCGAGGTCAAGCTCGCCGACAACGGCGAGATCCTGGTCAAGGGGCCGATGCTGCTCAAGGCCTATTACAAGCGCCCGGACGCCACTGCCGAGTCGATCAACGCCGAAGGCTACTTCATGACTGGCGACGCCGGCTTCTTCGACGAGGATGGGCACCTGAAGATCATCGACCGCGCCAAGGATGTCGGCAAGATGGCCGACGGCACGATGTTTGCGCCCAACTACATCGAGAACAAGCTCAAGTTCTTCCAGCATGTAAAGGAAGCGGTCACCTTCGGTAACGGCAAGGCGTTCGCGACCGCCTTCATCAACATCGACCTCGAGGCGGTGGGCAACTGGGCGGAGAAGAAGGGCATGGCCTACTCCGGCTACGCCGACCTCGCCCAGCAGGGTGCGGTGTACGAACTGATCCGTGACTGCGTGGAGAAGGTCAATGCCGATCTGGCCGCGGACCCCAACATGAGCGGCTCGCAGATCAAGCGCTTCCTGATCCTGCACAAGGAACTCGATGCCGATGACGGGGAACTGACCCGCACGCGCAAGGTGCGGCGCAACTTCATCGCGGAGAAGTACGGTGTGCTGATCGATGCCCTGTTCGAGGGCCGCAAGAGCCAGTACATCGAGACCCAGGTGAAATACGAGGACGGCCGCACCGGCAAGGTTTCCGCCGATCTTCGCATCGAGGAAGTGAAGACCTTCGCGGCGCAGGCCGGCAAGCAGGCGGCCTGAGGAGACGAGGCATGAACATGACCGACATGAACACCGCCCCGACCGGGGCGCAGGCCGGGCGCCGGTTCGGCGACGTGATCCTCGACCTGCAGAACATTTCGCTGCGTTTCGGGGGCGTCAAGGCGCTCACCGACATCAGCTTCAACATCCGCGAGCACGAGGTGCGGGCCATCATCGGCCCCAACGGCGCGGGCAAGAGTTCGATGCTGAACGTGATCAACGGCGTCTACCACCCGCAGGAAGGCCGCATCATGTTCCGCGGCGAGGAGCGCAAGAAGATGGAGCCGCACATGGCGGCCCAGCAGGGGATCGCACGCACCTTCCAGAACATCGCGCTGTTCAAGGGCATGAGCGTGCTCGACAACATCATGACCGGGCGCAACCTGAAGATGAAGTGCAACATCTTCCAGCAGGCGCTTTGGCTCGGTCCGGCGCTGCGCGAGGAGATCGCGCACCGCGAGAAGGTCGAGGAGATCATCGACTTCCTCGAGATCCAGCACATCCGCAAGACGCCCGTGGGGGCGCTGCCCTACGGTCTGCAGAAGCGTGTCGACCTCGGTCGCGCGCTGGCGATGGAGCCGCAGATCCTGCTGCTCGACGAGCCGATGGCGGGCATGAACGTTGAGGAAAAGCAAGACATGTGCCGCTTCATCCTCGACATCAGCGACCAGTTTGGCACCACGATCGTGCTGATCGAACACGACATGGGCGTGGTCATGGACATCTCCGACCGCGTGGTGGTGCTCGATTACGGCAAGAAGATCGGCGACGGGACGCCGGACGAAGTCCGGAACAACCAGGATGTCATCAACGCCTACCTGGGCAGCGGTCACTGAGCGGAGCGGGACATGGGATTCTTTATCGAAACGATGTTGGGTGGGCTGATGACCGGCATGTTGTATGCGCTGGTCGCCCTGGGCTTCGTGCTCATCTTCAAGGCCTCGGGGGTGTTCAACTTCGCCCAGGGGGCGATGGTACTGGTGGCTGCGCTGGCGATGGCCCGCTTCTCCGAGTGGAGCAACGCGGCACTCGGCGGTGACAGCCTCTTCCTGGCCAACGTGATCGGCATCGTCGGTGCTGGCCTGGTCATGTTTGCGGTGGCCTGGGCGGTGGAGCGCTTCGTGCTGCGCAAACTGGTGAACCAGGAGGGCGCAACGCTGCTGATGGTGACGCTGGGTATCGCCTATGTGCTCGAGGGCCTCGGCCAGACCTTCTTCGGCAGCGAGATCTACTCGATCAACGTGGGCATGCCGAAGGATCCGGTGATCATGTTCGAGGGCCTCATCGAAGGCGGCGTCATGATCAACAAGGAGGACTTCATCGCTGCGGCGCTGGCGGCGGTGCTGGTGGGCGGCCTCACCATCTTCTTCCAGAAGACCGCGATCGGCCGCGCCCTGCGTGCGGTGGCGGACGACCATCAGGCGGCGCAGTCGGTGGGCATCCCGCTCAACAAGACCTGGGTGATCGTGTGGTGCGTGGCGGGTCTGGTGGCGCTGGTGGCCGGCATCATCTGGGGCTCCAAGATGGGCGTGCAGTTCTCGCTCGTCACCGTCGCCCTGCGTGCGTTGCCGGTGGTGATTCTCGGCGGCCTGACCTCAGTGCCGGGCGCGATCGTCGGCGGCCTGATCATCGGCGTCGGCGAGAAGCTCTCCGAGGTGTACCTCGGCCCCTTCGTCGGTGGCGGCATCGAGATCTGGTTCGCCTATGTGATGGCGCTGATTGTGCTGCTGTTCCGACCGCAGGGTCTGTTCGGCGAAAAGATCATCAACCGCGTCTGACCGGGAGACATAACAGTGTTCTATCGCGAAAACGGCCAGTTCAAGACGAGCTACGCGGCCGACCAACAAATTTTCACCATCGCCCAGGACAAGTGGTTCGTCTACGGGTTGATCGCCTTCGCCGTGCTTGCGGTGCCGATGCTGGCCGACGAGTACATGTTCCGCGCCATCCTGATTCCCTTCCTGGTGCTGTCGCTGGCCGCGCTGGGGGTGAACCTGCTGGTCGGCTATTGCGGCCAGATCACGCTGGGGGCGGGCGCCTTCATGGCGATCGGGGCGTATGCTGCTTACAACTTCATGGTGCGCATCGATGGCATGCCGCTGGTGCTGGCGATGCTGCTCGGGGGTGCAGCGGCGGCGGCGTTCGGCATCCTGTTCGGCATCCCCAGCCTGCGCGTGCGCGGCCTCTACCTTGCAGTGGCGACGTTGGCGGCGCAGTTCCTGTGCGACTGGGCCTTCCTGCGCATCGGCTGGTTCACCAACTACTCCTCGTCCGGTTCGGTGTCGGTTGCCAAACTCGAGGTGCTGGGCTGGGTGATCGACTCGCCGGTGGAGAAGTACCTGTTCTGCCTCGCCTTCGTGGTGGTGTTCGCGGTGATCGCCAAGAACCTGACCCGCGCGGCCATTGGCCGCCAGTGGATGGCGATCCGCGACATGGACGTGGCCGCCGAGGTCATCGGCATCCGCCCGATGTTCTCCAAGCTATCGGCGTTTGCGGTCAGCTCCTTCTTCGTCGGCGTGGCCGGTGCGCTGTGGGGGTTCGTCTACCTGGGGTCGTGGGAGCCGGCGGCGTTCTCGGTCGATCGCTCCTTCCAACTGCTGTTCATGGTCATCATCGGTGGCATGGGGTCGATCATGGGCAGCTTCTTCGGCGCGGCCTTCATCGTCGTCCTGCCGATCTTCCTGAACCAGTTCCTGCCCTTCCTCGGTGGCCTGGTCGGCATTTCGGTATCGACCGCCGGCGTGTCCCATGCCGAGTTCATCATCTTCGGTTCGCTGATCATCTTCTTCCTGATCGTCGAGCCGCATGGCCTCGCCCGTCTGTGGTCGATCGCCAAGCAGAAGCTGCGTCTGTGGCCCTTCCCGCACTGATGCAGCGTTTCATTTCCCGCAGTGCCCATGCAGCATATAAAAGGAGGAGACTCATGAAATTCCGTTCCCTGGCCCTCGCGGCCGCCATCGCGTCGGTGGGCCTGTCGTCCGCCGTGTTCCCCACCGCCGCCCAGGCTCAAGCGCAGGAGCAGTTCTTTCCGGTGCTGGTCTATCGCACCGGCGCCTATGCCGCCAACGGCAACCCCTGGGCCAACGGTTATGTCGATTACCTGAAGCTGATCAACGCCCAGGGCGGCGTCAACGGCGTCAAGCTCTCGTACGAGGAGTGCGAGTTCGGCTACGCCACCGACCGCGGCGTGGAGTGTTACGAGCGCCTGAAGGGCAAGAACGCAACGCTGTTCCAGAGCCTTTCGACCGGGGTGACCTTCGCGCTCACCGACAAGGCGACGGCCGACAAGATCCCGCTGATCACCGCCGGCTATGGCCGCAGCGAGTCGCAGGATGGCTCGGTGTTCACCTGGAACTTCCCGCTGCTGGGCACCTACTGGGTCGGTGCGGACGTTGCCATCCAGCACGTCGCCAAGGAGATGGGTGGGCTGGACAATCTCAAGGGCAAGAAGATTGCGCTCGTCTATCACGACAGCCCCTTCGGCAAGGAGCCGATCCCGGTGCTGCAGGAGCGTGCCAAGATGCACGGCTTCGATCTGCAACTCCTGCCGGTCGCCCACCCGGGCGTGGAGCAGAAGGCCACCTGGCTGCAGATTCGCCGCGATCGTCCGGACCATGTGTTGCTGTGGGGCTGGGGCGTGATGAACTCCACCGCAATCAAGGAAGCGCAGGCCACCGGCTATCCGCGTGAGAAGATGCTGGGTATCTGGTGGGCGGGCGCGGAACCGGACGTCAAGGACGTCGGTGCCGGTGCCAAGGGCTACAGCGCGCTTGCGCTGCAGCACGGCGCCGAGCCGAACAGCAAGGTCGTCAAGGACATGCTCGCCATGGTGCACGACAAGGGCCAGGGTACGGGTCCGAAGGATGAGGTTGGCTCCGTGCTGTACATGCGCGGCCTGATCTCGGCCATGCTGGGCGTGGAAGGCGTGCGCCAGGCGCAGGAGCGCTACGGCAAGGGCAAGGTCATGACCGGCGAGCAGGTGCGCTGGGGTCTGGAGAATCTCAACCTCGACCAGGGCAAGCTCGACGCCATGGGCTTCGCCGGCGTGATGCGCCCGGTGCAGACCTCCTGCACCGACCACATGGGTGCGTCGTGGGTGCGCGTGCACTCCTGGGACGGCAGCAAGTGGGCGTTCAGTTCCGACTGGTATCAGGCCGACGACAAGGTGCTGCGTCCGATGGTGCTCGAGGCGGCGAGCAAGTATGCGGCTGAGAAGGGCATCCAGCGCCGTACCGCGGAGCAGTGCGCGGAATAAGTCGAAACCGCGTTGAAACTGAGTTGAAACGTGCCTCCGCACCGCGTGGTGCGGAGGACTTTCCCTGGAATCGAACATGAACGCACCCAACCCAGCCTTCCTCAGCGTCAATAACATCGAGGTCATCTACAACCACGTCATCCTCGTGCTGAAGGGCGTGTCGCTTTCGGTGCAGGAGGGCAGCATCGTTGCGCTGCTGGGCGGCAACGGCGCGGGCAAGACCACCACCCTGCGTGCGGTCAGCAACCTGCTCAAGGGCGAACGCGGCGAGGTGACCAAGGGTTCGGTCGAATACAAGGGCGAGCGCGTCGAAGCGCTGACCCCCGCCGACCTCGTCAAGCGCGGCGTCGTGCAGGTCATGGAGGGCCGCCATTGTTTCGGCCACCTGACCATCGAGGAGAACCTGCGCACCGGCGCCTACACACGCACCGACGGCAAGGCCGCGGTCGAGGAGACGCTGGAGAAGGTCTACACCTATTTCCCCCGCCTGAAGACGCGCCGCAACAGCCAGGCAGCCTATACCTCGGGCGGTGAACAGCAGATGTGCGCGATCGGGCGCGCAATCATGGCCAAGCCGAAGCTGGTGCTGCTCGACGAACCTTCGATGGGCCTGGCGCCGCTGATCGTCGAAGAGGTGTTCGAGATCGTGAAGGATCTCAACACCAAGGAAAAGGTGAGCTTTCTGCTCGCCGAACAGAACACCATGGTCGCGCTTCGCTACGCCGATTTCGGCTACATCATGGAGAACGGCCGCATCGTCATGGAAGGCGCGGCGAGCGAGTTGTCCACCAACGAGGACGTCAAGGAGTTCTACCTCGGGCTCTCGGGTGAGGGGCGCAAGAGCTTCCGCGACATCAAGCATTACCGCCGCCGCAAGCGGTGGCTGAGCTGAGCCGGTGCAGGCCCGAATCCGAGACAACCACCCAGCGAGCAGGGATGCCGAGATGACTTTCCACGATGCGCGGGAAACCCGCGACCCCGAGATCCGCGAACGCGAGTTGCTGGCCCGGCTACCGGCGCAGATCGCACACGCACGTGCTGCAGCACCTGCCTTCGGGCGGCTGCTGGCCGACGTTGACCCGGACTCGGTCACCAGCCGCGCGGCGCTCGCTACACTGCCGGTCATCCGCAAGTCCGAACTCCTTGAACTGCAGAAGGGCGCACGCCCCTTTGGCGGGTTTGCGGCGATCGGCTGGGGCGCGGCCTGCCGGCGCGTGTTTGCCTCGCCCGGTCCGCTCTACGAACCCGAGGGTGCGGGACCCGACTACTACCGCCTGGCGCGTGCGTTGTTCGCCGCGGGTTTCCGTGCCGGCGATCTGGTGCACAACACCTTCTCCTACCACTTCACGCCCGCCGGATCGATGATGGAGACTGCCGCGCACGCCCTCGGCTGCACGGTTTTCCCGGCCGGCGTGGGGCAGACCGAGCAGCAGCTTGCGGCAATCGCCGACCTTCGGCCGAACGCATACGTGGGCACGCCATCCTTTCTGCGCATCCTGCTCGACAAGGCAGACGAGTTGGGCGTTGTCGTATCCTTCACCAAGGCCTTCGTCTCGGGTGAAGCCTTTCCGCCCAGCGTGCGCGAAGCCTTCGCCGCGCGCGGGATCGAGGCCTGCCAAGCCTATGCTACCGCGGACATCGGCCTGATTGCCTATGAAACCCCTGCTCGCGAGGGCATGGTGGTGGATGAGGATATCCTGCTCGAGATCGTGCGTCCGGGTACGGGTGACCCGGTTGCGCCCGGTGAAGTGGGCGAGGTGGTGGTGACCACCTTCAATCCCGACTATCCGCTGATCCGGTTCGGCACCGGCGACCTGTCCGCCGTGCTGCCCGGCAGCTCACCCTGCGGCCGGACGAACGTACGCATCAAGGGATGGATGGGACGTGCCGACCAGACCACAAAGGTCAAGGGCATGTTCGTGCATCCCGGCCAGGTCGCGCAGGTGGTGCGCCGCCACCCGGAGGTGACCCGTGCCCGCCTCGTGGTGGATAATCCGGGCCTCAACGACCGCATGACCCTGATGTGCGAGGCGGCTGGCGGTGGCAGCGAAGCGCTGGCCAGCGCCATCTCGGCCAGCATCCGCGAGGTCACCAAGCTGCGCGGCGAGGTCGCCTTCCTGCCGTCGGGCGCACTTGCCAACGATGGCAAGGTCATCGACGACCTCAGGGTCTATCAGTAACGTCACGCGTGGCCGCCTCGGGCGGTTGCGCCCGGCGGCCACCGGGCGCGGTGGCCGTCCGTATTACCGGAGGCTGCAT
Organism: Thauera sp. WH-2; assembly: GCF_048321015.1. Classification (NCBI taxonomy): domain Bacteria; kingdom Pseudomonadati; phylum Pseudomonadota; class Betaproteobacteria; order Rhodocyclales; family Zoogloeaceae; genus Thauera; species Thauera sp. WH-2. Next base: position 362,849 of record NZ_JBLWFG010000002.1, on the reverse strand, counting down.
GCACGATCGCGAAACCGCGCCGCGCGCCCCGCTCGAGGGCGTGCGTATCCTGGATCTCACTCGTCTCCTGCCGGGGCCACTGGCGACCCAGCACCTTGGCGACTTCGGTGCCGAGGTGATCAAGGTCGAGGACACCGGCGCGGGCGACTACGCGCGCACGATGGGCGCGATGGGCGGTGAAACGAGCTGGTTCTACCAGATCGTCAATCGCAACAAGCAGAGCCTGCGTCTGGACCTCAAGCACCCCGAGGGGCGCGATCTTTTCCTGCGCCTCGTGGAGTGCGCGGACGTCGTCGTCGAGGGCTTTCGCCCCGGCGTGATGGCGCGCCTGGGCCTGGGCTACGATGTGCTTGCCGCGCGCAATCCTCGTCTGGTGCTGTGCAGTATCACTGGCTACGGCCAGACCGGCCCGTATGCGGCACGTGCGGGCCACGACATCAATTACCTCGGCTACGCGGGCGTGCTGGACCAGATCGGCCTGGCCGGCAGCGCGCCGGCGCTCTCCAACGTTCAGGTAGGCGATCTGCTCGGTGGAACCATGAGCGCCGCGATGGGCATCATGGTCGCGCTCTTCGCCGCACAGCGAAGCGGCAGCGGGCGCCATGTGGACGTCTCGATGACCGATGCCAGCTTCGCCCATGCGATTTTCCCGCTCACCGAGGTGCTCGCCCACGGGCGGGTCAGGCCGCGCGGCGAAGCGCTGCTCAGTGGTGGCGTACCGTGCTACGGCGTCTATGAAACCGCAGACGGCCGCCACATGGCGGTGGGGGCGCTGGAAGAGAAGTTCTGGAAGCTGCTGTGCAGCACGCTGGGGCGCCCGGACCTCGAGCCGGGGCACCTTGCCGAGGGTGAGGCGGGTGCGCGGGTGCGGAGTGCGCTCGCGGAGATCTTCCGCAGCCGCAGCCAGCGCGAATGGATCGCCGTGTTCGATGCTGTGGATTGCTGCGTAACGCCCGTGTTGCGCCTGGAGGAGAGTCTGGAAAACGAGCAGCTCAGGGCGCGGGGCATGGTCATGGAGGTCGACGGGGTACGCCAGTTCGGCCCTCTGCTGCAAATGCAGCCGACGGCTGCGCAAGAAGCGCGTCCGGCGCCGGCGCGCGTGGGGATGCACAGCGCGCAGATTCTCGCGGCACTCGGCCTGTCCGATGCGGAGATCGCTCGCCTGCAGGCGCAAGGGGTCGTCTGAGGCAGGGTGCGGCGTCCTCTGGATGTCGCCGAGATCGGGCATTCGCCGCGGGGGCGGATGCCCTCACGGTCACTTGTCCGGTGCGGTCTTGCGTCGCGTTCCACGTGCGCCGCTCTTGGCGCTGCCGTCCTCGGGCGTGGGAGCCTGTTCTGCGGTGGGAGCGCCGGTCATCATGCTCCACGGCCACATCGACGCTGCAGCGGCAAAGGGGTTGCCCTCGGTTTCCCCACCCGACTCGCCTGCGGCCTGTTGGCTCATGGCCTTGACCGCAGCGAGTGCGGCGCGCTGCATCTCGAGCCCCTGGATGCTCATCTGCAACATGTTGAGGTTCATCTTCAGCCAGCCTTCGACTGCGCGCATGTCCTTGATGCGCTTGTCGAGTTCATCGACATCCAGGGTCGGGGTGACCATGCCGGGCAGCGAGAAACCCATCTGGCCCCACATGCCCCGGACGAATTCGAGGGGGTCTTGTGCGTTCTGGTCCTGAGACATGGTCTGCGCTCCGCTCGGTAATGGACTGATGCGTTCATATTAACCGAAGCGAGGCGGCCGGTGACGCGCCCCGATGCGCAGCGGCGCGCGTCAGCTCACGCCGACCAGGCGGTGGATGAGGGCCCGCAGCCGGGCAGGGCGAGCGGGTTTGTGAAGGACGTGGGCTCCGGCGGCATGGACGCGCTCCAGTGTTTCGGGCGCGGTGTCGCCACTCACCAGGATCGCGGGCATCCGGCTCAGGCCGGGCACGGCGCGGGCTTCGTCCATGAGTGCGAGCCCGTCACGTTCGCCGCGCAGGCGCAGATCGGTGACGAGGATGTCGGGTACGACCCCCTTACGCAGCCACCCCATCGCCTCCTCGGCATCGTGAGCCGGATGCACCTCGCAGCCCCACGTGGTGAGCAGACGGCTCATGGCGTCGAGTGCGAGCGGATCGTCATCCACCGCGAGCACCTGGAGCCCATCGAAGTTGCCCATCGCCCGCGCTTCCTGATCGATCTCGACCTGTTTCGGCTGTGCCGCGGCCTGAAGCTCGATCGCGAACACGGAGCCGCGGCCGGGGGCCGAGCGAAGCGAGAGTTCGAGTCCGAGCAGGTCGACCAGGCGGCGCACGATCGCCAGCCCGAGGCCCATGCCCTTGTCCCGCGCTCGTTCGGCATTCTCGAGCTGGACGAACTCGTGGAAGATGATCTGCTGTGCGTCCTCATGGATGCCGATGCCGCTGTCGCGTACCTCCACGCGCCAGTTCTGTCCGCGCCGTCGGCAGGCGAGCAGGACGGTTCCGGAGGGGGTGTAACGGACGGCGTTGCCGAGAAGGTTGTCCACGATCCGTTCGAACAGCTGAGGGTCGGTGAGCGCCCAGCAGGGCGGGCAGTGCAGGCGGAGCGCCAGACCATGCTCGGCGGCGTCGGCTGCGTGCCGGGCGAGCATGTGTTCGAGCTTACCCCGCAGGTCGAAGGCCACCGGGCTCGGCGCCAGGACGCCGGCGTCGAGGCGCGAAATGTCGAGCAAGCTGTCGAGCAGCCCCTCCATCGCCTCGGTCGAGGCGACCAGCCTTTCGGTGATCTGGCGGCTGCGCGCGTCCAGATCCTGATGTGCGAGTTGGGATAGAAACAGTCCGAGGGCGTGCAGGGGCTGTCGCAGGTCGTGGCTTGCTGCGGCGAGGAAGCGGGATTTCGCCAGACTTGCGCGCTCGGCTTCCTCTGTCCGTGCGCGCAACGCCAGCGTGGCCTCATCGATGCGGCGGCTCATGAGTGCGCGGGCGTCGGCAAGTCGTGCAGCCATTTCGTTCACGCCTTCGGCCAAGGCGCGCAGACTGCCTCCGCCGCTGGGGGCCACGCGCTGATCAAGCTCGCCGCGGCCGATGCGCTGCACCGTGTCGGCAACCGCACGGATCGGTCCGCTGACGCTGCGACTCATGCGCCGTGCCAGCAACAGGCTGCCGAGGGCGACGACCAGCATCCAGCCCGCAGCGATGCGCAGCAGTTCAGCGTGACGGGCACGAAGGCGCTCGAGTGAGACGTCGACCAGCACCAGACCTGGCGTCCTGTGTCTTGTGGTCGCGGAGGAAGGGTGCTCGAAGGCGTCCTCTATCGGCAACTCGCTGGCGCGGATTGGCTCCACGATGCGCAGCCAGCGTTCGCCGGCGACCGTCTGCGCGCGATCCGGCGCGACAACTGGCGGCGCCGGCATCGAGGGTGCAAGCTGGCCCGCGCTGGCAAGGATGGCGCCCTCGGCACCGACGATCGCCACCGCTGCGATATCGTCCTCCTGCAGCAGTGCCTCGGACATCTGCTGCAGGCGCAGGCGGTCACCGGAAAAGAGCGGAAACTCGCTCGCGATCGCGAGCTGTCGCGCATGGGCGTGCGCGCGTGCGCGGAGTGCCTCGTCCAGGTCTGCGAGACGCAGGCCGGTGTGGGTTGCCGTCATCAGTGTCGCGAGCACCAGCATCGGGACGAAGGCAACGAAGGTGACCCGTGCACGGATGCCCCAGCGGCCGATCATCGTTGGCCGTCCTCGGTCTGCATCAGTGCGCGGGTGAGCGTCTCCGCTGGCTGCAGCTGGAGTCCGAGTGCGCGTGCGACGGTGGTGTTGACGCCAACCTCGAATAGCCGCGGTGCTGCCGGAGGCGGCATGGGGTCGCCAGCGAGCAGGCGCGCCGCGAGCCCGGCGGCCTCGTGCCCGGCCTGCGTGGCACTTGTGTACAGGCCCAGCACGGCTCCGGCGCGGACATAGGCGGCGGAATGGCCCAGCACCGGTGAGCGCAGCCGGTAGGCAGTCATGAGGATGTTCTGCACTGTGTAGCGGTTGAACACCGTGGTGTCGGGCAGGCTCACGAGCACGGCCGGCGCCTGCAGCGCCTTCTGCAGCCCGGGGTAGAGTTCGTCTTCACTACGCACGAGCGCAGTGCGCACGCTAAGGCCCTCCGTGCTGGCGGCAGCGGCCAGCGCCTTTGCGTGTGCCGTGCTCGCGGTGCCGTAGAGGGTGGCGATATGCGTGTGTGCGGGGAGGGCCATGCGCAGCAGGGCCACCTGGCGGGCTGCGGGCTGATCCAGCACGATTGCCGTGAATGGGCCGGAGGCAGCGCCGCGCTCGAGGCCTTCGAGGGCGTTGCGCGACAGCAGCGCATGCAGGATGGGTGCCGTGGATCCCGCGCGTGCGGCGTTGGTGGCCGCTTCGCTCCCGAGCGTCACGACAAGCGCCGCCGTGTCGAGCTCGTCGCGCTCGACCTCGCCGCCTTCCCGTACCGCGACGGTGAGTTGTGGAGCGATGTCCTGCAGCCGTGCGCTGAAGGCGCGCACCGCTTCCTGATGCACCGGGTCTTCGCCCTGCGCGAGCACGAGCACCGGAGCTTGCGCAACGGCCGCCGTCACCTGCATCAGTCCGGCGGCAAGCACGCACAGCAGGCGTGACACGCGGGTCATGCCGTCACGACCCGCGTGCACCGGCTCCGGTCGATGCGGGGGAACGGGTTGTGGCGATCGGGGTGGCGGGGCATGTGCGGCAATCGTGGGTGGCCGGGTTGCGGACCGGCGCTGGGCGAGCGGGCGGATGGAAGGAACAGGGGGCCGATTCTCGCCGCTTTTTCCGGAATGGAATAGAGGGGGTTAGCCCGTGTCGTGATATGTTGGACGCGTCACCGAATCGGCAATGGGTACGACTGGAGGGCTATGACCAGGATTCTGATCATCGAGGACCACGCGCTTGTGCGCGAGGCCATGGCCCAGCGCGTGGCCCATGTCGAGGCCGGCATGGAGTGCATCGAGGCCGGCAGCGCCGATGAGGCACTTGCGCTGCTGGAGCGCGGGGAAGACGTCGATCTGGCGATCATCGATCTGATGTTGCCCGGCATGAACGGCTTTTCGCTGCTGTCGATCTTTGCCAAGCGCTTTCCGGACATCCCGGCGATCGTGGTCTCGGCCATGGATGACGAGGCATCGGTCCGGCGTGCGCTCAAGGCCGGAGCGTCTGGCTTCGTGTCCAAGGCCAGCTCGGGAGAGGTGCTGGCCCAGGCGGTGCGCGAAGCGCTCGACGGCGGCATGCCGACGCCCTGCGGCACGGGGGGCCGTCCATCGTCCGCGCGGGGCCTGACGCCCGCGGAGCGTTTTGGCCTGACGGCGGCGCAAGGGCGCGTGCTCGAATTGCTCGTGGGCGGGCGCAGCAACCGTGAGATCGCAGAGCTGCTTGGTTTGAGCGAAGGTACGGTCAAGGTCCACATGACCGCGATCTACCGTGCGCTCGGCGTGGGCAGTCGGTCGCAGGCGCTGGTGGCGCTCGCTCGCAGCGGCGCGACGCTCTGAGGTGCTTTCTGCGGCGGATTGGAGCCCGTCGTGGGCGCCGGGTCGTACCTCAGTGCGGGCGGCGGGCGCCGTGGCTCAGGCGCAGCGGCATTTCGGCAGCGGGCAGGCGCTCGCCTTCGGCATCCCGCTCGTCCTCCGCATACGTGTCGGCGAAGTCGATTTCCAGCACTTCAAGTACTTGGCGCGCGAGTGCGCGGCATGCATTTGCAAGCGGCGTTGGCAACTGCTCGGGAACCTGCTTCTGCAGCAGCAGCTTCGAAGAGGACAAGGCATTGACCGGGCGCAGGATGCGATGGCGGTAGGCCCCGAGCAACTGCGCGACGGTGCGGTCGGCGGCCTCGCGCTGCCAGGCGTTGTGCGGCCATTGGGTGGGAATGGCGTAGGCGCGGGGGAACATCTCCAGGTCGCGCAGCACGGTGCGGATGTCTTCGTGCGACTCGCGGAATGGCAGCAGCACGATATCCGATAGGGCGTAGAGCTTTCGGTCCATCTCGGTCCGGTTGCCGCCGCCGTCGATGACGCCGATCCAGTTGTCGAGCGTGCGCAGTTTGTCGACGACTTTGGTGAGTGCGTCACGCGTGCGGGCGTCGGCGATCACATAGCGTCGCCCTCCCGGGGTCAGCGGCTCGCGCGAAGTGTCGGTGAGCACGCACGCGGCGCGCTGTCCGAGCAGGCCCAGACCCTGGCACAGCATGTGCGAGAGCGTGGTCTTGCCTGTTCCACCTTTGTTGCCGATTACGCAGATGATCTCCGCCATGTCGCTACATTCCTTTGCCAGCTGACCGTTTCATGCTGTGCATTATCCGGTCTGGGCGGAATGCGCAAGCGGCGGAAAAGCGGCGTTTCAGTGCGTCATTTCACCGCTTCGATGCCGTTGCGCCGGACCGATGCGGTACACGAACAGCCGCGTATTGCGGCGGTCGGCGACCTCGATCACTTCATCGGGCTCGCGGCCGGGTACCTGGAAGCTGTTGCTCACCAGAAGGCTGCCGCTCCGCATCCCCTTGCAGGCCTTCTCCCACACCCGGGGCATGGGGACGGGCGACAGGAAAGCGTAGACGAGATCGTAGCCGGACCAGTCGTGCGCAAAGAAATCGCCGCGCAGGAGCGCGAGATTGGCCTGCTTGCCGGCGAGCAGGCGGCCGATGAGCCAGGCGGCCGGCGCCAGTTCGATGCCGGTGAACGCGCAGTCGGGACGGCTGGACGCAAGCGGACGCAGCAGGGAGCCGGTTCCTGCGCCGATGTCGAGCACCTTCGCGGCCCGCGGCGGGATCAGGCCAGCTACCGCAGCGGCGGTCTGGCGGTTGCTGAGATAGAGCGGAACCTGGGTTCGGTAGCTGCTCCAGTACACCAGCGCCAGCATCAGGAAGGCCGCGAGAAACCACTCCGGGCGCAGCCCCAGGCCGAGCACCCCCACCACTGCAGGCAGAAATGCGAGATGAATCGGCAGCCACCAGCGCGCGCTGCGCAGTGCGGCTGAGGCGGCACATGCGAGCAGGGCCTGCGTTGCAACCAGCGCCCAGAGGCCGGTCACCGCGCCCACGCGCGCAAGCGCGAAGGCTCCGGCGAGGCCAATGATCTGGGCGAGAAGGGCTTTGAGGGCTGGAGGCATGGTGGGCAGAGGGCGCGAACTGGGCGCTCATGATAGCGCCCCGTGCGGTGTGTGCCGCCAGCGTGACAGCAGCGTGCTCCGTTGCCTGGCCGCAGTCTTCATGGCGTGTGCCTTGACGTGTCCAAAGCCGCGGATGGTCTCCGGCAGTCTGGCGATCTCGAGTGCCAACGGCAGGCGATCGTCGCTCAGCGTGTCCAGCATTTCGGCAATGTCGGCTTCGTAGTCGGCGATCAGGGCGCGCTCGGCGCGGCGTTCAGCAGTGTGGCCGAAGAGGTCCCAGCGCGTCCCGCGCAAACCCTTGAGGCGGGCGAGCAGGCGGAAGATCCGCATCATGCCCGGGCCGAAGGCCCTCTTGGCGACGTGTCCCGTATTCGGATCCGGGCGTGCGAGCAAGGGCGCGGCGAGATGGAAACGCACGCTGTAATCGCCCTCGAAGCTCGCCTCGACCTGCGCCCAGAACGCAGGGTCGGTATAGAGCCGTGCCACTTCATACTCATCCTTGTAGGCGAGCAGCTTGAAGTAGTTGTGTGCGACGGCTTCAGCGAGTCGGGTGCTGCCGGTGCCCGCCTGCCGGGCTTCGATATCGCGTACGCGCTCGACCAGGCTGCGGTAGCGGGCAGCGTACGCGGCGTCCTGGTAGGCGGTGAGCATCTCGACGCGGCGTGCGACGAGTGCGTCCAGTCCAGGCCGTTGGGCCGGGCGCTGGGGGGCGGGCCGGGCGTGGCTTTCCGCTGCAGCGAGGTCGTGCGCTGCCCGGCGTCCCCACAGGAAGGCCTGGCGGTTCATCTCGATCGCAACGCCGTTGAGTTCGATGGCCTGCATCAATGCGGCCTCCGATACGGGCACCATGCCCTGCTGCCAGGCAAAACCGAGCAGGAAGAGGTTGGTGGCGATGCCGTCGCCGAGCAGCCGGGTGGCCAGCGTCTGTGCATCCACAAAGCGCAGAGGCGCGCCCTGTGCTGCAAGGTCCTGCACCCCGAGCGCCTCCGCGATGGTCTTGCGCATGCGCTCGAGTGGAAACTGCCAGTCGGGGTCGCGGGCGAACGCCGAAGTCGGGGTTTCGGCGAGGTTGATGACGGCACGCGTGTGTCCCGCGGCCATCTTGGCCAGCGCCTCGATGCTGGCGCTGACGATAAGATCGCCGCCGATTACGGCATTCGCCTCCCCGGCGGCGATCCGTACTGCGTGCAGATCCTCAGGGCGGTCGGCGATGCGGATGTGGCTGTATACCGACCCACCCTTCTGCGCCAGGCCGGTCATGTCGAGCACGGTGACCCCTTTGCCGTCGAGGTGGGCCGCCATGCCGATCAGGGCACCGATGGTGATCACGCCGGTGCCGCCGACCCCGGTGACCAGAATGCCGAAGGGCTGTGTCGTGGCGGGCAGCGCCGGTGCCGGCGGAGATCCGAAGTGACGATCGTCGCCGGCCAGTGCCTTGCCCTTGCGCAACTGCCCGCCCTCGATGGTGATGAAGCTCGGACAGAAGCCCTTGAGGCAGGTGTAATCCTTGTTGCACGAGGACTGGTCGATCTGGCGCTTGCGGCCGAACTCCGTCTCTACCGGCAGGATCGACATGCAGTTCGACTGCACGCCACAGTCGCCGCAGCCCTCGCACACCGCCTCGTTGATGAAGACGCGGCGTGCCGGGTCTGGGAAGGTGCCGCGCTTGCGGCGCCTGCGTTTCTCGGCGGCGCAGGTCTGGTCGTAGATCAGCGCGGTTACGCCGCCGGATTCGCGCAACTCGCGCTGGATGGCGTCGAGTTCGTCGCGGTGGCGGATCGGAACGTGCGGGATGTCGGCCGGGCCGTAGGCACGATCGGTGCCGTCGGTGACGACGACGATGTTGTGCACACCCTCGGCGTGCAACTGGCGCACGATGGTGGGCACGTCGAGCGGCCCGTCGTGAGGTTGGCCGCCGGTCATGGCGACTGCGTCGTTGTAGAGGATCTTGTATGTGATGTTCACCTTCGCCGCCACCGCCTGGCGGATTGCCATCAACCCGGAGTGGAAGTAGGTGCCGTCCCCCAGGTTGGCGAAGATGTGCTTCTCGCGCGTGAAGGGGGCCTGCCCCACCCAGGGCACGCCCTCGCCGCCCATGTGGGTGAACGTGGAGGTGCGCCGCTCCGGCATCCAGGTGACCATGTAATGGCAGCCGATGCCCGCCACTGCGCGGCTGCCCTCGGGCACATGCGTGGAGGTGTTGTGCGGGCAGCCTGAGCAGAAGGTCGGGACCCGGTCTGTGCTGAAGTCGCGTTGTTCGAGTGCGGCCTCCTTGGCCTCCAGGAAGGCGAGGCGGGCGCGGATGCGATCGGAGGTGAAGAAGCGGTCGATGCGCGCGGCGACCACGCGCGCAATCATCGCCGGGGTGAGTTCGCCGGCCGCGGGCAGCAGCCATTCGCCGTGATCCACGGTGCCGTCGGCGCGGACGATGCGCGCCCATTCGCCCTTCTCGTCGAATTTGCCGATGACGCGCGGACGCACGTCCTCACGCCAGTTGTAAAGCTCCTCCTTGAGTTGGTATTCGAGCAACTGGCGCTTCTCCTCAACCACCAGGATTTCGTCCAGCCCCGAGGCGAAATGGCGCACGCCGTCGGCTTCGAGCGGCCACACCATACCCACCTTGTACAGGCGTATCCCGATCTCGGCGGCGAGCGTGTCGTCGATGCCAAGGTCGTCGAAGGCCTGTCGCACATCGAGATAGCTCTTGCCGCAGGTGATGATCCCGAGACGCGGGGAAGGGGCGTCGATGACGATGCGGTTCAGTCCGTTCGCGCGCGCATAGGCAAGCGCGGCGTAGAGCTTGTAGTGCAGCAGGCGCTTCTCCTGCACCAGCGGCGGATCGGGCCAGCGGATGTTGAGTCCGTCCGCAGGCAACGCGAAATCGGACGGAATCACCACCTGCACGCGATTCGGGTCAACCTCGACCGAGGCTGAGGTTTCGACCGTGTCCGCAAGCGCCTTGAACGCCACCCAGCACCCCGAGTAGCGCGAAAGCGCATAGCCGTGTACGCCGAAGTCGATGTACTCCTGCACGCCTGCCGGTGCCAGCACCGGCATCATCATCGACTTGAAGAAGTGATCCGTCTGGTGAGGAAGTGTCGAAGATTTGGCCGCATGGTCGTCGCCTGCCACCACCACTACGCCGCCGTAGCGCGAACTGCCGGCCGCGTTTGCGTGGCGAAACACGTCTCCACAGCGGTCCACTCCCGGCCCCTTGCCATACCAGAGCGCGAACACGCCTTGGTACTCGGCCTGGGCGCTCAGGCTCACCTGTTGCGTACCCCAGACCGCGGTGGCGGCCAGGTCCTCGTTGACGCCCGGCTGGAACACGATGTGGCGCGACTGCAGGTGCTGGCGTGCCTTCCACAGCGTCTGATCGAGTCCGCCCAGCGGTGAGCCGCGGTAGCCGGAGACGAAGCCCGCGGTATTGAGGCCCGCGGCCTCGTCGCGCGCCTTCTGGATCAGCAACAGGCGAACCAGTGCCTGATAGCCGGTGAGGTAGACGCGGCCCGAAGCCAGCGTGTACTTGTCTTCCAGGCTCGGGGCGTGTGCCTGCCTGCGGGGCTCCGCTTCCGTCATGGTCTTTTCCTCCATGCCCAAGATAGTGCTCCGGGTGCTGCGCAGCGCCCTGTGGCGGCCTTGTGGGCCACTGCCGGGCGTTGCGTCGATGAAGCCTAGGCGCACACAGGCACGCCCTCAATCAATGAATACCCTGAACCGCCGCTGGGCAAGCTCACCCTGGATCACAGGGCAGAGCGCAACTGCGTGCGCAGGGCACGACCCATCGAACCCTTCCGTTGCCGTGCGAAATTCTGCGCAAAAAGATTTGACACAGACCGAGGTGGGCACTATAGTGCGGGGCTTCCCGGACGGAGGGATACCCAAGCGGTCAACGGGATCAGACTGTAAATCTGACGGCTCAGCCTTCGAAGGTTCGAATCCTTCTCCCTCCACCAAGTTTCAGTCGCGCCGTGTCAATCACGGGCGATGGCAGTGCGGCAGTTGGTTGTGAGCAGTGCGGGCGAGCGTAGTTGCAGGCATGTGCGGGTGTAGCTCAATGGTAGAGCAGAAGCCTTCCAAGCTTATGACGAGGGTTCGATTCCCTTCACCCGCTCCAGCAGCGCTGTATCTGTAGAGTTTCGGAGCCCATGTAGCTCAGTGGTAGAGCACTCCCTTGGTAAGGGAGAGGCCACGTGTTCAATCCACGTCATGGGCACCACTTATTTTCTGCCTGGCCTGGACGGCGGCCAACGTGTGTGGTCGCCGTGCTGGTTTTTCTGGTTCTGATTTTAAGGATAGCGATATGGCTAAGGGTAAGTTCGAGCGCACCAAGCCGCACGTAAACGTCGGCACCATCGGCCACGTTGACCACGGCAAGACCACGCTGACCGCTGCGATCACCACGATCCTGTCGAAGAAGTTCGGCGGCGAAGCCAAGGCGTACGATCAGATCGACGCGGCGCCCGAAGAAAAGGCGCGTGGCATCACCATCAACACGGCGCACGTCGAGTACGAGACGGAAACCCGTCACTACGCGCACGTTGATTGCCCGGGTCACGCCGACTACGTGAAGAACATGATCACCGGTGCCGCCCAGATGGATGGTGCGATCCTGGTGTGCTCGGCCGCGGACGGTCCGATGCCGCAGACCCGCGAGCACATCCTGCTGGCCCGTCAGGTCGGTGTGCCCTACATCATCGTCTTCCTGAACAAGTGCGACATGGTCGACGACGAAGAGCTGCTCGAGCTGGTGGAGATGGAAGTGCGCGAGCTTCTGTCGAAGTACGACTTCCCGGGCGATGACATCCCCATCGTCAAGGGTTCGGCGCTGAAGGCGCTCGAGGGCGACCAGTCGCCGATCGGCGAGCCGGCGATCTTCGAACTGGCCGCTGCGCTGGATTCGTACATCCCGACTCCGGAACGTGCGATCGACAAGCCCTTCCTGCTGCCGATCGAAGACGTGTTCTCGATCTCGGGTCGCGGCACCGTGGTGACCGGTCGTGTCGAGCGCGGCATCGTCAAGGTTGGCGAGGAAATCGAGATTGTCGGCATCCGTCCGACCGTCAAGACCACCTGCACCGGCGTCGAGATGTTCCGCAAGCTGCTGGACCAGGGCCAGGCGGGCGACAACGTGGGCGTGCTGCTGCGCGGCACCAAGCGTGAAGACGTCGAGCGTGGTCAGGTGCTGTGCAAGCCGGGTTCGATCACCCCGCACACGCACTTCACGGGCGAGATCTACGTGCTGTCGAAGGAAGAAGGCGGTCGTCACACGCCGTTCTTCAATAACTACCGTCCGCAGTTCTACTTCCGTACCACGGACGTGACCGGTTCGATCGCGCTGCCGGAAGGCACCGAGATGGTCATGCCGGGCGACAACGTGTCGATCACCGTCAAGCTGATCGCCCCGATCGCCATGGAAGAGGGCCTGCGCTTCGCGATCCGCGAAGGCGGCCGTACCGTCGGCGCCGGCGTCGTCGCCAAGATCATCGAGTAATCGTCTCGCTGATTGCCAGATTGGCGCACCCGCAAGGGTGCGCTTTGCAGTCTCTGCTGCAGGGGTATAGCTCAACTGGCAGAGCGTCGGTCTCCAAAACCGAAGGTTGGGGGTTCGATTCCCTCTGCCCCTGCCATATTTTTCCGGGTGTTCATCCGCAATGGCCGATAAGTTGAAATTCGCGCTGGCGCTGGCACTGTTGGCAGCCGGCGTGGTCGGCTTCTATGTGCTTTCCGAGCAGCCGCTCGTCCTGCGTGTTCTCTCCGTCCTGGCGGGTCTGGGGCTGGGTATTGCCGTGGCTTCGGTCTCCGAACCCGGCAAGCGCTTCATAGGCTTTGCGCGTGAGTCGATCACCGAAACCAAGAAAGTCGTCTGGCCGAGCCGCAAGGAAACCACGCAGACCACCGGTCTGGTATTCGCGTTTGCTGTTGCGACTGCGGTCTTTCTCTGGCTGACGGACAAGAGCCTGGAGTGGGTTCTGTACGACCTCATTCTGGGTTGGAAGTGATATGACCAAACGTTGGTATGTGGTTCATGCCTATTCGGGCTTCGAGAAGTCCGTTCAGCGCGCCCTCATCGAGCGGGTGAATCGCTCGGGCATGCAGGATAGTTTTGGCCAGATCCTCGTTCCGGTGGAGGAGGTGGTTGAACTGCGTGGTGGCCAGAAGACCGTGACCGAGCGCAAGTTCTTCCCGGGCTACGTCCTCGTCGAGATGGAGATGAATGACGAGAGCTGGCACCTGGTGAAGTCCACGCCCAAGGTTACTGGCTTTGTGGGCGGTACCGCGAACAAGCCCGCGCCGATCTCGGAGAAGGAGGTCGAGAAGATCATGCAGCAGATGCAGGAGGGGGTGGATAAGCCTCGTCCGAAGGTGCTGTTCGAGATCGGTGAGGTGGTTCGGGTCAAGGAAGGTCCGTTCACCGACTTCCATGGTTCGGTCGAGGATGCGAACTACGAGAAGAACAAATTGCGCGTGTCGGTGACCATCTTTGGTCGCGCCACGCCGGTCGAGCTGGATTTCGCCCAGGTCGAGAAGGCCTGAGCAAAACGGCAGACCCCCGGGTCTGCTGTAGCCCGTTCACGCGGGCGAAGCGAGGAGCGCCGGTACTTCCGGCGCGCTAGCACTCATCACAGGAGCAAGCCGCAATGGCAAAGAAAATCATTGGCTACATCAAGCTGCAGGTTCCGGCCGGTAAGGCCAACCCCAGCCCCCCCATCGGTCCGGCGCTCGGTCAGCGCGGTCTGAACATCATGGAGTTCTGCAAGGCGTTCAACGCCAAGACCCAGGGCCTTGAGCCGGGTCTGCCGATTCCGGTGGTGATCACCGCCTTCGCCGACAAGTCCTTCACGTTCATCATGAAGACGCCGCCGGCGACGATCCTGATCAAGAAGGCCGCCGGCATCCAGAAGGGTTCCGCCAAGCCGCACACCGACAAGGTGGGCAAGATCACTCGTGCCCAGGTCGAAGACATCGCCAAGGCCAAGCAGCCGGACCTTACCGCTGCCGACCTCGAAGCCGCCGTGCGCACCATCGCCGGTTCCGCCCGCAGCATGGGCATCACCGTGGAGGGCCTGTAATCATGGCGAAGCTGTCCAAGCGAGTTCAGGCGCTGCGCGCCAAGGTTGATCGCAATCAGGCGTATCCGGTCGCCGACGCCCTGCGTCTGGTCAAGGAGTGCGCCACCGCCAAGTTCGACGAGTCGATCGACATCGCCGTGAACCTCGGCGTCGATGCGCGCAAATCCGACCAGGTCGTTCGCGGTTCTGTCGTGCTGCCCGCCGGTACCGGCAAGTCGGTGCGCGTGGCCGTGTTTGCCCAGGGCGACAAGGCCGAAGCCGCACGCGCCGCGGGTGCCGAAGTCGTCGGTTTCGACGACCTGGCCGAGCAGGTCAAGGCGGGTAACCTGAACTTTGACGTCTGCATCGCGACCCCTGACGCCATGCGCGTGGTTGGTCAATTGGGCCAGATCCTCGGTCCGCGCGGTTTGATGCCGAACCCGAAGGTCGGTACCGTGACCATGGACGTGGCGACCGCCGTCAAGAACGCGAAGGCCGGTCAGGTCCAGTACCGCACGGACAAGGCGGGCCTCGTGCATGCCACCATCGGTCGTGCTTCGTTCGAACTCGATGCACTGCAGCAGAACCTGTCCGCCTTCATCGACGCGCTGGTCAAGGCCAAGCCGGCTGCCGCCAAGGGCATCTATCTCCGCCGTATCGCCGTCTCCAGCACCATGGGTGCCGGTGTGCGCGTGGAGCCCAGCAGCGTCAACGCTGCGTGATTGCAAGGGCGCCCCTGCGGGCGCCCGAAGTACTTTGAGCCGCAGCGGCAAAAGCGCTGCGGATCGTCAAAGACCGCAGGTGCGCGTTCCTCGTGTTCGCGTTTAAGCATGAAAATGGCCTGCGCAGACGGTGTGCTCAGAACAGGATTTGGCCGTTTATCCGGCCCCGCTCCTGATCAAGGTCGCCGTGGGTGCGAACCACAGTATCGGTTCGCGTGTTGACTTGAAAGGAGGAAAGACCTATGGGTCTCAATCTCGATGACAAGAAAGCCGTAGTGGCTGAGGTGTCGGCACAGGTGGCCAACGCTCAGACGATCGCGGTGGCCGAGTATCGCGGCATTGCGGTGGGCGATCTCACCACGCTGCGTGCGAAGGCCCGCGAGTCTGGTGTTTACCTGCGTGTGCTGAAGAACACCCTAGTCCGTCGCGCAATCGCCGGTACCCCGTTCGAGGGGCTGGCAGGCGATCTGACCGGCCCGCTGATCTATGGCATCTCGGCCGATCCGGTCGCTGCTGCCAAGGTGCTCAACGACTTCGCCAAGGGTAACGACAAGATCGTCCTGCGCGCTGGTTCCTACGCGGGCAATACGCTCGACAAGGCTGGCATTCAGGCGCTCGCCTCGATCCCGAGTCGCGAAGAGCTGCTCGCCAAGCTGCTGGGTGTCATGCAGGCGCCGGTTTCCGGCTTTGCTGGCGCGCTGGCCGCCCTCGCCAAGAAGCGCGAGGAAGAAGGCGCGGCCGCCTGATCGCGAACTCTCGCTACTACGTTTCCCTAAAAAATACCGATTCTGGAGTTATCTCAAATGGCAATCAGCAAAGAAGACATCCTGGAAGCCGTTGCTGGCATGACCGTGATGGACCTGAACGACCTCGTCAAGGCGTTCGAAGAGAAGTTCGGTGTGTCCGCTGCCTCGCTCGCCGTGGCTGCCCCGGGTGCCGCTGCCGCTGCCCCGGTTGAAGAGAAGACCGAGTTCGACGTCGTGCTGCTTGAAGCAGGCGCCAAGAAGGTCGAGGTCATCAAGGTCGTCCGTGCCGCTACCGGCCTGGGTCTGAAGGAAGCCAAGGACGTGGTCGACGGCGCGCCGAAGACCGTGAAGGAAGGCGCTCCGAAGGCTGACGCCGAAGCGCTGAAGAAGCAACTGGAAGAAGCTGGCGCCAAGGTCGAAATCAAGTAATATTCGACTTCCCAGTTGGGCTGGCACTCTCAGGAGTGCCGGCCCTTTCGTGCTTTGTGATCGAGATTGCGTGAGATCCGCAGTTTTCGATGACAGGCCAGAGCGTTTGTAGATCGACCGGTCGCCCTGCAGCAGCGGGCTGCAAGCTACCGGAACCGCCCGAACGTTGTGTCCTGTCTTTCCGATGTTAGCCCTCTAGCCGGAGCATCCATGGCGTATTCCTACACCGAAAAGAAACGTATCCGCAAGAGCTTCGCCAAGCGCGCGGCCGTGCTTGATGCGCCTTTCCTGCTCGCCACCCAGATCGAGTCCTTTGCCGAATTCCTGCAAGCGGACACCCCGCCCGAAGCGCGGCGTAACCAGGGTCTGCAGGCCGCGTTCACCTCGATCTTCCCGATCTCGAGTCACAGCGGCAACGCGCGTCTCGAGTACGTGCAGTACATGCTGGGCGAGCCGGCCTTCGATGTGAAGGAATGCCAGCAGCGTGGCCTGACTTTCGCGTCGCCCCTGCGCGCGCGCGTGCGCCTGGTCATCATGGACCGCGAGGCGCCAAAGGAAACCATCAAGGAGGTGAAGGAGCAGGAGGTCTACATGGGCGAGATTCCGCTCATGACCAACACCGGCTCCTTCGTCATCAATGGCACCGAGCGCGTCATCGTCTCGCAGTTGCACCGCTCGCCGGGCGTGTTCTTCGAGCACGACCGCGGCAAGACCCACTCCTCGGGCAAGCTGTTGTTCTCGGCGCGCATCATCCCCTACCGTGGCTCGTGGCTGGACTTCGAGTACGACCCGAAGGACTACCTCTACTTCCGCGTCGACCGCCGACGCAAGATGCCGGTGACGATCCTGCTGCGCGCGATCGGCCTGACCCCGGAAGAGATTCTCGCCACCTTCCACGATACGGACACCTTCCACCTGCAGGGCGAGGGTGCGCAGTTCGAACTGGTGCCCGAGCGGCTGCGCGGCGAGATGGCGCGCTTCGACATCACGACCCCGGACGGCAAGATCATCGTCGCGCGCGACAAGCGCATCACCTCCAAGCACATCCGTGAGATCGACCAGGCCGGCGTGAAGACCATGGCGGTACCGGACGACTTCATCCTTGGCCGCGTGATCGCCAATGACATCGCGGATCCCGAGACCGGTGAGGTCCTGGCGCGCGCAAACGATGAGATCACCGAGGATCTGCTCGATAAACTGCGCCTTGCCAACGTGACCGAACTGCGCACGCTGTACATCAACGACCTCGACCGCGGCGGCTACATCTCGCAGACCCTGCGCATCGACGAAACGGCGGACCAGTGGGCGGCGCGGGTCGCGATCTACCGCATGATGCGTCCGGGCGAGCCGCCCACCGAGGATGCGGTGGAAGGTCTCTTCCAGGGCCTGTTCTATGCCGAGGAGCGCTACGACCTGTCCTCCGTCGGCCGCATGAAGTTCAACCGCCGCGCCTACCCCGAGAAGATCGACGACAAGGCGCCGGGCTGGCTCAAGCGCTTCCACGAGCGTGTCGGTCCGCAGGGCGAGGACGGGCCTGGTGTGCTCACCAACGACGACATCCTGGCGGTGGTCGGCGTGCTGGTCGAACTGCGCAACGGCCGTGGCGAGATCGACGACATTGACCACCTCGGCAACCGCCGTGTGCGGTCCGTCGGTGAACTGGCCGAGAACCAGTTCCGCGCGGGTCTGGTGCGCGTCGAGCGCGCCGTCAAGGAGCGCCTGTCGCAGGCCGAGTCCGACAACCTGATGCCGCACGACCTGATCAACGCCAAGCCGATCTCGGCTGCGATCAAGGAGTTCTTCGGCTCCAGCCAGTTGTCGCAGTTCATGGACCAGACCAACCCGCTGTCCGAGATCACGCACAAGCGCCGCGTCTCCGCGCTGGGCCCGGGCGGCCTGACGCGCGAGCGAGCCGGCTTCGAGGTGCGCGACGTGCATCCGACGCACTACGGTCGCGTGTGCCCGATCGAGACGCCGGAAGGTCCGAACATCGGTCTGATCAACTCGCTGGCCGTCTATGCGCGCACGAACCGTCACGGCTTCCTCGAGACCCCGTATCGCAAGGTGGTCGACGGCAAGGTCACCGACCAGATCGACTTCCTGTCGGCGATCGAGGAGGGCCAGTACGTGATCGCGCAGGCGAACGCTGAAATCGACGCCGCCGGCATGCTGGCGGGCGACCTGGTTTCGTGCCGCAGCAAGGGCGAGTTCCTGCTCGCCACCGCGGACATGGTGCAGTACATGGACGTGGCGCCGGGCCAGATCGTGTCCGTTGCGGCCTCACTGATTCCATTCCTCGAGCACGATGACGCCAACCGCGCGCTGATGGGCGCGAACATGCAGCGCCAGGCCGTGCCCTGCCTGCGACCGGAGAAGCCGCTCGTCGGCACCGGCATCGAGCGCCGCGTCGCGGTGGACTCGGGTACTGCGGTGCAGGCGACGCGCGGCGGCATGGTGGACTATGTGGATGCCAACCGGGTCGTGATCCGGGTGAATGACGACGAAACCCTGCCGGGCGAGGTTGGCGTCGACATCTACAACATGATCAAGTACACCCGTTCCAACCAGAACACCAACATCAACCAGCGTCCTGTGGTGAAGGTCGGTGACCGCATCGCCAAGGGCGACGTGGTGGCCGACGGTGCTTCCACCGACCTGGGCGAGCTGGCGCTGGGCCAGAACATGCTGGTCGGCTTCATGCCCTGGAACGGCTACAACTTCGAGGACTCGATCCTCATCTCCGAGCGTGTGGTCGCCGACGACCGCTTCACCTCGATCCACGTCGAGGAACTGACGGTCGTGGCACGCGACACCAAGCTCGGACCCGAGGAGATCACCCGCGACATCGCTTCGCTGGGCGAGGCGCAGCTTTCGCGCCTGGACGAGTCCGGCATCGTGTATATCGGCGCCGAGGTCGAAGCAGGTGATGTGCTCGTTGGCAAGGTCACGCCCAAGGGCGAGACACAGCTGACGCCGGAAGAGAAGCTGCTGCGCGCGATCTTTGGTGAGAAGGCGTCCGATGTGAAGGACACCTCGCTGCGCGTGCCTTCGGGCATGGTCGGAACGGTGATCGACGTTCAGGTCTTCACCCGTGAGGGCATCGAGCGCGACAAGCGCGCGCAGTCGATCATCGACGACCAGCTGCGCAGCTTCAAGACGGACCTTGCGGATCAGATGCGTATCGTGGAACGGGATGCTTTTGCCCGTATCCGCCGCATGATCGTCGGCCAGGTCGCCAACGGCGGCCCGAAGAAGCTCGCCAAGGGTACTGCGCTCACCGACGCCTACCTCGACGGTCTCGAGCTTTACCACTGGTTCGACATCCGCTTGGCGGACGAGACCTTGGCGGTACAGCTCGAGGCGGTGCGCGAAGGCCTGGAGAATACGCGCAAGGACTTCGAGCAGGCCTTCGAGATCAAGAAGAAGAAGCTCACCCAGGGTGACGAGCTGCCCCCGGGTGTGCAGAAGATGGTCAAGGTATACCTGGCCGTCAAGCGCCGCCTGCAGCCGGGTGACAAGATGGCCGGCCGTCACGGCAACAAGGGTGTCGTTTCGAAGATCGTGCCGGTCGAGGACATGCCGTACATGGAAGACGGCACCCCGCTGGACATCGTGCTCAACCCGCTCGGCGTGCCGTCGCGGATGAACATCGGTCAGATTCTCGAGACCCACCTCGGCTGGGCCGCGAAGGGGCTCGGCCAGCAGATCGACAGGATGCTGCAGGCGCAGGCTTCCGCGACCGAACTGCGCGGCTTCCTCGAGCAGATCTACAACACGAGCGGCAAGCCGGAGGCGCTCGACACCTTTGCCGATGACGAGGTGCGCGAGCTTGCGTCGAACCTGAAGAAGGGCGTGCCCTTCGCAACCCCGGTGTTCGATGGCGCAAAGGAGGAAGAGATCCAGAAGATGCTGGAGCTCGCTGGCCTGCCGACGGGAGGCCAGGTCACCCTCTTCGATGGTCGCACCGGCGAGGCGTTCGAACGCAAGGTCACCGTGGGCTACAAGCATGTGCTGAAGCTGCACCACCTGGTCGATGACAAGATGCACGCGCGTTCGACCGGTCCGTACTCGCTCGTCACCCAGCAGCCGCTGGGCGGCAAGGCGCAGTTCGGTGGACAGCGTTTCGGCGAGATGGAAGTGTGGGCCCTCGAAGCCTATGGCGCGGCCTACACGCTGCAGGAGATGCTCACGGTCAAGTCGGACGACGTGACCGGCCGAACCAAGGTGTACGAAAACATCGTCAAGGGCGAGCACAAGATCGATTCCGGCATGCCGGAGTCCTTCAATGTGCTGGTGAAGGAAATCCGTTCGCTCGCGATCGACATCGATCTCGACCGCGGATAAGCCGTCCCCGACAACCCTGCGAATGAATCCAGGGGGCGTTGACCCGAGCGGTTGCGCCCCCGCATGGAGTGAACAATGAAGAGCCTGCTCGCTGACCTGTTCAAGCAAACCCTGCCGAACGAGGAAGAGTTCGACGCGATCACCATCGGTCTCGCGTCGCCGGACAAGATCCGGTCCTGGTCCTACGGTGAGGTGAAGAAGCCCGAGACCATCAACTACCGCACTTTCAAGCCGGAGCGTGACGGCCTGTTCTGCGCCAAGATCTTTGGCCCGGTGAAGGACTACGAGTGCCTGTGCGGCAAGTACAAGCGCCTCAAGCACCGTGGCGTGATCTGCGAGAAGTGCGGCGTCGAGGTGACGCTTTCCAAAGTGCGCCGCGAGCGCATGGGCCACATCGAGCTGGCCTCGCCGGTCGCCCACATCTGGTTCCTGAAGAGCCTGCCGAGCCGTCTCGGCATGGTGCTCGACATGACGCTGCGCGACATCGAGCGCGTGCTCTACTTCGAAGCCTTCGTGGTGGTCGAGCCCGGCATGACCCCGCTCAATCGCGGCCAGCTGCTGACCGAGGACGACTATCTGGCCAAGGTCGAGGAGTACGGCGACGAGTTCGACGCCGTGATGGGTGCCGAGGGTGTCGCTGCGCTGCTGCGCAGCCTGGACATCAACCTGGAGGCCGAGAAGCTGCGCGGCGACCTGGAGACCACCAACTCCGAAGCCAAGATCAAGAAGTTCTCCAAGCGTCTGAAGGTGCTCGAGGCCTTCCAGCAGTCCGGCATCAAGCCCGAGTGGATGGTGCTGGAAGTGCTGCCGGTGCTGCCGCCCGACCTGCGCCCGCTGGTGCCGCTGGATGGTGGCCGCTTCGCGACGTCCGACCTGAACGATCTGTATCGTCGCGTCATCAACCGTAACAACCGCCTCAAGCGCCTGCTCGAGCTGAAGGCGCCCGACATCATCGTGCGCAACGAGAAGCGCATGCTGCAGGAAGCCGTCGACTCGCTGCTCGACAACGGCCGCCGTGGCAAGGCCATGACCGGGGCCAACAAGCGCCCGCTGAAGTCGCTGGCCGACATGATCAAGGGCAAGGGCGGCCGATTCCGTCAGAACCTGCTCGGCAAGCGGGTCGACTACTCGGGCCGTTCGGTGATTACCGTCGGTCCGCAGCTCAAGCTGCACCAGTGCGGTCTGCCCAAGCTGATGGCGCTGGAGCTGTTCAAGCCCTTCATCTTCAACAAGCTCGAACTGATGGGGCTGGCCACGACCATCAAGCAGGCCAAGAAGATGGTGGAGTCTCAGGAGCCGGTGGTGTGGGACATCCTCGAAGAGGTGATCCGCGAGCATCCGGTGCTGCTGAACCGCGCACCGACCCTGCACCGTCTTGGCATCCAGGCCTTTGAGCCGGTACTGATCGAAGGCAAGGCAATCCAGCTCCACCCGCTGGTCTGCGTCGCGTTCAACGCCGACTTCGACGGCGACCAGATGGCCGTCCACGTTCCGCTGTCGCTCGAAGCGCAGATGGAAGCCCGCACCCTGATGCTGGCCTCCAACAACGTACTGTCGCCCGCCAACGGCGAGCCGATCATCGTGCCGTCGCAAGACATCGTTCTGGGTCTGTATTACGCCACCCGTGAAGGCATCAACGTGCCGGGCGAGGGCATGATCTTCACTGACGTTTCGGAAGTGAAGCGCGCCTACGAATCGGGCCAGATCGCGCTGCATGCGCGCGTCACCGTGCGCTTGAAGGAGGCCGATCTCGGTCCCAACGGCGAGCGCATCGAGAAAGTCGTGCGTCACAACACCACCGCGGGTCGGGCGATCCTGTCCGAGATCCTGCCGGCTGGACTGCCCTTCAGCGTGATCGACAAGCCGCTGAAGAAAAAGGAAATCTCCAAGCTCATCAACGCCTCGTTCCGTCGCTGCGGCTTGCGTGCAACGGTGATCTTCGCCGACAAGCTGATGCAGTTCGGCTATGGCCTCGCCACACGCGCGGGTCTGTCGATCGCGGTCAAGGACATGCTGGTGCCCAACGCCAAGCACGACCTGATCCGCGCCGCCGAGGCCGAAGTGAAGGAGATCGCCCAGCAATACACCTCAGGTCTGGTGACCGACGGCGAGCGCTACAACAAGGTCGTGGACATCTGGGGCCGCTGCGGTGACCAGGTCGCCAAGGCCATGATGGAACAACTCGGCTCCGAAGAGGTGGTTGACCGCGAGGGCAGGACGGTCCGCCAGGAGTCCTTCAACGCGATCTACATGATGGCCGACTCGGGGGCACGCGGCTCCGCGGCACAGATCCGACAGCTCGCCGGCATGCGTGGCCTGATGGCCAAGCCGGACGGCTCCATCATCGAGACGCCGATCACCACCAATTTCCGGGAAGGCCTCAACGTTCTGCAGTACTTCATCTCGACGCACGGCGCCCGTAAGGGTCTTGCCGATACCGCGCTGAAGACCGCGAACTCGGGCTACCTGACCCGTCGTCTGGTCGACGTGACTCAGGATCTGGTCGTGATCGAGGACGACTGCGGCACGCGCGAAGGCTTCGCCATGAAGGCCCTGATCGAGGGCGGCGAGGTGGTGGAGCCGCTGCGTGAGCGCATCCTCGGCCGCGTGTGCGTCGACGACGTGGTCAACCCCGAGACGCAGGAAACCGTCATCGAAGCGGGCAGCCTGCTAGACGAGGACGCCGTCGATCTCATCGAAAGCCTGGGTGTGGACGAGGTCAAGGTCCGTACTCCGCTGACGTGCGAAACCCGCTACGGATTGTGTGCAAAGTGCTACGGCCGAGATCTGGGTCGCGGCAGCATGGTCAACGCTGGTGAGGCTGTGGGCGTGATCGCTGCGCAGTCGATCGGCGAGCCGGGTACTCAGCTCACCATGCGTACCTTCCACGTCGGTGGTGCGGCTTCTCGGGCGGCTGCTGCCAGCGGGGTCGAAGCCAAATCTGCGGGTTCCATCCGCTTTGCGGGCAACATGCGTTACGTAGCGAACCCGAAGGGCGAAAAGATCGTCATCGCGCGTTCGGCTGAACTTGTGGTGGCCGACGACCTTGGTCGCGAGCGCGAGCGTCACAAGCTTCCGTACGGGGCGCTGCTGCTCGTTGATGACGGCGCCGCCGTCAAGGCGGGGACCCAACTGGCAAGCTGGGATCCGCACACCCGTCCGATCGTCACCGAATACACCGGTACGGTGAAGTTCGAGAACGTGGAAGAGGGGGTCACCGTCGCCAAGCAGATCGACGAGGTGACGGGCCTTTCGACCCTGGTGGTCATCGATGCAAAGCGCCGCAACACCACCGGCGCCACGAAGGGCGTGCGTCCTCAGGTCAAGCTGCTCGACGAGAACGGTGAGGAAGTGAAGATCGCCGGCACCGAGCATTCGGTGGCCATCACCTTCCAGGTCGGTTCGCTGATCACGGTGAAGGACGGTCAGCAGATCAATGTGGGTGACATCCTGGCGCGCATTCCGCAGGAATCGGCCAAGACCCGCGACATTACCGGCGGTCTGCCGCGTGTTGCCGAGCTGTTCGAGGCACGGGCACCCAAGGACGCCGGCATGCTTGCCGAGTGCACCGGCACCGTATCCTTCGGCAAGGAGACCAAGGGCAAGCAGCGTCTGGTCATCACCGAGCCGGACGGCACTTCGCACGAGTTCCTGATTCCGAAGGACAAGCACCTTATGGTGCACGACGGTCAGGTGGTGAACAAGGGCGAACTCATCGTCGACGGTCCGGCTGACCCGCACGACATCCTGCGTTTGCAGGGCATCAGCGAACTGGCCCGCTACGTCATCGACGAGGTGCAGGACGTGTACCGGCTCCAGGGCGTGAAGATCAACGACAAGCACATCGAGGTGATTGTTCGTCAGATGCTGCGCCGCGTGGTGATTACGGATCCGGGCGATACCAAGTTCATCCGCGAGGAGCAGGTCGAACGCTCCGAGGTGCTGGACGAGAACGACCGTGTGGAAGCCGATGGCAAGCTGCCGGCGCAGTACGAGAACGTGCTGCTGGGCATCACCAAGGCCTCGCTGTCGACGGATTCCTTCATTTCCGCAGCGTCCTTCCAGGAAACCACCCGCGTGCTGACCGAAGCGGCGATCATGGGCAAGCGCGACGAACTGCGCGGCCTGAAAGAGAACGTCATCGTCGGACGCCTGATCCCGGCCGGTACGGGTCTCGCCTATCACCGCAGCCGCAAGGCACAGGAGCAGGGCGTGGATCTCGGCGCCGAGCATGCCTGGGCGGCAGCAGATGTTGCTGAAACGCAGCAGGACATCGAGGCGAGTTGACTTTCGGACCAACCTCGGAATAAACTCCGGCCTCTTTTTTGTGGACTGACCAATCGTAGTCAGTCGCAGCCGGAATAATCCGCCCGCGGCGGCCCATGGTGGGCTGCCGCGGTCTTATGGGAAATTCTTAAGCTATGCCAACAATCAATCAGCTTGTCCGCAAGCCGCGCCAAATGGAAGTTACCAAGAGCAAGGTTCCGGCGCTTGAAGCTTGCCCGCAGAAGCGCGGCGTCTGCACTCGCGTGTATACCACGACCCCGAAGAAGCCGAACTCGGCGCTGCGTAAGGTCGCCAAGGTTCGTCTCACCAATGGTTTTGAGGTCATCTCGTACATTGGCGGTGAAGGTCACAACCTCCAGGAGCACTCCGTGGTGCTGATCCGTGGCGGTCGTGTAAAGGACCTTCCGGGTGTGCGCTATCACATCGTCCGTGGCTCCCTCGATCTGCAGGGTGTCAAGGATCGTAAGCAGTCGCGCTCGAAGTACGGTGCCAAGCGCCCGAAGAAAGCCTGATTGTCGGTCACAGAAATTTAGCGAGAGGTTGTCATGCCGCGTCGTCGTGAAGTACCCAAGCGCGAGGTCCTGCCGGATCCGAAGTTCGGTAACCAGGATGTCTCCAAGTTCATCAACGTCATCATGCAGTCGGGCAAGAAGGCTGTGGCCGAGCGCATCGTCTATGGTGCCTTCGAGCACATCTCGACCAAGTCCGGTAAGGATCCGCTCGAAGTCTTCTCGAGCGCTGTGGGTAACGTGAAACCGGTGGTCGAGGTCAAGAGCCGTCGTGTTGGCGGTGCCAACTACCAGGTTCCGGTCGAGGTTCGTCCGTCGCGCCGGATGGCGCTGTCGATGCGCTGGCTGCGTGAAGCCGCGCGCAAGCGTGCCGAGAAGTCGATGGCTCAGCGCCTGGCTGGCGAGCTGCTCGAGGCGGCTGAGGGTCGCGGTGCCGCCATGAAGAAGCGCGAAGAAGTTCACCGCATGGCTGAAGCCAACAAGGCGTTCTCGCACTTCCGCTTCTGATTCTGATCGGCAGCGGTAACTCGGGCCCTGTATAGGGCTCGATTGTTTTCCAACGCAAGAAACTCGTTCATCGCGCCTGGTGCGCGACTAACTGAAGGCAGGTTATAACGTGGCTCGCAAGACTCCCATCGAGCGCTACCGCAACATCGGTATCTCCGCTCACATCGACGCCGGCAAGACGACTACGACCGAGCGCATCCTCTTCTACACCGGCGTGAGCCATAAGCTCGGTGAGGTGCACGATGGCGCAGCCACGACGGACTGGATGGTGCAGGAGCAGGAGCGCGGCATCACCATCACCTCGGCAGCGGTGACCTGCTTCTGGAAGGGTATGGATCAATCCCTCCCTGAACACCGTTTCAACATCATCGACACTCCGGGACACGTCGACTTCACCATCGAGGTGGAGCGTTCGATGCGTGTGCTCGACGGTGCCTGCATGGTGTACTGCGCGGTGGGTGGCGTTCAGCCTCAGTCGGAGACCGTGTGGCGTCAGGCGACCAAGTACAAGGTGCCGCGCCTCGCCTTCGTTAACAAGATGGACCGCTCGGGCGCGAACTTCTTCAAGGTCGTTGACCAGATGAAGAATCGCCTGAAGGCCAATCCTGTTCCGGTGGTAATCCCCATCGGTGCGGAGGATACCTTCAAGGGTGTCGTCGATCTGCTGAAGATGAAGGCGATCATTTGGGACGAAGCCTCCCAGGGCATGAAGTTCGAGTACCACGAAATTCCGGCAGAGTTGCTCGCAACGGCCGAAGAGTGGCGCGCGAGCATGGTCGAGGCGGCTGCCGAAGCCAATGAAGACCTGATGAACAAGTATCTCGAGGAAGGCGAGCTTTCTGAGGAAGAAGTCATCGCGGGTTTGCGTGCGCGGACCCTCGCTTGCGAGATCCAGCCGATGCTGTGCGGCACTGCGTTCAAGAACAAGGGTGTGCAGCGCATGCTCGACGCCGTGATTCAGTACCTGCCGTCGCCGATCGACATTCCGCCGGTCGCGGGCGTCGATGACGATGAGAAGGAAGTGGTTCGTCATGCACGTGACGACGAGAAGTTCTCCGCGCTCGCGTTCAAGCTCATGACTGACCCCTTTGTTGGCCAGTTGACCTTCATTCGCGTGTATTCGGGTGTGCTCGAATCGGGTTCGACCGTGTTGAACTCGGTGAAGAACCGCAAGGAACGCATTGGCCGCATCCTGCAGATGCACGCCAACGACCGTGAAGAGATCAAGGAGGTGCTCGCCGGTGACATTGCCGCCGTTGTCGGCCTCAAGGATGTCACCACGGGTGAAACTCTGTGCGACACGAGCGCGCCGGTCATCCTTGAGCGCATGGTGTTCCCGGATCCTGTGATCCACGTCGCCGTCGAGCCGAAGACCAAGAGCGACCAGGAAAAGATGGGCCTTGCGCTGTCGCGCCTGGCGGCCGAAGATCCGTCCTTCCGTGTGCGCACCGACGAGGAGTCGGGGCAGACCATCATTTCGGGGATGGGTGAACTTCACCTCGAGATCATCGTTGACCGCATGAAGCGCGAGTTCAACGTCGAGGCCAACGTCGGCGCGCCCCAGGTCGCCTACCGCGAGACCATCCGCAAGGCGGCAAACGACGTCGAAGGCAAGTTCGTCAAGCAGTCCGGTGGTCGTGGTCAGTACGGGCACGTCGTTATCAACCTCGAACCGGCTGAACAGGGTAAGGGCTACGAGTTCGTGGATGCCGTCAAGGGTGGCGTGGTTCCGCGCGAGTACATCCCTGCGGTGGACAAGGGCATCCAGGAAACCCTGCCGAATGGCGTGCTCGCTGGATTCCCGGTGGTTGACGTCAAGGTCACGCTGCACTTCGGTTCCTATCACGATGTCGACTCCAACGAAAACGCCTTCAAGATGGCGGGTTCGATGGCGTTCAAGGAAGCCATGCGTAAGGCCAGCCCCGTGCTGCTCGAGCCGATGATGGCGGTCGTGGTCGAGACGCCGGAAGACTATATGGGTAACGTCATGGGTGACCTGTCTGGTCGTCGTGGCATCGTTCAGGGTATGGATGACATCCCGGGCGGAATGAAGGAAATCAAGGCCGAGGTGCCGCTGGCCGAGATGTTCGGCTACGCTACTCAGTTGCGCTCGCTGACCCAGGGTCGTGCGACCTACTCGATGGAGTTCAAGCACTACGCCGAAGCTCCGAAGAGCGTGGCCGAAGCCGTCATCAGCAGCCGTAAGTAATCAACACACTCAACTCAAGGACTCACGAACATGGCAAAGGGTAAGTTCGAACGTACCAAGCCCCACGTGAACGTCGGCACCATCGGCCACGTTGACCACGGCAAGACCACGCTGACCGCTGCGATCACCACGATCCTGTCGAAGAAGTTCGGCGGCGAAGCCAAGGCGTACGATCAGATCGACGCGGCGCCCGAAGAAAAGGCGCGTGGCATCACCATCAACACGGCGCACGTCGAGTACGAGACGGAAACCCGTCACTACGCGCACGTTGATTGCCCGGGTCACGCCGACTACGTGAAGAACATGATCACCGGTGCCGCCCAGATGGATGGCGCGATCCTGGTGTGCTCGGCCGCGGACGGTCCGATGCCGCAGACCCGCGAGCACATCCTGCTGGCCCGTCAGGTCGGCGTGCCCTACATCATCGTCTTCCTGAACAAGTGCGACATGGTCGACGACGAAGAGCTGCTCGAGCTGGTGGAGATGGAAGTGCGCGAGCTTCTGTCGAAGTACGACTTCCCGGGCGATGACATCCCCATCGTCAAGGGTTCGGCACTGAAGGCGCTCGAGGGCGACCAGTCGCCGATCGGCGAGCCGGCGATCTTCGAGCTGGCCGCTGCGCTGGATTCGTACATCCCGACCCCGGAACGTGCGATCGACAAGCCCTTCCTGCTGCCGATCGAAGACGTGTTCTCGATCTCGGGTCGCGGCACCGTGGTGACCGGTCGTGTCGAGCGCGGCATCGTCAAGGTTGGCGAGGAAATCGAGATTGTCGGCATCCGCCCGACCGTCAAGACCACCTGCACCGGCGTCGAGATGTTTCGCAAGCTGCTGGACCAGGGCCAGGCGGGCGACAACGTGGGCGTGCTGCTGCGCGGCACCAAGCGTGAAGACGTCGAGCGTGGTCAAGTGCTGTGCAAGCCGGGTTCGATCACCCCGCACACGCACTTCACGGGCGAGATCTACGTGCTGTCGAAGGAAGAAGGCGGTCGTCATACGCCGTTCTTCAACAACTACCGTCCGCAGTTCTACTTCCGTACCACGGACGTGACCGGTTCGATCGCGCTGCCGGAAGGCACCGAGATGGTCATGCCGGGCGACAACGTGTCGATCACCGTCAAGCTGATCGCCCCGATCGCCATGGAAGAAGGCCTGCGCTTCGCGATCCGTGAAGGCGGCCGTACCGTCGGCGCCGGCGTCGTCGCCAAGATCATCGAGTAATGCTCGAACCGGGGCGGCCCTTTGGGGCCGCCCACGCTCTTTGTGCTCTTTGTCTGAAACATCCGCTCTTTTGGAATAAACATGCAGAACCAGAAAATCCGCATTCGCCTGAAAGCATTCGATTACCGTCTGATCGACCAGTCCGCGTTGGAAATCGTCGAAACGGCCAAGCGCACGGGCGCCGTCGTTCGCGGCCCCGTCCCGCTGCCGACTCGCATCGAACGTTTCGACCTGCTGCGTTCGCCGCACGTTAACAAGGCTTCGCGCGATCAGATGGAAATCCGCACCCATCAGCGCCTGATGGACATCATCGATCCGACCGATAAAACGGTTGACGCTCTGATGAAGCTGGATCTTCCGGCTGGCGTGGACGTCGAGATCAAGCTCCAATAAGCGCTTTTGCTTGCGGAAGCTTTGAACAGGCCGGTATAATCCGGCCTTTGTGCCTTTGGGTGCAATAATTGTGACCCCCGGTCAATCGCAACCGGGATTCAGGAGAAAAAAATGAGTCTAGGCCTTGTAGGACGCAAGGTCGGCATGACTCGCATCTTCGCTGAGGATGGCAAGACCATTCCGGTGACGGTGCTGGACGTGTCGGACAATCGTGTGTCCCAGATCAAGACGACCGAAACCGACGGCTATGCCGCGGTTCAGGTTGCTTTCGGCAGGCGTCGCGCCAGCCGTATCACCAAGCCGGTCGCGGGTCATCTTGCCAAGGCGGGCGTCGAGCCCAGTCGCGGCATGAAGGAGTTCCGCGTTGAAGGCGAGCAGGCAGGCGGCATGAATGTCGGCGACCTGCTGGGCGCAGACCTCTTCCAGGTCGGTCAAAAGGTTGATGTGACCGGTGTGACGATCGGCAAGGGCTTTTCCGGCCCGATCAAGCGTCACAACTTCTCGTCGAACCGTGCCTCGCACGGCAACTCCATCTCGCACAACTCGCCGGGTTCCATCGGTATGGCGCAGGATCCGGGTCGCGTGTTTCCGGGTAAGCGCATGGCCGGCCAGTATGGCAACGTGCAGCGCACGACCCAGGGGCTCGAAGTCGTTCGCGTGGATGTCGAGCGCCAGCTCCTTCTCGTGAAGGGTGCGGTGCCGGGTGCCAAGGGTGGCGACGTCGTCGTCCGTCCGGCGGTCAAGGCCTGAGGAGCGCGCAATGGAACTGAAACTCTTGAATGATCAGGGTCAGGCAGCATCGACGCTTCAGGCGTCCGACGTGCTGTTCGGCCGTGAGTACAATGAAGCGCTTGTGCACCAGGTCGTGACCGCCTACATGGCGAACGCGCGCTCGGGTAACCGCAAGCAAAAGGACCGCTCGGAGATCGCCAAGTCGACTCGCAAGCCGTTCCGTCAGAAGGGTACGGGTAACGCCCGTGCTGGTATGGCTTCCAGCCCGCTGTGGCGCGGAGGCGGCAAGATCTTCCCGAACACCCCGGACGAGAACTTCTCGCAGAAGGTGAACCGCAAGATGTACCGCGCCGGTGTCGCTGCGATCCTGTCGCAGCTTGCTCGCGAGGACCGTCTGGCCATCGTGGAGAACTTCAGCGTCGAGGCGCCGAAGACCCGCTTGCTGTCGCAGAAGCTCAAGGGTATGGGCCTGGACTCGGTTCTGGTCATTACCGACGAAATGGATGAGAACCTGTTCCTGTCCTCGCGCAACCTTCATCAGGTTCTGGTGCTGGAAGTGAACGAGGCGGATCCGGTGTCGCTCGTGCGCTTCCCGAAGGTGCTGGTCACCAAGGGCGCGCTGGCGAAGATGGAGGAAGCGTGGCAATGAGCGCGATCACTCAGGAACGTCTGCTGCAGGTGCTGCTCGCTCCGCAGATCTCCGAAAAGGCAACGTATGTTGCCGACAAGAACGAGCAGGTGGTGTTCAAGGTCGCTTCCGATGCAACCAAGCCCGAAGTGAAGGCAGCTGTCGAGTCGCTGTTCAAGGTCGAGGTGAAGTCGGTTCAGGTTCTGAACGTGAAGGGCAAAGCCAAGCGCTTTGGCAAGACCATGGGTCGCCGCAAGGACTGGAAGAAGGCCTTCGTGTGCCTGAAGCCCGGTCAGGAAATCAACTTCGCGGCGGGGGAGTGATAGATCATGGCAATCGTTAAACTCAAGCCCACTTCCGCTGGCCGTCGTGCCCAGGTAAAGGTCGTCAATGCCGACCTCTACAAGGGGCGTCCGATCGCGGCGCTGGTCGAGAAGCAGAGCAAGAATGCCGGCCGTAACAATAACGGTCGCATCACGGTGCGCCACCAGGGTGGTGGTCACAAGCAACACTATCGCCTGGTCGACTTCCGTCGCAATAAGGATGGTATTCCCGCCAAGGTCGAACGTATCGAGTACGACCCCAATCGCTCCGCGCACATCGCGCTGCTGTGCTACGCGGATGGCGAGCGTCGCTACATCATCGCACCGCGTGGCGTGGAAGTCGGTCAGCAACTGGTTAGCGGCTCCGAGGCGCCTATCAAGCCGGGTAACGCGCTGCCGATTCGTAACATCCCGGTCGGCTCGACGATCCACTGCATCGAGATGGTTCCCGGCAAAGGTGCTCAGCTTGCGCGTGCTGCGGGCACCTCGGTTCAGCTGCTCGCGCGTGAAGGTTCGTACGCACAGCTGCGCCTGCGCTCGGGCGAGATCCGTCGCGTGCATGTCGAGTGCCGCGCGACCATCGGTGAAGTCGGCAACGAAGAGCATGGTCTGCGCAAGATCGGCAAGGCCGGCGCGAACCGTTGGCGCGGCATCCGCCCGACCGTTCGCGGTGTGGCGATGAACCCGGTCGACCACCCGCATGGTGGCGGCGAGGGCCGGACCGGCGAAGCGCGCGAGCCGGTCAGCCCGTGGGGTACGCCGAGCAAGGGTTATCGGACGCGCTCGAACAAGCGCACCGACAACATGATCGTGCAGCGTCGTCACAAGCGTTAAGGGGTAAAAGATGGCACGTTCTATCAAGAAAGGCCCGTTCATCGACGCGCACCTGCTCAAGAAGGTCGACGCGGCACGGACGAGCAACGACAAGCGCCCGATCAAGACCTGGTCGCGTCGCTCCACGATTCTGCCCGATTTCATCGGTCTGACAATCGCGGTGCACAACGGCAAGCAGCACATTCCCGTGTTCGTGACCGAGAACATGGTCGGACACAAGCTCGGCGAATTCGCGCTCACGCGTACCTTCAAGGGTCACGCCGCCAGCAAGAAAGCCAAGCGTTAAGGGGGCGACATGGAAACCAAAGCAATTCTCCGTGGCGTTCGCCTGTCGGCCCAGAAGGGTCGCCTGGTGGCCGACCTGGTTCGGGGCAAACGCGTCGATCAGGCGCTCAACACGCTGGCCTTCTCGCCCAAGAAGGGCGCGAAGATCATTCGCAAGGTGCTCGAGTCGGCAATCGCGAATGCCGAGCACAACGACGGCGCCGATATCGACACGCTGAAGGTCAAGGCCATTCACGTGGAAGAGGGCATGACGCTCAAGCGCTTCACTGCGCGTGCGAAGGGTCGCGGCAACCGCATCCTCAAGCCCACCTGCCACGTCTACGTGACCGTTGGCGAGTAAGGAGTAAACATGGGTCAGAAAATCCATCCCACTGGCTTCCGCCTCGCCGTCACGCGTGACTGGGGTTCGCGCTGGTTTGCTTCCAGCAAGGACTTCTCGGGCATGCTGCACGAGGACCTGAAGGTTCGCGAGTACCTCAAGAAGCGCCTCGCGCACGCATCGCTCGGCCGCGTGCTGATCGAGCGGCCGGCCAAGAATGCCCGCATTACGCTGTTCAGCGCGCGTCCGGGCGTCGTGATCGGCAAGAAGGGCGAAGACATCGAGGCACTCAAGCGCGATCTGCAGAAGATCGTAGGCGTTCCGGTTCACGTGAATATCGAGGAAGTGCGCAAGCCCGAACTCGACGCGAAGCTCATCGCTGATTCGATCGCCCAGCAACTCGAGAAGCGCATCATGTTCCGCCGCGCAATGAAGCGGGCCATGCAGAACGCGATGCGCTTGGGTGCACAGGGCATCAAGATCATGAGCTCCGGTCGCCTGAATGGCGCCGAGATCGCGCGTACCGAGTGGTATCGTGAAGGCCGTGTTCCGCTGCACACCCTGCGCGCGAATATCGATTATGGCGTCTCCGAAGCGCAGACCACCTACGGCATCATTGGCATCAAGGTGTGGGTGTTCAAGGGTGAGATGCTGGGTCGCAACGAGCAGCCCGTCGCCGCCGAGCCGGAAGTGGATAACCGCCGTGGCCGCCGTGGCGCGCCGCGTGACGGCGAAGGTCGTCCGGGTCGTCGTCCCGCTCGTCGTGGCGAAGGCCGGCAAGAAGAAAGCAGGAGTGAATGATGCTGCAGCCGACTAGAAGGAAGTACCGTAAGGAGCAGAAGGGCCGCAACACCGGTGTCGCTACCCGCGGCGCCAAGGTGTCCTTCGGCGAGTACGGGCTGAAGGCCGTTGGCCGCGGTCGTCTGACCGCGCGTCAAATCGAGTCGGCCCGTCGTGCGATGACGCGTCATATCAAGCGTGGTGGTCGCATCTGGATTCGCATCTTCCCGGACAAGCCGATCTCGAAGAAGCCGGCCGAAGTCCGGATGGGTAACGGTAAGGGTAACCCCGAGTACTGGGTCGCCGAGATCCAGCCGGGCAAGGTGCTCTATGAAATGGACGGCGTGGCCGAAGAGCTCGCTCGTGAGGCTTTCCGGCTCGCTGCCGCCAAGCTTCCGATCGAGACCGTGTTCGTTACCCGTCAGATTGGGGGTTGAACATGAACGCTACTGAACTCCGCGCCAAGAGCGCAGATGAGTTGAACAAGGAGCTCCTCGAGCTGCTCAAGGCGCAGTTTTCGCTGCGCATGCAGCACGCTACGCAGCAGCTGGGCAATACGAGTCAGATTGGTAAGGTTCGTCGCGATATCGCGCGCGTGCGTACCATTCTGCGCGAAAAGGCGGGTCAGCAATGAGCGAACAGGTTGAGAAGGTTCGCCGCGCGCTGGTTGGGCGTGTGGTGAGCGACAAGATGCAGAAGACGGTGACCGTTCTTGTCGAGCGTCGGGTGAAGCACCCGCTGTACGGCAAGATCATCACCCGTTCGGCAAAGTACCACGCTCACGTGGAAGACGGCATTGCCGCGCAGGGCGACCTCGTCGAGATCGAGGAGTGCCGCCCGATCTCGCGCACCAAGACCTGGCGGGTGGCCAAGGTGCTCGAGAAGGCTCGTATCATCTGAATTGAGTTACTGGCAGGTCGCAAGAAAAACAGCTTGGCGCGCACGCGCCAGGCTGTTATACTTTTGCCTCTTTGCTCCGGGGCTCGCTCGGGGCATCCTACCCTGACGGGTTCCAAGACTGTCCGCAGATGCGGGATAAGTTGGAGATATTTTCATGATTCAAATGCAGTCCAGGCTGGACGTGGCCGATAACTCCGGCGCACGCTCGGTGATGTGCATCAAGGTCCTGGGTGGTTCGAAGCGTCGCTATGCCGGCGTGGGCGACATCATCAAGGTTACCGTGAAGGATGCTGCGCCGCGTGGTCGCGCCAAGAAGGGTGACGTCTACAACGCGGTCGTGGTTCGCACTGCCAAGGGCGTTCGTCGTCCTGACGGCTCGCTGATCAAGTTCGACAACAATGCGGCCGTGCTTCTGAACAACAAGCTTGAGCCGATCGGCACCCGTATCTTTGGGCCGGTCACGCGCGAGCTGCGCACCGAGCGGTTCATGAAGATCGTCTCGCTGGCGCCCGAAGTGCTCTGAGGAGTCGATAGATGAACAAGATCCGCAAGGGTGACGAAGTAATGGTGCTGACGGGCAAGGATCGTGGCCGTCGTGGCACTGTGCTGCGCCGCGTCGATGACGAGCGCGTCGTGGTCGAGGGTGTGAATCGGGTGAAGAAACACGTGCGCCCGAATCCGCTGAAAGGTGAAGTGGGTGGCATCGTCGAGAAGGAGATGCCCATCCATGTGTCGAACGTCGCGCTGTTCAATCCCGCCACCCAGAAGGGTGATCGAGTCGGGATCAAGACGCTTGAAGATGGCCGCAAGGTTCGTTTCTTCAAGTCGAACGGCGAGCTGGTGAACGCCTAAGGAGTGACGATGGCTCGCTTGCAACAGGTTTACAAGGATGAGGTCGCGCCTGCGCTGAGGCAGCAGTTCGGCTACAAGTCCGTGATGGAAGTTCCTCGCATCACCAAGATCACCCTCAATATGGGTGTCGGTGAGGCGGTTGGCGACAAGAAGATTCTCGAGAACGCCATTGGCGACATGACCAAGATCGCCGGTCAGAAGCCAGTGTCCACCAAAGCTCGCAAGTCGATCGCCGGTTTCAAGATTCGCGACGGTTATCCGATTGGCTGCATGGTGACCCTGCGTGGGCCGCGCATGTTCGAATTCCTCGATCGTCTGATCACGATTGCCCTGCCGCGCGTCCGTGACTTCCGCGGTATCGCGTCGAAGGGTTTTGATGGTCGCGGCAATTACAACCTCGGTGTCAAGGAACAGATCATTTTTCCTGAGATCGAGTACGACAAGATCGATGCGCTGCGCGGGATGAACATCAGCATCACGACGACGGCCAAGAACGACGAGGAGGCTCGTGCTCTCCTCGCCGCGTTCAAGTTCCCGTTCAAGAATTGAGGGTGATATGGCGAAACTCGCTCTGATCAACCGCGAAGCGAAGCGCGCGCAGCTGGTGGAAAAATTCGCTGCCAAGCGTGCCGCCCTGGTCGCGACGATCAAGGACACCAGTCTGTCCGAAGAAGAACGCATGGCCGCCCGTCTGGCCCTGCAGCAACTGCCGCGCAACGCGAATCCGACCCGTCAGCGCAATCGTTGTGCGCTCACCGGGCGCCCGCGTGGCGTGTTCCGCAAGTTCGGTCTGTGCCGTAACAAGCTGCGTGAAATTGCTTTCCGTGGTGAAGTTCCTGGTATGACCAAGGCGAGCTGGTAAGGAGAAATCGAAGATGAGTATGTCCGATCCGATCGCCGACATGCTGACGCGCATCCGCAACGGCCAGCAGGCCCAGAAGGCCTCGGTGTCGATGCCTTCGTCGAAGCTGAAGGTTGCGATCGCCAAAGTTCTGCATGACGAAGGTTACATCGATGGTTTCGCGGTGCGCGAAGAGGGCGGCAAGCCTTCGCTCGACGTTACGCTCAAGTATTACGCCGGGCGCCCGGTCATTGAGCGTCTCGAGCGTGTGAGCCGTCCTGGGCTGCGCATCTACAAGGGTAGCGATGACCTGCCGCGCGTGATGAACGGCCTTGGCGTCGCCATTGTTTCCACGCCGCGTGGCGTGATGACCGACCGCTCCGCACGCGCTGGCCGCGTGGGTGGCGAGGTCATCTGCCTGGTCGCGTAAGGGGGATACGATGTCTCGTGTAGCCAAGAATCCGGTGGCGATCCCGCAGGGCGTGGAAGTTATGATTTCCGACGCTGAGATCGCAGTGAAAGGTCCGCTCGGCTCGCTGCGCCAGGCGCTGACGGGTGCCGTGCAGGTTGCGCGCGAAGGCGATGCGATCGTGTGCAAGGCGCGCGACGGTGTTGCCAATGCGCGCGCCATGTCTGGCACCGTGCGTGCGTTGGTGAACAATATGGTTACCGGCGTGAGTAAGGGTTTCGAGCGCAAGCTGACCCTGGTGGGCGTCGGTTATCGTGCGCAAGCGCAGGGTGACAAGCTCAATCTGTCACTCGGCTTCTCTCACCCGGTCGTGCATCAGATGCCCGAAGGTGTGAAGGTCGAGACGCCGACTCAGACCGAGATCCTGATCAAAGGGGTCGACAAGCAGAAGGTCGGCCAGGTCGCTGCCGAGGTGCGGGCCTACCGCGCTCCCGAGCCCTACAAGGGCAAGGGCGTCCGTTATTCGGACGAAGTGGTGGTGCTCAAGGAAACCAAGAAGAAGTAAGGCGGTTCGTCATGAACAAGAAAGAAACTCGTCTCCGTCGCGCGCGCAAAACTCGCGCCAAGATTGCGGAGCTCAAGGCGGTTCGCCTGACGGTGTTCCGGTCCAACTGCCATATCTACGCTCAGGTCATCTCCGGCTGCGGAGCGCGCGTTCTCGCCGCTGCATCGACCGTCGAAGCCGATGTGCGCGCCAAGGTCGCCAATGGCGGCAACAAGGCGGCCGCGGAGGTGGTGGGCAAGCTCATCGCCGAGCGTGCAAAAGCAGCCGGTGTGGAGCAGGTCTCCTTCGACCGCTCGGGCTTCCTGTATCACGGCCGCGTGAAGGCGCTGGCCGAGGCCGCCCGTGAAGGCGGTCTCAAGTTCTAAGCGAGGAATCGTATGGCCAAGCAGCAAACCAAACGTGCGCAAGCCTCCGACGAGCGCGATGACGGCCTGAAGGAAAAAATGGTCGCGATCAATCGCGTGACCAAGGTCGTAAAGGGCGGTCGTATCCTCGGCTTCGCGGCACTGACCGTCGTCGGTGACGGTGACGGCGCGATCGGCATGGGCAAGGGGAAGTCCCGCGAAGTTCCGGTGGCGGTGCAGAAGGCGATGGACGAAGCGCGTCGCAAGATGCGTAAGGTCTCGCTCAAGAACGGGACCTTGCAGCATACGGTGATCGGCAAACACGGCGCGGCTTCCGTGCTGATGCAGCCGGCTCCCGCTGGTACCGGCATCATCGCCGGCGGTCCGATGCGCGCCGTGTTCGAAGTCATGGGTGTGACCGATGTGATTTGCAAGTGCATCGGCTCTGCCAATCCGTACAACGTCGTCCGTGCCACCATCAATGGCCTGATGGCGATCAACACCCCGGCGGAGATCGCTGCCAAGCGCGGCAAGTCCGTCGAAGAGATCCTGGGGTAAGAGATGTCGGACAAGAAAATCAGGGTGACGCTCGTGAAGAGCGTGATCGGTACCAAGCAGTCCCATCGTGCCACTGTGCGCGGGCTGGGTCTGCGCCGGCTCAACCACACGGTCGAGCTGGCGGATACCCCGGAAGTCCGGGGCATGGTCAACAAGGTGTCCTACCTGCTGAAGTGTGAGGGTTGAAATGCGCCTGAATACCATCAAGCCCGGTGAAGGCTCCAAGAAAGTTGCGCGCCGTGTCGGTCGCGGAATGGGCAGCGGCTTGGGCAAGACCTGCGGCCGCGGCCACAAGGGTCAGAAATCCCGCGCCGGCGGGTTCCACAAGGTCGGCTTCGAGGGCGGTCAGATGCCGCTGCAACGCCGGCTGCCGAAGCGCGGTTTCGTTTCGCTGACGCGGGCTCGCAATGTCGAGGTGCGCCTGTCCGAACTGGACAAGCTCCCGGTAGACGAGATCGATCTGCTGACGCTCAAGCAGGCGGGCGTCATCGCCGCCGATGCTCTGTCGGCCAAGGTCGTCGTTTCGGGTTCCATAAGCCGCAAGGTGATCCTGCGCGGCGTGGGTGCGACTGCGGGTGCCAAGGCGGCGATCGAAGCTGCCGGCGGTTCCGTGGCGGCCGAGTAAGAAAAGGGCATACGCTGTGGCGAATCCTGCTGCCACGCTGGGAAGCGCGGGGAAATTCGGCGATCTCAAGCGCCGGTTGATGTTCCTCATGGGCGCGTTGATCGTGTATCGGATCGGCGCGCACATTCCGGTGCCTGGTATCGACCCGCAGGGGCTGGCAGAGTTGTTCCAGTCCCAGCAGGGTGGAATCCTTGGCGTGTTCAACCTGTTTTCGGGTGGCGCGCTGTCTCGCTTCACCATCTTCGCGCTGGGCATCATGCCCTACATCTCCGCGTCCATCATCATGCAGTTGATGACCGTGGCGGTGCCTTCTCTGGAAGCGTTGAAGAAGGAAGGGGAGGCGGGTAGACGCAAGATCACGCAGTACACGCGGTACGGCACCTTGCTGCTGGCGTTGGCGCAGTCGCTGGGTATCGCGATCGCGCTCGAAGGGCAGCCTGGTCTGGTGCTCGAGCCGGGGGTCATGTTCCGATTCGTGACCGTCGCGACGCTGGTGACCGGTACGATGTTCCTGATGTGGCTGGGTGAGCAGATCACCGAGCGTGGCATCGGTAATGGCATCTCGATCATCATCTTCGCCGGCATCATAGCGGGCTTGCCGAGTGCGATTGGCGGTTTGTTCGAGTTGGTTCGGACAGGATCGATGCACCCCTTTACGGCGCTCTTCATCTGCATTCTCGTGGTGCTGGTGACGGCCTTTGTGGTTTTCGTGGAGCGTGGGCAGCGGAAGATCCTGGTGAATTACGCCAAACGGCAGGTCGGCAACAAGGTGTATGGGGGGCAAAGTTCCCACCTTCCCCTGAAGCTGAACATGTCTGGCGTGATTCCGCCGATCTTCGCGTCGAGCATCATTCTGTTCCCTGCCACGCTGGGGCAGTGGTTTGGTTCGTCGGAGGGGATGTACTGGCTGCGAGACATCGCTTCCACGCTCTCTCCGGGTCAGCCCATCTACGTGATGCTCTATGCGCTGGCGATTATTTTCTTCTGCTTCTTCTACACGGCGCTGGTCTTCAATGCGCGTGAGACGGCAGACAACCTGAAGAAGAGCGGGGCCTTTGTTCCCGGGATTCGTCCTGGCGATCAGACCGCGCGCTACATTGACAAGATTCTCATGCGGCTGACGCTGGCCGGTGCG
Organism: Thauera sp. WH-2; assembly: GCF_048321015.1. NCBI lineage: Bacteria > Pseudomonadati > Pseudomonadota > Betaproteobacteria > Rhodocyclales > Zoogloeaceae > Thauera > Thauera sp. WH-2. The sequence goes on along the minus strand of NZ_JBLWFG010000002.1, from coordinate 323,210 downwards.
GTGTACATCACGCTGGTTTGCCTTCTGCCGGAGTTCCTGATCCTGAAGTGGAACGTGCCGTTCTATTTCGGTGGCACTTCGCTGCTGATCATCGTGGTGGTTACGATGGACTTCATGGCTCAGGTCCAGGCATTCGTGATGTCGCACCAGTACGAGAGTCTGCTGAAGAAAGCGAACTTCAAGGGGGCGGGTATCCCCGGAAGGTGAGCCATGGCGAAGGAAGATGTAATCGAGATGCAGGGAGAGGTGACCGAGAACCTCCCCAATGCAACGTTCCGCGTCAGGCTTGAAAACGGTCACATGGTGCTCGGCCATATCTCCGGGAAGATGCGGATGCACTACATCCGCATCCTCCCCGGGGACAAGGTGACCGTACAGCTCACCCCCTACGACCTGACCAAGGGCCGGATCGTTTTCCGGACCAAGTGAAGATTAGAGAAACAGGAGCAACATCATGAGAGTGCAGGCATCGGTCAAGCGGCTCTGCCGCAACTGCAAGATTATCCGCCGCAAGGGTGTGGTTCGCGTCATTTGCAGCGATCCGCGGCACAAGCAACGCCAGGGTTGATCTACTCAACGCCAGGCATTAGAATTTAACGTTTTTCGTTTCGGGGTATACGGATGGCCCGTATTGCTGGGGTTAATATTCCCAATCACAAGCATGCCGAGATCGCGCTGACCGCCATCTATGGGATCGGCCGTTCGCGTGCTCAGAGAATTTGCGACGCCGCAGGCATCGTGCGTTCGGTCAAGGTCAAGGATCTGACCGAGTCGGACATGGAAAAGCTGCGTGACGAAGTCGGTCGTTTCGTCGTCGAAGGCGACCTGCGTCGTGAAGTCACCATGAACATCAAGCGCCTGATGGACCTGGGCTGCTACCGCGGCGTGCGTCATCGCCGTGGGCTGCCGCTTCGTGGCCAGCGCACCCGCACCAATGCCCGTACCCGCAAGGGTCCGCGCAAGCCGATCGCCGGCAAGAAGTAATAGGAACCGATAATGGCTAAGACTGGAACGAAGGTTCGCAAGAAGGTCAAAAAGAACGTTGCCGAAGGCATCGCTCACGTTCACGCGAGCTTCAACAACACCATCATCACCATCACCGATCGTCAGGGTAACGCTCTGTCGTGGGCGACTTCGGGCGGTGCGGGCTTCAAGGGCTCGCGCAAGAGCACGCCGTTCGCCGCTCAGGTCGCTGCCGAAGCGGCTGGCAAGGCTGCCCAGGAATGTGGCATCAAGAACCTGGAAGTGCGCATCAAGGGCCCCGGTCCTGGGCGCGAGTCCTCGGTTCGTGCGCTCAATGCGCTGGGGATCAAGATTTCCAGCATCACGGACATCACCCCCATCCCGCATAACGGCTGCCGTCCGCCGAAGAAGCGTCGTATCTGACAAGGAGTTGATAAGTGGCTCGTAATCTCGATCCTAAGTGCCGTCAGTGCCGTCGCGAAGGCGAAAAGCTGTTCCTGAAGGGCGAAAAGTGTTTCACCGACAAGTGCGCCATCGAGCGCCGTGCGTATGCCCCTGGCCAGCACGGTCAGCGTTCCGGGCAGCGTCTGTCCGGTTATGGCGTGCAGTTGCGTGAGAAGCAGAAGATTCGCCGCATTTACGGTGTGCTGGAGCGCCAGTTCCGCAAGGTGTACGCCGAAGCGGACCGTCGCCGTGGTCAGACAGGTGAAAACCTGCTTCAGTTGCTGGAAGGTCGGCTGGACTCCGTCGCCTACCGCATGGGTTTCGGCGCCTCGCGCGCTGAAGCACGACAAGTGGTCCGTCACAACGGCGTGCTGGTCAATGGCAAGCGCGTGAATATCCCGTCGTACGTTGTTCGCCCGGGCGATGTTGTCGAACTGACCGAAGGTGCGCGCGGTCACCTGCGCGTCAAGGCCGCCCTCGAGGCTGCCGAGTCGCGTGGTTTCCCCGAGTGGCTCCAAGTCGACACCAAGGCCGGCAAGGGTGTCTTCAAAGCCTACCCGGTGCGCACTGAACTGCCTGCAACGATCAACGAGAGCCTGGTGGTGGAACTGTACTCCCGTTGATCGGGAGTCTGATCCTCTTCTAGTTCCGAGGAAATGCTGATGCAAAGCAATGCACTGCTGAAACCGCGCATCATCGACGTCCAGAGCACCTCGCCTGTCCAGGCGCGGGTGACGATGGAGCCGTTCGAGCGCGGGTTCGGTCATACGCTGGGGAATGCGCTGCGGCGCATCCTCCTGTCGTCGCTCCCGGGGCACGCTGCCACGGAAGTCACGATCGAAGGGGTGCTGCACGAGTACTCCACGCTTGACGGCGTGCGCGAAGACATCGTCGACCTGCTGCTGAACCTGAAGGGTGTGGTATTCAAGCTCAACGGGCGCAGCGAAGTCACCGTGCGACTCGCCAAATCCGGCGAGGGCTTGGTGACGGCGGCCGACATCGAACTCGGTCACGACGTCGAGATCATCAACCCCGATCATGTGATCGCGCATCTGGCCCCCGGTGGCAAGATGGACATGCAGATCAGGGTCGAGGAAGGACGCGGGTACGTACCGGGTAATGCGCGCCCCCAGAGCGCTGAGAGCAAGCAGATCGGCCGTATCGTTCTCGATGCGTCGTTCGGCCCTGTGCGCCGTGTCAGCTACCTGGTAGAAAGCGCTCGTGTCGAGCAGCGTACCGACCTCGATCGTCTGATCATCGATATCGAGACCAACGGTGCGGTTGATCCGGAAGAGGCGATCCGCTACGCGGCGCGCGTGCTGATGGATCAGCTTTCGGTGTTCGCCGACCTCGAAGGCACTCAGCCCGAGCGGGTCGAGGCCCCGTCGCAGACGATCGATCCCGTTTTGCTGCGCCCGGTCGATGACCTCGAGCTCACGGTGCGTTCTGCGAACTGCCTGAAGGCCGAGAACATCTACTACATCGGTGATCTGATCCAGCGCACCGAGACCGAGTTGCTGAAAACCCCGAACCTGGGTCGGAAGTCGCTCAACGAGATCAAGGAAGTGTTGGCCTCTCGCGGGCTGACGCTTGGCATGAAACTGGAAAACTGGCCGCCGGCCGGGCTTGAGAAGCTCGGTTGAGTCGCCGGGCAAGTGAGGAATTGAAATGCGTCACCGTAATGGTCTTCGCAAGCTGAATCGTACCAGCAGCCACCGCCAGGCGATGTTCCGCAACATGGCCAATTCGCTGCTGCGTCACGAAGCGATCAAGACGACCCTGCCGAAGGCGAAGGAACTTCGCCGTGTGGTCGAGCCGATGATCACGCTGGGCAAGAAGCCCAGCGTTGCCAACCGCCGTCTGGCGTTCGACCGTCTGCGCGACCGTGATATGGTCGTGAAGCTTTTCGACGAACTGGGTCCGCGCTTTGCCAGCCGTAACGGTGGCTATCTGCGTATTCTGAAGTGCGGCTTCCGCGATGGCGACAACGCGCCGATGGCGTATGTCGAATTGCTCGACCGACCTGAAGGTGAGGCGGTTGAAGCTGAAGAAAGCGAAGCCGCCTGAGTTATCGGCGAGCGAACGAAAGAACCGGGCAACGCCCGGTTTTTTTTCGCCCGCGCGGCATCGTTCCGCGCAAACATGTGCGGTGTACGGGCAGGCTGGAGGCGTTGCAATGGTGGAGGGTTGGAACGAATGGGCGTGACGCTGGTGACCGGGGGCGCGGGCTACATCGGTTCGCATACGTGTGTTGAGCTACTGCAGGCGGGGCGTGACGTCGTCGTGGTGGATGATCTGTCCAACGCTTCCATGACGGCGGTTGCGCGTATGCAGGAGCTGGGAGGTCGCGCGCTTGCCGGCTTCGTTCGTGCGGATGTGAGGGACCGTGCCGCGCTGGAGCATATTTTCGCGCAGCATCCGGTCGAGGCGGTGATCCACTTCGCCGCGCGCAAGGCGGTTGGTGAGTCGGTCGCTCAGCCGCTCGCCTATTACGACAACAACCTGCACGGCCTGATCAGCGTGCTTGAGGTGATGGAGATTGCCGGTTGCCGGCGCATGGTGTTCAGCTCGTCGGCCACGGTATATGGGGACCCTGCGTCCGTCCCCATCCGGGAGGATTTTCCGACTTCTGCAACCAATCCCTACGGCTGGACGAAGCTGATGGGCGAGCAGATCCTGCGTGACGTGGCACAAGCGGAAGCGGGCTGGAATATTGTGCTGTTGCGATACTTCAACCCGGTCGGTGCGCATGTGAGCGGGCGCATCGGGGAGGATCCGGATGGTCTGCCGAACAACCTGATGCCTTTCGTGAGTCAGGTTGCGGGCGGGCGACTGCCGCGACTGCGCGTGTTCGGCAACGATTATCCGACACGCGACGGCACGGGCGTGCGCGATTACATTCATGTGGTCGATCTTGCGCTGGGCCATTTACGTGCGCTCGAGCGGATTGAACGGCTGCCTGGCGTGAGCACGCTGAATCTTGGAACCGGGCGCGGCTACAGCGTGCTGGAGATGGTGCGCGCCTTCGAAGCCGCCAGTGGGCGCGCAGTCCCCTACGACATCGTCGAGCGCCGACCGGGAGACATCGCTGCGTGCTGGGCGGATCCCGCCCGCGCAGAAGAAGTGCTTGGCTGGCGCGCCGAGCGCGATTTGCAGGCCATGTGCGAGGACGCATGGCGCTGGCAGTGCCTCAATCCGCGCGGTTACGCCGGGGGGTGAGGCCCTGGTCAGGAGAGCATGCGACGCAGGTAGCGGCCCGTATGACTCTCGGGGTGTTCGGCAATCTGCTCGGGGGTTCCGCAGCATACCAGCGTGCCGCCACGGTCGCCGCCCTCTGGGCCCAGGTCGAGGACCCAGTCGGCCGTTTTGATTACGTCCAGGTTGTGCTCGATGACGATGATGGTGTTGCCGTGGTCGCGCAGGCGGTGCAGAACCTTCAGCAGCAGTTCGATGTCCTGGAAGTGCAGCCCGGTGGTCGGCTCGTCGAGGATGTACAGGGTTCGGCCCGTGTCGCGCTTGGAGAGTTCGAGGGCGAGCTTGATGCGCTGAGCCTCGCCACCTGAGAGAGTCGTCGCGCTCTGCCCCAGGCGGATGTAGCCGAGGCCGACGTCGGTCAGGGTTTCGAGCTTGCGTGCGACTGCGGGTACCGGTGCGAAGAAGGCGAGCGCCTCCTCCACCGTCATCTCCAGCACCTCGCGGATGTTGCGGCCCTTGTATCGGATTTCTAGCGTCTCGCGGTTGTAGCGCGTGCCATGGCAGACATCGCACGGGACGTACAGGTCGGGCAGGAAATGCATCTCGACCTTGACCAGACCGTCGCCCTGGCAGGCCTCGCAGCGCCCGCCGCGCACGTTGAATGAGAAGCGCCCGGGACCGTAGCCGCGCGCCCGCGCCTCGGGCACGCCGGCGAATAGCTCGCGGATCGGCGTCAGCAGCCCCGTGTAGGTGGCGGGGTTGGAGCGCGGTGTGCGGCCGATTGGGGACTGGTCAACGTCGATGACCTTGTCGAAGGCTTCCAGCCCTTCGATCGCGGCGTACGGCGCAGGGTCATTCGCGCTGCGGTTGAGCTGGTGCGCAGCGGCAGTGGCGAGCGTGTCGTTGATCAAGGTGGACTTGCCGGAGCCCGAAACGCCGGTGATGCAGGTCAGCAATCCAACCGGCAGGCTCGCGTCGACGGCCTTGAGGTTGTTGCCCGTGGCGCCCGCGATCCGGACCATGCGCGCCGGATCAGGCGCGGTGCGGCGCCCGGGCGGCACGATCGTGCGCCTTCCGGCAAGATAGTCGCCGGTGAGGGAGTCCGGATTGGCAATCACCTCGGCAGGCGTGCCGTGTGCAACGATCTGGCCGCCATGCTCGCCTGCCCCGGGGCCCATGTCCACCACGTAGTCCGCGCTGCGGATCGCATCCTCGTCGTGCTCGACCACGATCACCGTGTTGCCCATGTCGCGCAAGCGGGCGAGGGTGTCAAGCAGGCGGTCGTTGTCACGCTGATGCAGGCCAATCGACGGTTCGTCGAGCACGTACATCACGCCCGTCAGCCCGGAGCCGATCTGGCTTGCCAGGCGGATGCGCTGCGCTTCGCCGCCCGAGAGCGTATCGGCTGCGCGGTCGAGCGCCAGGTAGTCGAGCCCCACGTCGATGAGGAAGCGCAGGCGTGCGGTGATCTCGCTCACGATCCTTTCGGCGATGTGTGCGCGTGCGCCTTCCAGCGCGAGCTGGGCGAAGAACGCATGCGCTGCCCCAAGCGGCATCGCGGCGACCTCGTGCAGGGGGTGGCCGCCGATCAGCACGTGGCGTGCCTCGCTGCGCAGGCGGCTGCCGTGACAGGCCGGGCAGCGCTGGGTGGCACGGTATTTCGACAACTCCTCGCGCACGGCCTGCGAATCGGTTTCGCGCAGGCGCCGCTCGAGGTTGGGCAGGATGCCCTCGAAGGGGTGCTCCTTGAGCACCATCCTGCCGTTGTCCGCCATGTAGCGGAAAGCGATCTTTGTCCGCCCGGAGCCGGAAAGCACCACCTCGCGCAGGTCTTCCGGCAGTGCCCGCCACGGCGTCTCGATATCGAAGCCGTAGTGCGAGGCCAGGCTTGCCAGCAACTGGAAGTAGAACTGGTTGCGCCGGTCCCAGCCGCGGATCGCGCCCGATGCGAGCGACAGCTCAGGGTGTGCAACCACCCGCACGGGATCGAAGAACTCCACCTGGCCCAGCCCGTCGCACCTGGGGCATGCGCCGGCAGGATTGTTGAAAGAGAACAGCCGTGGCTCCAGTTCAGCAAGTGAGAAGCTGCACACAGGGCAGGCGAAGCGAGCCGAGAACAGGTGCTCGCGGCCGCTTTCCATCTCCACCGCGATCGCCCGCCCGTCGGCATGCGTGAGCGCGGTCTCGAAGGACTCGGCGAGCCGGCTGCGCAGATCGGGGCGCAGCTTCACGCGATCGATCACCACCGCCACGTCGTGCCGTCGGCCCTTCTCCAGGGGCTGCATGGCGTCGAGTTCCATCACTTCGCCATCCACCCGTACGCGCACGAAGCCCTGCGCGCGCAACTCTGCGAACAGATCGCTCTGCTCACCCTTGCGGCCGCTCACGACCGGGGCGAGGATCATCAGCTTCGTCTCGGCGGGCAGTGCGAGCACGTGGTCGACCATCTGCGCCACACTCTGCGCTTCCAGCGCGTGCTGCGGATGGTCGGGGCAGTGTGGTGTGCCTGCGCGTGCATACAGCAGGCGGAGGTAATCGTGGATCTCGGTGACCGTTCCGACCGTAGAACGTGGATTATGGCTGGTGGCCTTCTGCTCGATCGAGATCGCGGGCGACAATCCTTCGATCAGGTCCACATCCGGCTTCTCCATGAGTTGGAGGAACTGGCGCGCGTACGCGGAAAGAGACTCGACGTAGCGGCGCTGGCCCTCCGCATACAGGGTATCGAAGGCGAGCGAGGACTTCCCCGAGCCCGACAGGCCTGTGATCACGGTCAGGCGGTTCCGGGGAAGGTCGATGCTGATGTTTTTCAGGTTGTGGGTGCGGGCGCCGCGGATGCGGATCTCGTCCATGACGGGTTCGAGGCGTGGGAAACGGCAGACTATACGCCCTCGTAACGGCGGCGGCGCAATCGCATCAGTCGTTTGCGGGGTGTTAGAATCCCGCTCTTTGATCGAGCCGGTATCCAGTATGTCCGTTCCCGCACGCGATCCGATGACGCGCGAAGAACGCCGCGCCGGCATGAGCCTGGCGGCTATCTTCGCGCTGCGCATGCTCGGCCTGTTCCTGATCCTCCCCGTGTTCGCCGCTCATGCCGAGCAGATCCCAGGGGGAGACGACCTGATGCTCGTCGGCCTGGCCATCGGCGCCTACGGGCTCACTCAAGCCTTCCTGCAGATCGCCTACGGCGCCGCCTCCGACCGCTTCGGGCGTAAGCCGGTGATCGTGTTCGGCCTCGTGCTCTTCGTCGTCGGCAGCGTCGTTGCAGCAATCGCTGATGACATCTGGATGATCATCGTGGGGCGGGTGGTGCAGGGCGCGGGTGCAATTTCCGCGGCCGTCACCGCGTTGGCTGCGGACCTTACGCGCGACCAGCATCGCACCAAGGTCATGGCAATGATCGGCTCCTCCATCGGCCTCGTGTTCGCACTCTCCATGGTGGTCGCGCCGCTGCTCTATGCGGTAATCGGCATGTCCGGCATCTTCTGGCTCACCGCGGTGCTCGCCGTAGGCGCCATCGGCGTGCTGCTCAAGGTGGTGCCCGAGGCGCCCCCCGTTCCGCGCGCCACGGGCCGGATCGTCGACGTCTTGCGTGACGGCCAGCTGATGCGGCTCAACTTCGGTGTGTTCGCGCTGCACCTGATCCAGACCACGATGTGGGTACTGGTCCCCTCGGCGCTGGTCGCCAGCGGCGGCCTGCCGGTGCCCGAGCACTGGAAGGTCTACCTCCCGGCGGTGCTGCTATCCTTTGTCGTCATGGTGCCTGCGGTGATCCTCGCCGAGCGCCACGACAAGATGAAGCCGGTCTTCAATGCAGCCATCGCGTTGCTTGTGATCGTTCAGTTCGGGCTCTGGCTTTTTGGGGATGCGCTGATACCATTGGCATTGCTGCTGACCCTCTTCTTCATCGCCTTCAACGTGCTCGAGGCCACGCAGCCGTCGTGGATCTCGCGTATCGCCGCCCCGGGCGCGAAGGGGACTGCGCTCGGGGTCTACAACACACTGCAGTCGCTCGGCCTGTTCCTGGGCGGCGCGCTCGGCGGCTGGCTGGGTCAGACCTTCGGGACCGGCGTGGTAAGCCTGTTCTGCGTCATGCTCGGGCTTGCATGGCTGGCGCTGTCGACCTCGATGAATCCGCCGCCCCTGCGTACCGCGCCGGCGCCTGCCGGGCGCTGAACGGGGCGGTACACCATGCAAGGGCGGCGCCCATACGCTGCCCGTTCACGTTTCCAAAGGAGAACCGGATGGCATCCCTGAACAAAGTCATCCTGATCGGCAACCTCGGCGCTGATCCGGAAAACCGCTTCGCCCCCTCCGGCGACGCGATCTGCAACATCCGTCTGGCCACTACCGAGACCTGGCGCGACAAGAATACTGGCGAGCGCCGTGAGGCTACCGAATGGCACCGCGTGTCCTTCTACGGCAAGCTGGCCGAAATCGCCGGGCAGTATCTGCGCAAGGGCAGCCAGGTTTACATCGAGGGTAGCCTGCGTACGCGCAAGTGGCAGGACCAGAGCGGTCAGGACCGCTACACCACCGAAATCCGTGCCGACGAGATGAAGATGCTCGGCGGGCGCCGCGAGGGCGGCGATGCATCCATGCGTGGCAACGATGCGGGCTGGGATGCTCCCGCCGCTGCGCCGCGCAGCAGCCCCGCGCCCGCACAACGTCCGCAGTCCCAGCAGCCTGCGCAGTCCTCCGGTGGGTTCGGCGATTTCGACGACGACATTCCCTTCTGACACCGTTTGGCCGCCGTGCCTGGCGCGTTGCGCCGGGCCGAGGCACGTATTGAAACCGGGACAATCGACCCCAGATCGATGCCTGGAGGAGGGGTGATGAAAAATCTGATCGACTATCAGGACGGCGTCTTCGCCTTCGACTCGGCCTACGGCCGGCCACAGCTTTGCGCAATTCACCTTGTGGTGCAGGACGGCCGCGCGGCGGTCGTCGATACCGGCAGCAATGCATCGGTACCTCATGTGCTCGCGGCGCTGGCATCACTCGGCATCGCGCCCGAGGCCGTGGACTGGGTGATCCTCACCCACATCCACCTCGATCACGCAGGCGGCGCCGGGAGCCTGATGTGCGCCCTGCCGCGGGCGAAGCTGCTGGTCCACCCGCGCGGTGTGCGCCACATGGCGGACCCGACCCGGCTGTGGGAAGGCACCTCTGCCGTATATGGCGCGGAGCGCGCGTTCGAACTCTACGGCCAGCTGGTTCCGGTACCCGCCGAGCGCATCGTCGCGGCGACCGATGGACTCGAGGTGCAACTCGGTAGCCGCATGCTGCGCGTGTTCGACACGCCCGGCCACGCTCGCCACCATATCTGCGTGTGGGATTCGGTCGCACGCGCCTTCTTCACCGGCGACACCTTTGGCCTGTCCTATCGCGAGCTCGACACCGATGGCCGCGCCTTCGTGGTGCCGACGACGACGCCCACCCAGTTCGATCCTGCCGCGATGCATGCCTCCATCGACCGCATGCTCGCCATGTCGCCCACGGCGATGTACCTGACCCATTTCAGCCGCGTCACCGACGTCGAGCGCCTCGGTGCGGACCTGCACCGCCTCATCGATACCATGGTCGCGGTCGCGCAGGCCGCACGCGGTGAGGGGGTTGCCCGCCACGTCGAGATCCTCGCCGGTCTCGAGCAGGTCATGCGCGAGGAGGCGGCGCGCCAGAAATGGGCGCTGAGCGAGGACGATACGCTCGAACTGCTGCGCATGGACCTGGAGCTCAACGCACAAGGCCTCGGCGTCTGGCTCGACAGTCTGCGCGCCGTCGAAGCGGTCAACGCCTGAGCCCGCGCTTCATGCAGTCCGATGTCGACCGCGCGCGACGCTTCGGCGGCCTCGACCGCCTGTATGGCGCCGGCGCCGCGGAGGCGCTCGGCAAGGCGCACGCCTGCGTGATCGGCATCGGCGGCGTGGGCTCTTGGGTGGTCGAAGCGCTGGCACGCAGCGGGGTGGGGCGGTTGACCCTGATCGACCTCGACCACGTTGCCGAATCCAACATCAATCGCCAGGCGCATGCGCTTGAAGATACGCTTGGCATGGCCAAGGTCGATGCAATGTCCGCCCGCATCGCCGGCATCAACCCGCACTGCGAGGTGATCACGGTCGAGGACTTCGTCACCCCCGAGAATGCAGCCGGGCTGCTTTCAGGCTTCGACGTGGTCATCGATGCCATCGACAACGTACGGGCGAAGGTGGCGCTTGCCGCGGCGAGCCGTGAGCGCGGCATTCCGCTGATCATGGCGGGTGGGGCGGGCGGCAAGCTGGACCCGGCGCGCATCATGGTGGATGACCTCTCGCGTACGGTCCAGGATCCCTTGCTGTCCAAGGTGCGCGCGCGCCTGCGCAAGGAACACGGTTTCACACGCGACCCGAAGAGGAAATTCGGTATCGAGGCGGTGTTCTCGACCGAACCCTTGCGCTTTCCTGCGGTCCAGCCCTGCGATGCCGGCGCGGGGCGGGCCGCACCACAGGGTCTCGCTTGCGCAGGCTATGGTTCGAGCATGGCCGTCACGGCCAGTGTCGGCCTGCTCTGTGCTGCACGGGCGCTGGAGCACCTGCTTCGCGCTGGAGTTCGCCGTGTCGCGTCCGCCGACATTCCTACGGAGATTGCCTCATGACCGCAGCACCCCGATCCCAATCTGCCATCGTCCTGTTCGGACATGGTGCACGCGACCCGGAATGGGCCGGACCCATGCGCCGCATCCGCGATACGGTGCTGGCGCGTCCCGATGCGCCGCGTACCGAGCTGGCGTTCCTCGAGTTCATGACCCCGACCCTGCCCGAGGCCATCGCCGCGCTTGCTGCTGACGGTGTGCGGCAAATCGCGGTCGTGCCCATGTTTCTCGCCCAAGGCGGTCACCTCAAGCGCGATCTGCCGATCCTGCTCGACGAGGCCCGTGCTGCTCATCCGGAGTGCGAGATCAGCCTCGCCACTGCGGCCGGCGAGGCCGAGCCGGTTGTCGTCGCGATGGCCGATTACGCCGCCAGCTGCCTGAACTGACCGAGGTGCTGAACTGACCGAGGTGCTTGACCGGCGCGTGTATAAGAATATACTTATGCACATGAAACCCGTCATGCTCCCCGTTCTTGCGCGCGCGCCCGGCCTTCTTCTGCTGGCCGCGGCGATCGCCAGCTTCAGCCTTCCCGCGCGCGCGGAGGTGCCCACCGTACGCATTCAGGCGCAGATGGTTGCACCCTCTATCGCTGCGGAGGCCACGATCGAGGCGGTGCGTCAGTCGACCCTCGCGGCGCAAATGCCTGGCCGCATTCTCGAACTCGGCGTAGATGCCGGCGATCGCGTCGAGCGCGGGCAGGTGCTGGTCCGCATCGATCCCGCCGAGGCGGCTGCAGCGGTCGCCGCTGCCGAAGCTGGCATCGCGCAGGCGCAGACCGTGCTCGGCAACGCGCGCCTTGAGTACGAGCGTGCGCGCAAGCTGGTCGCGCAGAAATTCCTCAGCCAGTCGGCGCTCGATGGCGCGCGGACGCAGTACGAAGCCGCTGAAGCGCAGCTGGGCGCTGCCCGCGCACAGCGTGCGCAGGCAGGCACCGTCCAGGGCTACGCTACGGTGACATCGCCGCTCACCGGCCTGGTTGCCGTACGCCACATCGAAGCCGGTGAAATGGCCCAGCCCGGCCGCAGCCTGCTCACCGTGTACGACCCTGCGCAGATGCGTGCAGTGGCCGACCTCGCGCCACAGCGCCTCGCCGAGCTCGGCGGTGGCACGCTGCGCGCCAGTGTGGAGCTGCCCGCCAGCGGGCGCACGATCGAAGCCGCTTCCGTCACCGTGCTCCCCACGGCCGACGCCCGCACCCACACCGTGCGCGTTCGCGTCGACCTCCCCGCGGGCCTCGCGGACGTGTTGCCGGGCAGCTTCGCACGGGTGCGCTTACATGGTGAGGCGGCGCCGGCCCGAGCGGCCCAACCGGTGGTGATTCCTGCCGTTTCCGTGCTTCGTCGGGGCGAGCTCACCGCAGTTTACGTGGCCGATGGCCATGGCGGTTTCGGGCTGCGTCAGATCCGCCTCGGCCGTACCCAACAGGGCGGTGATGCGGTGGAGGTGCTCTCCGGCCTTAGGGGGGACGAAACCCTCGCCCTAGACCCGGTGCAGGCCGGCATTCAGGCCCGCGCCGGCTCGGCTGCGCGCTGAATCCGGAGGCGACCATGGAAAAGCGTCTCGGCATCTCCGGCCGCATCGCGTCCGGCTTCCAGCGCAACGCGATCACGCCGCTGCTGGCGCTGGTGTTGCTGCTCGCCGGCATCTTCGCCACCCTGATCACCCCCAAGGAAGAAGAGCCACAGATCGACGTCACCATGGCCAACGTGCTGGTGCCTTTCCCGGGGGCGTCTGCACGCGATGTCGAGTCCCTGGTGGCGCGGCCGGCCGAGCAGGTGCTGTCGCGCATCGCCGGCGTCGAGCACGTCTATACCGTGTCGCGCCCCGGCATGGCGGTGGTCACCGTTCAATTCGAGGTTGGCGTCCCCAACCAGACTGCACTGGTGCGCCTCTACGACACCGTGGACTCGCATGCAGACTGGCTGTCGCCGCAACTCGGCGTCGGCAAGCCGCTGATCAAGCCCAAGGGCATCGACGACGTGCCGATCGTCAGCTTCACGCTGTGGACCGCCGACCCCGAGCGAGCGGCCTTCTCGCTGCAGCAGGTTTCGCGCGCGATCGAGACCGAGCTGAAGCGCATCCCCGGCACGCGCGACGTTGCCACCCTGGGCGGCCCCGGCCACGTGATCCGGGTGAACATGGACATCGAGCGCATGAACGCGCACGGCGTCACCGCGCAGGACCTGCGCGGCGCGCTGCAACTGGCCAACGCCTCGCAGCCGGCGGGCAGCCTGGTCGCAGGCAATCGTGAAGTGCTGGTGCAGACCGGCACCTACCTGGAATCTGCCGAGGATGTGCGCAAGCTTGTGGTGGGTGTCTCCGAGCGCCGTCCGGTGTTCCTGCGCGACGTCGCCGAGGTCGTCGATGGTCCCGACCAGCCTTCGCAGTACGTGTGGTTCGGCACCGGCGCTGCCGCGGAGCAGCGCGGCATCGGCCAACAGGGCCTGTTCCCGGCTGTCACGCTGGCGTTGTCGAAGAAGCCCGGAGCCAACGCCGCCGATGTCGCCCAGGCCGCGATGCAGCGCCTGGAGAACCTGCGCGGGAGCGTCATCCCGGAAGGCGTGGAGGTCACCGTCACCCGCGACTACGGCAAGACCGCCAACGACAAGGCCAACCAGTTGATCGGCAAGCTCGCCTTCGCCACCGCCGCAGTGGTGGCGCTGGTGTTCTTCGTGCTCGGCCGGCGCGAGGCCATCATCGTCGGCATCGCTGTCACGCTCACCCTGGCTGCCACCTTGTTCGCCTCCTGGGCCTGGGGCTTCACGCTCAACCGGGTGTCGCTGTTCGCGCTCATCTTTTCGATCGGCATCCTGGTCGACGACGCCATCGTGGTGGTCGAGAACATCCACCGCTGGCACACCCTCGAGCCCGACACGCCCTTGTGGAAGCTGATCCCCAAGGCCGTCGACGAGGTCGGTGGCCCCACCATCCTCGCCACCTTCACCGTCATCGCGGCGCTCTTGCCGATGGCCTTCGTCACCGGGCTGATGGGCCCCTACATGAGCCCGATCCCGATCAATGCCTCAATGGGCATGTTCATCTCGCTGGTGGTGGCCTTCGTGGTCACGCCCTGGCTGGCGCAGAAGATGTTGAAGAACGTCGACGTCCATCAGCATGGCGGCGAGGACAAGATGACCCGGCGGCTCGACGGCCTCTTCCGCCGCGTGATGACGCCCATGTTCGATGCCCGTCGTGGCGGTCGTAACCGGCTGGCCCTGTGGGTGGTCGTATTCGCGCTCATCGGCGCTTCGGGCGCGTTGCCGGTGGTGCAGCTCGTGGTCATGAAGATGTTGCCCTTCGACAACAAGAGCGAGTTCCAGGTCGTGCTCGACATGCCGGTGGGCACGCCGGTCGAGGACACCGCGCGCGTGCTCAACGAGATCGGCGCCCATCTGGCCACCGTGCCCGAGGTCACCGACTGGCAGTCCTACGCTGGCGCCGCGGCGCCGATCAACTTCAACGGCCTGGTGCGCCAGTACTACCTGCGCAGTGCCCCCGAGCAGGGCGACATCCAGGTCAACCTGGTCGACAAGACCGCGCGCGAGCGCCAGAGCCACGAGATCGCCGTGTCGGTGCGCGATGCCGTCACCGAAATCGCGCTGCGCAACGGCGGCAACGTCAAGGTGGTGGAGGTGCCGCCCGGCCCGCCGGTGCTGTCGCCGATCGTCGCCGAGATCTACGGCCCCGACTACGACGGCCAGCTGGAAGTGGCCAGGCGCGTGCGCGCGGCCTTCGAGGACACCCCGGACATTGTCGGCGTCGACGACACGGTGGACGAGGACGCGCCCAAGCTCGTGCTGCGCGTTGACCAGGCCAAGGCCGCGCGCATGGGCGTGGCGCAGGCCGACATCGTCGAGGTGGTGCGCCTGGGGCTCTCCGGCGAGAACGTCACCCCGGTGCATGGCGGCGACAACAAGTACGAGATCCCGGTGCGCATCCAGCTGCCCGCGGTGCGCCAGTCCGACCTTGCCGACCTGCTCGCGATGCAGGTACGGGCCCGCGGCGGCGACAACGCCGGCCAGTTGGTGAAGATCTCCGAGGTCGTGCAGGTCGCCGAGACCCGCCGCGAGCAGATCCTCTATCGCAAGGACCTGCTGCCGGTGGTGTATGTGACCGGTGACATGGGTGGCAAGCTGGATTCGCCGCTCTACGGCATGTTCGACATCCGCTCGCGGGTCAATGGCATGGCGCTCGACGGCGCGCCGGGGCTCGCCGGTACGCTCGGCGAGTGGTTCATCAGCCAGCCCGACGACCCCTACGCCGGCTACCAGCTGAAATGGGACGGCGAGTGGCAGATCACCTACGAGACCTTCCGCGACATGGGCGCCGCCTACGCCGTGGGACTGGTGCTGATCTACCTGCTGGTGGTGGCGCAGTTCAGGAGCTATCTGGTGCCGCTGATCATCATGGCGCCGATCCCGCTCACCATCGTCGGCGTGATGCCCGGTCACGCGCTGTTCGGCGCGCAATTCACCGCCACCTCGATGATCGGCATGATCGCGCTCGCCGGCATCATCGTGCGCAACTCGATCCTGCTGGTGGATTTCGTCAATCAGCAGGTCGCCGAGGGCATGGAGTTCGGCGAGGCTCTGATCCGCGCCGCCGCGGTGCGCGCCAAGCCGATCGGGCTCACCGCGCTGGCGGCGATGATCGGCGCGGTGTTCATCCTCGACGACCCGATCTTCAACGGCCTGGCCATCAGCCTGATCTTCGGCATCTTCGTGTCCACCGTGCTCACCCTGGTGGTGATCCCGGTCCTTTACTACGCCGCCATGCGCGGCCGCATCGCCCGTCTGCAAAATCCCGAGGAGAACCCCGCATGACCACCAATGACTACGTCCGCGCCTTCGCCGGCGCTTTCGTCCTGATTTCGCTCTCGCTTGGCGTCGAGGCTTCGCCGCTCTTCGTCAGCAAGCACTTTCTGTGGGTGACCGGCTTCGTCGGCCTCAACCTGTTCCAGAGCGCTTTCACCGGGTTGTGCCCGCTGGTGAACATCCTGCACAAGCTCGGCGTCAAGGACGGCCCGGCCCGTTGCAACTGATGCTGCAGTGGCCGGCTTCAATGACCGAGGTCGGTCGGCGATGTCGGCCACAGGGGTGGGCCATCGCCGATGCCGGCCGTTGACGTCAGTTGCGGCGCAGCAGCATCCAGGCGGCGAAGATCACGGTCGCGGTGAAACTGAGCAGCGACCAGTTTGCGATGGACAGGCCGAGGAAGGTCCACTCGATCGCCGTGCAGTCGCCCGCACCGCGGAAGATCATCGGCAGCGCCTGTGCAAGCGGAAAGCTCTCGAGCATGAACTCCAGCCCTGGCCCGCATTCGGGGATCAGGGGCGGATCGATCTGCATCCAGCTCTGGCGCGCCGCGATTCCGCCCCCCACCAGCGCAGACACTCCGATCAATCCTGCATAGACGCGCACCCCGCGCCGCCCGGGTCCGTGGACGGCTGCGATCAGGGCAACGAGCGCTGCGAGTGCGAAAGCATAACGCTGCATGACGCACATCGGGCAGGGCTCCAGGCCCACGACGTGCTGCAGATAGAGGCCAAAACCGAGAAGGCCGCTGGCGACAAGGAACAGCGCCAGATAGAGCACCCGTGCGGGCAGCTCGAAGAATTGTCGAAGCAGGGTCATCTTGATTCAGGTTCCGTAACAGGCGCCCATTGTAAGCGGGGTGTCGCATCCGTGTGGCCAAGGGATGGCCTCGGTCGGCATGTCCATGGTCGTGACGCCGCCAGCGTGCGGCGGCAGCGTAGGCAGGCATGTGATTCCGCAGCAACCGGATCGTTCGTGGGCTGTGGCCGCCACGTGGCGCCCGCGTTAGACGACCCGCTGGGCAAACGGAGCTCAGTCGCCGAGGGCCGCCTGCAGCATGTCCAGAAATGCGCGGGTCTTGGCGGGCATCAGCCTGCGTCCGGGGAACACGGCCCATGCAGTGATCGAGGGCAGGCGCCAGTCCGGCATCACGCGCTGCAGTTCGCCGCGGCGCAAGTACGGGGTCGCGAAATAATCAGGCACTGCCGCGATGCCGGCGCCTGCGCGCGCGAAGCGGATCAGCAACTCGGGCGCATTGGCGGTGATCGAGCCGGGGGGCGTGCCCTCCCATCGCTCGCTCCCCCGCAGCAAGGTCCAGCCGATGGGTTCCCCAGTGCGCCCGAGCAGGCGCAGTGCGCGGTGATGCTGCAGGTCCTCCGGTGCGTTCGGCTCGCCATGCTCGGCGACATAGGTGGGCGAGGCATACAGCCCCCACGGGAACACGGCCAGTCTGCGGGCGGCCAGCAGCGCGTCGTCGGGCAAGGTCCCCAGGCGTATGGCGACATCGAAGCCTTCGCCGAGCAGGTCCACCCGGCGCGGTGACAGGTCGAGCTCAAGCGTGACTGCAGGGTGCAGGGCTGAGAATGCGGCCAGCATGTCCGTCAGCAGGAGATTGGCGAAATCGTTGGGCATCGATACCCGCAAGCGACCGCTGGGTCGTGCCTGCCGGCTCTCGGCCAGGTTGCCCACGGCCTCCACCTCGGCATCGACCTGCCGCGCGTGTTCGAGCAGGGCAGTGCCAAACTCGGTGATGCTGAGCCGGCGGGTCGTGCGCAGCAACAGACGTTCGCCCAGCCGCTCTTCCAGTTGCGACAGTCTGCGCGAAACGGTCGATTTCGGTAGCCCGAGTCGTTCGGCGGCCGCCGTGAAGCTGCCTTCGTCGACGACACGGGCAAAGATCAGCAGATCATTCGGGTCTATTTGTTCCATTATCCGAACAATGAAGTCTATTTTGATGGGTTAATTCAATTTCAAGTTCGTAATACAGTGTGCAACATCCAGTTCAAAATGACGAGGACCCCAACATGAAGATCCTGCAAATCAACGGCAGCGCCCGCACCGCCGGCGCCAATTCCACCCGCCTCGCCGACGAGATCGTTTCGCGTCTGACTGCGAAGAACCCCGCTGCCGAGCTCGTTGTACGCGATCTCGCGCGCAAGCCTGCTCCGGTGGTCGACGAGGCTGCGCTGGGTGCGCTCTTTACGCCGGCCGAGCAGCGCACGCCGGAACAGGCTGCGCGTGTGGCTGAAAGCGATGCCCTTATCGCCGAGGTTCAGGGCGCGGACGTGATCGTAATCGGGGTGCCGATGTACAACTTCGCCATCTCGACCCAACTCAAGAGCTGGATCGATGCCATCGCCCGCGTCGGCGTCACCTTCCGCTATACCGAGAACGGCCCGGAGGGCCTGCTCAAGGGCAAGAAGGTCATCGCCGCGTGCGCGCGCGGTGGCCGCTATCGTGGCACGCCCACGGACACGCAGACCCCGTACCTGCAGACGGTGCTTGGCTTCGTCGGTCTGAGTGAGCTTCGCTTTGTCTATGCCGAGGGCCTGAACATGGGCGACGAGGCAGCACGGCAAGGTTTCGCGGAGGCCGAGGCGGACATCGACGCCGCGCTCGCCTGAGCGTCTTGACCGGCTTGCCGCGGCTGCAGGATACGAGGGCGGGCCCACCCGCCCCGCACCCCCGACCCCAAGGAGAACGCAGATGAGTACCCCGACCCTTTCCTCCGCGCGCATTCCCTGCGCAAGCGTGGCGCGTTCGCGCAGCGTGGAGCGCCTGGTAACGGGCCGCCCGACCTCGGACGGCGCCGGCGTCAAGCTGACCCGGGTGCTCAGCCAGTCCCTGCAGCGCCGGCTCGACCCCTTCCTCATGCTCGATGCGTTTGGGAGCGACAACGCCGACGACTACATCGCCGGTTTTCCCGACCATCCGCACCGTGGTTTCGAGACCGTCACCTACATGATTGCTGGCCGCATGAAGCATCGTGACAGTGCAGGGCACGAAGGCCTGCTCGAGAACGGTGGCGTGCAATGGATGACGGCCGGGCGCGGGGTGATCCATTCGGAGATCCCACAGCAGCAGGAGGGTGTGATGGAGGG
This sequence comes from Thauera sp. WH-2, assembly GCF_048321015.1. Taxonomy (NCBI): domain Bacteria; kingdom Pseudomonadati; phylum Pseudomonadota; class Betaproteobacteria; order Rhodocyclales; family Zoogloeaceae; genus Thauera; species Thauera sp. WH-2. Next base: position 304,062 of record NZ_JBLWFG010000002.1, on the reverse strand, counting down.
TTTCCAGCTCTGGCTCAACCTGCCTGCCCGGGACAAGATGAGCGTGCCATGGTATCGCGACTTCGCTGCGGGCGAGCTGCCTCGCTTCACCACCGAGGCGGGCGTCGAGGCGACCGTAATCGCTGGAGAGAGCCATGGCGTCACGGGTGCGGTGACCCGCGCCGTGACGGCGCCGCTCTACCTCGACCTGAACCTGCCGGCCGGTAGCCGCTTCATGCAGCCTATTCCCGCAGCGCACAATGCATTTCTATATGTCTACCGCGGGGCATTGAAGGTCGGCGAAGAATCGGTGCGGGCAGGCAACATGGCCATCCTCGCCAATGAAGACGCCAGCGACGGGGTGTGCCTTGAGGCCGCAGGCGACGCGCGTGCGCTCCTCATCTCCGGGCGCCCGCTCGGCGAGCCCATTGCCCAGTACGGCCCCTTCGTGATGAACACCGAGCAGGAGATCTACCAGGCGATCGCCGACTACCGAGCAGGCCGTCTCGCAGCCTGAGCCTGCGCGCTGCGTGGGGCTACAGGGAAGCCAGTTCGTGGAGCTCGCGGTGCAGCAGGGCGTCGTCGCCGAGGTTGAGCTCGATCAGCCTGCGCAGGCGGGTGATGCTGTCGAGGTCGATCATCGTGCAGGTGAGCCCGGCATCCCGTCCGCGGCAATGTGCGACCGTGGCTTCCATGCGCAGCCTGGATTCGCCATCGTCAAGGCGCAACTCGAGTGCGCACGCAAGCCCGGACGCCAGCGGTGGGCTGCCCGCAGGGAGCCGGATATGCGCTCCCTTGAGCGACAGGTCGACGACCTCGCAGGGCAGCTCGCCGCCCTCGAACGTCAGGGTCGCGCCGTGGCTGAAGTGAATGCGTGAGAAGTGCCGCTTTTCCGGGGAGTGCATCGCAGTGACCTTTTGATCGAGTTCAGGGCGGCCCCGCAGGCCTCTTCAGGATTCTGGGCGCTTGCCCGGAGGTGCGCAACAGGCTCTGGGGCAAAGGCGTGAATCCTTCACGGTAGGGCTGCCGGGTGTGGGCGATACAATGACCGCTTGTCCATCTCGAGGAAGCGGGTCGCATGCACGATCACTCGGCCAGAAGCGATCGCAGGCTGGATCGCCGGATACCGCTCGGTTGCCGCGCGACCATCCATCCCCCCAACGGCGTTGCCGTGTCCGGCGTGTGTGTCGAGCTGAGCGTCGGCGGGATGACGCTGCACACCGCCTACGTGCCGCGGGCGCAGGAAACCCTGCGCGTCACCGTGGATTCGCCAACCGGTGCGACACCACTCGTCGCGGAACTCGAGGTCAAGCGCTGTCATGCGCTCGGCAACGGGCTGTACGAGTTGGGCGGAGCGATTGTGCAAGTGCTGTCGTAGCGCCGGTGGCGCGGGGTCAGCGTGCGAGCGTCTTCAAGGCTTCGACCTGCGACCGGATCGGTCCGGGTACGGGCACCTCGCCAGCCAGCATCGCCCGCACCAGGGCCGCATTCTCGGGCACGGACGGAGCATCCGGCAGGCCGGTGAGCGGCGGGGCTCCGCCATCTTCGCCGGCGACGCCGATCGAAGCCTCACCCTCCACATAGACCTTCATTTCCGGGCAGCGCCGCGGATTCGCGTAGATCTCGCCCTCGGTCCCGCGCATCAGCATCGCGCGCCCACCGTCAATGCGCAGGAAAGCGTCCATGCGTTCCAGATATTCGGGGTGCGTAACCGCCACAACGCGCACGCTGCGCCCGCGGCAGGGGTCGATGAGCTTGGCCATGGTATGGCCGCTGGCGCGCACGCCCATACGCGTGCGCAGGGCGAGCAGCGGGTCGAGCCCCGGGAGCAGCTTGTCCACACCGATGCACGCGATGCGCCGCTGCGCGAGCTGTGCCGAGGCTCGCGCCGCGTCGGCTGCGGGCTGCAGCTCGAGCGCTTCGAGCAGCTCGAACGGACTCACCCGCGTCTCGAAATCGTGGCGTCCCTGGATCAGTACTGGCACGCCCTCGCGCGCCAGCAGCATCGCCACCAGCGGCATCAGGTTCGCCTGCCGGCGCGCGCCGTTGTAGGTTGGCAGCACCACGCAGCGCGGCCCGGCGGGTACTTCCACCTGTGCTGTGCGCGCGTCCATGGCCTGCTTGAAGCCCAGCAGCTCGGGCAGCGTCTCGCTCTTGATGCGGAAGGCGAGCAGGATCGCACCCAACTCCAGTTCGGGCACCTTGCCGTCCAGGATGTCGCCGAAAAGCGCCGCAGCGGCGGCCGTGTCGAGATCGCGAGCGCCCTTGGCGCCTCGACCGATTTCCTTGATGATTGCGCCGTAGTTCATGGCGCAGATTATGGCGGGCTTCCTGCGTGGCGACCAGTCGGGCGGTGCATGGCCGTCGCTGCGCGGTGCTCGCGGGCCCGTCGGGAATGGCCAGGCTTGGCTCAACGCTGGAGGATCATCACCCAATGGATGTCGGATTCATCGGACTCGGTCTCATGGGCCGGCCCATGGCCCTCAACCTTATCCAGGCCGGTCATCGCGTGCAGGTCTGGAGCCGGCGGCGGGCGTCCATGCAGCCGCTGCTCGACGCCGGCGCAGGCGACTGCGCCAGCGCTGCCGAAGTGGCGCGCCGTGCCCCGATCACGATCAGCATGGTGGCCGACGCGCCGGACGTCGAGCAGGTCACGCTCGGCCCCGACGGTGTGGCGGAGGGGGCGGGCAAGGGGCACATCCATATCGACATGAGCACCATCGCCCCTGCAGCCGCACAGTCCATCGCCGCGCGCCTGGCTGTGCGCGGGGTGATCGCACTCGATGCACCCGTGTCGGGCGGCGAACCCGGGGCGATTGCGGGCACGCTCACCATCATGGTCGGCGGCGACGAGGCCGCCTGCGCGCAGGTGCGGCCGCTGTTCGAGGCCATGGGCGGGTCGATCACCCGCATCGGTGAAGCCGGCGCCGGTCAGGTCGCCAAGGCCTGCAACCAGATCCTCACCGGCGTCGGTGTGGCTGCGGTGGCTGAAGGCCTCGTGTTCGCGCACAAGAGCGGTGTCGATGGCGCCGCCGTGCGCGAGGCGCTGCTCGGCGGCCTGGCCTGGTCGCGTGTCCTCGAGAACCACGGTCGGCGCATGCTTGCGCGTAACTTCACCCCCGGCTTCAAGGCCTGGATGCACCAGAAGGACATGCGCATCGTCCTGGACGAAGCCCACCGCCTGGGGCTGGCGTTGCCGGCCGCCGCGGCCACCGCGCAGCTCTTCAATGCCATGGCCGGCAGCGGCCTGGGCGAGGATGATTCGGTCGCCATGCTCAAGCTCCTCGAGCGCATGAGCGGATGTGTCGGCGAATGACCGGGGTAGGAGGAAAGCCTATGAAGATCGGATTCATCGGCCTGGGCGTGATGGGCGAACCGATGGTGCGCCACCTGCACGCAGCTGGCCACGCGGTGGCGATCTGGGCACGTCGCCCGGAGTCTGCCGCGGCGCTCGTCGCCGAGGGCATGCAGTTGAGGGCCACGCCGGCCGAGCTCGCAGCACGCAGCGAGGTGGTCATTACCGTGGTCACCGCCAGCGCCGACGTCGAAGCGCTCGCCTTCGGTTCGGGCGGGCTGGCCGAGGGCTTCGCGCCAGGCAGCATCCATGTGGACATGAGCACCATTGCCCCGGCTACGGCACGTTCGCTCGCCGCACGCTACGCCGAGCGCGGCGTCGGCTGGGTCGATGCGCCGGTATCCGGCGGCGGGCAGGGTGCGCGCGATGCGACGCTGGCGATCATGGCCGGTACGGACGAGGAGACGCTTGACCGCGTGCGTCCGCTGCTCGAAGTGCTCGGCCAGCGCATCGTCCATATCGGCCCGCCCGGCGCCGGCCAGGTCGCGAAGGCCTGCAACCAGATGATCCTCGTGTCCATCCTCCAGGCCTGTGCCGAGGCCATGCACCTTGCCGCAGCGCACGGCGTGGATCTGGCCGCCGTGCGCCAGGCGCTGCTGGGCGGTTCGGCGGCTTCACGCGTGCTGGAGACCATGGGTGCGAAGATGGTCGCGTGCGACTTCTCCGCTGGCGTGGCCGCGCGCCTGCACCACAAGGATTTCGCCATCCTGATGGACGAAGCCGCCCGCCTTGGCGTGCCCTTGCCGGTGGCTGGCCAGGCCTGGCAGCAGCTCAACGCGCTGATGCATGCAGGGTGGGGGAACGACGACACTTCGAGCCTGCTGCGGGTGCTGGAGCGTTAGGCCGCTCGCGGGAAAGCCTGCCCCGCGGTGGGTGCGTGCCCGATTTCTGCAGGTTTCCCCGCGCTGCTTTGCCGATGTCTTAGCTGCGCGGCTTGCCGTACCACTTGAAACGTTCGAGCACTTCGGCCATCTCCGTCTCGGACAGCAGCACCGGCGGGCCGAGCTGCAGGCTGCGCCAGTACTGTTCGCACAGGGTCTCGAACTCGATCGCCAGCGCCAGCGCGTGGACGAGGTCGCGGCCGTAGACGACCATGCCGTGGTTGGCGAGCAGGCAGGCGTTGCGGTCCTGCAGTGCGGCGGCGGTGGCGTCCGACAGCGCCTGGGTGCCGAAGGTGGCATAGTCGGCGCAGCGCACGGTGCTGCCGCCGAAGCGCGCGATCATGTAGTGGAAGGGCGGGATCTCGCGGCGCTGGCAGGCGAGCGCGGTTGCGAAGGGCGCGTGCGCGTGCAGCACCGCACCGGCTGCGGGGTGGGCGGCGTAGATATCGTGGTGCAGCTTCCATTCCGACGACGGGGCGAGCGGGCCAGCGTAGCTGCCGTCGGCCTCGACCACCACCATGTCCTGCGGCTGGCTGCGCTCGGCAGGCCTGCCGCTGGGGGTGATCAGCATGCGCGGCGCGCCTGCCGGGCTGCATGCCGCAGACCCCAGTCGCACGCTGGCGTTGCCCGAGGTGCCGACGTTCAGGCGCGCCTCGCCCATCGCGCGCAGGGTTGCCAGCAGCTCCGCGCGCAGCGGGTCGTCGGGTTGCCAGCCGCCTTCTTCGTGGATGCAGATGCCCGGGGTGTCGCTCATGCCTTTTGCTCCGGATAAAGCCGCACCAGCTCACTTGCGGGTGCGATGCCGCGTTCGGTGATGATGCCGCGGATCAGCGCCGCCGGCGTGACGTCGAAGGCCGGGTTCGCAGCAAGTGTCTGGGCTGGCGCCAGGCGCACGTCGGTGATGCGACCTTCGGCATCGGTACCGCGCATGAGGCAGACCTCGTCGGCGCCGCGGTCCTCGATCGGGATGGCGGCGCCGTGCGGGCATGCGAAGTCCAGGGTGGAGTGCGGCGCGGCGATGTAAAAGGGCACGCCGGCCGCCTGCGCGGCGAGCGCCTTGAGGTAGGTGCCGACCTTGTTCGCGGCGTCGCCGTTGGCGGCGATGCGGTCGGCGCCGGTGATGACCAGGTCGACCGCGCCCCGCATCAGCAGCAGGCCCGCCGCGTTGTCGGCGATCAGGGTGTGGGGGACACCGGCGGCGCGCAGCTCCCACTCGGTGAGCAGGCCCTGGTTGCGCGGGCGGGTTTCGCTGACGAAGACCTCCACCGGGATGCCCGCGGCCTGCGCAGCGTAGATCGGCGCAAGTGCGGTGCCGGCGCCGCAGGTGGCGAGCCAGCCTGCGTTGCAGTGGGTCATCAGCCGCACCGGTCCGGCGCGGCGGGCGGCGATGTCGCGCATCAGCGCCAGGCCGTGTTGGCCAATTGCATCACAGGTCTTGGCGTCGTCGGCGCGGATGGCCTCGGCTTCGTCCCAAGCGGCTTGCAGGCGTGCGGCTGCGGGCAGGGTGGAGAGCCTGGCGTTCATGCGGTCCAGCGCCCAGTGCAGGTTCACCGCGGTGGGGCGGGTCGCGCCGAGTACCGCGAGAGCGTGAGTCAGCGCCTCATCGTTGCTGCCGCCCTCCATCAGCGCGAGCGACACGCCGTAGGCGGCGGTGGCGCCGATCAGCGGTGCGCCGCGTACCTGCATGCTGCGGATGGCGTGGGCGGCGTCGTTCAGCGTGCGCAGCACCACGGTTTCGGTGCGGAAGGGCAGCACGGTCTGGTCGAGGATGCGGACGGTGTCGCCGTCGCGCTGCAGGGTGGGGAGGGGTTGCGTGAACATCGGTTCGTCTCTAAAAGGTGGCGGTCGTTCAGGCGCTCCATTCGCGGGCTCCTGCGGCAGCAGGCGCACCCGCGAACTTCAAGCGTTCAAACCTTGCACAGCCGCTCGCAGGCTGCGGCGAGCGTGCGCTCGTTCTTGGCGAAGCAGAAGCGGATCACGCGCTCGTCGCGGCCGTCCGCGAAGAAGGCGGATACCGGAATCGCTGCCACGCCCACATTGCGCGTCAGATGCTCGCAGAAGGTCGCGTCCCCCATGTCCGAGATTGTCTCGTAGCGGGCGAGCTGGAAGTAGGTGCCCCGCGAGGGGAGCAGTTCGAAGCGTGAGCCGGCGAGCGCTGCGCGGAAGAAATCACGCTTGGCCTGGTAGAAGCCGGCGAGGCCGAGGTGGCGTGAGGCGTCGGCCATGTAGTCGGTGAGCGCGAGTTGCACCGGCGTGTTCACCGTGAACACGTTGAACTGATGCACCTTGCGGAATTCCGCCATCAGTTCGCGCGGCGCAAGCAGGTAGCCCACCTTCCAGCCGGTGATGTGATAGGTCTTCCCGAAGCTCGATACCACGAAGCTGCGCGCCGCGAGTTCTTCATGCGCGGCACAGCTCGCGTGTGTGGTGCCGTCGAAAACGATGTGCTCATACACCTCGTCCGCGACCACCACGATGCCGGTGTTGCGGGTGAGCGCGGCGAGCTGGTCGAGGTCGTCCCGCGACCACACCGTGGCAGTGGGGTTGTGCGGGGTGTTGATCATGATCATGCGTGTGCGCGGCGTGATCGCTGCCGCCACCGCAGCCCAGTCGGGTCGGTAATCGGGCGCGGCCAGGCGCAAGCGCACCACCCGCCCCCCGGCCAGCTCGATCGCCGGTACGTAGGCGTCGTACACCGGTTCGAACACGATCACCTCGTCTCCCGGGCGCACGCAGGCGGTCACCGCGGTGAACAGCGCCTGCGTGGCGCCAGCGGTCACGGTGATCTCATGCTCGACGTCGTAGCGCGCGCCGTACAGCGCCTCGACCTTGGCGGCGATCGCCTCGCGCAGCGGCAGGCAGCCCGCCATGGGTGCGTACTGGTTGTGTCCTGCGCGCATCCAGTGAGCAACGCGCTCGAACAGCAGGTCTTCGGCGTTGAAGTCGGGGAAACCCTGCGAGAGGTTGATCGCACCGCATTCCTGGGCGAGGCGCGACATCACCGTAAAGATGGTCGTGCCCACGTTCGGCAGGCGGGATTCGATGGGGGCGGGGAAGCTCGGCATGGCGGCAGTGGTCGAGGTGGGAGGGCGCATTGTCGCAAACCCGGCGGATGACGGGGAGCCGGGGCGCTGCATGCTAGAATCCGCCAGTTTCCGACTGCCGCTGGCGCCACCGTTCCCGCCTCTCCTATCGTGCGCAATCTGCTCATCATCGCTCTGGTCTTCATCGGCATCTGGTGGGCGCGTGGTGCGCTGCGCCGCTTCAAGGACCAGCAGACGATCCGGCGCAAGACAGGCGGCAAGCCCGTCGCAGCCGAGCGCATGCGCGAGTGCGCGCATTGCGGGCTGATCGTGCCCGAATCCGAGGGCGTGCGGGGCGAGGACGATTTCTTCTGCAGCGAGGCACACCGCCGTGCCGGCCGCCGCACAGAATGAAGCCCGTCGTGCGGTGATGCCGGAGGCGGATCGCGGGCGGCGTCTGTCGCTGCGTTATCTGAACCTCTTTCGCCTGATCCTGGCCGGCCTTTTCCTGGTCGCTGGACGCGAACTCGGGCTTGGCGCCGAGAGCCCGCGCATCTACTACCTCACCGCCTCCGGTTACCTCCTGGCCGTGCTTGCGCTGGGCTTTCCGGATGCGCAGCGCAGGCTCGGCTTCGATCGCACGGTGGCGCTGCAGGTGGTGATCGACATGCTGGCCCTGGCGCTGATCATGTGGGTCAGTGGCGGCTACCGCAGCGGCATGCCGGCGCTGATGATGGTCATGCTCGCGGGTGCGGGCCTGATCGTGCAGGGGCGCATGGTGCTGTTCGCTGCGGCGATCGCCACCATCGCCGTGCTGATCGAGAACACCTGGCGCTATGTCGGCGGCCTGCAGCCGGTCGATTCGCTGCAGGTCGGGATCTTCTGCGCGGGCTTCTTCGCCATCGCGCTCGTCGCCCGCCTGCTTGCGCTGCGCGCCAGTACCAATGCCACGCTGGCTGCCGAGCGCGGGCTGGCGCTCGCCAAGCAGCAGGCGGTCAGTGAACACATCATCCGCGACATGCAGGATGGCGTGATCGTGGTCGATGCCCGCGGGCGAATCCTGCATGCCAATCCGCAGGCGGCGAACATGCTGGGTATGGCGCACATGCGCTGCGAGGGCCTGGAGGGTCTGGCGCTCCCCGATCTGGATGCCGCCTTCGCGCCCATGCTGCAGGCACCGGTCAGCGAGGAGGGGCGACTGATCCGGGTCGGGCCGGCGGGCCGCCTGCTGCGCTGTCGCGCGGTGCCGGGTGATGCCGGAAGCGCCGCGCAAGGCGATACGCTGCTCTACCTTACCGACTTCGAGGACATACAGCGCCGGCTGCAGCAGATCAAGCTGGCAGCACTCGGCCGGCTCACTGCGAGCATGGCGCACGAGATCCGCAACCCGCTCTCGGCCGTCACTCAGGCGGCCGAACTGCTGCGCGACGAGAAGCGCGCCGAAATGCAGGCCCGCCTTGCGCGCATCATCAACGACAACGCGCAGCGCATCGAACGCATGATCCGCGACGTGCTGGCGCTCGGCCGGCGCGAGCAGGCCATGCCCGAGGCGCTGCCTCTGGCCGATTTCGTGCGTGAGGTGATCGAGGCGCGGGTGTTCCGCGATGCGAACGAGGAGGGGCTGTACGCGGTGGATATCGACCCGGCGCTGACGCTCGCCATCGACCGCGCGCACCTGCACCAGATCCTCGACAATCTGCTCGCCAATGCTGCACGCTACTGTTCGCGGACGCCGGGCGCTGTGCAACTGCATGCGGAGGCGGAGCCGGGCGATCGTGTGGCGCTGCACGTGCGGGACGATGGCCCCGGCTTCGACGAAGATACCCGCACGCACCTGTTCGAACCTTTCTTCACCACCCACCCCAAGGGGACCGGCCTGGGGCTCTACATCGCCCGCGAGCTCGCAGAGGCCAACGACGCGGAGCTCGAGCTGTCGACCGCCGGTCCGGGGGCCGACTTCACGCTCCGGGCGCACCAGACACCATGACAATCGCCGACCGCCGCTCCCGTCCGCAATCCGTCGATGTGCTCGTCGTGGACGACGAGGACGACATTCGCGAACTGCTCGAGCTCTCGCTCATGCGCATGGGCCTGGCCTGCGACACTGCCGGCTCGGTCAGCGAGGCGCGCGAGTGCCTCGCTGACCGCCGCTATCGGCTGTGCCTCACCGACATGCGCCTGCCCGATGGCGACGGTCTCGAGCTCGTCGAGCACATCCAGAGCGCACAGCCCGGCCTGCCCGTTGCCGTCATCACCGCATTCGGTAGCATCGAGACCGCCATCCGTGCGCTCAAGCTCGGTGCCTTCGATTTCGTCACCAAGCCGGTCGAGCTCAAGGCCTTGCGCGAACTCGTCCACAACGCCCTGCGTCAGGCCGACGAGCCCGCCACGCCGCCGGCGGGAGGACGGGCGCTGATCGGCCACTCGCCGGCCTTCCTGCAACTGCGCGCCCAGGCCGAGAAGCTCGCGCGCAACCAGGCGCCGGTGTTCATCCACGGCGAATCGGGTACCGGCAAGGAGGTCATCGCGCGCTACATCCACAGCCTCGGCGCGCGGGCCACCCGGCCCTTCGTCCCGGTGAACTGCGGTGCCATCTCGCCCGAACTGATGGAAAGCGAATTCTTCGGCCACCGCAAGGGCAGCTTCACCGGCGCCGCCGCGGACAAGGAGGGGCTCTTTCAGGCCGCCAATGGCGGCACGCTGTTCCTGGACGAGATCGGTGAATTGCCGCTGGCCATGCAGGTCAAGCTGCTGCGGGCCATCCAGGAGCGCGCAGTGCGACCCGTCGGTGCCCACGCCGAGGAGGCGGTGGATGTGCGCATCCTCTCCGCCTCGCACCAGGACCTGGGGCGGCTGGTCGCCGAGGGACGCTTCCGTCAGGACCTCTTCTTCCGCATCAACGTGATCACCCTGCGCGTACCGTCCCTGCGCGAGCGTCGTGAAGACATCGCCGAGCTCGCCATGCACATCCTCGAACGCCTCGCGGCGCGCGAGGGCGGCACGCCGCGGCGGCTCGCCTCCGACGCCCTGCAGGCGCTGCAAGGCTACGCCTTCCCCGGCAACGTACGCGAGCTGGAGAACCTCCTCGAACGCGCCTGCGCGCTGTGCGACCGCGACGAGATCGGCGCCGCCGACATCGAGCTCCATCCCGACCAGACGAGCTCGGCCTGGCTCACCGACTCCGGGTTCGGGATGCCTGCGTACCATGACGAACCGCCGGAGTTCGATGATCCGCAGGCGGCCTCCGTCGATGAGGCTGAACGCCTGCGCATCATTCGTGCCCTCGAGCAGACGCGCTGGAACCGCTCCGCGGCCGCGCGCAACCTCGGCATGACCCTGCGCCAGCTGCGCTACCGCCTGCAGAAGTGGGGGATGGAGTAGCGCGCGGACCTGTTTTTACGATGTTGATTGCATTTTTGTCTGGCCTGGCGAAAGGGGTTTGAATAGAATTTCGTCATGAACCCGGTCATCCTTCACCACGGCGCCCGCAACGGCGTTACCGGCTCGTGCCACCAGCTCTTCATCGAGGGCGAAAACAGCCTGCTCATCGACTGCGGCCTGTTTCAGGGCACCGAAACCGCGCCCGACGGCAAGGCGGGTGCCGACCGGCTCGAGATTGACTTTCCGGTGCAGGGGATCGGGGCGCTCGTGCTCACGCATGTGCACATCGACCACTGTGGCCGCCTTCCCTGGCTGCTTGCGGCGGGCTTCAAGGGACCGATCTTCTGCAGCGAGCCCTCCGCGCGGCTGTTGCCCACGGTACTGGCAGACGCCTTTCAGGTTGGCGTGAGTCGAGACGCCCGGCTTGTCGAGCGCTATCTCGGCCTGGTCGAGCCGCGCCTCCGGCCGCTGCCCTACGGCAAGTGGCAGACGCTGTACCGCAGTGCGGGGGCCACCTGTCGCATCCGGCTCAAGCGTGCGGGGCACATCCTTGGTTCGGCCTATGTCGAGTGCGAGCTATCGGGCGCTGCCTGGCCGGACAAGCGCCGTATCGTCTTCTCCGGCGATCTGGGGGCGCCGCATGCGCCGCTGCTGACGGCGCCGCGCCCGCCCTGGCAGGCCGACGTACTCGTGCTCGAGTCCACCTACGGCGACCGCAGCCACGAGGATCGCCGCAACCGGCGCAAGCGCCTGCAGACCGTGGTGGAGCATGCGCTGGAGGATGGCGGCACGGTCATCATCCCGGCCTTCAGCATCGGCCGCACGCAGGAACTGCTGTACGAGTTCGAGGACATCCTGCACCGCGAGCGCCAGCGCCCCGGCCGGCACGCAGAAAAGTGGGGCGCGCTGCGGATCTTTCTCGATTCGCCGCTCGCGCAGCGCTTCACCGCGCTGTACCGCGAGTTGCAGCCCTTCTGGGACGCCGAGGCGCGTGCCCGCGTGCGATCGGGCCGTCAGCCGCTGGGCTTCGATCAACTCGTCGCCATCGACACGCATGACGCCCACCTTGCCAACGTTCAGCGCCTGGCGCGCAATCGCGCGCCGGCCATCGTCATCGCGGCAAGCGGCATGTGCGCCGGGGGCAGGGTGGTCAACTACCTCAGGGCTATGTTGGGCGATCCGCGCCACGATGTGCTTTTTGTCGGCTATCAGGCGCGCGGCACGCCCGGTCACGCGATCCAGACCTACGGCCCGCGCGGGGGCTACGTGGAGTTCGACGGCGAGCGCATCGACATCCGCGCCCGCATCCACACCTTGTCAGGCTATTCCGCCCACGCCGACCGCGACGATCTGACCCGTTTCGTCACCCGCATGCGCCACCTGCCGGACGAGGTGCGGCTGGTGCATGGCGAGGACGACGTGCGTGCCGCGCTGGCGCGGCATCTCGTCGCGGCCACTGGCGGCAAGGTCAGGGTGGTGTTGTGAGCAGCGCTTCGGGGGCTTGCCGCGTCACCCCCTTTCTGCCGCGCGGCGCTTGCGGCTGCGGACGTTGCGTCACTGCTGCAGGCGGCGCAGGTACTCGCGGGTGAACATGCGTTCGGGCAGATCGCGCACGTTCATGTTCTCGTAGGTCAGCACCGACACCTCGCCCGGCTTGAGTGCGTCTTCCATCACCAGCCGGGTGGGGCGAACCTGGCCGGCCATCTCGCGGAAGTCCTCGTAGCGCGCGGTCTTTAGCAAGCGGCCCGAGAGCGCGTAGAACTCCGCTTTCAGCGGCCGGCTGTCGGCTGCGGCGATCCAGTACTTCACGCGCGCATAGGTCACCGAGCGGTCCACCGCCGCCAGATCCAGCACCAGCGCATCCGTGCCCTCCAGCGCCTCGCGCCCGGAGAGGCTCGGTCGGTAGTCGCCGGCGAAGTTCGCGCGCGCCAGGTCGCCATTGGCCACCTGCCCGGTCAGGCGCTGCGCGAGTGACAGGCGCACCGGCTGCGAGACGCTGGGCATGAACACCCACAGGTCGCGCCCGCGCATCAGCAGTGCCTGGCCGCGCTCGCTGGCGGGCTCGAGCGTCAGCACGATGGTGTTCTCGTTGCCACGCGACAGCACGCGGAAGGTGCGCGCGTCCTTCTCGACGCCGTCGCTGAGGTTGCGTACCACGATCTCGGTCTGGAAGCTCTCGCGCGGAAAACGGATCGCGTCCGCGCGTTGCACGAGCCCGGCGGCCTCGTCATCGTTCGCCGGTGCGGCCGGTGCGGCGTCGTCGGCAGCCATCAGCGCGCCGGGCACACACAGGCCGGCTGCCAGGGTGGCGAGGAATCTGCGGCGGAATCGTAAGCTTTGCGTCATGAGTGCTATCCTCTTGGCGTTTGCATTCATTCTCGGTCCTTGCGATGGCAATCGTCCAGATCGAACACGTCAGCAAGCGTTTCCTCCTTGGCGAGCAGCTCGTGCTGGCGCTGGACGACGTCTCGCTGTCGATCGAAGAGGGGGTGTTTCTCGCCATCGCGGGCCCCTCCGGCAGCGGCAAGTCCACTCTGCTCAACATCATAGGCTGTATCGATACCGCCGATGAGGGGCGCGTCGTCATCGACGGTCACGACGTGTCCGACCGCACGCCCGACCAGCTCGCGGACCTGCGCGCCAGGACCATCGGCTTCATCTTCCAGACCTTCAACCTGCTCCCGGTGCTCTCGGCCGAGGAGAACGTCGAATACCCGCTGTTGCAGTTTCCCGAGCTCTCGAAGAAGGAGCGTGCCGAGCGCGTGCGCCGCTATCTCGACGTGGTCGGTCTGGAAAAATACGCCCACCATCGCCCCAACCAGCTCTCCGGTGGCCAGCGCCAGCGCGTTGCGATCGCCCGCGCCCTGGCCACGCACTCGAAGATCGTGCTCGCCGACGAGCCAACGGCCAACCTCGACAGCAAGACCGGAACCGAGATCCTCAAGCTGATGCGCGACATCAATCGCAGCGCCGGCACCACCTTCGTTTTTTCCACCCACGACCGCAAGGTCATGAGCATGGCCGACCGCCTGGTACGCATCGGCGACGGCAGGATCACCGCGCTCGGCATGAAGAACGCCCAGCACTGGACCTTCGTCCCGAACGGCAGCCAGCGTGTACAGGAACCACCTCAAGCCCAGGAAGAATGAGCAATGCCCGGATTCACACAGCACGCGCGGCGTACGCTTGCCGCCCTGACCCTCGCAGCCCTAGCCTCAGGTATGCCCGCAATGGCCGCCGAGGAGGCCGGAGCGGAGCCGGCGCTGGATGCAGAGCTCGACGCCGAGCTTGACGCCTTGCTCGACGTCGGCTCGCCATCCGAGCCGGGAGGCTCCGGCCTTCGCTGGAGCGGCTATGCAGACCTGAGTGCGGCCTATACGCTGCCCGCGCCCGATCACTGGTCGCATCTGCGCGCGCGTGCCGAGGTGACCGGCAGTGGCGAGCTTGCCCCGCGCGTGCGCTGGAAGCTCACTGCGCGCGCCGAGGCCGATGGCGCTTTCGACCTGGAGGACGGGCGCTACCCGGCCGCGGTACGCCGTGACCAGCGCCGCGATTTCCTGCTGCGCGAGGCGTACGTGGACGTCGGCCACGGCGACTGGGAGTTCCGCTTCGGGCGCCAGCAGATCATCTGGGGGGAGATGGTCGGCTTCTTCTTTGCCGACGTAGTGTCGGCGCGCGACCTGCGCGACTTCCTGCTGCCCGAGTTCGAGAGCATGCGCATCGCGCAATGGGCGGTGCGTGCAGAGTACTTCGGCGGCGACACGCACTTCGAGATGCTCTGGGTGCCCAAGCCGTCCTATGACGAGATCGGCAAGCCCGGCGGTGACTTCTACGCCTTCCCCTGGATTCCGGCGGGTACGGCCGTCGATGAGCGCAAGCCTGACAACGACGACCTTGGTGACGGCAACTGGGGTCTGCGGGTCTCGCACCTGGTCGACGGCTGGGATCTGTCCGCCTTCTATTACCGCAGCCACGATATCTCGCCCACCGTCGAAGCGCTCCAGCCCGGGCTGGCGTCGATGCGCCACGACCGGCTGCATCAGGTGGGCGGCACCTTCAGCAAGGATCTGGGGCGCTTTGTGCTCAAGGGCGAGGCGGTCCATACGCGCGGCCGCAGCCTCAATACCTTCACGCCCGCAGGTGTGCCCGGTGGGGTTGCCGTCGGGCTAGCCCCTACCGACATGGTCGACTATGCCCTCGGTGTGGATGTGCCAGTGGGCGACTGGCGCTTCAACGCTCAGTACTACGGGCGTTGGCTCGACGACCACCACCCCGCGATGGCGAGCGACCGTAGCGAAACAGGGCTGACCTTCCAGGCCGTGCGCAGCTTTGGCAGCGACGTGGAAGTCGAGATGCTCGCGGTCACCAGCCTCAACCGCAGCGACTACATGCTGCGCCCCAAGCTCACCTGGAAGTTTGCGCCGGCCTGGCGCATGGTGACGGGCCTGGATGTGTTCGGCGGTGACGATGCGGGGCTGTTTGGCAGCTACGACCGCAGCGACCGCGCCTACGTCGAACTGCGTCACTGGTTCTGAGCGTCGAGCCGGCCAGCGTCCCGGCGCCAACGCGGGGAGGGGCAGGCGGGTATTCAGCCGGCGGACTGCAGATCCTGGAGCAGTTGCTGCACGTCGTTGCTCGTCGGCAGCAGCCGCGCTGCGCGACGGCTGCGGCGATCCTCCGTCTGTTCGCCGCGGGCCACGGCGTCCTCGAACTCGTTCTGCGACAGATGCAGCAGCACGGCCGCCGCGCCCACGCGCGGGCAGATCAGGCGCGGTCCTGCGAGGCGGTAGCCGAAAATGCGCTGGTAGAAGCGTGCATGACGTGGGTGCACCTCGATGAACACGTCGCTCATGCGCTCGGTCAGCCTGGCAAGCGCATACAGCGCCTGCAGCAGGCCGGCGAGTGCGTCCTGCGAGCCGAGCTCGGGATCGATCGCGAGTTGTGTAATTTCGCACACTCGCCCGCCTTTCGCCCGGATCGCATCGATCTCCTTGCGGTATAAGGTATCGGCAAGCAATCCGCTGCCGTGGTCCAGGCGCACGGTCAGGGTCGCAACCGCGCGTTGATCCTTCAATGCCACGATGGTCAGGTCGCGCCGGTCGAGTTCGACCGTGGTGCCGTAGGGGAAGAGTCCGCGCGCCGAGTACATGCGCTCGATCAGTCTTGCCGTCTCGCGCTTCAGCGGGTCATTCCCGTTCGCGATGCGGATGATGTAGCCCTTGCGCTCGAAGCTGAAGGCATGCAGGGGCAGTGCCGTCCAGGTGAAGTCCTTCGCGATGGGCCTGTGC
The DNA here is from genome assembly GCF_048321015.1 of Thauera sp. WH-2. Classification (NCBI taxonomy): domain Bacteria; kingdom Pseudomonadati; phylum Pseudomonadota; class Betaproteobacteria; order Rhodocyclales; family Zoogloeaceae; genus Thauera; species Thauera sp. WH-2. The sequence continues at coordinate 288,155 of NZ_JBLWFG010000002.1, read as the reverse complement.
GGTCCATTGCGCTTGTCGGGTGACGCGCCTGCGGCGTGCAGCAGATCGGCCGCCATGGGGGCACACTGGGCGTGTGCCGTGCCGAGGTTGGTGTGCATCGATTGTGCCCGGTGTGGTTTGCGGTGCGGCAGCTTCGGGTGTGTCCACGATCGGGCTGCGCGCTTGCCATCCATTGTCTTGCAACAAACATTCCTCAAGCTAGCGCAGCGCCTGCACCTAGTGTAAGCGATTGTGTGCGATTGTTCCTGGAACTGCATGCGCCTGCGCCGGTACGCTGAATCGTTGAAACGCGTTTTCCCGCGTCCTGGCGTGCGCAGGGCGCTGTCATCGGGTACGCTCAGCGTCGAATAATTGAATCGATCGTCGTATCATTCCCAATTCATGGAACTCTGAAGGGGTGTTGTCATGGTCATCAGCGCTCGAGGCATGTGGTCGAGGATTGTTCGTGTCGTGATGCTCGTCGGGGCGGCGGGTGCGCTCGCCGGGTGCGCCTCGTCCTTCCCGCCGGCGCCGTCCGCAGCAGCGGACGAGGAATACAACTACGTCGTAGGTTCGGGCGATACGCTCAACATCGTCGTATGGCGCAACCCAGAGCTGTCGATGTCGGTGCCGGTGCGCCCCGACGGCAAGATCACCACCCCACTGGTCGAAGACCTCGTCGCGCAGGGCAAGGACACCACCACGCTGGCGCGCGACATCGAAAAGGAACTCTCCAAGTTCATCCGCGAGCCGGTGGTCACCGTCATCGCCACCGGATTCTCCGGCCCCTACAGCGAGCAGATCCGCGTCGTCGGCGAGGCCGCGCAGCCGCGCATCCTCCCCTACACGCAGAAGATGACGCTGCTCGACGTCATGATCGCGGTCGGCGGGCTCACCCAGTTCGCGGACGGCAACAGCGCGAGCATCCTGCGCACCGGTGAGGGTAACAAGCAGTACAGCGTGCGCATCAAGGATCTGATCAAGCGCGGCGATGTCTCGGCCAACGTCGAGATGCGTCCGGGCGACGTCCTGATCATCCCGCAGAGCTGGTTCTGATCCAGTCACGCTTCCGACTCAACCCCCGTGCAGGACCCACGCTGCGACCGCGGCGGGGTTCGGCGCGAACCACGTGAAGTCGATTCATGGAAGAACTCGTATCGCAGATCACCGGCTACCTGCGCGGCATGTGGCGTTACCGCTGGTGGGGCCTGGCGCTGGCGTGGATCGTCGGCATCGTTGCCGGGGTCGTCATCTACAAGATGCCGGACAAGTACGAGTCGAGTGCTCGGGTGTTCGTAGACACGCAGTCGGTGCTTCGCCCGCTGATGGCCGGGCTGGCGGTGCAGCCCAATGTCGACCAGCAGATCGCCATGCTCAGCCGTACCCTGATCAGCCGCCCCAACGTCGAGAAGCTCATCACCATGGCCGACCTCGACCTCGGCATCCACTCGACCGAAGAGCGTGAGGCGCTGATCACCCGCCTGTCCAAGGATCTCCGCATCGGCTCGGCCGACCGCACCAACCTCTTCACCCTGTCCTATGCCGACACGCGCCCCGACCAGGCGCAGCGTGTGGTGCAGTCGCTGCTGTCGCTGTTCGTCGAGTCCGGCCTGGGCAGCAAGCGCCAGGACGCGGACGCTGCCCGTCGCTTCATCGAGGAGCAGATCCGCAGCTACGAGCAGAAGCTCACCGAGGCGGAGAACCGCGTCAAGGAGTTCCGTCTGCGCAACATGGGGGTGCTGGGCGATGGCGCGGCAGATTACGTCTCGCAGATTGGTGCCCTCAATGCGCAACTTCAGGCGGCTCAGCTCGAACTGCGCGAAGCCGAGAATGCCCGCGACTCCCTGCAGCGCCAGCTCGTCGGTGAGGAGCCGGTGCTGCTGCCGCAGACACCCTCGGCGTCCGCGGTGTCCATCCCCGAGATCGACGGCCGCATCGACACCCTCAAGCGCAATCTGGACGAGCTTCTGCTGCGCTACACCGACCAGCACCCCGACGTGCTCGGCACCCGCCGCCTCATCGAAGATCTCGACGCGCAGAAGCTCAAGCAGGTCGAGGCCATGCAGGCAGGTGGTGGCAGCCAGTTCGGTGCGCTCGACTCGAACCCGGTCTATCAGCAGATGAAGCTCGCGTTCGCCCAGGCCGAGTCGCGCGTTGCCGCGCTGCGGGCGCGCGTCTCGGAGTTCCAGAGCCGGCTCTCTCAACTCGGCGAGCGGGCGCGGATGGTGCCCGAGGTGGAGGCCGAACTTGCCCAGCTCAACCGCGACTACGCGGTCCACAAGAGCAACTACGATGCCCTCGTGGAGCGCCGTGAATCCGCCAACATCGCCGTCGAGATGAACACCCAGACCGGGGTGGCCGACTTCCGCGTCATCGACCCGCCCACGCTGCCCACCGCGCCCTCCGCGCCCAACCGCATCCTGCTCATCCCGCTTGCCGGTCTGGCAGGCCTGGCCGCGGGTTTCGCGCTTACTTTCCTGATCAGCCAGCTTCGTCCCGCATTCAGCGACCCGCGCATGCTGCGCGAGGTCACCGGCCTGCCGGTGCTGGGCATGGTGTCCATGCTGCCCACCCCCGAGCGCATTTCGGCGCGGCGGCGCGGCCTGTTTGCGTTCGGTTTGGGGCTGGTTGCGTACACGGGGGCGTTCGCCGCCGCAGTCGTCGCCTTGCGGCTGATTCAGGGTTGAACGGGACAACACGATGAGTCTTATCGAAAGAGCCGCACAGCGGCTTGACCAACTCAAGCAGGCCTCTGCCGAGCCCTCCGACGAAGCGCTGCAGCAGGCGGTCGCCCGGGCCGCAGAGCCGGCGGCGGCAAAGGCCGCTCCCGTGCCGGAGCCCGCGCCCGTGTCGGAGGCTCCGTCGCAAGCTGCGGCGGCTGCCCAGCCTGCGCATGCCTCGCGCGGCGTGTACATCGATCTCGCGATGCTCGAAGCCAAGGGCATGGTCACGCCCGACCGCCCACGCTCGGCCATTGCCGAGGAGTACCGCGTCATCAAGCGGCCGCTGCTGCGCAACGCCACCGACACCAGCGAAGCGCGCATCGAGAACGCCAACCTGATCATGATCACCAGCGCCATGCCGGGTGAGGGCAAGACCTTCAGCGCGATCAACCTGGCGGTCAGCATGGCCATGGAGCTCGACTACACCGTGCTGCTGGTCGATGCCGATGTTTCGCGGCCCTCGGTGTTCCGCCAGCTTGGCCTGCCGCCGGAGCGCGGCCTGATGGACGTGCTCGCGGGTGACGCCACCGATCTCGGCGATGTGCTGTTGCGCACGAACATCGAGAAGCTCTCCATCCTGCCGGCGGGCATGCCGCATGCGCGCGCGACCGAACTGCTCGCTTCCGAGAACATGAACCGCCTGCTCAAGCAGATGGCGACCCGCTACTCCGACCGCATCATCATTTTCGACTCGCCCCCGCTTCTGGTCACGACCGAGTCGCGCGTGCTCGCCACCCACATGGGGCAGGTGGTCGTCGTCGTCGAAGCCGAGCGCACCACGCACGCGTCCATCAAGCAGGCCCTGGCGACCATCGAGAGCTGCCCGATCAAGCTCATGATGCTCAACAAGGCACGCAGGCAGAGCCACGGCTCGTACTACGGATATGGATACGGATATGGCTATGGCGAAACGGCCCGTGAAAACGCAGCCTGAACCTCGTACGCTGTGCCTTTCCCTGCTCGGCGCCGCCCTGCTGGCGCTTGGCATGGCGGGGCACGCGCAGGCGCAGACGGTGCGGATCCAGCCCTCGCTCGACAACCGGCTGACCTGGACCGACAACGTCGATACGAGCGCGACCAACAAACAGAAGGACTGGATCGCCGAGATCTCACCCGGTCTGTCCATCAGTCGCGAATCCGGCCGCTTCAGTGGTGGTCTCGACATGCGTCTGCGCAACCTCGCGCATGCGGAACGCACGGAGGACAACACCACCTACCTCGCGCTGCAGGGGCGCGGCACGCTCGAAGCCATCGAGGACGCCTTTTTCGTCGACGTTGCTGCCTCCATCAGCCGCGATAACCGTTCCGCCTTCAGCGGCCGTTTCGGTGGCGACACGCTCGACACCGACGAGAACAACGAGACCCGCCTGTTTTCGATCGCGCCGCGCTTCGCCTTCCGCTTCGGCGGCAGCGGGGAGGGCCGGATCGGCTATCAGCAGCGCTGGCTCACGGGCGGTGACAGTACCCTGGGCGATCAGCGCAGCGGCGCCTGGCAAGCGAGCGTCACCGATCCGGTCGCGCTTCGGCTCTTCGGTTGGGGGCTGGAGTACGTGCGGACCGACACCCGCTACGATGAAGGCTCCAACCGTGACGTCGAGCAGGAGGTCGGTCGGGCCACCCTGTTCGTGAACATCGACCCGCAGTTCCGCGTGCGCGCCATCGGCGGGTACGAGTCCAACGACTACGCCACGGTCAGTGGCGAGCGCGGCGCCATCTGGGGGGGCGGCTTCGACTGGTACCCCAACGAGCGCACGGCGATCTCCGTTACCGGCGAGGACCGTATCTTCGGCACGGGGTACGACGTCAGCCTGCAACATCGCATGGCACGCTCGGCGCTCACGCTCACCGCGCGGCGCGACATCTCCTCCTCGCTGCAGGATCTTGCCGGCGGCTACGCCATCGACCCCCTGTTCCAGGCCATCTACCAGATCCTCGGCGCCATCGACCCCACGCTCAGCGACCTCGAGCGCGAGCGTATCGCGCTGGACGAGTACCGCGCGCGCGGCGGGCAGGGCATCCGCTCCAATGCCTACTTCCTGGAGCGGGCGTTCGGGGCGGGGTATTCGATCAGCGGTGTGCGCAACACCGTCTCGATCTCGCTTCAGCAAAGCGAGCGCCAGCGCCTGAGCACGCTGTCCGGCTTCGTCCTCAACGATGATCTGGCCGACTACGACAAGATCCGCACGCGCTCGGCGTCCCTGTCCTTCAACCACCAGTTGTCCGGGCTGGCGACGCTCTCAGCGGGCTACCTGCGTTCGCGCTCGGAAGGCGAAGGCGTGACTGACGACACCACCACGCGCTCGTCCTACACCCTGGGCCTCACCCGGCGCCTTGGCGCCCAGGCCAATGGCGGCGTCACCTACTCGCACATCAAGTCCGAGGGGCGCGACGCCTACACCGAGAACGCAGTCACCGCCACCTTCGGCATGCGGTTCTGAGTCACGCATCGATGTACGAATCCTTCTTCAAGCTCCGCGGCAAACCCTTCCAGCTCAACCCCGATCCGGCCTTTTTCTATGGCAGTCGCGGGCACCGGCGGGCCATGGCCTATCTCGAATACGGCCTGCACCAGAGCGAGGGCTTCATCGTCATCACCGGCGAGATCGGTGCGGGCAAGACCACGATCGTGCGCAGCCTGCTCGAGCACCTCGACCCCGAGCGGGTGGTCGCGGCCAACATCGTCAGTACCCAGATCGACGCCGCCGACGTGCTGCGCATGGTGGCTGCGGCCTTCGGCGTGCCCAGCCGCAACCTGGACAAGGCCGGGCTGCTGCTCGCCATCGAAACCTACCTCGTGTCGGTCACGGCCGCGGGCAAGCGCGCGCTGCTGATCGTGGACGAGGCGCAGAATCTCTCCGCGGCGGCGGTGGAGGAACTGCGCATGCTGTCCAACTTCCAACTCGAAGACCATGCCCTGCTGCAAAGCTTCCTGGTCGGACAGCCGGAGTTCCGCGACATGATGCAGCGCGTCGAGATGCAGCAACTGCGCCAGCGCGTGATCGCCTCCTACCACCTCGGCCCGCTCGACGCGCAGGAAACCCGCGGCTACATCGAGCACCGCCTCAAGCATGTCGGCTGGGCCGACGATCCCCGCTTCGAACCCGGCGCCTTCACCGCCATCTACGGCTACACCGGCGGCATCCCGCGCAACATCAACACCCTGTGCGACCGGCTGCTGCTTTCCGCGTATCTGGGCGAAAGCCATGCCATCACCGAAGCGCACGTGCGCGAGGTGATCGACGAGCTCAAGGAGGAGTTCGCGTCGGCGCGGGCGCGCCCGGTGCACAGCGCAGCCATGCGCGCCCAGCCGCGCGCCAGCGCGACCGAGCGCGTGGCGATGCCGGAAACGCTGGGCAACCTCGCGCTGGACCGGCTGCATGCCTCGCCCGAGCTGGCCGAGCAGACCGCAGCGCTCGCTGGCAGCTACGACCTGCAGCGCATCGAGGCGCGCCTGGCGAGCCTGGAGCAGTCGGTGTCTGCAGCGGTGATGCTGCTCAATCAACTCGTCCAGGCCGTGCGCCGCGACGACCCCGGCCAGGAAGAATCGCGATGAGCTCCACCGTCACCATGCAGGCGCCGGTCATCTGCGTCGTCGGCGCGCGCCCCAACTACATGAAGGTCGCGCCCATCATCCGCGCCTTCGCCGCCCACAACCCGCCGATCCGCACGCTGCTGGTACACACCGGCCAGCACTACGATCCGGCGATGAAGGACCGGCTGTTCGCCGATCTCGAATTGCCCGAACCCGATGTCAACCTCGCCGTGGGCTCGGGCTCGCACGCGGTGCAGACCGCCGAGGTCATGAAGCGCTTCGAGCCCGTCCTCGATGCGCACGGCGCGCGTGCGGTGCTGGTGGTGGGGGACGTAAACTCCACGCTCGCCTGCGCGCTGGTCGCCTGCAAGCGTCACATTCCGGTGGTACACGTGGAGTCCGGCCTGCGCAGCAACGACCGCCGCATGCCCGAAGAGATCAACCGCATCCTCACCGACCAGATTTCCGATGTGCTCTACACCACCGAGCGCTCCGCCCACGACAACCTTGCGCGCGAAGGCATCCCCGCAGAGCGCGCGGTCTTCGTCGGCAACGTCATGATCGACAGTCTGCGCGCCAGCCTGCCCAAGGCCGTGCCTGCCGATGTGCTGCTCGCCCAGTCCGGGCTCGACCCGCAGCGCATCGCGGGCGGCTATGGCGTGGTCACGCTGCATCGACCGTCCAACGTCGACGCCGCCGAGACCCTCGGCCCGGTCATCGACGCGCTGCACCACGTCAGCCAGCGCCTGCCGCTGGTGTTCGCACTGCATCCGCGCACGCGCAACAACCTGGAACGCTTCGGCATGCTCGACCGGCTCGCCGCACCGGGCTTCCTCGTGCTGCCGCCACAGGGTTATCTGGAAATGCTCGGCCTCATGTCGGGCGCGCGCATGGTGCTCACCGACTCGGGCGGCATCCAGGAGGAAACCACCGCGCTCGGCGTACCCTGCATCACGATCCGCGAGAACACCGAGCGCCCGATCACCGTGGAGCAGGGCACCAACACCCTGGTGGGGGTGCGCGGCGAAGCCATCATCGCCGCCGCCGACGAGATCCTCGTCAACGGCGGCAAGGCTGGACGCACGCCCGAATACTGGGATGGTCGCTGTGCAGAGCGCATCGCCGCCCATCTTCACGACTGGCTCGCCGCGCATGAGGCGGCCGGCCCGCCTGCCGTACAGGTGTGACATGGACGCACGCATCACCAACGCCTTCACTTGCGACGTCGAGGACTACTTCCAGGTCTCCGCGCTCGCTCCGCACTTTCCGCGCAGTGGTTGGGACAGCGTGCCCTGCAGGGTGGAGCGCAACGTCGACCGCATCCTGGAGCTGCTGGATGGCCACGGCGCGCGCGGCACCTTCTTCACCCTGGGCTGGCTTGCGGAGCGCTATCCGGCCATGGTGCGGCGCATCTCCGATGCCGGGCACGAGGTCGCGAGCCATGGCTACGCCCACCAGCGCGCCAGCGACCTGAGCCCGCACGAGTTCGGCGCCGACATCCGTCTCGCGAAAGCCATCCTCGAGGACATCACCGGAAGGGAAGTCACCGGCTACCGCGCCCCCAGCTTCTCCATCGGCGAATCCAATCTCTGGGCGCACGACTGCATCGCCGAAGCCGGCTATCGCTACAGCTCCAGCGTGTACCCGGTCAAGCACGACCACTACGGCATCCCCGATGCACCGCGCTTTCCCTGGCGGCTCGACAACGGTCTGCTCGAGGTGCCGGTCACCACACTGAACCTGCTCGGGCGCAACTGGCCAGCGGGCGGCGGCGGTTTCTTCCGGCTGCTGCCGTACCCCATTTCGCGCTGGCAGATCGCGCGCGTCAACGCAGGCGACCAACGCCCTGCGATCTTCTACTTCCACCCGTGGGAAATCGACCCCGAGCAACCCCGCGTGACCGATGCCACGGTCAAGACCCGCTTCAGGCATTACATTAACCTCAGACATACCGAAGCACGGCTCGACCGTCTGCTGTCGGATTTTGCCTGGGGGCGTGCGGACGAGGTGTTCTGCAACGCCGCCTGACCTGCCTGGAACCGAAGGGAAAAGATGGACCGACTGCCCGTTGTCGTCAGCCTGCTCACCGATGAGAAAGTCCCCGCGTGGGACGCCTTCGTGCGCGCCTGCCCGCAGGGCACCTTCTTCCATCTGTCCGGCTGGCGCGAGATCCTCGATGAGGTGCTGCGGCACCGCAGCTTTTACCTGTATGCCGAGCGTGCCGGCGAGATCGTCGGTGTGCTGCCGCTCGCCGAGGTGCGCAGCCGGCTGTTCGGACATGCGCTCGTCTCCCTGCCGTTCTGCGTCTATGGCGGCGCGGCGCTTGCCCCGGATGCCGGCCCCGAAGTGCTGTTCGAGCTCGAGTCCAAAGCAGAGACGCTCGCGCGCGCGCTGGGTGTGCAGCACCTCGAATACCGCAACCTCAAGGCCCGCCACGCGGACTGGCCGCGGCAGGACCTCTACGTCACCTTCCGCAAGGAGATCCTCCCCGAGGTCGAAGCCAACCTGCTCGCCATCCCGCGCAAGCAGCGCGCCATGGTGCGCAAGGGCATCAAGAACGGCCTGGTGAGCGAGATCGACGCGGGGGTCGAGCGCTTCTTCGCGCTCTACGCCGACAACGTGCTGCGCCACGGCACCCCTGCGCTGCCCAGGGCGTTCTTCCAGCGCCTCAGGGACGTCTTCGGCGAGGCCTGCGAGGTGCTCACCGTGGTCAGCCCCGAAGGCAAGCCGCTCTCCAGCGTGTTCAGCTTCTACTTCCGCGACGAGGTGCTGCCGTATTACGCCGGCGATGACCTGGCGGCGCGCGACCTCGCCGCCAACGACTTCAAGTACTGGGAGCTCATGCGCCGCGCCTGCGAGCGCGGCTGCAAGGTGTTCGACTACGGCCGCAGCAAGGTCGGCACCGGGCCTTACAGCTTCAAGAAGAACTGGGGCTTCGAACCGCAAGCCCTGTCCTACGAATACCGCCTGTACAAGCGCGACAGCGTGCCGCAGAACAACCCCATGAACCCCAAGTACCGCGCCTTCATCGCGCTCTGGAAGCGCCTGCCCATCGGCGTGGCCAATCGCCTGGGGCCGCATATCGTGCGCAACCTGGGGTAGTGCGGTGACGCAGGACTCCCAGCACGACCAGCCGGGCCGCCCGCCGCTGCTCTACCTCACGCACCGCATCCCCTATCCGCCCAACAAGGGCGACAAGGTGCGTTCCTTCAACATCCTGCGCCAGCTCTCGCGCACGCACCGCGTCTGGCTCGGCACTTTCGTCGACCACCGCGACGACCTGCAGCATGTGGCCACGCTCAAGCAGTGGTGCGAGCAGGTCTGCGCCATCCCCATCGAGCCGCGCATCCGCCGCATCGCCAGCCTGCGCGGCCTGCTGCGGGGCGAGGCGCTGAGCCTGCCGTACTACAGCAGCCCGCGTCTGGCCGAGTGGGTGGCGCGCACCATCGGTGAACACGACATCCGTGCGGCGGTTGCGTTTTCGGGGCCCATGGCGCAGTACCTCGACATGCCGGGGCTCCAGCGTCGCGTCATCGACTTCTGCGACGTCGACTCCGCAAAGTGGACGCAGTACGCCCCCGAGCACCGCTGGCCCATGTCCTGGCTGTACCGTCGTGAGGGCGAGCGCCTGCTCGCGTTCGAGCGCCAGGCCGCCGCGCAGGTCGACGCCAGCCTCTTCGTCACCGAGGCCGAAGCCGAGCTCTTCCGCCACGCCGCGCCCGAGGCCGCGAGCTGTGTGGGGGTGATGCAGAACGGTGTCGATGCGGACTTCTTCTCTCCCGCCAACGCCGGAAAGTCGCCGTATCCGCCCGGTGGCCCGGTCATCGTGTTCAGCGGCGCCATGGATTACTGGCCCAATGTGGATGCCGTCACCTGGTTTGCCACCGAGTTGCTGCCGCGCATCCGCCAGACCGTGCCCGACGCCCGCTTCTGGATCGTCGGCATGAACCCGGCACCGGCGGTGCAGGCGCTTGCGGGCGAGGGGGTCGCCGTCACCGGCACCGTGCCCGACGTGCGCCCCTACATCGCCCATGCGGATGTGGTCGTCGCCCCCCTGCGCATCGCGCGCGGCATCCAGAACAAGGTGCTCGAGGCCATGGCCATGGCGCGCCCGGTGGTCGTGTCCGCCGACTCTGCCACGGGTCTCGCCGCCCGCCCCGGGCACGATTTCGAGATTGCCCGCGACGGCGACGACACCGTCCGCCACGTCCTCGCGCTGCTCGCCGATCCCGCCCGCGGCAGCACGATGGGGGCTGCCGCGCGCACCTGCGTGGTGGATCACTACAGCTGGCAGGCGCATCTCGCCCAACTGGACGCACTGTTGCGTCCGCCTCCACCAATCCCATGAGCCGCCATGAGCCATAACCCCCGCGCCTTTTCCGCCGTCGCCCTCGCGCTTGTGCTCACCCTGCTGTGGGTGGTGGGGTGGTACTGGGGCACCGCGCAGGAGGTCGCCGACATCTGGTTGCGGTCCGATACCTTCGCCCACGGGATCATCGTGCTCCCCGCTTTTGCCTGGCTCGTTTGGGATGCGCGTGACCGGGTGGGCGCGCTGCAACCCCAGCCCGTCGGCTGGCTTGCGCTGCCGATCCTTTCCGCCGGACTGCTCTGGCTGCTCGGAGGCATGGTCGGCGTGGCCGCAGCCCAGCACCTTGCGTTGTTCGTCATGGCCGTGTCGGGCCTTGTTGGTGTGTTGGGCTGGCAACTGAGCCGGGTGCTGCTGTTTCCGCTCTTGTTCCTGTTCTTCGGTCTTCCGATCGGCGAGTTCATGGTGCCGACCTTGATGCACTACACGGCCGAGGTCACCGTCTGGGCGCTGCGCCTGTCGGGCGTGCCGGTGTATCAGGACGGGCTGCACTTCGTTGTGCCCAACGGCCGTTGGTCTGTGGTTGAAGCTTGCAGCGGCATCCGATACCTGACAGCGTCGCTAATGGTGGGTGCGCTCTACGCCTACCTCAACTACACCAGCCGAAAGCGTCGCCTGATGTTCATGCTGGTCGCGCTGGTGGCGCCCATCCTGGCCAACTGGCTGCGTGCCTACATGATCGTGATGATGGGTTACCTCTCCGACAATCGTATCGGTACTGGTGACGATCATGTGTTTTATGGCTGGATCCTCTTCGGCCTCGTCATCCTGTTGATGTTCTGGCTTGGAGCACGCTGGCACGAGCCTCGCACACCCACGGTACAGGTCGACCCGTCTGCGGCGGGTGCACAGCAACGTACTTCGTGGCTCGGCATGGTTCCGCTGGCGATTGCGATAGCCGCTTTTCCGCCCGTGCTCAAGCAACTCGACGCCCCGGTACCGGATTTTCCGGTCCAGCTCGCTGCTCCGGGGCCTGCTGCGGGTTGGGTTGCGCCTGCTGTACCCGGTATCGACTACCGCCCGACCTACCTCGGCGCGCGCGCCGAGGTCTTCCAGGCCTATGCGGCCGATGGAGACCGGCTGCCGGTCGGTCTTTTTGCGGCGTGGTATGTCGGTCAGCGCGAAGGCAGCGAGATGATCGCTTGGGAAAACGGCGCAACTTCGCCGCGACAGGGTGAGATCAGTGTCGTGCGTAGTGCGCAGACCCTCGAGGTGGATGGGCTAAGCGTTCGCGAAAACCTCATCTCCACGCCGCGAGGCCGAATGCTGCTCTGGCACTGGTACCGCGTTAACGGCCGCAACCTCACGCGCGATGCCGAGGTGAAGCTGCGTCTGGCGATGGATCGCCTGCAAGGTATGTACGACGAGTCGGCGGTCGTTGTGCTGATGACCCCCGAGGGCCTCGAAGACGAGGAGGCCGCGCGCGCGCGCCTGCGGAACTATCTGCTCAGCCATCGGGCCGCCATCGAAGCGGCGGTCGATGCGCCGGTGCGGAGCATCCCGGAATGACGCTTGCCGTGCCTGCGCACGCTGCAGCGCCGCGCCCGCTGGTCATGCACGTGCTCTACAGCTTCGACGTCGGCGGGCTGGAGAACGGCGTGGTCAATCTCATCAACCACATGCCGCCCGAGCGCTTCCGCCACGTCGTCGTGGCCCTGGCCCAGTGCGCGCCGGACTTCTGCCAGCGCGTGCAGCGCAGCGACGTGGAATTCATCTCGCTGCACAAGCCGCCCGGCCACGGCATCAGGCTCTATCCGCGCTTTTACCGCCTGTGCCGCCAGTTGCGCCCGGCCATCGTACACACGCGCAACCTGGCCGCGCTGGAGTTCGCCGTGCCGGCCGCGCTGGCCGGTGTGCCGGCGCGCGTGCATGGCGAGCACGGCTGGGACAGCTCCGACCCCGGCGGCACGCAGCGCAAATACCAGCTGCTGCGCCGCGGCTACAGTCCCTTCGTCCATCGCTACGTGGCGCTGTCGGGGCAGATCGAGTCCTATCTCACCGAGCGCGTCGGCATCGCCGCGAGTCGGATCGAACGCATCTGCAACGGCGTGGACACCTTGCGATTCCGGCCCGCGTCGGCGCGGCAGGCGGTGGCGGGCAGCCCCTTCGACGACCCGGACGCGGTCATCGTCGGCACCGTCGGCCGGCTGCAGACGGTCAAGGATCAGCTCAACCTGGTACGCGCCATGGCCATCGCGCGCGCGCAGGGCGAGGCAGGCGCCCGGCTGCGCCTCGTCATCGCCGGCGACGGGCCGCAGCGCGCCGAGATCGAGGCCGAGATCGCCGCCACCGGCATCGGCGACATCACCTGGCTCGCGGGCGCGCGCAGCGACGTACCCGAAGTCATGCGCGCGCTCGACCTCTTTGCGCTGCCTTCGCAGGCCGAAGGCATCTCCAACACCATCCTCGAGGCCATGGCCAGCGGCCTGCCGGTGGTCGCCACCGACGTCGGCGGCAACGCCGAGCTGGTCGCTGCGGGCGAGACCGGCGCGCTCGTTCCCGCCCAGGATCCGCACGCCATGGCGCAGGCATTCCTGCGCTACACTGCAGATGCTGCGTTGCGGCAAAGTCATGGCGCCGCCGGCCGCCGGCGGGTTGAGCGCAACTTCAGCATCGACAACATGGTGGCGCGTTACACCCGTCTCTACGAACAGCTGCTGCGCCCAAACGGCGCCCGATAAAGAGGACTCCCGATCATGTGCGGCATCGCCGGCCTCTTCGACACCCGCGGCAAGCGCGATTTCGATCGTGCCCTCATGCAGCGCATGAACGACGTGCAGCACCATCGCGGCCCGGACGAAGGGGGCTACCACTTCGAGCCCGGCGTCGCGCTCGCGCACCGCCGGCTGTCCATCATCGACCTCGCCACCGGCCAGCAGCCGCTGTTCAACGAGGACGGCTCGGTGGCGGTGGTGTTCAACGGCGAGATCTACAACTTCCAGGAGCTGGTGCCCGAGCTCGAGGCGCTGGGCCACGTCTTCCATACCCGCAGCGACACCGAGGTCATCGTGCACGCCTGGGAGGCCTGGGGCGAGGACTGCGTGCAGCGCTTCCGTGGCATGTTCGCCTTTGCGCTGCACGACCGTAACCGCGACACCTTCTTCATGGCGCGCGACCGCCTGGCGGTCAAGCCGATGTTCTACGCGCTGCTGCCCGATGGCACGCTCGCGTTCGGTTCCGAACTCAAGGTGTTGATGCAGCACCCGGCGCTCGACCGCCGCATCGACCCGCTAGCCGTGGAGGAGTACTTCGCGCTCGGCTACGTCGCCGAGCCGCGCACCATCTTCCTCGGCGCCAAAAAGCTCGGCCCGGGCGAATCACTCTGCATCCGCCGCGGCCAGCCCATCCCCGGGCCCAAGCAGTACTGGGACGTACGCTTCACCCTCGACAACGACATCAGCCTCGAAGAAGCCACCGCCGAACTCACCGAGCGCCTGCGCGAATCCGTGCGCCTGCGCATGATCGCCGAGGTGCCGCTGGGCGCCTTCCTGTCCGGTGGAGTCGACTCCAGCGCCGTCGTCGCCACCATGGCCGGCATCAGCGCGGAGCCGGTCAACACCTGCTCCATCGCCTTCGACGACCCCAAGTTCAACGAATCCGAATTCGCGCAGAAGGTCGCCGACCGCTACAAAACCCGCCACTTCGTCGAAACGGTCAAGTCCGACGACTTCGACCTCATCGACACCCTGGCCGCCCTCTACGACGAGCCCTACGCCGACAGCTCCGCCATCCCCACCTACCGCGTGTGCCAGCTCGCGCGCAAGCACGTCACCGTGGCCTTGTCGGGCGACGGCGGCGACGAGAGCTTCGGCGGCTACCGCCGCTACCGCATGCACCTGATGGAAGAGAAGATGCGCGCGGCGCTGCCCATGGGCGTGCGCCGGTCCGTCTTCGGCCTGCTCGGCCGCTTCTACCCCAAGGCCGACTGGGCGCCGCGTATGTTCCGCGCCAAGACCACCTTCCAGGCCATGGCGCGCGACGCCACCGAGGCCTACTTCCACAGCGTGTCCATCCTGCGCGGCGACATGCGCGAAAAGCTGTTCAGCGCCGACTTCCGCAAAAAGCTCGGCGGCTACGACGCGCTCGACGTCTTCCGCCGCCATGCTGCCCAGGCCAACACGGACGATGGGTTGGCGCTCATCCAGTACCTCGACCTCAAGACCTACCTGGTCGGCGACATCAACACCAAGGTCGACCGCGCCAGCATGGCCCACTCGCTGGAAGTGCGCGAACCGCTGATGGACCACAAGCTGGTCGAATGGCTCGCCACGCTGCCCTCCGGCCTCAAGATCCAGGGCAACGAAGGCAAGTACCTGTTCAAGAAGGCCATGGAACCCTTCCTGCCCAACGAGGTGCTCTACCGCCCGAAGATGGGCTTCGCCGTCCCGCTGGCGCGCTGGTTCCGCGGCCCGCTCAAACAGCGCGTGCGTGATGCAGTGCTGGGCGAGACGCTCGCCGCCACCGGTATCTTCAACCCGGACTACCTGCAGCACCTGGTCGACGCCCATCAGTCGGGTGCGCGCGACTACAGCGCGCCGCTGTGGACCCTGCTGATGTTCGAGGCCTTCGTCCGCAACAACGGATCAATGGGGTCAGACTCGATTGATCGGCGCGTACTCTCCGAGGCGGTGCCGTTATGACGATCCTCCGCTAACCATGCGCATCCTCCACATCCTCGACCACTCCATCCCGCTGCACAGCGGCTACACCTTCCGCACCGCGGCCATCCTGCGCGAGCAGCGGGCGCTCGGCTGGGAGACGTTTCACCTGACCTCGCCCAAGCAGGGCAACACCGCGGCCGAAGTCGAAGACGTCGACGGCCTGCGCTTCTACCGCTGCCCGGTGCCCGAGGCCGGCCCGGCCGGGATCAACGAGCTGCGCCTGATGCGCGCCACCGAAGCCCGCCTGGAACAGCTTGCCCGCGAACTAAAGCCCGATGTGCTGCACGCCCACTCGCCGGTGCTCAACGCCATCCCCGCCATCCGCGTCGGCAAGCGCCTGGGCATTCCTGTCGTCTATGAGATCCGCGCCTTCTGGGAAGACGCCGCCGTCGACCACGGCACCACCGCCGAAGGCAGCATCCGCTACCGCGCCACGCGCGCCATGGAAACCTGGGCGCTCAAGCGCGTCGATCACGCCTTCACCATCTGCGAGGGGCTACGCGCCGACATCGTGGCGCGCGGCATCCCCGCGGCCAAGGTCACTGTCATCCCCAATGCGGTGGATATCGAAGGCTTCCAGCTCTCCGGCGATCCGGACCCCGAACTGCGCCGCCAGCTTGGCCTGGCAGACTGCACTACCGTCGGCTTCGTCGGCTCGTTCTACGCCTACGAAGGTCTCGACCTGCTGCTCGACGCCTTCCCCGCGCTGCTGCAAAACCGCCCCGACCTGCGCCTGCTGCTGGTGGGCGGTGGCCCGCAGGACGCCAACCTCAAGGCCCAGGCCCAGCGCCTGGGGGTGGCCGACAAGGTGGTCTTTACCGGCCGCGTGCCGCACAGCGAGGTCAGCCGCTACTACGACCAGATCGACCTGCTCGCTTACCCGCGCCACTCCATGCGCCTCACCGAACTCGTCACCCCGCTCAAGCCGCTCGAGGCCATGGCGCAGGGGCGGCTGTTCGTCGCGTCCGATGTCGGTGGCCACAAGGAACTGATCCGCGACGGCGAGACCGGCAAGTTGTTCAAGGCCGGCAGCCCCGAGGCGCTCGCCGCCGCCATCGACGACATGCTCGATCATCGCGAGCGCTGGCCGGCGATGCGCGAGGCGGGGCGGCATTTTGTTGAAGACGTTCGCAACTGGAAGAACAGCGTGGCGAATTACATTCCGGTGTACGGCCGGCTCACGCAGAGGAAGGCCGCATGAAGCAGCGGACCATGCGGGGGCTGGTGCTGCTTTCACGATGCTCCGGCTGCACTCATCCGGAGTCGCTCTCATGAGCACTTCGCGCACTTACCTCCCGCACGTTCACAACTTTCGCGGGTTTGCGATCACGCTGATCATCGCTACGCATTGCCTGAGCATTTTTGACTGGTCCTCGACACCTACGCTCGAATTGCTGCTCAAGCGTCTTGTCGCGAACGGCACGATCTTGTTCCTCTTCATTGCCGGATTTCTGTTCCAGCACCTTTCGGACAAATACGAGGTGCGCGACTACCTGTGGAAGAAGACGCGGTTTGTCGTTTTGCCTTACCTTTTCGTATCAGTCCCTGCGTTGCTTCTCTTTACGGTGGTGATGCAGCGCACCGAAGTCCCGCCGGGTTTCTACGATCTGCCGACGTGGAGGCAGGTCACAAGTTTCTTGCTTACCGGTAGTCACCTAGCGCCATTCTGGTTCATCCCTGTGTTTGTCTCCAGAGGGAGCTACAACCCAGCAAAATCGTTCGTTCATTTTCTTCCGGTCTGGATGCTCGGCATGGCGTGTAGCCGCCATCGCGAAACGGCAACGCGTTGGCTGAGCGTGGGGTTCTGGTGGTTGCTGGTGGCCTTCATTTTCTTCTTTGCGCTCGAGTTTGTTTATTCCGTCGGCACGCATAGCTGGTATAGCAGTATTGGCAAGATCATCCTGACCCTGTTCCTGTTCGAGGCTTTCCGGCGTTGGGGTGATGGCAGTGCAAGATGGTTTGCGCTTGCAGGCACGCTGAGTTTTGGTTTGTTCTTCGTGCACTCCTACGTAATCTCGGCCGGGAAGCTTGTCGTAGAGCGTTTCGTGGGTGCCCAGCCGGCGGGCAATCTGCTGCTCTATTTGGCAAGCGTTGTCGTTGCGGTCTTCCTCAGCATCGCCGCGGTTCAGGGCGCGCGCAGATTGCTTGGTCGATATAGCCGAAACCTGATTGGCGTTTGACCGTCCGGCAACTTGGCAAAAGGATTGGCGTCTTGAATTACTCGCAGTTGCGCATCGCCCTCATCGGCCCCTTGCCCCCGCCCGCCGGCGGCATGGCCAACCAGACGCGCCAGCTCGCCGAGCTGCTGCGCGGCGAAGGCGCGAGCGTCGAGCTGGTGCAGGTGAATGCGCCCTACAAACCCGCCTGGGCGGGCCGAATCAAGGGTGTGCGCGCGGTGTTCCGTCTGTTGCCTTATCTGGCGCACCTGTGGCAAGCCTGCGGCCGGGCGGACATCGTGCACGTGATGGCCAACTCCGGCTGGTCTTGGCACCTCTTCGCCATGCCGGCTATCCGTATCGCGGCACTGCGCGGCACGCCGGTCGTGGTCAACTACCGCGGCGGCGAGGCGGGGCCTTTTCTGGACAAGGCTGCAGCATCCGTGCGCGCCACGCTGCGCCACAGCGCCGGGCTGCTGCTGCCCTCGGGATTTTTGCTCGAAGTGTTTGCGCGCCACGGCATGCAGGGCAGGGTGGTGCCGAACATCATCGACCTGGTCCGCTTCCATCCAGCGGAGCAATACCCGCCCAACCCGCAGGCACCGCACATCATGGTGGCGCGCAACCTGGAGCCCATCTACGGCATCGACGTTGCGCTGCGTGCCTTTGCCGTCGTAGCCGCAACGCTGCCGGCGGCGCGCCTGTCGGTTGCGGGCAGCGGGCCGCTGCGCGAAGAGTTCGAACGACTCGCCGCCACGCTCGGCGTGGCAGACCGAGTCCGCTTTACCGGCCGGCTCGACCGCGACCAGATGGCCGCGCTGTACCGCGAGGCGGACCTCAGCCTCAACCCCAGCCATGTGGACAACATGCCCAACTCGGTGCTCGAATCGCTCGCCAGTGGCGTGCCGGTGGTCAGCACCGATGTCGGCGGCGTGCCCTTCATCGTCGACCACGGCCGTACCGCGCTGTTGGTGCCAGCCAACGATGCCCAAGCCATGGGCGCCGCTGCCCTGCAGATCCTGACCGACTCGGCTTGCGCAACCATGCTGCGTACCGCCGGCCTGCAGGCCGTGCAGCACTACCGCTGGGAGGCCGTGCGCGACACCCTGCTCGCCGCCTACCGCGACGCCCTGCACGCCCCCGCCGAATCCATGCGGCCGGTGGCCTGAGAGAAAGATCATGAGCGACCTCTATACCCGCTTCGTCTCCGGCGCGCTCTTCCCACTGCAGGAAAAGCTGAAGAAGCACGACACCGTGCGCGTTCACCGCGACATGGAAGCCTCGCAGTGGTGGCCGCGCCAGCGCATCCTCGACCTGCAGCTCAAGCGCCTGCAGGCGCTGCTACAGGACGTGGCCGCGCACGTGCCGTACTACCGTGAGCTCTTCGCCCGCAGCGGCTTCGACCCCGCCGCCGTGCGCAGCGTGGCCGACCTGCAGGCGCTGCCCTTCCTCACCAAGGCCGAGATTCGCGCCCACGCCGACGCCCTGCGCGCCGACAACGCCGCAGGCCTGGCCCGCTTCAACACCGGCGGCAGCAGCGGCGAGCCGCTGATCTTCTTCATCGGCACCGAGCGCGTCACCCACGACGTCGCCGCCAAGTGGCGCGCGACGCGCTGGTGGGACGTGGACATCGGCGACCGCGAGATCGTGGTCTGGGGCTCGCCGATCGAGCTCGGCACCCAGGACCGCGTGCGCCTGGTGCGCGACGCGCTGATGCGTACCGAGCTGCTGCCCGCCTTCGAAATGTCCGACGACAAGGTCGACGGCTTCATCGCCCGCATTCGCGAGCGCCGGCCGAAGATGCTCTTCGGCTACCCCTCGGCCATCAGCCACATCGCCCTGCGCGCCGAACAGCGCGGCGTGCGGCTCGACGACCTGGGCATCAAGGTGGTCTTCTGCACCTCCGAGCGGCTCTACGACCACCAGCGCGAGACCATCAGCCGGCTCTTCGCCTGCCCGGTGGCCAACGGCTACGGCGGGCGCGACGCCGGCTTCATCGCCCACGAATGCCCCAGCGGCAACATGCACATCACCGCCGAGGACATCGTCGTCGAGATCATCGACGAGGCGGGCAGGGTGCTGCCGCCGGGCCAGTCGGGCGAGATCGTCGTCACCCACCTCGCCACGCGCGACTACCCTTTCATCCGCTACCGCACCGGGGACATCGCCACGCTGGGCGATGACGCCTGCCCCTGCGGGCGCGGGCTGCCGATTCTCAAGGACATCCAGGGACGCAGCACCGACTTTGTGGTGGCGGAAGATGGCACCGTGCTGCATGGGCTGTCGCTCATCTACATCCTGCGCGACATCCCGGCGGTGCGCGCCTTCAAGATCGTGCAGGAGACGCGCAGCCATACCCGGGCGCTGATCGTGCTCGAGGCGGGGGCGAACACCGAGGGGCTGGATGCGACCGTGATCGAAGGCTTCCGCCGCAGGCTGGGGGCGGGGGTGGAGGTGTCGGTGGAATTTGTTGAATCCATCCCGGCCGAGAAGTCGGGGAAGTTCCGCTACGTGGTAAGCCACGTGGCGGTGCGGTGAACAGGGCGGGCCAATGCGTGACTTGTTGATTCTTTCCATCGTTGGGGTTGCGGCCATCTTCGCGCTCAAGCGACCGTGGATTGGGGTGATGTTGTGGACTTGGCTCAGCCTGATGAACCCCCACCGCTACGCCTGGGGGTTGGCCTATTCGGCTCCTCTTGCAGCCATCGCTGCTGGCGTGACACTCCTTGGTCTGATGATGACCAAAGACCGGCAGCAACCTTTTCAAGGACCACCGATTGTGTGGTTCTTCCTGTTTGCTTGCTGGATCACCCTGTCGTGGCTGTTCGGCATGGATCCGGCCGGCGACTATGAGCAATGGAACAAGGTCATGAAAATCTATCTCATGACCTTCGTGGCTGGGATGCTCATCATCAACAAGATGCAGATCATGGCCTTTGCCTGGGTTGCGGCGGGGTCGATGGCCATCCTTGGCGCGAAAGGTGGCCTATTCACCATTCTTACCGGAGGTAACCATCGGGTTTGGGGGCCACCTGGTTCATTCATCCAAGACAACAACGAATTTGCCCTGTCGCTGATCATCACCATTCCGCTGTTGCATTTCCTGCAGTTGCAAGTCAAGTCTGTATGGATGAAGCATGGTCTTACAGCAGCGATGCTGCTTTGCGCGGCTGCTGCGATTGGCACCCATTCGCGCGGGGGCTTTCTTGCGATCGCCGCGATGTCGGCGATGTTCTGGTGGCGCAGCAGACGAAAGGGACTAATCGGAGGCTTGCTGCTTTTTGCCGTGCTGGTGGCCCTGCCGATGATGCCCGAGGAGTGGTGGGAGCGGATGAACACCATCACCGAATACAAGGAGGACGGCTCCGCAATGGGCCGGATCAACGCGTGGGGTGTCGCTTTTGAAGTTGCTAAGCACCACTTCTTTGGCGGTGGTATGAGCTACCAGCATCAGGTCTTCTTCCTTTTATACGGCACTTATGAAACTGTCTCCCGTGCCGCGCATAGCATCTATTTTCAGGTTCTGGGAAACCATGGGTTCGTTGGCCTCTTCCTCTTCCTGGGGATCTGGTTTTCGACCTATCGTGCAGCAGGCTGGCTGGGCAAGAACGGCCGCAAGCAGGATGAGACCAAGTGGGCCGCAGACCTTGGAGCGATGGTGCAGGTGAGTCTGGTTGGTTACGCCGTCGGCGGCGCGTTTCTCAGCCTGTCGTACTTTGACCTGCCCTACAACATGATGATCCTCGTTGTGGCTGCGCAGGTCTGGGTCCGAACGCGCGGCTGGGAGCGAGATCCCCAAGTATCTTGGCTCGAGTACATCGGCCTTCGGAAACCGCCGAAAAATGCATCGCCGACGAGTGACCCCGGCGCTTATCCCGTTCGCAACGGGACGCAGTGAATATCCATGCTCATCCGCACCGCACTATCCCTTCTGTCGCCTTCCGGGCCGAGAGCTCGCCTGTCCATCCTGATATTTCATCGCGTGCTCGACGAACCGGACCCGCTGTTTCCCGGTGAGGTTGACCGCCGCCGATTCGACGAGATATTGGGTTGGGTTGCCGGCTGGTTCAACGTTTTGCCATTGGACGAAGCCGTCAAGCGCCTCAAGCAAGGTGATCTGCCGGCGCGTGCCGCGGCTATCACCTTCGATGATGGCTATGCGGACAACTGGCTCAATGCGGTGCCGATTTTGCAGAAGCATGGCCTGCACGCCACCTTTTTCATTGCTACCGGCTTTCTAGACGGTGGTCGCATGTGGAACGACACGCTGATCGAGTCCGTTCGCAACACCCGTGCATCGCAGATCGACCTGTCGTGGCTTGGAAAGCCAACGTTGGCGCTGGACTCGATTGCAGCAAAGCGCACCGCGCTTGATGTGCTGATTCCCGCGATCAAGCACATGCCTGCTGTAGAGCGAGACGTAGCGGTTGCAAGGATGGCTGAGTCTTGTGCGGCGGTCTTGCCCGATGACCTGATGCTCACGACAGAGCAGTTGCGTGCGCTTCGAGCGGCTGGCATGGGAGTGGGGGCGCACACGGTCAGCCACCCCATTCTTGCACGCATCGACGCCGCGTCGGCTCATCGCGAAATTGCCGAGAGTCGCGAACGGCTCGAGGAGTTGCTGGGAGAACGGTGCGGGCTTTTTGCTTATCCGAACGGAAAGCTGGGGCAGGATTACCTGCCAGCGCATGTCGAGATGGTCCGTTCGATCGGCTTTGATGCGGCGGTTTCGACGAACTGGGGCGCTAGCAATACCGCAGCAGACGAGTTTCAGTTAAGGCGTTTCACGCCATGGGATCAGTCGAGGAGCAGGTTCGCCTTCAGGCTCGCACGCAACCTCACCGCGGGCTTGTGATCTCGCGGCTGAAGGTGTCTTTTCGGGCTTATTCGCCCTGGCCTTTTCGCTTGGCTGCTATCAAGGCCTTGAGCTTTCCGATTACATAAGTTTCGGCGCCCTCGGGCCGACCGAGTGCAGCCCAAAGCGTAGAAATAACCACTGCATAAGTGGTAGCGCCCAGCACGACTTTTGTGATCAGCAGTGGCAACAACCCGATCGCAAGCGCTTGATCCAAATAATGCAGGACCCCAGCCATGGCGGCCGCGGCGAGCAGTGGTCGTGCGATCGTCCGCGCAATGTCACGAACGGTAAGGTTCGTCAGACTCCGCATCAATAGCCAGAACACTACAGCGAGCCCGATGCCAACCGTTGCCAGCCGAATCATGGCGAGCGCTTCCGGGTCTGCTCGCGGCACCAAAACGAACGCCCCGAGAACAAAAAGGCCAATCTGCACCCAAGCAATGATTGCAACCACGCCTATTCGGCCCAGCGTGATCAGCACGTAGCCCCCGCTGGTCGTGATTGCCTGGATGGCCCCGACGATAGCCAGGATCTGGACAAAAGGCACGGCCGGCAACCATTTCTCGCCTAGTAGCAGGGCGACGGTCTCTGAGGCCACCATGGCAAGCCCGATGCCAGCAGGTATTCCGACCAAGGTTTGCACGCCTTGTGCTAGAAGGAAGAGACGTTTTAGCTCACTCAGGTTTTCGCGGGCTGCGACAAAAGCGGGAAATAACGCACGGTTTATCGGGGCGAGTAGCTCCGTCGAGGGCATTGCCGAGATCTCGTCCGCCAGCGTGTATCCGCCAAGCACCGCACTGTCAGCTCTGCGCCCAACGATCATCTTGTGGAGACTGCCGTCTAGGTATTGACCGGCACTTCGAACCAGCATCCATTGCGACACTGCAAAGATCTCGCGGATCTTTTCCAGACTCGGTCTTGGTCGCATCGGGTGCATTCGGTAGCTGATCAGGGTGCCAACGATTCGCCCAGCGAATGTGCCGACCACGAGCGCCCAGTACGACTGCATGAGCCACGCGGCAAGCATCGTTATCAAGAAGCCCGAGATCCGCTTCAGGAACATGAACCGGAAATCCAGGCCGAACTGCATTTTCTTCTGGAACTCAACGACCCCGATATTTTCGAGACCGGCCACAAGAATGCTGGCTGACAGCACCTGCATCACGGGAATCACCCGCGGGTCGCCGAAGTAATCACCCGCCAGGGGCGCACCGAGAAAAATGAGGGCGCCAGTGA
Organism: Thauera sp. WH-2; assembly: GCF_048321015.1. Taxonomy (NCBI): domain Bacteria; kingdom Pseudomonadati; phylum Pseudomonadota; class Betaproteobacteria; order Rhodocyclales; family Zoogloeaceae; genus Thauera; species Thauera sp. WH-2. The sequence goes on along the minus strand of NZ_JBLWFG010000002.1, from coordinate 264,644 downwards.
CTGCAGACTGCAGCAGCCGCAACGACCACGCGGTGTCGTAGTGCGCCTGTGTGACGTTCGGATTCTGAATGAGTGCGACGTTAACCCCGAGGTCTAGCAATACACCCACAAGTCCGATCACTAGCGAGGCCATCGCAATGATCCCGAAGTCTTCTGGTGCGAGCAGGCGTGCCAGGATCAGCGTGCTGATCAGACCTATCAGGCGATCGGTCCAGCGCATCGCGATGGACAACAATGCCCCCTTAAAAACAGTGGTCTGGTTGGGGAGTCGGAGCATTTACTGATGGAGTCTGCCGTTTGAGTGTCGTTGCTCGATTCAGGACTGAGGCCAGCCAGGAATCAGTCGGCGGGTGTAGGTCAGGTAGCGCGAGCCCCCTGGAAGCAACAGGCTGCGCAGATGCGCGGTCAGCGCCGCTGCCCGGTCACCTTTCTGGAGTAACGCCACGGAGCGGTCATGCAGCGCAGCCGAAAGACGGCGTTGGATAAGTTTACGGATGCGGAGCGGCGGTTGGGAGGCTAGCATCCGTGCAAAAAGGGATGGATAAGCCTCTTGGTATGAAGTTGATTGCGATAGCGATTGAGGTGTTTGGTTATAGCGGAAGCAGGGCTCATCCAGGACTGCTATTTTTTTTCCGTCCAGTCCAAGGCGGAAGGCAAGCCATGTCCATTCAGCGAAGGGGTGAAAGTTTTGGAAGTAGACTGGTGTTACGCGGTCACTCCGATAGAGTGCATTGCAGCTTGCCAGCCAGTTCGAATCAAAAAGAGTGCCAAGCGGGTCCTCCGGGACGCGGAAAAGCTGCGAGTAGTGAAGCGCCTCTTTGCCGCCCCAGTTGTTAAGACCGTTTGTGACGACCAGATCAGCGTCAGGGTTCGCAAGCAGGGTTTGCATCTTGCGGTCCGTGCTACCTGCGAGATACTCGTCGTCGTCGTCTAGAGTGGAAAAGTATGGCGTTTCAACGGCCTCGCGGCCAATCCTTACAGCGTTTGGTGCAGAAGGAGTCTTTTCCATGATCAGCTTTACGTCACGCTGTTTGCGAAGCCATTCGACCACTTCAGGCGTGGAGCGTGAGCCATTCACGACTGCGATGATCAAACAGCGACTATTGCTGGAGCCGCGGATAGACGCTACGCAGCGCTGTAGCGCTTCGAACCGTCTCTGTTCGGCAACGGTCGGGATGATCACGCTGACTTGATCAGCTTTGTACATGAGAACTCTTCGGTAGTGCGTGTCTTTGGCCACGAGCGGTCCGTCCGGCTCTGGCCGTGCCCGCGATTAAGGGCATGCGCTTATCTGAAATAGTGGAAATGTAGGAAATAAGCGAAACCGAGGCATGCGAGGGCATAGTAGATGTTGAGGTGGCGCACTGCGCGGCTGCTGACTTGAGTGGCAGATGACACGATCGCAAGTGCAAGGAACTCTATGGCAACCCAAAGGCACAGCAAGAGGACTGCCACGCGGTTGCGGTAGTGCATTAGATCGCGCCATTGAGGATAGGCCTCGACTGCTTGGGCATAGGCATCCGTCAGTTGAGCTGCGCTTGTAGAAAGTGTGTCGTCGGGTGCTGCCAGCGCCAACCGGAAGGCGCCATCGAGGGCGCTGTCGGTAACTTCGACCATTTGCGCACGCCTGCCGATCGTGAGTTCCCTCGCGCCTGCGGTCAGTCGGGCAGTCCAACTATCGGGCGTGGCGCCCTCTGCCAGAGCAATATCAATCTTCTCCGTGCCTCCAACCGTTTTTCCGTCCGTGAGGTGGAATAGGTGGGCGAGCATCGTAGTGGATGCCGGGGCATCAACCACGAGGGCGTCGGCTGCAACGGGTTCGCGATCTACTACAACCCAACCAGCGAAGGGGTCGAGCTTGCCCTTGATCTTCTCGAAGCGGGCCGCCGGCCCCCAGCCGAGTAAATTAAGAGTGAGGCCAGTCTCATTGCCGACAGCGCGCAGTCGGATGTGATCTTGGCCCGCTTGGACGGGGTCGGACAGCGTGAGGCGCGGATCGAATGTCCACACCGTCTGGTGGGGTTTGTCTGCCGTCGTGAAGTCGAGCACGAGGAGCGTGGTGTTCTCGATCTGGACGACCTGGCGACGCACCGTGTAATTGCCGGGGCCTTTTCGTTCGAGGTCGATCGCCTTGATGTGTTCATTGGCTGCGTGGCCTAGGAGTGATGTGCTCCGAGGGCTACCGAAAGCTTCGTTGATCTGATGGGGGGCATTTGCACCCCGCCAGCCGTACGCGGCCTCGGCGCCTGGTCGGCCGTACGGCCAGTAGCCGGTGGCCGTCAACCAGTTGATGCCGTCGCGCCAAAAATGCACGCTCAACTCATCGGCATGCTTGTGCCCATGCCCATCGTGCTTGCCCCATGCGATTACGGTCTGTGAGAGTTCGCCGCGGGCGCCCGCGTGCCAGACTGCGTATCCGGCAATGGGCATCAGTTTCGCGAGTTCGTATCGCCCATCCCTATCCATGGGTGGCTGGACTAGTGATGGTCCAGCTAACACGGGGGAGAAAACCGTGCCCATGGGGGTATTGCCTACCACTGGAAGGGACCCGTCCGGTCGCCAGAACTGCTCTAGCACCTGTCTGGCGCTGCTGGTTTTTGCCTCGAGGGCGGGCGAGGGGACTTCGCCACGCAGGGCGAGGATGTCGGTGAAGCGTGCGAGAAGTTCCGCTCCCACCTGCTGATAGGTTGCCGAGTGCTCGAGCACCATGCCCTCGTCCGAGACGTAGTGCGCCAGTTGCAGATCGAGGCGATCCTTTGCTAGCCGGGCCCAAGTATTCGACTCTGGTAAGGCGGGAAACGCGGTTGCCAGTTGAAGCAAAGCCAGGTTCTGCATGACGCCGTGATTGGTTCTTGCCGTGAAATGGGCGTCACTGGCAAGTAGCATTCCTGTCCGTGCGGCTTGCCTGACAATGGCAAGCTTGAGGTCGTCCGTGGTGTCTTTCCGCGTGCGAGCATGCTTCCATGCCAGCGCGAGTACGCCTGCACGTGCCGCCATTGCGTGGTCGTTCCAAAGAAACTGATCGGGGACCCAGCGTGAGCTTTCATGGCGATCCAACTGCTCGATTCGCTGAAGCACGACCTCCAATAGATTTTCATCGGCGTTCTTCTCATACGCTTCGAGCAAGAGACGCTCGAGTTCAAGGCTTGCCATGACAAGCCGCAAGGTTGGTGGCCCTTGCATGAGGTGCAGCGGATAGTCCAGGAGCCGAATGGGTTCGGTGTGGAACTGGGGCACTGTGAATGTGCCCCCGAGTATTCTCTGGGCAATGTCCTGCGGATCGTATTCTTCTGTCAGCAGTGGTAGCGAGGCGCCTCGCACAGCGACCGCATCAAGTATTTCCTTGGATGGTTCGGTTGCGAGTGTCGCCACAAGCGCCGTTGAAAGCTTTGGTTGAGGTACGTAATGGTGGAGTAGCTCGGGGCCAAAGATGGTTGCAAGGACAAGGAGGATCGAGAGGAGGCGCAAAAGGGGCCTTGTGGCGCGGTAGCCCGCGATCCGAGCAACGAAGGTCTGTTTTTGCATGGACTTTGGCCTGAATACGTCACTCTTGTGTATTACGGTTCCGCTCTGAAACCCGCTTTATGAAGCCGTGTCGGTAAGCTGTTGCGTGGTAGATGGTTCGGAAGGCTTCAGTCCAGCGCGTATGCCAGTCACGCTTGCGGCCATAAAACTCAATCCGGTCGACCTCGCCTGTTTCGTACGCCGATTGCGTCTGCGCTAAACGAAGCAGAAATGCGGGGGAGATTTGGGTGTACTTCTCGTCGTAGGTCGTCTTGAGTACGACGAGTGTCTTGTCGTGAAGCAGGCACAGGTTCGATGCCGCCAGACCGCCATCCAGCCAGTACTCATGTACCAGGGCGCGGCCACGTGCGGCTTCGGTGGTAAGTAACTCGGTGTAAAAGCGCCCCTGCTCGTTATCCGGGTGGATGGCGGTGCCAGATTCGGCTTTCCACCCGGCGCTTTCGACTTCGCCGTAGCGGGCAACGGCTGCGGGCATGTCGCTGGCTTCGCTGATGGTGCGGAATTCCACAGCAGTGCCTTCGGCTGCGAGTTTGTTGAGTTGTTTGCGCATGTTCTGGCGCAGGTTCTTTCCGCGGGCAGCCCAGTATTCCTCGAAAGTGCCATTCAGCTCGATCCAGCCGGTTTCGATGTAGTCATCCAGGCGTAGGGTGGCGGTGTCGGCTGGCCGGGGAACGTATAGCGGATCGAGTTGGGTGATCGAGAGTACGAGCGTGGTTGCGGGCAGGGCGCGGAGCAGCGCGGCCGACGCGGTGTCGAGGCCCACGTGCGGCGCGATGAGGAATGCGCCGAGCGGGATCTGCGAGGGCTGGAAGGTGGACCAGCGCAGGGCGTCGATTCGCGACAGGACGGCCATGCATACGATCTGGCCCTGGGCGGTGCCGACGAAGAGGCGCTCCTTGCCTGTGCCGAAGTGCTTGAGTGCGCAAACGATCGCCTCGGCGTCCATGAACACCTGGCGGGTTGTGCTGGCGTTGAGCTGGTTCCAGCCGTCACGCAGTTTTGCGTTGCTGGCGAGCTCGTGCGCGGGGTGGTGGGTCCAGGTGAGTCGGTCAGGCATGTCAGCGGCCATTGTGCGGGGTGTCGTGGTTTAGCAAGGTGTGGCGGATAGTGGCGATTGTCCAGTCTGCCTCGTCCACGGTCAGGCTTTGGTGGCAGAGCAGTTGCAGCACGTGCGTGCTCCACAGTGGGCCCTGGTCGCCGGCGAGGTGAGGCGTGCCGGGCCAGCGCCTGTCCCAGCGATAGACCGGCACGCCGGCAATGCGCAGCGTGTGATAGACGCGCTCGGCGTCGTCCACCCATAGCGGGAAGGCGTAGGGGGCGGTGTTGGCTGGCAGCTCGGCATGCAGCGCTCGTGCGCCGGGCAGGCCCGAGAGCGCATCGGCGTAGCGAGCAAAGAGCCGTTGCCGATGGGTGCAGGCTTGCTGTTGCGGCAGGTGTGCGGTGAGCCAGCGGGTAGAGCGAAGGGGCGCGCTGCCGACCCGGGCCATGTCGCTGTCGTGCATGGATGCGCTTGTGGAGGGTGCTGGGTCAGGCGGTGTGGCGGCGGCAGGGGCTTCTTCTGCAGTATTTGGTCCGCTGCGCCCACGGCCGCCCCGAAGGATGTCGACGAACAGACCCAGGCCTTTCAAGCGCCCATGCGCGGTGGCCATGTGCGAGATGTCAAAAACGCCCTTCATCTCTGCTTTCAATGTTTGTGGGGTAAGCGAAAGCGCGGGGATCGGGCGACTTGCCGAGGCGAGCAGCCCGCCCTCCAGGATGGGGAAGAACTTGGTCAGGCTGGTGATGGCGTAGTCGCCCCAGGCGCCAACCGGGCGCTCGCCGGCCATGCCGTAAAAGGTATGGGCGCAGTCTTCGATCAGCAGCGTGTCGGTTGCGTCGCACCATTGGCGCAGGTGGGCAAAGGACTGGGTGATCCCGAAGTAATGCGGTGCGAGCAGGCAGTTGGCACGGCGGGCATCCGCATCCGATATCAGTTCCAGCGCGGGCAGGCCTTGGGCGTTGATGGGGTAGAAAATCGGCTCGAGCCCCAGCAGCACGACGGGCGCGATCATCGTTGGGCAATGGTAGGTGGGCACCAGCACCGCACTGCCCGGCGTGGGGTTTGCCAGCTTCAGGGCGTGGTAGATGGCCGCGCGACCGCTCGTGGTGAGCTGGCGGTGGGCCAGGTCGGCGATGCTAGGCAGGCAGGCCTGCCGGGCGCCGACGAAGTCTGCCCAGTCGAGTACGGGACGCTTGGGCAGGGGGCGCTGCACGGGGGTCACGTCACAACCTGTTCGAGCAAGCCGGTGAAGGCGGCAGTGCGCGCCTGGCGCGAGCAGGCTTGCACATAGCTGGCCGTGGGGGTGAATCCTTGTGCTGCACCATTCTTCAGGTAGCGCAGCAGCAACTCGCCGATGGCGGCAGCGTTGTCCAGCGGGGCGATGGCCGAGACGCCTGCTGCCTGGAGGCTGCGGGCGGTGTCGCCCGCCGGATCGGTCAGGCCGATGAGCGGGCGGCCGGCGCGAAAGTACTCGTACAGCTTGGCGGGGATCTGCGCATTGCAGTTGGCTGCCTGCATGACGAGCAGCGCATCGGCGCGGCACATTTCTTCCAGCGCCTCGCGGTAGGGAATGGGGGGCTGGGTCTCGACGAGGTCGGTGATGTTGCGGCGGGCGAGCTCTTCGTTGACGAAGGCTTCGTGCGCGCAGGCGCGCAGACGCACATGCAGGCGGGCGGCCAGCTCGGGGGCGGTGGCCTTGAGTTCGGCAAGGGCGTCGAAGAGTGGGCGGGGGTCGCGTTCGGACGGGTAGACGATGCCCGAGTGCAGCAAGGTGACGCGGCCCGGCACGAGCGGCTGCGCGCTGGGGGCGATCTCGCGGAAGGGGGCTTCGTCGTAGCCGTTTTCGATAAGGTGGATGCGGCTGGCGGCTTGCGGGTAGCGCTGGCGGTAGTCGTCGCAAGCGCCGGGCGTGGTGAAGACCATGGCGGCGGCGTGCTGGGCGGCCTGCGTCTCGATGGACTTGAACTGCTGCCAGGTGACCGGATCGGCTGGGTAACCGTCCTGTGCCATCGGGTCGCGAAAGTCTGCAATCCACGGCAGCCCGCTGCGCTGGTGCAGGGCGAGGCCGATGAGGTGCGCGGTGGCGATCGGGTAGGTGGACCAGATGGCCGCGGGGCGCAGCTCGCGGATGATGCGCATGCCCTGGCGGATGGCGTCGTACTTCCAGCTCAGCCAGCGGTCGGGGCGGGCCAGCGCGCCGATGTAGCGCCCGCCGATGGAGAAGTGGCGGGCGGTGTCCCATGCCTGGGCACGCACCACCCTGAGCGTGGGGGCCACGTCCTGCATCTGGTCGGCGCTGGTGCGTTCGTAGGCACGGGGATGCGCGGTGAGTACGACAGGCTCCCAGTCGTTGTCGGGGAGGTATCGCGCAAAGCGCAGGGTGCGCTGGATGCCGCTGCTTCCCGCGAGTGGGGGGAAGTGAAAGGCGATCATCAGCAAGCGCTTCATCGTATGGCGTCCGGGATGGGCTAATAGGCCGGAAGTGGCTTAGACTTCGGCCCACAGCGGAAAAGGTTCGGCGGCTATGATAGCAACCCATCACAGGGTGCCGGCATCGATTGCGTCACCAGCGCGTGACAGAAAGCATAGGGCAGGAGAGTGTTTTGGATATCTGCAAAGAGGTTTTGGCAATCATCGATGAAGTCCTGAGCCTCGGCGGCCGGGCGCTGGCGTTCGACCGTGACACGCCCCTGCTTGGTGCCGTACCCGAGCTCGATTCGATGGCCGTGGTCGGGGTCATCAACATGCTCGAGGAACGTTTCGGCTTCGTGATCGAGGATGACGAGATCGACGGGTCTTCGTTTGCGACCGTGGGCACGCTGGTGGGCTTTGTCGAGAGCAAGCTGGGCTGATGGAAGCCGCGGTGTTGCGGCGCGAGGCGTTTTTTCTGGCGGGGGCTGGGGGTGGTCGGTTTTGTCTGCTGACGCTGCCGCCCGGGCAGGTGAGGGGGGCACTGTTGTTCGTGCCCCCTTTTGCTGAAGAGCTCAACAAGTCGCGCCGAATGATTGCGCTGGCTGCGCGGGCGTTTGCTGCGCGCGGCTGGGCAGTGCTGCAAATGGATTTGCAGGGCTGTGGCGACAGCGCCGGCGATTTCGGCGATGCCACATGGCAGGGCTGGCTCGACGATGTGGAACAGGGCTACGGCTGGTTGGCAGCGCGTGTGGGCAAAGCCCCGGGCTTGTGGAGTCTGCGCGCGGGTGGGCTGCTTGCCTGCGACTGGTTGGCGGCGGCGAAGGTCGATGTGCCTTGGTTGGCTTGGCAGCCGGTGACCAATGGCAAGCAGCACCTGAACCAGTTCCTGCGCCTCAAGGCCGCCAGCGAAATGCTGGCAGACGCCGATGCCCGCGCCGCAATGAGCGCTTTGCGCGAGGCCATGCAGCGCGGCGAGACCGTGGAGGTGGCCGGTTACGCCTTGAGCGCAGGCCTCGTGTCGGGGCTGGAGCAGGCAACGCTGCGCTTGCCACCGGGGCGCGCTGCGGCGGTGACGATGTTCGAGATTGCATCTGGCGAGGCGACGGAGGTGTCTCCCGCCTTGGCCAGGCTCGTTGCTGCCTGGCAGCAGGAAGGTGTTGCTGTGTCTGCGATTCCGGTGGCGGGCAGCGCGTTCTGGCAGACGCAGGAGATCGAGGTGGTGCCGGCGCTGATCGAACAATCTTTGGCTGCGCTGGAGAAGATGCAGTGAACGTGCGTGACGAGGCCATGCTTTTTAACTGCGGCACGGCCGAGCTTGTGGGCGTGTTGAGCAGACCCGAGGACGAGGCTGGGCCGATTGGGGTGTTGGTGATCGTCGGCGGGCCGCAGTATCGGGTCGGTAGTCACCGCCAGTTCGTGCTGTTGGCGCGCAGCCTTGCGTCACAGGGCATGCCGTGCATGCGCTTCGATTACCGCGGCATGGGCGATTCGGCGGGCGACATTTGCAGCTTCGAGTCGGTGAATGACGACGTGCGCGCGGCAGTCGATGCGTTTTTTCGCCAGGTGCCCGAGCTGCGCGGGGTGGTGCTGTGGGGTTTGTGTGACGGGGCGAGTGCAGCGTGCTTCTATGCGCCCACCGATGCGCGGGTCCGCGGGCTGATTCTGCTTAATCCATGGGTGCGTACTGCCCAGGGTGAGGCGCAGACGTATCTCAAGCATTACTATCTGCAGCGTTTGCTGTCGCGTTCGTTCTGGCTGAAGTTGTTGCGCGGGGGCGTGCGCCTGGGCCAGTCGGTGGCGGGACTGTCGGCCGCAGTGCAGCGCGCCCGTGGCGGCGCGTCCCGGACCCAGCCAAGTGCTGGGGGCACGCTGCCCGAGCGCATGCTGTTCGACCTGCAACGTGCGGCAAAGCCGGCCTTGATAGTGCTAAGTGGCCGCGACTATGTGGCACGCGAGTTCGAGCAGGTTTGTCGGGACCATCCCGGCTGGCAGCAGTTTCTGGCGGCTAATGGGGTGCAGCACCTGCCGGAGGCCGACCACACGTTTTCTGGTGCCCGACACCGTGACGAGTTGGCCACGCTGTCGGTGAACTGGTGTCAGACTGTGCGCGGCCAGATTTAGTCGCTTGATGAACAGGAGGGTAGCCGCAATGAAACCGACCTTGATCCTGCGCTTGGCGTTTGCCTTGTTTGCGGCGTATCCGCTGGTGTCTACAGCGCAGAGTCTGCCTCCCGGATGCGGGCAGATTGGGGATGGATACGGGCCTTTCGACTACCGTACGCATAAACATGAACTGAAAATCGTGGAGGGCGCGCACTTCACGCCAGAGGTCGAGCGCTTGGAGCGCGGTAAGACAAATACGACTGCGGGTAGCGATATCGACTACACCCTTAGGGCGTCGCCGAATCACCATCGCGCCTTGAAAGCGATGATGGATCTGGCGCGGAAAGAAAAGAGGGACCCGCCGAATGGGGCACGTTATTCGGTGTCGTGCTGGTTCATGCGGGGCGAGGTCTACCGGCCCGACGATGCGATGGTCAAGGTGCTGCATGGGATCTTCTTGCTTCGGAGCGGGAAGAAGGCCGAGGCGGTTGCAAAGCTCGAGGAGGGAGCAGCGCTGGATGAGCGCGATGCGAACATCCAGTACAACCTCGGCCTGGCCTATTTTGATGTCGGTCAGTACGAAAAGGCCCTGAAGAGTGCGCATCGCGCTTATGGGGCGGGCTTTCCACTTCCTGGGTTGAGGGAAAAGTTGAAGCGCGCGGGGAAGTGGCGCGCGCCTTAGAAGTCTTTGGCGCTGCCGACTGATCATCGATCCTGGTGGTCTCACTTGGTAACGCAGCCGTCGTTCCCAAGCATCTGAGTCAGCATGAAAGTCCCCAGCTCCGCCGTGTAATGCGCCGGCTCCCAGAACCACCGGATGTGCTCCCCGCGCACCCCAGGCCCCGGTGGCGTCTCGTCCAGCTCGAACCCTTGCGTGTTGAAGTCCCGGAACGGCACCGCTGCCGTCGTGGCGATCTCCGCAACCCTCTGCGCCCACTGCGCGTACGTCTCGCCCAGCCCCGACTCCGCGATGATGCGGTGGTAGTCGGCATGGTAGGGGTTGATGAAGACGGTGACGGCGATGCCGTGCTGCTTCGCCCATCCCAGAAAACCCTTGAGCGCCTCGAAGCTCTCGTTGCTGTGCTGACCTGCGGGGAAGAGGCCGAGCTTCGGGTTTGCCAGGCGCTCGCGTAGCTCGGCGTTTTTCTGCGCGAAGAGCACGTGCTGGCCTTCGCTGCGGATGATGGCCTGGTAGTCGCGCCCGGGGTTGAAGCCATCGGCGCGGCGGTCGGCGGTGAAGGCGGCGCGCTGGCGGGCGACGGTGCCGAGTGCGTCGGCCAGGGTGGTGAGCGAGAACAGGGCGCCGAGCTGGTCCTGCGCCTGCAAGTGGATGCGCTGCCAGGCGGGGGCGTCTTCGCCGGGGATGTGGAGGCGGCCGGCGTAGCTGCGGGCCAGCGCCGGCCAGTCGGGCGGGGTGGCGGGGGTGGCGGGGGTGGCGGTGTTGGTGAGGAAGTCGAGGAAGTCGACCGCGAGCAGCACGCGCTTGCCGCCGCCGGCCATGAGGGCGTGCTTGGCGTACTGGGTCTGCATGTAGAAGCTGGCGCCGGGGATGCCGGTGTTGAAGACGGGCTTGTGGTCGTCGGGCCAGCAGGGGCTTTGCGGGTCGAGGCCGAGTTCGGGGCGCGAGTTGCCGGCGATGACGGTGGCCGGGCGGGCGGCGCTGGCCATGTAGGGCTTGGTGACGCGCACGCGTTCGGCGGCGGTGGGCTTGATGGCGTTGAAGCCCTGGATGCGGGGTGTGCCGAACAGGCCGTAGGGGTCGACGACGTAGTTGAAGCCGGCGGCTGCGGTGCACACCAGGGCAAAGCTGAGCGCCAGCCAGAGCAGGAAGCGACGCGAGGCGGTGGGGCTGTCCATGGCGGGCTCAGAACTGGAAGTAGAGGAATTCGGAGATGCGCGTCATGGCGAGCACGGCAATGGCGGCGAGCAGGCCGATGGCGATGGCCCAGCCCGTTGTGCTGCGCCAGGCGAGTTTGTCCGCGAGCCGCGGGGCGGGCTGGAGTTCGTCTTTGGCGCGCCCGGTGTGCAGGTGCAGGCCGGGCTGGGTGTGGCGCATGATCTGCTGCGTATTGGGCAGGATGAGCGCGACCGGGAGCAGGGCGGCGATCCAAAGCCAGGTGAAGACGAACTGCGCGCCGCCACCGAGGTAGGTGCCGAAGCCGAGACTGGCGAGCACGGGCCACACCGCATCGAGCCGCGCCGCGATGGCGTTGGGCAGCGCGATGCCGTTGAGGCCGGCCATGCCCTGCAGCACGCTGACGGCGGCATCGAAACTGCCCGCGCGGAAGAACACCCAGCCGATGACGACGGCGACGAAGGTGACGAGCCACGACAGCGCCTTGGCGAGCGCGACGGGGAGCAGCCCCTGCGGGAAGAGGCGCGTGGTGGTGTGCCGCCAGGCGTGGTTGATGCACAGATACAGGCCGTGCAGCGCGCCCCAGGCGACGAAGGTCCAGCCCGCGCCGTGCCACAGGCCGCCGAGCAGCATGGTGAGCATGAGGTTGCGGTAGCGCATGAGCCGCCCGGCGCGGTTGCCGCCGAGCGCGATGTAGAGATAGTCGCGCAGGAAGGCCGACAGCGTCATGTGCCAGCGCCGCCAGAATTCGATGATGTTGGTGGCTTTGTAGGGCGAGTGGAAGTTGACCGGCAGGACGATGCCGAACATGCGCGCGGCGCCGATGGCCATGTCGGAATAGCCCGAGAAGTCGAAGTAGAGCTGCAGCGTGTAGGCGAGCGCGCCGCCCCAGGCCTGGAAAAAGCTGAGCGTGTCGCCCGCGGCGGCGGCGTCGAAGACGGGGGTGGCGTACTGGGCGACGCCGTCGGCGAGGACGGTTTTCTTGAACAGGCCGAGGGCGAAGATGCTGAGGCCGATGGCCATGTTCTGCGCGCGCGGGGTGAGCGCGCCGGGCTGCATGAACTGCGGCAGCATGTCGCGGTGATGGACGATGGGGCCGGCGATGAGCTGCGGGAAAAAGGTGACGAAGAGCGCGTAGTGGGTGAAGCGGTATTCGCGCGCCTGGCCTTGGTACGCGTCGACCAGGTAGGCGATCTGCTGGAAGGTGAAAAAGGAGATCGCCAGCGGCAGGATGATGGTGTCGAGGTGGAAGTCGGTGCCGGCGAGGGCGTTGAGGCTGCTGACGGTGAAGTTGGCGTACTTGAAGTAGCCGAGCAGGCCGAGGTTGAAGACGACGCCGGCGATCAGCCAGGCTTTGCCGGCGTGCTTGCGGCCTTGGCGGTGCGCCTGGTCGAGCAGGCTGCCGAGGCCGAAGTTGGCGAGCATCGACACGAGCAGCAACACCAGATAAACCGGCCGCCACCACGCGTAGAAGAACAGCGAGGCCAGCACCAGCCAGACGATCGCCGGCTCATGCCCGCGCCGGGCTATCCAGAAGTAGCCGGCGAGGGTGAGGGGCAGGAAGAGGAAGAGGAATTCGTAGGCGTTGAAGAGCATCGGCGGGTGCTTGTCGGTGCGCAGCGAGAACTCGAGCCGTGATATGGCGCTCTTGGTCGTGCCCATGCGGGCTTCGACTTCTTCTTGAGGAAAGGGGGCTCAAAAACCTTGGAACAAGAGGTCGACTGCCGCGACGACTTCTGTTCGCCGATGTTCGAGCGAAGACACCGGGTGCTTCAAGATCGCCAGTGGAACCGCCGCCATGCCTTGCGTTGCCATCACGAAGCGCGCGCCTTCGATCTCGAAAACGGGGTTGAGCGCGGAGGCGTAGAACGGTACCGCTTCAACCGGCAGTAGCGGCGCCACGACGCGGGTTGCGAAATGGCTGTTGATGTCGGCCTGCAGGTCCACGAGGTAGCCAGGGCCGTCAGGGTTCTTGTAGACGGTCAGCCGGGTCATCAGAAGCTCCTGTACTTGCCAAGTGGGAGGCCGTTCTTCTCGACGTACGCATTCCAGCAATCGAACGCCTTCTGGTTTTCCGCTACCCAGAGCTCGGCGCGCTTCTCGGCGACAGCGCGCGCCACGCCCGCTTCTGCAGCCTGAGAGATGTTGATGCGCAGTTGCTTGGCCTCGGCCAGAAGGGGCTCGGCCAGCGAGACGTTGGTTGCCCGCTTGGGGACTTGTGCGTGTGCCATGGTTTGGGCCTCGAACGATGTGTGCTCCAGATGTTGGCAGAGCTGCGCATTGTTGCCAACATTGATCTACTGGGCGCGGCCAACGATTTAGTGCTGCCAGCCGTCGCTTCATGAATGGTGCGCTTCATGAATTGTGAATCAATGGGGTCTGATCCCAATTTTCCGTGAGCGGTAGGAAGAGGAGTTCGTAGGCGTTGAAGAGCATCGGCGGGTGGGCGCTTACGGCTTGGCGGCAACTGCGCGTCCAGCCAGAAGATCATGCGGCGAGTCGCGCGATGCCCGCACGCTTGGCGGCGAAATGCAGGCAGGCCAGGATGTCTGCGGCTTCGAGGTCGGGAAAGTCGGCCAGGATTTCGGACTGGTCCACTCCTTGGGCAAGCATTTCCAGGATGTCAGTCACCCGGATCCGAAGCCCTCGAATGCACGCCTGCCCGCCGCACTGACGTGGATTGAAGGTGATGCGCTGGTCTAGTTCGGTATTCATGGTGTCGTGCTCCCTGGGGGTTTCCTGAGTAAATGGGGGCTGACCCCGTTTATTATGGAGCCTGACAAATGGGGCTGACCTCAATTTTCCGTTGATCTTTCAGCAGCCGAGCGCTTCGGGCTTGGGCATGCTCGCGTTCGGTTCCGTGGGGGAGCTGGTGTGTGGTTGACTGCGGCCGACGCTGTAGTAGTGCCAGCCGTCGTCGGTGAGGCGGTCCGGGTTGTAGAGGTTGCGGCCGTCGATGATGAGCTTGGCGCGGAGCAGCGCCTGCATCTCCTCGAAATCGGGCGCGCGGAACTGCTGCCACTCGGTGCAGATGGCTAGCGCATCGGCGCCTTCCAGCGCGCTGTACTTGTTGCCGCACAGCGCCAGGTCGAGCCGTTCGCCGTAGATGCGCCGCGTTTCGTCCATTGCTACCGGGTCATACGCTCGCACCTTTGCGCCCGCTTCCCAGAGTGCCTCGATGAGCGTACGGCTAGGGGCTTCGCGCATGTCGTCGGTGTTGGGCTTGAAGGCCAGGCCCCAGACGGCGATGGTCTTGTCACGCAGGGCTTCGGCGCCACCGAAGTGGCGGGCGAGCTTGGCGAAGAGGGTGGTTTTCTGGCGGTTGTTGACCGCCTCGACGGCCTTGAGCAGCGGGGCGTCGTAGCCGATCTGGTCGGCGCTGCGGCCCAGGGCCTGCACGTCTTTGGGAAAGCAAGACCCGCCGTAGCCGCAGCCGGGGTAGATGAAGTGGTAGCCGATACGCGGGTCGGCGCCGATGCCCTTGCGCACTTCCTCGATGTCTGCGCCCAGTAGCTCGGCCATGTTGGCGAGCTCGTTCATGAAGCTGATCTTGGTGGCGAGCATCGCGTTGGCCGCGTACTTGGTGAGCTCCGCGCTCTTCACGTCCATGAACAGGGTGCGTTCGTGGTTGCGGTTGAAGGGCTCGTAGAGCTCGCGCATGCGCTCCTTCGCCTTGGCGGAGCGGGTGCCGATGATGATGCGGTCGGGCTTGAGGAAGTCGCCGACCGCTGCGCCTTCCTTGAGGAACTCGGGATTGGAGACGACATCGAAGGGGATCGCTTGGCCACGCTCGGCGAGGATCTGCTCGATTTTGGCCTGCACCTTGTCGGCGGTACCGACGGGGACGGTGGATTTATTGACGATGACGCGGTAGCGCGGCATGTGGCGGGCGATGCCCTCGGCCACGGCGAGCACGTACTGCAGGTCGGCCGAGCCGTCTTCATCGGGCGGGGTGCCGACGGCGATGAACTGCACCTCGGCGTGCTTGACGGCTTCTTCCACGTCGGTGGTAAAGCGCAGTCGCCCCTCGGCCACGTTGCGCTCGACAATGGGCTGCAGGCCGGGCTCCAAGATGGGGATGACGCCGGCCTGGAGCTTGTCGATCTTGCCCTGGTCGACGTCTATGCAGACCACGGTGTGGCCGACTTCCGCCAGGCAGGCGCCGCTGACGAGGCCGACGTAGCCGGTGCCGAAGATGGTGAGTTTCATGGGGGGCTCGCGCTCGCAGTGAATGAGACGGGCATCTGCACGGGGTGCTGATGCAACGCCGCAAGGCTAGCGGGTCTGGATGACAGCTTCAACGGGAAGGTGTCGCGGTTGGGGGGGGAGTAAATGGGGTCTGACCCCAGTTTCCCACTTCAGGCTGCGGCCAGTTCCAGCTTGCTCACCCGGGCAAGATTGGTGGTCTGGCGCGCAAGCCAGAGGTCGTGTGCATCCTGCATCGCCAGCCAGCTCTCGGGGCTGCGCCCCAGCGCCTTCGACAGCCGCAAGGCCATGTCGGGCGTGACGCGGCTGCTGCCCTTGAGTACGCGGCTCAAGGTCGATGCTGCGACGTCCAGGCGGCTGGCCAATTCACGACCGCTGACGCCGTGAGGCGCGAGATAGATCTCGGTGATGAATTCGCCGGGGTGGGGTGGATTATGCATGGCCATCAGTGGTAGTCCTCGTAGTCCAGAACGTAAGCGTTGCCGTCGACAAACTCGAAGGTCATCCGCCAGTTGCCGTTAACGGTGATCGACCAGCGCCCCTCGTGGTTGCCTTTGAGTGGATGCAGGCGAAAGCTCGGGATGTCCATGTCGTCGATCGACTGCGCCGTGTCCAGCGCTGCGAGCTGCATCCGCAGTCGCTTGGCGTGACTGGCCTGTATGCCCGAAGTGCTGCCTGTCTCAAAGAGTCTGCGGAGGCCTTTGTGCCGAAAGGATTTGATCATGGCGGATCGTATCGCGTTGCGCATCACGCAACAATCAGAATTTGCCGCAGGTGCTACTTTCACTGAGCAGTAAATGGGGTCTGACCCCAATTTTCCTTGCTCCCGGTCTTGTGAGGGGCAGTCAGCCTTCGGCGAAGACCTCTTCGATCGTGCGCGCGTCGAGAACCCGATCGGTCCAGGTTTCAAGTTGCTCGGGCGTGGCGTTCTCCAGTTGGCGGGTGACTTCGGCTGAGAGCGGGCCGAAGCGGCGGTTGAGCTGACGCTGGAGGCTTTGGGCGAGGCCTCGTTGGATCCCTTTTTCGATCCCTCTCGCGATTCCTTTTTCGATGCCTTGCTCGATGCCTTGCTGGATGCCTTGTTGCATGCCTTGCTGGATGCCTTGTTGCATGCCTTGCTCGATGCCTTGTTGCATGCCTTGTTGCATGCCTTTTTTCATTCCGCGCTCGATGGCGAAGCGCTCGATGCTGCTCACGTACGTCACGTTGCGTTCTCCTTCAATGTTTTCAATATCTTGCCATAGCTGGCGTTCTAGCGAGTCGGGCAGCTTGAGTATCCAGTCGAGCACCCGGAATAGATCGATGATGCGTTGGCGAGACCAGTTGCGCTGGTAGAGCAGGCGGACGAGGCGGCGCTTGGCGTCGAAGCGTCGTGCCGGGCTCTTTCGGGTGCGGCGAGTGTACAGGTGGGCTGCGGTGATCAGGGCGAAGGGGCTGGGGTTGGCGAGCAGCGATCCTTCGTCTGCAATGTAGTCGACAAGCTTTGCGACCGGAAAGTGCAGGCTGTGGCGACAACCCAGCCGCTCGTCCCATTGGTTTTGGGGCTGTAGAATCGTGGGGAGTCCATCGGAGGGCGTGCCGTGCCTGGAGTCGAGATCGAGCGGATGGTGAGCGGGGCCTTGGTCCGGTGCGGGGGCGATGCGAGTCGGCTGCTGCAGGTGCTGATCGACGTGCAGGACGGGCTTGGGTATCTGCCACC
This sequence comes from Thauera sp. WH-2, assembly GCF_048321015.1. Taxonomy (NCBI): domain Bacteria; kingdom Pseudomonadati; phylum Pseudomonadota; class Betaproteobacteria; order Rhodocyclales; family Zoogloeaceae; genus Thauera; species Thauera sp. WH-2. The sequence continues at coordinate 247,805 of NZ_JBLWFG010000002.1, read as the reverse complement.
GGCGAGCATCAGCGCGGTTGCGGCGGGGCTGGGGTTGCCGCGGGCGCGGGTCGAGGGCGTGGCGGGTTTCTACAGTTTTCTGCATCTCGAGCCGGTGGGGGCGTACCGGATCCTGTTCTCGGACAACATCACCGACCGCATGCTCGGCGGGCCCGCGCTGCGCGAGGCGCTGTGCCGCGAGCTGTGGGTCCAGCGCGGCAAGCTGTCGGAGGATGGCCTGGTCAGTGTCGATGTGACGTCCTGTACCGGCATGTGCGACCAGGGGCCGGCGATGCTGGTCAATGGTCTGCCGGTGACGCGGCTGGACCACGCGCGCATCATCGAGGTTGCCGAACTGCTGCGTGCTCGGGTGCCGCTCGCGCGCTGGCCGCAGGCGCTCTTTCACGTCGATGACAACATTCGGCGGCGGGATGCGCTGCTGGGGCAGGACTTCGTCGCGGGCAGCGCGATTGCGGCGGCGGTGCGCATGGGGCGTGCGGCCTGGATCGAGGAGATGCGGCGCTCGCGCCTGCGGGGCCGGGGCGGCGCCGGGTTTACGACCTGCGTGAAGTGGGAGGCCTGCCGGGATGCGCCGGGCGAGCACAAGGTGGTGGTGTGCAATGCCGACGAGGGCGAACCGGGCACCTTCAAGGATCGTGTGCTGCTTGCCCGCTGCGCCGAGCGCGTGTTCGAGGGCATGCTGCTCGCGGCCTGGGCGATCGGTGCGCAGCAGGGTTTCGTGTACCTGCGCGGCGAGTACCGTTATCTGCGGCCGCGGCTCGAACGCACGCTGCAGGACATGCGCGACAGAGGGTTGCTCGGGGCGCACATTCTTGGCGAGGCGGGGTTCGACTTCGACATCGAGATCCACCTTGGTGCCGGCGCCTATGTGTGCGGGGAGGAGACCGCGCTGATCGAGTCGCTCGAGGGCAAGCGCGGCACGCCACGAATACGGCCGCCGTTCCCGGCGACGCATGGCTATCTGGGGCGTCCGACGGTGGTGAACAACGTCGAGACGCTGGCCAAGACGACGCTGATCGCGCTTGGCGGGGGCGCGGCCTTTGCGGCAACCGGGACGGCGCAGTCTGCGGGGACCAAGCTGCTGTCGGTGTCGGGGGACTGCGCGTTTCCGGGGATCTACGAGTATCCGTTCGGTGTGCGCATCGACCGCGTGCTCGAGGATTGCGGCGCCAGCGATGCGCACATGGTGCAGGTGGGCGGTGCGTCGGGGGTTTCGGTGGCCGGCTACGAGTTCTCGCGTGCGATCGCGTTCGAGGACGTGCCCAGCGCGGGGGCCTTCATGGTGTTCGATTCCACGCGCGACCCATTCGAGATCGCGCGCAACTTCGTGGCGTTCTTCACCCACGAGAGCTGTGGCTTCTGCACCCCCTGTCGCGTCGGTACCTCGTTGCTCAAGGGCTACATGGACAAGCTCGCCAAGGGGTACGGGGCGAAGAAGGATCTGGCGGACATCGAGTGGATCAACCGCCTGCTGCGCAACGCCAGCCACTGCGGGCTGGGTTCGACGGCGCCGAACGCGGTGGTGGATACCCTGAGCAAGTTCCGGCCCGCGTACGAGCGGCGGCTGAAGACGCTGGATTTCGAGCCGGCTTTCGACCTGGATGCCGAGCTGGAGACTGCCCGCCGCATCACCGGGCGCAACGATCCGGCGGCGCGGCTCGACAACGGCAACCATACCGAGAACGGGAGTGAGGGATGAGCCACCACTTCATGCTGGACGGCCGGCCGGTTCCCTTCGAGGCGGGGCAGACCATCCTCGAGGCGGCGCGCGCGGCGGGCTACTACATTCCGCACCTGTGCTGGCATCCAGACTTTCCGCCGCATGGCTCGTGCAAGCTGTGCATGGTCAAGGTGGGCGGGCGGCACGTGTCTTCGTGCGCGCTTGCGGCCAAGGAGGGCATGGAGGTGGAGAGCAATACGCCGGAGATGAACGGCGAGCGCCGCGCCCTGCTGCAGATGCTGTTCGTCGAGGGCAACCACTTCTGTCCCAGCTGCGAGAAGAGCGGCAACTGCGAGCTTCAGGCGCAGGCCTACGAGCTGGAAATGACGAGCACGCGCTTCGACCACTTCTTCCCGGTGCGCCCCGTCGATGCCTCGCACCCGGACATCCTGCTCGACTTCAACCGCTGCATCTTCTGCGAGCTGTGCGTGCGCGCGAGTCGCGACGTGGATGGCAAGAGCGTGTTCGCGCTGACGAACCGCGGCATCCACAAGCACCTGGTGGTGAATGCCGAGTCCGGGCGGCTCGGCGATACCGATTTCTCGGCCGACGACCTGGCTGCGCGCATCTGTCCGGTGGGGGTGATCCTGCGCAAGCGTGTGGGCTTCGAGGTCCCGATCGGCAGCCGAACCTACGACGAAGCGCCGATCTCGGTGGTGTCGATGCGCGGGCGGGAGGACACGCCATGAGCACGGTGCCCATGAAGCCCCGGCTGCGCATCGCGACCACGTCGCTCGCGGGCTGCTTCGGCTGCCACATGTCCTTTCTGGACATCGACGAGCACTTCTTCGAGCTTGCCGAGCTGGTCGAATTCGACCGCTCTCCGCTCACCGACATCAAGCACTGCGGCCCGTGTGATATCGGCCTGATCGAAGGCGGGGTGTGCAACGCCGAGAACGTGCATGTGCTGCGCGAGTTCCGTGCCCACTGCAAGACGCTGGTGGCGGTGGGGGCCTGTGCGATCAATGGCGGGCTGCCGGCGCAACGCAACCACCTCGACCTGGACGCCTGCCTGCGCGAGGTGTACGCATCCCGCGAGGGGATGCAGACCCCCGGCGTGCCGAACGACCCCGAGTTGCCCCTGCTGCTCGACAAGGTGCACCCGATCCATGAGATCGTGCGGGTGGATTACTTCATTCCCGGCTGCCCGCCTTCGGGTGAGGCGATCTGGAAATTCCTCTCCGACCTGATCGCCGGGCGCACGCCGCGCCTGTCCCGCGAACTCCTGCGTTTCGATTGAGCGTCGCTTCCCCGGGAAACCCATCATGAACGACGCACTTTCCAGACTCGAAACCGCAAACGACCGCGAAACCCTGCGCCGTGTGGTCATCGACCCGGTCTCCCGCGTGGAGGGACATGGCAAGGTCACGCTGCTGCTGGACGATGCGGGCCATGTGCGCGAGGCGCGGCTGCACATCGTCGAGTTCCGTGGCTTCGAGGTGTTCATCAAGGGGCGGCCGTACTGGGAGGTGCCGGTCATGGTGCAGCGGCTGTGCGGCATCTGCCCGGTCAGCCACCACCTGGCGGCTTCGAAGGCGCTGGATCGGGTGGTCGGCGGCGTGCCGATTACCCCCACCGCCGAGAAGCTGCGGCGGCTGATGCATTACGGGCAGATCCTGCAGTCCCATGCGCTGCACTTCTTCCATCTGTCCTCGCCAGACCTGCTGTTCGGTTTCGAGAGCGAGGCCGGCCGCCGCAACATCGTCGGGGTGGCGGAGGCACATCCCGAGATTGCGCGCCAGGGCGTGCTGTTGCGCAAGTTCGGGCAGGAGGTGATCCGCGCGACGGCCGGCAAGCGCATCCATGGCACCGGCGCCGTGCCGGGCGGTGTGAACCGCCACCTGTCCGCCGAGGACCACGCGCTGCTGCGGGCGGAGGTTGGCCGCGTGGTGGAGTGGTCGCGCGCGGCGGTCGAGTTGGTGAAGCGCCTGCATCGGGCCGATCCGGCCCTGTACGACGTGTTTGGTCGCTTCGACTCGGGCTTCATGAGCATCGTGCGCGACGATGGGGCGATGGATCTGTACCACGGCCACCTGCGCTTCCGTGACGCGGAGGGGCGCATCCTGCGGGACAGCGTGCCCGACCAGGACTACCGCTCGGTGATCTGCGAGCAGGTCAAGCCGTGGAGCTACATGAAGTTCCCCTATCTGCGCGAGCTGGGGCCGGATGCGGGCTGGTACAAGGTGGGGCCGCTGGCCCGGGTGCAGAACTGCGACTTCATCCCGAGCACCTTTGCCGAGGCGGAGCGGCGCGAGTTTCTCGATCATGGCGAGGGTCGGCCGGTGCAGGCTACGCTCGCCTACCACTGGGCGCGCATGATCGAGATGCTGCATGCGGCCGAGGTGATCCGCGAACTGCTCGAAGACCCGGACCTGCTGAGCGGCGAGCGCATGGCCACTGGCGAGCGCCGGAGCGAGGGGGTGGGCATCATCGAGGCGCCGCGCGGAACGCTGATCCATCACTACCAGGTCGATGACGACGACCTGGTGAGCCTGTGCAACCTGATCGTGTCGACCACGCACAACAACCAGGCCATGAATACCGCGGTCCGCGCGGTGGCGCGCCGCTATCTCGACGGGCGCACGCTCACCGAAGGGCTGCTCAACCATATCGAAGTGGCGATACGGGCTTTCGACCCGTGCCTGTCGTGCGCGACCCATGCGCTCGGGCAGATGCCGCTGGTGCTCGAGCTGAAGGACGCCGACGGTTCGACCCTCGACCGGCTGGTGCGCGATTGAGCGGGGTCGAGCGTACGCTGGTGATCGGGATCGGCAATACGGCGCGGGGCGATGATGCGCTCGGCGTGCGCCTGCTCGAGCGGGTGAGGCAGCACTACCCGGCGGTCGGGACGCTGGAGGTATTCCAGCTGCAGATCGAGCACGTGCTGGACCTTGCCGGCGCAGCGTGCGTGCTGTTCTGCGATGCGGCGATCGGGCTGGAGGAGCCCTGCGCGCTCCATGAGGCCCGGGCCGAGGCGTCGCGTCTGGCTTTCAGCCATGCGATGGCGCCCGAAGCCTTGCTCGAGGTCTTTGTGCGAACCCAGGGCCGCCCGCCGCCCCCGGCCTTCGTGCTCGCGCTGCGCGCGGATTCCACCGCGCTGGGCGAGGGGCTCTCGCCGGCGGGGGAGGAGGCGCTGCGCTGTGGCTGGATGATCGTCCGGCAACTGCTCTCCGATCCCAGTCCGGGCGCGTGGCGCAGCCGGGTCCGCGGGGGTTGATGCGACGGCTGCGGGCCAGGTGAGCGTTCAGCGCCGCCGCGACAACTGTGCCATCACGACACCGAGCAGGAGCGCGAGCACCGGGTCGGTGGATTCTGCGGTGCGTCCGGGCAGAAAGAGCTGTGCGGCTTCGATCGTCGCCAGGCATAGCGCGACGGCGATGGCGGCAGGCAGGGCGCGCGCGCCGTGGCGCTGCATGAACAGGATTGCCGCGCCGTAGAGGAAGGTCTTCTCCAGCAGATTGGCGAGATTGGTGGCCATGCTGCCTTCGAGCATGCCGGTGAAGGGCACCCACGCGAAGCTGCCCGGTGTGCTGCTCGGGGTGAAGGGCTGCAGGCCGGCGAGGAACGCACTGAGCAGAATCGCGACGACCAGTGCGGGCAGGGCTCTTGCGTGGTGCAGCCAGGGCAACGCCACGAGCGCCAGCCCGAGGCCGATGACGTTGCTGGCGGAGATGCCGGCGCCGAGGATGAGCACCTTGGCGCACAGGATCGCAATGCCGGTGAGCGCCTGCAGCAGCGCGGAGCGCTGCCCGGTGGCGAGCAGATCCCACAGCTTGAAGAAGGCGGCCCAGGCGACGGCGGTGATCAGGATCCGCACCGGATCGAGCCGGGGGGTGAGCAGGAGCGGCTTGAGCGCGTTCTTGACGTTCTGCCAGTCGAGTGTCGGGACGAGTGGAAACCACTGGTAAGCCAGCCACGCCAGCATGAGCCCCAGCGGCACGAGCGCCGCCACGTGGCGTGCGTCAGCAAGCGAGGGGCGCAGGCGCAGCGCAAGCTGGCCGAGAACGAAGCCGAGCGCCATGCCGCCCGCGTTGATGACGGCGTCGCCCAGCGCGGGGACACGACTCGGCAGCCAGATCTGCACGACCTGAACACCTACCGCGACCAGCATGCCCGCGGCCGCATGGAGCAGATACGCCGGCCCAGGTCGCCGGCCCGACCTGGCCGCGAGCGCGACGAGGAAGCCGTAGGGCACGAAGAGCAGCAGGTTGCCGACGAGATCTCCGCGCTGCATCTGCAGGGAAGGCGCGGCAAACAGCGCCACGACCTCTGCCATGGCGTCCGGGCGCATGACGAAATCGAACGGGTAGAGCGACCCGTAGGCGATCAGGGCGAGGACGAGGAGAAGGAGGAAGCGCATGGGATGTCCGGTTCGAGCGTGTCGACTTTCTTTACATACGGGCGAGTACGGGGCGTCTGTCGGGGCGTGTCAGCCAGGCGGGCCGCTCACAAGTGCTTGATTCGGCATTCTTCGCAGCGTTTGGCTTTGCAGCTGAGAATGAATCTTGCTTGCGCGAGCAAGAATGCCCGACCGGTGCCTGAGGCGCCAGGTCGAGCACCTACTTTCTGGAAGGGGGCTGGAAATGGAGCAACGTACGCGCCTGAAGCTGCGGCGCCTGATCGAGTTGTGCCTCGACTCGGTCCGTCGCGGCTTCATGTCGGTGTCGCGCGCGGCGCAGACCATGGAGGCGGCGGGGGCGCCGTTCGAGGTGGTGTGTCGCGTGCTGATGCCATTCAAGCAGGGCGTGTCACACCAGCGCCTCGATGACCGCCGGATGCCCCAGGAAACGCTGCGGGCTGGCGGTGGCGCCATAGGCGCCTGACTGATAGATGGCCACCAGATCGCCAGGCTCGGCCGCAGGCAGGCTCATGCGGTCGGCGAGCAGGTCCAGCGGCGTGCATAGCGGACCGACCACCGACACGGTTTCCATCTCGCTGGCGTCCATGCGGTTGGCGATGGCCGCCGGGTAGTTCTTGCGGATGACCTGGCCAAAGTTGCCCGAGGCCGACAGGTGGTGGTGCAGGCCGCCGTCGGTGACAAGGTAGGTGAGGCCGCGCGACACTTTCCTGTCGAGGACCTTGGCGACGTACAGGCCCGCTTCGCCGACGAAGTAGCGCCCCAGTTCGATGACGATTTCGGCTTGCGGCAGCGCCGTCTTCGCCTGCTCGACGATGTCGGCGAGATTGGCGCCGATCGGGGTCAGGTCGAGCGGCTGTTCGCCCGGGAAGTAGGGAATGCCGAAGCCGCCGCCGAGGTTGAGGAAGCGGACCGGCGAGGGCGCATGCTCCGCCAGCCGGCAGGCGAGCGCGAAGCTCTTTTGCTGGGCTTCGATGATGGCGTCGGGCTTGAGGTTCTGCGAGCCCGCGAAGAGGTGGAAGCCCTCGAAGGCCAGCCCTGCGCGGCCGATCTCGGCGAGCAGTTCGGGCACCTGCTCGGCATCCACCCCGAACTGCTTGGGCCCGCCGCCCATCTTCATGCCCGAGGACTTGAGCTCGAAATCCGGATTGACGCGCACCGCCACGCGCGCGGGCAGGCCCAGCACCGCTTGGGCGGCCGCCAGTACGGGCAACTCGCGGAAGGACTCGACGTTGATCAGGATGCCGGCGGCGACGGCCTGGTGCAGCTCGGCTTCGGTCTTGCCCGGGCCGGCGAAGCTGATCTCCTGCGGGTCGGCACCCGCGTCCAGCGCCACCAGCAACTCACCCGCCGAGGCCACGTCGATACCATCGACCCGGCGCGCCATGTGGCACACCAGCGCCGGCATGGGGTTGGCCTTCATCGCGTAGTGCAGCTTGACCGCCCGGGGCAGCGCCGCGCGCAGCTGCGCCACGCGCGCGTCCAGCAGGCTGCGGTCGTACACGTAAAACGGCGTGCGTCCCAGGCGCGCGGCGATGCGGCCGATGGGTTGGCCGTTGACGAGCAGCTCGCCGTCTTCGCTGCGGAATTGCGACATCGGGGTGTGGGCGGGGGGCTGGCGGGTCTCGGTCATGGCGAGCTCGGGTGGTTGGGCTTGGCCGGGATTGTAGCGGCTATGCTGTTCGCCTGCGCCCGCTTCGGCCCTTGGGCTGGCGCGCACCGCGCAGGACGCTGGCGAGCATGGTGGCGATGAAGACGAGGAGCGTCGCGGCGTTGGCGAGTGCACCCCACTGGCGCAGGACGAGGCTCTCGGTGAGACCGCCGAACACGCGCAGCGCGAGCGACAGATGCAGCAGCGCGAGTGGCACATAGAAGAAGGGGTGGTAGGGAATCTTCACCTTGAGCACGGCCGGGAAGATGATGGCCGCGTGGCCGAACACCATGGCGAAGACGAAGCCGAGCGCGAGCGCGTGCATCGCGACGTCGTGCAGCGGGCTGGACGGGCTGAAGCCGCCGGCCAGGCCCGTGAGCGCCCCCGCGCCCAGCCACACGTAGCCGGTGAGCAGGCAGATGCCGATGAAGCGGGTGAGCCCCTGCTGCGCGGCCGTGTGACGGGCGATGTCGAACACCAGCAGCCAGACCGCCATCGCGAGCATGCCGGCCGAGAACACCCAGAGCCCGAGCGCGTCGTCGAAGGCGGCGAAGATCGCGCCGCCGAGGATCACTGCGGTGACGAGCAGGAAGCTGGGCGGCGCGGCCGGGCGCACCGGCAGGAAGCGGGTGAGCTCGAGCCGCTCGCCGGCAATGGTGAGCACCAGAAAGGCGAGCCAGAGCGGCACTGCTGCGTGCACGTTGCCGGTAGCGATCCAGGCCAGGTTGCCCGCCAGCCAGCAGGCCGCGCCCACCGCGAGCATCACCGTGAACAGCGCCGTCTGGCGCTGGGTGACCATGATGCCGCCGGCCACGAGCACGCCCGAGCCGAGCACCAGCAGGCACTGCGCGACCACGAGTGGCCCGCCGGCCAGCAGCAGCACGCCGGCGCCGCCGGAGAGCGCAGGCCCCAGATAGGGCCACAGCCCGCCGAGCGCGACCGCGCGCTCGAGGCAGATCACCGCGCCGAAGAAGGCGCCGATCATCAGGGCGGCGTGGTTGCCCGCCTGCATTGCGCCGAAATCGGGCACCACGACACCGAGCCGGGCAAGCCCGGCCAGCACGCCGGTGACGAGAGAGGCGAGCCCGAGCACCAGCAGCGGCACGCGCGCGAGCGGCGGCAGGGTGTTCATCGATTCCAGCCGAAGTGGTCGCGGGCTTCGGGGGCCATGCGCTCCGGTGTCCAGGGCGGGTCCCAGACGAGTTCGACGCGGATGTCGATCTCCGGCGGCAGCATCGGGTCGAGCACGCTATCGACGTCGTCGAGGATCATGTCGGCGAGCGGGCAGGCGGGCGAGGTCATCGTCATTTCGATGTAAACCTTGCCGGGCTCGCACTCGATCTTGTAGATGAGGCCGAGGTCGACGATGTTCATGCCGACCTCCGGATCCATGACCAGGCGCAGGGCGCTGCGGATCGCTTCGGCGTCGGGGGTGTGCGCGGTGCTCACGAGAGGCTCCTTGTCGTCAGCCGCCATTGTGGGCGAGGACGGCGCGCCGTTCAATTCGGCGCCATCCTTCCGCGCGATCCTACGACCCGATCCGTTGGCGCGGTCGTGAGCGGTTTGCGGATCAGTCGATGCCGGCCCCATCGACGTGCTCGCGCATCCAGAGCTCCATCATGGTGAGGATCCAGACCATTTCGCCATAATAGCCGGGGTGAGCGGGCAGATGGATGGCGAGCAGATCGTCGATGAAGGCGGGGCGGACGATGCCGCGCTTGCGGAAGCTGCCGAGCGCGTCGGTGGCGAGTGCCTTGAGGCCGGCGTGCTGGCAGGCCCACACGCCGAAGGGCAGGCCGAAACCGTGCTTCTTCTTGGCGATGATCTCGTCGGGCAGGAAGCCGCGTAGCGCTTCCTTGAAGAACCAGCGCAGCGTCAGGCGCTTGAGCTTCCATTCGGGCGGCAGCGTGGTCGAGAAGTCGGTGAGCTCGTCCGACAGCAGCGGAAAGGCCACCTCCACCCCGGCGAGCTGGGTGGTGCCGATGACCTTGGGCAGGTCGTTGTCGGCGAGGGTGTACTTCCAGTCGTAGTTGAGCATCAGGTTGATGTGTGCGCGTGCATTGGTCGCACGCCACACCTCACGTTGCTCGATATTCGGGCGGCCGGTGTCGACGCGGGCGAGGAAGTCGGGCTCGAACACGTTCTCCATGCCCAGGCGCACCAGCATGTTGTACATGTGGATACGGTCGGGCATGGGTACGCGCGCCTGCTCCACGTAGCTCACGCCTTTCTTCGCGACGGGGATGCGGTCCATGCCGGGCAGCGCCAGTGCGGGCTCGAGCAGGCCGCGGCGCAGCAGGCCGGGCACGCCGTCGTACCAGCCGAACACGCGCTGCTTGGCGTAGCGGCTGTTGCCGCCGAAGAGCTCGTCGCCACCGTCGCCGGCGAGGATGCGCTCGACGCCGTCCTCGCGTGCGCGGGTGGCGCAGATCCAGCCGGGCAGTGCCGAGGAGTTGCCGAAGGGCTGATCGTAGTGGGTCGCGACCTTGGGAATGCCGTCGACCAGGTCGTCGGGGGTGACGTAGTACTCGCGGTGGTCGGCGCCGAAGCGCTTGGCGGCGAGGCGGGCGTATTCCATTTCGTCGTAGCCGCTGGCGTCGAAGCCGATCGAGTAGGCGCGCGCGGGCTGGCCGAGCACCTTGCACAGCATGCCGGTGACGGTGGAGCTGTCGGTGCCGCCGGACAGGAAGCAGCCCACGCTGGCACCTTCGGCCTCGCGCCGCACGCCGTCCTCGATGATCTGCAGGAAACGCGCCTTGGACTGCTCGAGGTCGGGCGAACCGTGCTCGTCGAACTGCGGGTTCCACCAGCGGCGCAGCTCGGCCTTGCCGTCCTGCCATTGGATGAGGTGGCCGTGGGGCAGGCGCGCGATGCCGTCGAAAACCGTTGTCGGCGCCGGGATCATGTGGAAGAACAGATACTCGAACACCGCCTGCGGCGCGAGCTTGCGATCGATGCCCGGTACCGAGTCGGCACGGTCGGAGAAGTGCAGGCGGCCGTCGTGCGTGGCGTAGCAGATCGGCCAGGTGCCGAAGCGGTCGGTGGCGAGCACCGCCTCGCGGCCATCACTGGCGACCATCACCACGCAGAACCGGCCGGCGGCCTGTCGAACGGCCTCGTCGCCGAAGCGGGCGAAGGCCTGCGCCCAGGCGGCAGCGGCGCCCTGGCGGGTGTTGATCTGCTGCAGCGCTTCGTCGTGGAAGCGCGGCCGGCCGAGCGCGAGGCACACCCGTCCGCTTTCCTGGTAGATGCTGGCAGCGGGCGGGTAGGCCAGGGCGCCAGCGGGGAACTGCAGCCGTGCCATGTGCCCGGGAAGGAATGTTGCGGCTTCCGGTGTACCGAGAACACCACTGAAACGTTCACGCACGAGTCTCTCCATGGCCCGCCTTGCCGGGCTGATTCTGCATCGTCGGCGGGGATGATGCCCCATGCTGCGCGAATTGTCAGTGACGCGTGTCGCACCGTGGGTGCAGGGTGTGCGTTCGGGCTGGACAAAAAAATGGCACTCCGCGTGCGGAGTGCCGAATCTCCATTGAAGGAGGGAGGGAGACAATCAACAGGTGCTCACGCTGCGGCGCAGCGCGATGAATCAGGCGACGCGGCGGGTGGCGCGGATCTGGCGCTGCCAGTTTGCGTGGAAGGCCGAGAACAGGTCTTCCATGGCGAGCAGGGGCAGACGCATCATGCGGTTCTGGCTGCGCACATAGGGCAGCACGCGCGGCGCGCACAGGGTGTTGCGCTCTTCTTCGAGCAGACGGACGAAATGGTCCATGGCCGCACCCCAGTATTCGGCGTTGCCGACCCAGCCGGTCTCGGCCGTGGCTTCGCGCACGGCTTTGCGCCACAGGGCTTCGGCGCGTTCGAGTGAAACACCCGCCTTGCGGGCATACCAGGGGAGCAGTTTCGGCGTCTTCATCGTGTTCTCCATTCGGGCCAGGTAGGGCACCGTCATCGCACCATCGGCTTTCTGGGCAGATGGCGTTTCGTTCATGCTTTGATGCTGTGCTGCAATGTAGCGAGCGCGGCAGAAATTTCACTTGATTCTGCACAAAAAAGAGCGGGTTGTCCGTGACGGTTTACCGCAATCGCAAACTCTTTTTGTGCGTTGCACAATCCAAATTTAGCCCGTTCTGGGCGTACCGCAAGCGCACTGTTGTTGCGATGCAACAGTTGTGCGCGTCCTTGCGCGCCCCGGGATGGGTTCGGCCCCGGGCCACTGCGCCGATACAATGCGGGGTCGAAGAAGGAATCCCGATGTCCACGCTGCTCGCCAATCTCAACACCGAACAACTGCAGGCGGTCACGCTTCCGCCGCAGCACGCCTTGATCCTCGCCGGTGCCGGCTCGGGCAAGACGCGGGTGCTCACCACCCGCATCGCCTGGCTGATCCAGTCCGGCCAGGTCGATCCGGCTGGTCTCCTTGGCGTTACATTCACGAACAAAGCAGCCAAGGAAATGCTTGCCCGCCTGTCCACGATGCTGCCGGTGAGCACCCGCGGCATGTGGATCGGCACCTTCCATGGCCTCGCCAACCGCTTGCTGCGTGCGCACCACCGCGACGCCGGGCTGCCGCAACTGTTCCAGATTCTCGACTCGGGCGACCAGCTCGCCGCCATCAAGCGTCTGCTGAAGACGCTCAACGTCGATGACGAGAAGTTCCCGCCGCGCGAACTGCAGCACTTCATCAACGGCCAGAAGGAAGCCGGCAACCGGCCGCATGCGGTGGAGGCCTGGGACGACTACACCCGCCAGCGCGTACAACTGTTTCAGGAGTATGAAACACAGTGCCAGCGCGAGTCTGTTGTGGATTTTGCGGAGTTGCTGCTACGCAGCTACGAGCTGCTCGAACGCAACGAACCGCTGCGCCGCCACTACCAGCGCCGCTTCCGCCACATCCTGGTCGATGAGTTCCAGGACACCAATCGCCTGCAATATCGTTGGCTGAAGCTCTTCGCCGATGAGGGGCGCGAGGGCGGCGCGGCGATGTTCTGCGTCGGCGACGACGACCAGAGCATTTACCGTTTCCGCGGCGCAGAGGTCGGCAACATGCGCGACTTCGAGCGTGAGTTCCGGGTGCAGAACGTGATCCGGCTGGAGCAGAACTACCGCTCGCACAGCAACATCCTGGACGCCGCCAACGCGATCATCCGCCACAACAGCAATCGCCTGGGCAAGAACCTGTGGACCGACCAGGGCGCGGGCGAGCCGATCCGTGTGTTCGAGGCCTACTCGGACGGAGACGAAGCGCGCTGGATCGTTGAGGAGATCCAGTCGCTGGTGCGCGACGGCGCGCTACGGAGCGAGATCGCGCTGCTCTATCGCTCGAACGCGCAGTCCCGAGTGCTCGAGCATCAGTTGTTCTCGGCCGGCATTCCCTACCGCGTATATGGCGGCCTGCGCTTCTTCGAGCGCCAGGAGATCAAGCACGCGCTCGCCTACCTGCGCCTGATCGCCAACCCGGACGACGACACCTCCTTCGCGCGTGTGGTGAATTTCCCCACACGCGGCATCGGTGCGCGCTCGCTCGAGGTGCTCACGGATGCGGCGCGTACCTGGAACACGAGCCTGTACGCCACAGTCCCGCACCTCAGCGGCAAGCCCGGCACCTCGCTGGCGCAGTTCGTGCGCCTGATCGAGGACCTGCGCCGCGACACGTCCGGCCTGCCGCTGCCCGAGCTGGTCGACCATGTGCTCGACCTCAGCGGCCTGCGTGCGCACTACAAGGCCGACAAGGAAGGCCGCGAGCGGCTGGAGAACCTGGATGAGCTGATCAACGCCGCGGCGAACTTCCTCGCCGAGTCGCAGGCCCAGGCAACGTCAGGTGGCGAGGCGCCCGCCCAGCCGCATGCGCTGCTGGCGGACTTTCTCGCCCATGCCTCGCTGGAAGCGGGCGACCACCAGGCCGACCAGGGCGCGGATGCGGTGCAGTTGATGACGGTGCACTCGGCCAAGGGCCTGGAGTTCAACGTGGTGTTCCTCTCCGGGCTGGAGGAGGGGCTGTTCCCGCACGAGAACAGCATTCTCGAAACCGACGGGCTGGAGGAGGAGCGCCGGCTGATGTACGTGGCCGTGACGCGGGCGCGTGAGCGGCTGTACCTCTCCTTCGCGCAGAGCCGCATGCTGCACGGCCAGACGCGCTACAACCTGCGCTCGCGCTTCCTGGAAGAGATTCCGGTGGCGTTGATCAAGTGGCTGACGCCGCCGAACCCGCGTTCGGCCGCGGGCGGGGCGATGGGGGGCATGGGCGGAGGCTACTTCAAGCCTTCAGCGCCTGCGCAGGTGCAGCGCGCGCCGCGGCCGAACTTCGCGACCCTGCCCAATGGCTTGCGCATCGGGCAGGCGGTCAGCCACGCGAAATTCGGCCAGGGGGTGATTGTCGCTGCCGAGGGCAGCGGCAGCGACGCCAAGGTGCAGATCAACTTCGGGCCGGCCGGGGTGAAGTGGTTGCTGCTGGGGGTGGCGAAGCTCGACCCGGTCTGAAACCGGGGGGCTGGGCTTTTTTGGGGGCGTCCCGCCGCAGGGGCGCGCCTGCGTGCGGGGCGGGCCCGCGAGTTGGGGCTGCGAGTGGGGCTGCGAGTGGGGCGGCGCGAGTTGCGCGGCTGCGAGTTGTGTCGTTGCGAGTTGTGTCGTTGCGAGGGGCGCTCCGGATGCGCCCCCCCGATACGGATCAGAACGGCAGTGTCAGCCCCGGCCAGGCCGCCTCGATCGCACGCCGGAATTCGGCCTGGATCTCCGCCAGTGCCGCGGCGTTGTCGGCTTCGAAGCGCAGCACCACCACCGGTGTGGTGTTGGATGCACGCGCCAGGCCGAACCCGTGCGCGAACTCCACCCGCACGCCGTCGAGGGTGATGACTTCATCTGCGGCGGCAAAGCACGAGGGTGCAGCCAGCGCGGCCTGCTGCAGGCGGCGGACGAGCTCGAAGGGCTCGCCTTCCTTCATCTTGAGGTTGAGTTCCGGCGTGCTCACCGCGTCGGGCAGTGCCTTCAGCGCGGCGTTGGCGTCCGGGCGGGCGGACAGGATCTCGAGCAGGCGCGCACCGGAGTACAGGCCGTCGTCGAAGCCGAACCAGCGCTCCTTGAAGAACATGTGGCCGCTCATCTCGCCCGCGAGCGGCGCGCCGGTCTCCTTGAGCTTGGCCTTGACCAGCGCGTGCCCGGTGTTCCACATGGTTGGCTTGCCGCCGCGCGCGCGGATCCAGGGGCCGAGGTTGCGCGTGCATTTGACGTCGTAGATGATCTCGCCGCCGGGCACGCGGGAGAGCACGTCTTCGGCGAACAGCATGAGCTGGCGGTCGGGGAAGATGATCTCGCCGTCCTTGGTCACCACACCGAGGCGGTCGCCGTCGCCGTCGAAGGCCAGCCCCAGTTCGGCGTCCGTTTCGCGCAGGGTGCGGATCACGTCCTGCAGGTTCTCCGGCTTGGAGGGGTCGGGGTGGTGGTTGGGGAAGCTGCCGTCCACCTCGCAGAACAGCTCGATGACCTCGCACCCCAGGCGGCGGAAGAGCTCGGGCGCGATGCCGCCCGCGACCCCGTTACCGCAGTCGACGACGATCTTCATCGGCCGTGCGAGCTTCACGTCGCCGACGATGCGTTCCAGATAGGCCGCACGTACATCGGCCGTGTGCAGGGCACCCGCGCCGTGGGTCAGATCGTCCTCGGCGATGCGCCGGCGCAGGGACTGGATCAGCTCGCCGAACAGGGTCTGGCCGCCGAGCACCATCTTCAGCCCGTTGTAGTCGGGCGGGTTGTGGCTGCCGGTGACCGATACGCAGGAGTCGCAACCGAGTTGGTAGGCGGCGAAGTAGGTGAGCGGCGTGGGCACGCAGCCGATGTCGATGATGTCGATGCCCGCCGCGCGGATGCCCTCGCCGAGCGCGCCAGACAGTGCCGGACCGGAGAGCCGTCCGTCGCGGCCGACCGCGATCGCCTTCTGACCACGCGCGGCGGCCTCCGAGCCGAGGGCGTGCCCGATTGCGCGCACGGCGTCGGGGGTCAGGACGGTGTCGACGATGCCGCGGATGTCGTAGGCCTTGAAGATTTCGGGGGCGGGCAGGGCGTAGCGCATGATGGGATGGGGCGTAATGGGTGCTGTGGTTGGGGAGGTCGGGCGAGATTCGGGACTGGCGGCTCCGGCGGTCCTGTCCCTGCAGGAAGGGACTGGCGGACGCGGGGCGAATTCTATGCCGCATTGCGGCGGCGCGCATGCGCAGCGTCTACAATTGCGGTCCGGCTGTTCGCGCAGCGGCATACGCACTTCATTCTCTTGAAAGACCTCTTCCGATGACGACACGCAAGGGCATCATTCTCGCCGGGGGTTCCGGCACCCGGCTGCATCCGGCCACGCTGGCGGTTTCCAAGCAGTTGCTGCCGGTCTACGACAAACCAATGGTGTATTACCCGCTCGCCACGCTGATGCTGGCGGGGATCCGTGAAATCCTGCTGATCTCCACGCCGCAGGACACGCCGCGCTTCGAGCAGCTTTTGGGGGATGGCAGCCAATGGGGGCTGAAGCTGCAGTATGCGGTGCAGCCCCGCCCGGACGGACTTGCCCAGGCGCTGGTCATCGGCGAGCCCTTTCTGGACGGGTCGCCGTCAGCGCTGGTGCTGGGCGACAACCTCTTCTACGGCCACGACTTCGCTTCCGAACTGCGGGCGGCGTCCGTGCGTACCGAAGGGGCGACGGTATTCGCTTATCCGGTGCACGATCCCGAGCGCTATGGCGTGGTGGAGTTCTCCGCCGAAGGGCGCGCGATCAGCCTGGAGGAGAAGCCTGCCCGCCCCAAGAGCCGTTACGCCGTGACCGGACTCTATTTCTACGACGGGCAGGCGCCCGGGTTTGCGCGCAATCTGGCTCCGAGCACGCGCGGTGAATTGGAGATCACTGACCTCAACCGCATCTATCTGGAGCGCGGCGAGCTCGATGTGCAGGTGATGGGCCGTGGCCATGCCTGGCTGGATACCGGCACGCACGAGAGCCTGCTCGAGGCCGGAATGTTCATCCAGACCATCGAGAAACGGCAAGGGCTGAAGATTGCCTGCCCGGAAGAGATCGCCTGGCGGGCAGGGTGGATCGATGCGGTGCAGTTGGGCGCGCTCGCTCAGCCGCTGGCCAAGAGCGGCTACGGCCAGTATCTGCTGCGGCTGCTCGAAGATCGGGTGTTCTGATGAAGGCGACACCGACCGTGTTGCCCGAGGTGCTTCTGTTCGAGCCGAAGGTGTTCGGGGATGCGCGCGGCTTCTTCCTCGAAAGCTGGAACGCGCGCAGCTTCAGCGAGTTGACCGGGCTCGACCTTGATTTCGTGCAGGACAACCATTCGCGCTCGGCGCGCGGTGTGCTGCGCGGCCTGCATTACCAGTTGCAGCAGCCACAGGGCAAGCTGGTGCGCGTGGTGCGCGGCCGGGTGTTCGATGTGGCGGTCGACCTGCGCCGCAACTCGCCGCGCTTCGGGCGCTGGGCGGGGGTCGAGCTGAGCGAGGACGATCACCGCCAGCTGTGGATCCCGCCCGGCTTCGCGCACGGGTTCCTGGTGCTGAGCGAGTCGGCCGACTTCCTCTACAAGACGACCGACTACTACGCCCCCGAGCACGAGCGCTGCATCGCCTGGGACGACGTGCAGATCGGTATCGACTGGCCGCTGGAGGGGGCGCCGCTGTTGTCGGCGAAGGACCGGTTGGGCCAGAGCCTGGCTGCAGCTGAGGTGTATGAAGGCTGAGCGAGGGCTGACTCCGCGATGGGCGCGCACTGAACGCCCGCTTCGAGCCGCGCTGGCCGTCGTCAGTGCACCACTCTGGGCGAAAGGTCGCCGAAGTCGGACTGTTCCTGCACCGGCGAGGCGTGGTGCAGCACCATGCGCCAGCCATGGGCGCCGCGCACGAAAACGTTCGTGGCCGCGAGTGAGGCGTTGCGGCTGCCCTGCCCCGGTACGGTCAGGCGCTCGATGACGCAATGCATGGCCATGGTCGCGCTCGCGCTGCCCACGGCATGGCTCACCTCGATCTCGATGCGCGTGCCGCCGGCAAGGATGCGCCGCCAGGTTTCGTGCACGGCGGCCAGGCCGACGATGCGCGGGCCACCGGGGTGGACGCAGACGACCTCTTCCTCTTCCGACCACACTGCCATCAGCGCGTCGAGGTTGCCTTCGGCCAGCGCGCGGTAGAACGCGGCCTCGGCTTCGAGTGGCGTGGTGAAGTGGGCTGTGCTCTCTGCAGGCATGGAGTTTTGTCGACGATGTTCTGGGGGCGATGAAAAGGCACGGGGGCCGAAGCCCCCGTGTGCAGGACAGACCGCGGCCGAGCCGCCGGGTTCAGTGGTGGCCCTTGGGGCGCTCGCCGTTGAAGACGTACTGGGCGCTGCAGTATGGGCAGACGACCTCACCGGTCTTCAGGACGTCCAGGAACACGCGCGGGTGGCGGGCCCACAGCGGCGCGCCCGGGGGCGGGCAGTGCAGCGGCAGGTCCTTGGCCGTGACCATGATGGCGTGGGGCTTGTTGGCGGTTTCAGCCATGTCGCAATCCTCGGTGCGTGGAGATCAGACGTGGGCGAGCCAGTGCGCGTACTCGGGCGCACGGCCATTGACGACGTCGAAGAAGCGCGACTGGATCTTCTCGGTGATCGGACCGCGCTTGCCTTCGCCGATCTTGCGGTCGTCGAGTTCGCGGATCGGCGTGACCTCGGCGGCGGTGCCGGTGAAGAAGGCTTCGTCGGCGAGGTAGATGTCGTCACGCGTGAGGCGCTTGGTGCCGACCTCATAGCCGAGTTCGCGTGCGATGGCATGGATCGAGTCGCGCGTGATGCCGGTCAGCGCCGAGGCGATCTCGGGCTCGTAGATGCGGCCGTCCTTGATGATGAAGAGGTTCTCGCCCGCGCCTTCGGCGACGAAGCCCTGGTTGTCGAGCAGCAGCGCCTCGTCGTAGCCCATGCGGGTGACTTCGAGGTTGGCGAGGATCGAGTTCGGATAGGTTGCAGCCAGCTTGGCGCGCGGCATCGTCGAATTGACGTGGTGCCGGGTGTAGGACGAGGTCTTTACGCGGATGCCCTTCTGCAGGCCTTCCTCGCCCAGGTAGGCGCCCCAGGGCCAGGCGGCGATCGCCACATGCACGGTGGCGCCGACGGTGGAGATGCCCATCTTTTCCGAGCCGTAGAAGGCGATCGGGCGCAGATAGCACGACTCGAGCTTGTTCGCGCGCACGACCTCCTTCTGTGCCTCCATGAGTTCATCCTTGGAGTAGGGGATGTCCATCATGTAGATCTTGCCGGAGTTGATCAGGCGCTGGGTGTGCTCGGCCAGGCGGAAGATCGCGGTGCCGCTGACGGTGTTGTAGGCCCGGACGCCCTCGAATACGGCGAGGCCGTAGTGCAGCGAGTGGGTGAGGACGTGCGTGGTCGCCTCGCGCCACGGGACGAGCTTGCCGTCCTGCCAGATGAAGCCGTCGCGGTCAGCCATGGACATGATGAAGATCTCCGCCTGAAATAGGTTCGCTGGATGGTGTCGGTCGCGCCGGAGGGTGAGGCCGTCGCAGAACCCGCAAATTCTAGCGTAAAGCGCCGCCTGCGACGCGTGCCGCGTGCGCCCGCTCGTTGCCTGGCGCGTTCTGCGGCGCCTGCTCGCGCATGCGTCGTGCGCGCCCCGCGGTAGAATGCGGCGCTTGTCGTGGCTGGAGCCGAACGTGAAGGAACGACCCTGGAAACCCAACGTCACCGTCGCGGCGGTGATCGAGCGTGATGGCCGTTTCCTGCTCGTCGAGGAGGAAACCCCAGAGGGCCTGCGCTTCAATCAGCCCGCCGGTCACCTCGAGGAGGGGGAGTCGCTGCTCGATGCTGCAGTACGCGAGGCGCTGGAGGAAACCGCGCACCGCTTCGTCCCGGAGTATCTGGTCGGGGTCTACCAGTGGACCCGGCCGCAGGGCGATATCACCTACCTGCGTTTCGCCTACGGTGGGCGGGTCGAGGGGGTGGAGGACGGCCGCGCGCTCGACGAGGGGATTGTGCGTGCAGTGTGGATGACGCTGGACGAGGTGCGCGCGACCGCGGACCGGCATCGCAGTCCGCTGATCCTGCAGTGCATCGAGGACTGGCGTGCCGGGCAGCGCCATCCGGTGTCACTGGTGCATCACTGCGCGTCGGCCTGATGCGCGTCGCGGCATTGCTGTTCGTCCTTGTGCCGGCATGCGCGGCCGCGGCCTGGCCGGAGGGGACGGAAGCGATGGAAGGGATGGGAGGGGCAGTCAGCGCGCGGGCCGGGGAGCACGCACAGGTGAGCATCTGCTACAACTACGGCTGCAGTCGCGAAACCGAGGTACGGATTCACCGCGCCCGGCTGCTGCGCCTGGGTGCGCGGCTGGGACAGGCCGCGAACGCTGAGGAAGAGCGCGCCCGCCTCGCCGGGGAGATCGGCATGCTGTACCGGATTGCTGCGACGCAGAGCCCGGTCGCCGCGGACCGGGCGGGGAACTACCTGGATGGCGGCGTGGAGGGGCGCATGGACTGCATCGACCATGCGACCTCCACCACGCGCCTGCTGAGGCTGCTGGAGGCGAGAGGCTGGCTGCGCTTCCACCGCGTGGCGGAGCCGGCGCGGCGTACGCGCTTCATCTTCCAGCATTTCAGCGCAGTGATCGAGGAGCGGTCGGTGGAGAAGGCCGGTCCGAATCCGGGCGGTGCGGATGGCGCGCCGCCCGCCAACGCGTATGTCGTCGACAGCTGGTTCGGCGACAATGGCGAGCCGGCGGTGGTGCTGCCGCTCGTGGAATGGCTCAATGGAGGTGGACCGAATGTCCAGTAAGCAGGACGGAAATGGCATGAAGGTGGTGGTCGGCATGTCCGGCGGGGTCGATTCGTCGGTGACGGCGCTGCTGCTCAAGCAGCAGGGCTACCAGGTGACCGGCCTGTTCATGAAGAACTGGGAGGATGACGACGATTCCGAGTACTGCTCGACGCGGCAGGATCTGGTCGATGTGGCTTCGGTGTGCGACGTCATCGGTATCGACCTCGAGGTGGTCAACTTCAGCGCCGAGTACAAGGACCGCGTGTTCGCCGACTTCCTGTGCGAATACGAGGCCGGCCGCACGCCCAATCCGGATGTGCTGTGCAACTCCGAGATCAAGTTCCGCTGCTTCCTCGATCACGCCATGAAGATGGGCGCCGAGCGCATCGCCACCGGGCACTACGCCCAGGTGCGCGAATGGACCAACGATGGCCGCACCGAATACCAACTGCTCAAGGCCGAGGACGGCACCAAGGACCAGAGCTATTTCCTCTACCGCCTGACCCAGGAGCAATTGGCGAAGACGATGTTTCCGCTCGGCACGCTGTACAAGCGCGAGGTGCGGCGGCGCGCCGAGCAGGCCGGGCTGCACGTCGCAGCCAAGAAGGACTCGACCGGCATCTGCTTCATCGGCGAGCGCCCGTTCCGCGAGTTTCTGATGCGCTATCTGCCGGCGCAGCCGGGCGAGATCCGCGCGCTCGACGACGGGCGCGTGCTGGGTGAGCACCAGGGCCTGATGTACCACACCATCGGCCAGCGCAAGGGGCTCATGATCGGCGGCCTCAAGGGCAACCAGGACGAGGCCGGCGAGCACGACGCCTGGTATGTCGCAGGCAAGGACGTGAAGGCCAACCTGCTCTACGTGGTGCAGGGCCACGACCACCCGGCGCTGCTCAAGGACCGCCTGGTGGCCACTGACCTGAACTGGATCGCTGGCCGCGACCCGCACACCAACTGGGTCTACACGGCCAAACCACGCTACCGCACACCGGACCAGGCGTGCGAGATCGACCGCATCGCCGAAGGGCGTGCCGAGATCGCATTCGCCCAGCCACAGTGGGCGGTGACGCCGGGTCAGAGCGTGGTGGTGTATGAGTCCAAGGTCTGCCTGGGCGGCGGCATCATCGTCTGAGGCCCGGGGCCAGGTCGTTCGAGCGACCGCGCTGGCCCCGGGCCAGCGCGGCATCCCCCGTGCGCACATCGCAGGACGGGGTGAATCTCAGGCGGGCAGTGGCCCGCCGGCCACGGCCAGCGGCGGATGTGCCAGCGCCTGCAGGCGCGCGGCGTAGGTTTCGCAGCGTGCGATGTATTCGCGCGCGCTCTTGGGCATGGTGACGCGCGCCCGTGTGATGTCGGTCACCAGGTTGCGTCCGTGCAGGATCAGACGCAGGCCGTCCGCCGCAAGCTGACGTTCATGCTCGCTGGCTGCTGGCGACAGCATCGCAGAGACCGCGCCCAGATGTTCCGAGGCGACGACGAAGTCAGCCCACACGTCGAAGATGTCGGGGTCGGTGCGCAATGTCTCGCACTTGATCTTGGCGATGCGGGTGAATTCGTACACCAGCGGGGCGAGGTTGTCGAACAGCGGCGCCGCGGAAAACGTGGTCGCCATGATCGCGCCGATGCGGTCGATCTCACGCAGCGCCTGGGCGATCTTGATGTAGCGGCTCTCGTAGAAGGCTTCGACCGGGATCGAGAAGGCGCGGAAGGGCTCGCCCCACAGCTCGTCGATGCCTTCCTCGCCGCTGCGGTGCAGCACCAGGCGACCGAGGGTGAGGGCCTCCTGCAGGCAGCGCCCGCACTCGCGCATCAGCGGGTTGTCGGTGGCGATCTCGACGCCGAGTTCCTGCAGTTCGACCAGTTTGGTGAAGATGTCGGTGGCGCGGTTGAACAGCGCGCCTGCGTACATCGCGCCCTTGACGCGCTTGCGCTCGGGGTCCTGCTCCGACGCGTAGGACTGGCGCGCGTCGTCCAGGCGTCTGCCGGGAATGTTGATGCCGTGCTCGACGTGGTTGAACAGGCGGCGCGTCAGCGCCTGGATGAGCTTCTTCTTGGCGTCGAGGGAGTCCGCCGGCGGCTCGTAGACCTTGAGCCAGTAGCCGTCGTAATGAATGCGCCGAACACCGTCGATGATCTTGACGGTGCCGTCGGGGATGAGCTCTTCCATAGCGGTGTGAGGCCTGAGCGTGTGGGAGAGGTCGAAGGATACGCCGCTGTTCAGGCGCCTCCAATAGCGCCCTGCCGGGCGGCGGCGCGGATCTGGCGTGCGCGCCGGTGCTTGCGCCATTTTGCGCTCACCCGGATGCGCCAGAAGAGTTGCGTACCCCAGTAACTGAGGATGGCGCCCGTAGCCGCCATGATGACCATGCCCACGAGCAGTGGCTGGCCGATGCCGGTGACCCAGTTCCACGCCTGGTTCAGCGAGTCGATCATGCGCAGGGGGCGTTCGACGTCTTCCGGGGTAAGGTCGGGCGGGGTGCGCGTGCCGATGATGCCCGCACCCAGGCGATAGGCGAAGTAGTAGATCGGGCCGTAGGTCAGCGGATTGCTGACCAGGGTCGATGCCGCAGCGATGAGCAGATTTCCGCGCAGCAACAATGAGGCGACCGCGGCGGCCGGGATCTGGGCGATCGGGATCATGAGCCCGAAGAACACCCCCATGGCCACCCCACGCGCGACCGAACGCCGATTCACATGCCACAGCAGCGGATCGTGAACGCGCGGCCCCAGCCAGCGCAGGAGCCGGCTTTGCGTGATTTTTTCACGGGTGGGCAGAAGGCGTTCGAGCATGTTCCGGTCCGGGCAGAAAGCGGCATCTTACGCATTGCGCCGCAAAGCACAAGCGTAGCGCCGCATGGCCGTACGAAACGGTCGCAGGCGGCTGCAAGGTGCTGATTATCCGTCGATGTGACCGTTCCCGCCGTGAGAAATTCACACGCCTGCAGCAGGGTTTCCCCCTGCCCCGCGGTGCCGAGGGCAAGCAGGCGTGTCAGGCGAGGTCGCTCGGGATCACTGCGCGCAGCACGGTCTGGGTTTCGCCTTCGCGGACGCGGTTGGTGAACCACCACAGTGCGCCCTTCTTGATCGTCCAGTCCGCCTCGTGGCCGGAGAGCAGCAGGGCCGCCAGGCGGCCGAGCGCGGGCTGGTGGCCGACCACGAGCGCTGCGCTGCTGGCGTCCGGCCAGCCGGTGGCGGCGAGCAGGTCGGGCACGTTGCCATCCGGCCCGAGCGAGGCGACGATCTGGAAGCTGTCGGTGAATGCGGCGGCTGTCTGCCGGGTGCGCACGGTGGGACTGGCGAGGACCTTGAGCTGCTTCGGGCGGTGCTCGTCCAGCCATTGCGCGATGCGTCGCGCCTGCTTGTGGCCGCGGGGCGTGAGCTCGCGCGTGTGGTCGGGCGTGCCGTCGAAGGCTTCGGCGTGGCGCCAGAGCAGGAGGTCCATGTCGTGCTTCCGGGTGGAGAGGGCCGACATCTTCGTCTATGGCTGTTGCAGCTTGATGACGGGGGAAGCCTACCAGGGTTTCCTGCCCGACAGCAGCGGTGCGCTCTCGCGCAGCGCACGCCGCCGCAGGCGTGCATACCGCGCGGCGTGCCAGCCCAGCACGAATGCGGCTGCCGGAGCGAGGCGCGCGTCTGCCGCCACCCAGGCGGCGAGCCGCTGCTGCGCAGCGTCGACGTCCTGCAGGAAGCCGAGTGTGTCCTGGACGAGCACGACCGCTTCCAGATAGCGCCGCACCGCCCGTGCGGGGAACAGCGGGGCGAAGAACTCCACCGCGTAGCGCAGTTGCTTGAATCCGATGCGCAGCGCGTGGAGACGGGTCGGCTCGAGGGTCTCGGCCGCCGCTGCGAGCCGTCGCGTGCGCTTGCGCAGCCGGTCCAGGCGCAGACGCGCAAAGGTGCGCAGGTCGGCCGCCTGGATCAGGCTGTCGATGGTGAGGCGGTGGAGGTCGGCTGTGAGTCCGAGCAGCAGGCGGCCCTGGGTGGCCATATCGAGGTTGTGACAGGCGTGTGCGCGCGCTTCCTCACGGGCGCGGCGGACGGTGCTGGCCAGGGCCGAGAAGGAGGCCTCGTCGGCCAGGCCCTCGGGGGCGACCGGGGCGAGCAGTTCGGCGTGGAACACATCGAGGTCGCGGGCGTCGCCGAAGCGGTTGGCGTTCTCGCGCAGGCGCACGCTCCAGTCTGCGACGAAGGTGGCCGGCAGCGCCGGCGCGAAGAGCTTGAGCAGGGCGCGCAGGCGGCGCTGCGATACGCGCAGCTGGTGGATGAAATCGGCTGCGATGCTGTCCGGGTCCATGTGCTCGAGCGCACCGGCAGCGTTGGCCTGCCATTGACGGACGCAGGAGAAGGCGAGGGTGCGGAAGGCATCGACCGCGTTCTGCGTGGCGTCGATCGCGGACGGCTCGGCACGCACTGCAGTGGACGGCGTGCCGAGGAACAGCCGGTAGCCGCGCTCTGCCTTGGAGAGGTCCGCAGGCATCAGCGGCAGGTCGCTGGCGAGGGTTTCGGCGAGTTCGATCAGGTCCAGCGGCTGCCCGGCTTCGAGCTCGAGTTCGAGCTCGCAGATGGGGGCGCTGCGCTCAACGCCGTCGGGTGTGCGCAGGCTCACCTCGCCGGTGTCGATCATCATCAGGATGCGCAGGTCTTCGCGCGGGCTGTACACGCGCGTTTCACGCCGGAAACGCGTGGTGAACACGGGCACCAGCGCGTCGTGGTGGCGCGCGAGCAACTGTGCCGCTTCGGGCTGGTCGATCGCGCCGAAATCGAACGCGCCGGTGTAGTCCTGCTCCCACTCCGGGCGCTGGGACAGGCCGCCACTGGACACCGCGGCACACTTGACCGTCTGTAACTGGCGACGTCCCTGGCGGCGGATGCGCAGCGCCACCTTGCGTGCCTTGAGTTGCAGCGCGGGGGTGTCGAAATAGGTGTTGTCCAGCGTCACCGCGTTGCCAAGCTTCTGCGCGGCGCTCACCAGCGGATGGCGCCGGAGTGCGGGCAGTGCGCGGTGGGGCAGGGCAAGCTTGAGTTCGATCTCGTGGCTCATGGTGATCGCCCCGTGGGGGCGTCGGAAGAAAGGGCGCCTGAATTCTAGACGCCCCGTTGTGGTGCGTCATGCTCGGTTTCGTGACATACGCGTCCGCGTTCGGCATTCACTCGCCGAACACCTCCCGCCACAGGGCGATCACCGGGGCGCGTGCGTGCCCGGCTTCTTCGGGTACTACCCGCGACGGGCGGTCATTCAGGCGCTGGCGGTGCTGCAGGCGACGCAGTTCGCGATAGCTGTCGGCGCAGGCGGCGGCCAGTTCGCGGGGGATCAGGCCGAGCTCGCCGGCGATGCGCAGCAGTGCGATGTTGCCGAGGTTGCCGGTCAGTTGCGGGTGGTCGTGGCTGAAGCCCAGCACCAGATACTGGATCAGGAACTCGACGTCGATCAGGCCGCCCGGATCGTGCTTCAGTTCGAATGTGCCATCCCCCTTGCTGCCGTGCGCATCGCGCATCTTGTTGCGCATCGCCAGCACCTCGGCGCGCAGCGCATTGCGGTCGCGCTGCATGCGCAGCACCTCGCAGCGGATGCGCTCGAAGGCCTCGCCGATGGCGCGGTCGCCCGCGGAAAAGCGGGCCCGGGTCAGCGCCTGGTGCTCCCACACCCAGGCCGATTCGCGTTGGTACTTGCGGAAGGCGTCCAGGGAGGTGACGATCAGGCCGGACTCGCCGTTCGGACGCAGGCGCAGGTCGGTATCGAAGAGCTGGCCGGCGGCGGTCTGGCTGGAGAGCCAGGTGTTGGTGCGCTGCGCGAGCCGCGTGTAGACCTCGGGGGCTTCGGGCGCGTCGTCGTCGAAGAGGAAAACGATGTCCAGGTCGGAGGCGTAGCCGAGCTCCTTGCCACCGAGCTTGCCGTAGCTGACGACGGCGAAACGCGGCGCCTCGCGGTGGCGGATCTTGATCCGACGCCAGCACAGCGGCAGCGTGAGATCGAGCATGATGTCGGCGAGCTCGGAGAGGTGATCGGCGAGCTTTTCCACCGTGAGCAGGCCAGCGATGTCCTGCGTGAGCAGGCGGAACACCTGGGCGTGGTGCTGCTCGCGCATCACGTCCATCTGGCGCTCCATGTCGGGTTCGTGCGTCTCCAGCTCGGCGGCCAGGCTGGTGCGGAAGGCGGCCCAGTCCGGGGGCGTGTCGAGATTGCGCGAATCGAGCATCTCGTCGAGCAGGATGGGATGCCGGGTGAGGAACTGTGCCGCCCAGCGCGATGCGCTCATCAGGTCGGCGACGCGCTGCAGCGCCTGCGGGTATTGCTGCAGCAGCGCGAGGTAGGCGCCGCGGCGGCCGATCGCCTCGATGAGGTCGAGCATCCGCGCCAGGGTGTCGTCCGCTCCGGGCTTGGTGGCTGCGGCCTCGACCATGCGCGGCACCAGCGCGTCGAAGCGGCTCTTGATGTTGTTGGGCAGCTGGCGGTAGCGCGGGCTGGCGTGGATTGCGGCGAGACGCTCGGCGCCGGCGCCGGGATGCAGGTAGCCTAGCCCCGCAAGCGCATCGGTTGCTGCGTCGCGGTCCTCCGCGTTGGACCACACGGCGTCCAGGCTGTGATCCTCTTCCGACGGATCGCCGAACACATGGTCGAAGTGGCGGCTCACGACCGTGCGATGTGCCGCAAGCACCGTCTGCAGGGCAGGGTAGTCGGCGAAACCCATGGCCTCCGCGATCCGCGCCTGGTCTTCCGTGTTTGCGGGCAGATCGTGCGTCTGTGCGTCGTCGAGGTACTGCAACCGATGCTCGAGTCGGCGCAGGAAGACGTAGGCCGAGGACAGCTCGGCCACCGCCTCGGGGGAGAGAATGCCGCGTTCGGGGAGCATTTCGAGCACCTTGAGCGTTGGGCGCACCTGGAGCGCGATGTCGCGGCCGCCCCGGATGAGCTGGAACACCTGGGCGATGAACTCGATCTCGCGGATGCCGCCCGGGCCGAGCTTGACGTTGTTCACCCGGTCGCGGCGAGCCACCTCGCGGCGGATCTGCGCATGCAGGTCGCGCATCGCGTTGATCGCGCCGAAATCGAGATACTTGCGGAATACGAATGGACGGGCGATGTCGCGCAGCTCGGGCCAGCGCTGACCGAGCAGCACGCGCCCCTTGATCCAGGCGTAGCGTTCCCACTCGCGGCCCTGGGTGAAGAAGTAGTTCTCCAGCATGTCGAAGCAGCACACCAGCGGGCCGGAGTCGCCGTTCGGGCGCAGACGCATGTCGACCCGGAACACCTGGCCGTGCTCGGTGATCTCGGCCAGGGCCTGGATGAGCTGTTTGCCGAGGCGCTCGAAAAACTCGAAATTGCTGATGACCTTCTTGCCGCCGGTATCGCCGTCTTCCGGGTAGACGAAGATCAGGTCGATGTCCGAGGACACGTTGAGCTCTCGCCCGCCGAGCTTGCCCATGCCGATCACCAGCAGCTCCTGCTCCCAGCCGGTGGGTGAGAGCGGCTGGCCGTAGCGCTCGACGAGTCCAGCGTGCAGCACGTCGTGTGCGTGCCGGATCGCGGTTTCGGCGAGCAGCGTCATGGTCTGGGTGACCTCGGCCAGCGGGGCGGCGAGCGCCAGATCGCGCACGATGAGGTGGCACAGCACCCAGGTCCGCAACTGGCGCAGGGCGGGGCGCAACGCGGCGTCCCCACCGCCGTGCACCTGCTCGCGTTCGGCAATGAAGCGCTGCATCTGGGCTTCGCCGATCGGTGCCGACATGCTCGTGACCAGCGCGGGTCCGAGCCAGGGCTGGCTGTCGAGCATGCGCGACAGATAGCGCGACATGCGCCGGGCCTGCTGCACTTCCGGGGGCAGGCCTGGCGCGCTGGCGCTGGGGGGGGTGGACATGGCGTGGCTCCAGTGCGGACGCGGATCGTTGGTAGAATGCGGCCGTTCCGGCGCAATGCCCGCCGGTACCGCAGAGACATCCATTTTATCCGCCCGCGCAGCCGGCCGGCATGACGATCGTGGCGATGTGCCACACAGCTATCGAGCATTTCCCTGAACACGCAAGATTCTGGCTCGGCCGCAGCTCCTCCGCCCCCCGTGGCGGCTTCGGTGTCGCCTCCGCGCACGGCGGAGCGGCTGCGCCGGGCGTTCGCGCGCGCTGCGTTCGCACTCGTGCTGCTGTGGTGTGCCGGCGCTTCGCTGATGCTCGTGGCGCGCCATGTCCTGCTGCCCGCGGTGGGCGAGTTTCGCGGGCCGATCGAGCGTGCGCTGGCGGCGCAGATCGGCCTGCCGGTCTCCATCGGTCAGCTTGAGGGCGGCTGGGCGGGGTGGCGTCCGCGCCTGCGCATGGCCGACATCGGCATCGCCGATGTCGACGGCCGGCCCGCGCTCACCCTGCGGGCGGTCGATGCCACGCTGGCGTGGAGCTCGCTGCTTCGCCTGCGGCCCTATTTCCACCGCCTGGAAATCGTCGCCCCCGAGCTTGCGCTGCGCCGTGATGCAGAAGGCATGCTGCATGTCGCCGGCGTGCCTGTTCGTGGAGGCGGGCCGGATGGCGCGGGGCTGCAATGGCTGTTCGCACAGCGCCAGATCTTCATCCATGGCGCGCGGCTGAGCTGGGAGGACGAGACCCGGGCCGCGCCGCTGCTCGTGCTCGACAAGGTGTCGTTTCGCCTCGACCGGCGCGGCTTCGCCACGCGCATGGCGTTCGAGGCCGAACCTCCCCCCGCGATCGCAGCGCGCCTGAGCGTACGTGCCGAGGTGCGCGAACTGGATCTGACTGGCGGCGCGCGCGCGCCGCTCGCGCACGTTCGCGGCAGTTTTCATGTGGCGCTGGACGAGGCCGAGCTCGGTGCATGGCGGCCATGGCTCGACTATCCCCTGCCGCTCGACGGCCGCGGCGCGGCGCGGGCCTGGATCGATGCGGACGGAAGGGGAGGTTTTGCGCTTACTGCGGATCTCGCGCTCTACGGCGTGCGCACCCGGCTCGCCGAAGGGCTGCCTGAACTGGCGCTGCAGCGGCTGGAAGGCAGGCTGGGCCTTGCGCGTGATGCGGAGCATTGGCGGGTGAGCACACATGCGCTGGCGCTGGAGCAGGACGCGGGCTTGCGCCTGGCCCCCGCCGACCTGATGTTCGAGTTCGCGCGCGGCGAGGAGGATGGCGCTGCGGCGGCGGGCGGGCAGTTGCGCGCAAACCGGCTCGATTTCGCCGCGCTGGCGGCGCTTGCCGCACACCTGCCGCTCGACGAGGGGGTGCGCGCACGCCTGGCGGGCTTCGAGCCTCGCGGACGGGTGAACGACCTGCGTCTGTCGTGGCAGGGCCCCGCCGCGGCGCCCGCGCGCTGGGCGCTGGCGGCACGGTTCGAGGGGCTGGGGGTGCGGGCGCAGGCGAATCTTCCTGGCATGGGCGGTCTGTCGGGAAGTGTCGAGGGGGATGGCGAACGTGGCCGCTTCCGTCTCGACGGCGAGGACATGCACATCGATCTACCGGCCGTGTTCGAACAGGGGCGGCTCGATTTCGCGCGTTTCCGTGCCGATGGTGGCTGGTCGCAGCGTGAAGGCAGGCTGGAGGTGGTGCTGGACGGAGCCGAGTTCGAGAACGCTGACGCGGCGGGCAGCGCATCGGGTCGTTACTGGCCCGATGGCGGGGCGGGCGAGATCGACCTGCAGGCCAGACTGCACCGGGCCGAGGGCACCTCGGTTTGGCGCTATCTGCCCAGCGTGGTCAATGCGCACACACGGGCATGGGTGCAGCATGCGATCCGTCAGGCGACGGTGCCCGAGGCGCGCCTGCGGCTGAAGGGCGCCCTGTCGGATTTTCCTTTCCGCGATGGCAGTGGACAGTTCCTGGTCACGGTGCGGATTACCGATGCCGTGCTTGACTACGCGCCGGGCTGGCCCGGTATCGAGGGCATCGCCGGCGAGCTTCGCTTCGAGGCAGCGGGCATGCGCATGGCGGCAAGCCAGGGCAGGATCCTCGGGGTCGCGCTGCGCGATGTGGTGGCCGAGATCCCTGACCTGGATGCGCGGCCGACGCCCGTCATGCAGATCCGGGGGCAAGCAGCCGGCGCGACTGCAGATTTTCTGCGCTTCGTGGCCGAGAGCCCGGTCGCCCGGCGCGTGGGCCGGTTTACTGCAGGTATCGCCGCCCAGGGCGAGGGGGTGCTCGCGCTCGAACTGGACATGCCGTTGCACGCGGTTGCCGAGACCCGTGTGGGTGGAGATTTCCGCTTTGCCGGCAACCGCATCCGCCTGCTGGAGGCGTTGCCTGCACTTGAGGGTGCGGCGGGGCAGATCCGGTTTACTGGGGATTCGCTCTCCATCCCCGAGGCGCGTGCCCGCTTGTTCGGACACCCGCTGCGGTTGGTCGCGAAAACGCTGAAGGACGGCGGCGTCCGCTTCGAAGCCAGCGGCAGGGCAGGCGCCGATGCGGTACGCGCGGCCTACGACCTGCACCTGCTCAACGCAATCTCGGGGGATGTGGGCTGGAAGGCCGCGGTTTCGGTGCAGGGGCAGGGTACGCAGGTCGAAGTGAGCTCCGATCTCGTCGGTCTGTCCTCCAGCCTGCCTGCGCCGCTGAACAAATCGGCCGGTGAGGCATGGGCGACGGAGTTCCGCTTCGAGCATTCCGGGCCTGATGCGGCTGAAACCTACGCCTTGCGCGCAGGCGCGCTGCTGCGCGCGGCCCTCAGCCGGCAGGAGGGTGCGCACCCCGCGCTGCGTGGCGGTGTAGCGCTGGGGCGGGCGACGGTCGATGCACCACCGGCTTCGGCCGACGGGGTGCGCATTGCGGCCGTGCTCGACCGGCTCGACCTCGATGCCTGGCAGCGGGCGCTTGAATCGGGGGGCGGCGAGATGCCTGCGATCGGCGAGGTGCCTGCGTGGTCGGAAGTTGCCCTGGCGGCGGATGAGCTGAGCGTTCTCGGGCAGACCCTCAAGGCGGTCGATCTGCGCGCCACGGCGGACGCCGGGGGGTGGAAGGCGCGCCTTGAGAGCGATGTCGCCGATGGCGAGTTCGACTGGCGCCATGCGGGCAGCGGCGCGCTGTTGGCGCGCTTCCGCCACCTGAGCCTGGTGCGCGGTGCGGATGCGCGCAAGGGCACGGAGGACGCAGCCGTGGCGGATGGCGAGCCAGAGCCTGCTGGGGACGAGGTGGCGGCAGAAGGGCGCGACCCGGGCAGTCTGCCTGCGCTTGACATCGTCGCCGAGCGTTTCGTGCTCGACGGACTGGAACTCGGCCGGCTGGAACTCCTTGCCCGCAACCGCGGCAGGTTGTGGCAGCTCGAGCGCCTTGCGCTCGACAACGAGGATGGCCGGGTGGTCGGCCACGGTGAATGGCGGTCATCGGGCCTGCAACGTACGCAGCTCGAATTCACCCTCTCGACTTCCAGCATGGGGCAGCTGGTGCGCCGCTTGGGCTACGCAGACGTTGTGCGCGGGGGCGCCGCCGATCTGTCCGGCCGCCTTGCCTGGCGCGGGGCGCCTACGCGCATCGACCATCCGACGCTTTCGGGTGCGCTCCAGTTCGAGACGGGTGCCGGGCAGTTCAACAAGCTCGAGCCCGGCGTCGGGCGTCTGCTCGGCATCCTAAGCCTGCAGTCCCTGCCGCGCCGGATCACGCTCGATTTCCGTGACGTGTTCTCGGAGGGATTCGCCTTCGACCGCATTTCCGGTAGCATCGAACTCGCTTCCGGTGTCCTGCGTACCGACGACCTCGACATCCGCGGGCCCGCGGCGCGGGTGCGCATGAGCGGCACGGCGGACGTGGTCGCCGAAACCCAGGATCTGCAGGTGTTCGTCCAGCCGACCCTGTCCGAATCGGTGGCGATTGGTGCAGCGGCGGGGCTGCTGAACCCGGCCGTGGGGGTCGTGACCTATCTCGCGCAGAAGGTGCTGAGCGATCCGATCGAGAAGCTCTTCACCTTCGAGTATTCGATCACCGGCAGCTGGAGTGATCCGCTGGTGGCGCGACGGACCGGTGCCGAGGCGCGGCCGGCGCAGTAGGCATCGTGTGCAGACCTTGCCGATCCCGTTTCCCGGGCCGTTCCGGCCCATCCTCTTCTCGCGAACTTCGCCAGGCCAACCGTTTGCAATTGAGCACCGAAATGACGCAGCAGACTCCCGCTTCGACCGTGCACATCGCAGCCATCCAGACCGTATCCGGCCCCGATGTACAGGCCAACCTGGAACAGATCGCCGGCCTGGTGGCCGAGGCCGCCGCGGCGGGCGCGCGGCTGGTCGCGCTGCCGGAGTACTTCCCGCTCATCAGCGCCGATGAGGGCGCCAAGGTGCGCATCCGTGAGCGCGCGGATGGCGGGCCGCTGCAGGACTTCCTCGCCGATATGGCGCGGCGCCATGGTGTGTGGCTGGTGGGCGGCACCATCCCGCTCGAGTCCGGCGCGCCGGAAAAGGTGCGCAACACCACCCTCGTGTTCGATGACTGCGGCCGGCAGGTCGCGCGCTACGACAAGATTCACCTGTTCGGCTTCCAGCGCGGCGAAGAGCGTTATGACGAGTCCGCCACGATCGAGGCGGGCGATGCGGTGCGTTGCTTCGACACGCCCTTCGGTCGGGTCGGACTCTCCGTCTGCTACGACCTGCGCTTTCCCGAACTCTTCCGTGCCATGGGACCGGTCGATCTGATCGTGCTGCCCGCGGCCTTCACCCACACCACCGGCCGCGCACATTGGGAGGTGCTGTTGCGCGCGCGCGCGATCGAGAATCAGTGCTACGTGATGGCGCCTGCGCAGGGTGGCAGGCACCCGAGCGGACGCGTGACCTGGGGGCACACCATGATCATCGACCCCTGGGGCGAGGTGCTCGCCTGCCGCGAGGAAGGCCCGGGGGTGGTGCTCGCCGCGCTGGATCCGGCCAGAATCGCCGCAGTCCGTGAGAGTCTCCCGGCGCTGGCGCATCGGCGATTGGGCTGAGCCGCGCGGTGACGGCGCGTGCGCCCGGCCAGTACCTATGCGTTGACGGCCGCTCGCGTGAGCGGTGGGTAGCGCTGGATGATCGTTTTCGTCGCGTGCCGGTCGAAGCCGGCATGAACAACAAGGAATTCCGATGAGCAAGAGCCAGA
Organism: Thauera sp. WH-2; assembly: GCF_048321015.1. NCBI lineage: Bacteria > Pseudomonadati > Pseudomonadota > Betaproteobacteria > Rhodocyclales > Zoogloeaceae > Thauera > Thauera sp. WH-2. Next base: position 214,278 of record NZ_JBLWFG010000002.1, on the reverse strand, counting down.
ACCCCCTCAAGGTCGCCGACCGTTACCTGCTGTCGCCTTACGGCCTGGGCGGGGCAGAACTCGAGAAGACCTTCCGCAAGCTGATGCGGCACGACATCGATTTTGCCGACCTGTACTTCCAGTACCAGCGCTCCGAGGCCTGGAGTCTGGAAGAGGGCATCGTCAAGTCGGGCAGTTTCGATATCGAGCAGGGTGTGGGTGTGCGTGCGATCAGCGGCGAGAAGACCGCCTTCGCCTACTCCGACGACATTTCGGTCGACGCCCTCATCGACGCGGCCACCGCCACGCGCGCGATCGCCGCGGCGGGGGAGCAGCGTGAGGTCGGCATCCGGCCGCACAAGCTGCGCACCCGCCTGTACCGCGCCGATGATCCGCTCGACTCGCTGGACGATACCGCCAAGGTCCGGCTGCTTGAGCGCCTGGAGGGGTTCGCCCGTGATGCGGATGCGCGTGTGTCCCAGGTCATGGCGCACATCGCCGGCTCCTGGGAGGTGGTGATGGTGGTGCGCAGCGATGGCCACCAGGCCGCCGACGTGCGCCCGCTGGTGCGTGTGTCGATCACCGTGATCATGGAGGACAACGGTCGCCGCGAGCAGGGCAGCGCCGGCGGCGGCGGGCGCTACGACTACGGCTTTTTCACCGACGAGCGCCTGCAGGAGTATGCGCAGGCCGCGGTGCACCAGGCGCGCGTGAACCTGGGCGCCGATCCCGCACCGGCCGGCACCATGCCGGTGGTGCTCGGGCCGGGCTGGCCGGGCATCCTGCTGCACGAGGCGATCGGTCATGGCCTGGAGGGTGATTTCAACCGCAAGGGCAGCTCGGCGTTTTCGGGGCGGATCGGCCAGCAGGTGGCCGCAAAGGGCGTCACCGTGGTCGATGACGGTACGCTGCCCGACCGTCGCGGTTCGCTCTCGATCGACGACGAGGGCAACCCTACCGCGCGTACCGTGTTGATCGAGGACGGCGTCCTCACCGGCTACATGCAGGACATGATGAACGCGCGTCTGATGGGCATGGGCCTCACCGGCAACGGCCGGCGCGAGTCCTTTGCCCACCTGCCGTTGCCGCGCATGACCAACACCTACATGCTCAACGGCGACCGGGACCCGCAGGAGATCATCAAGTCCGTGAAGAAGGGGCTGTATGCGGCCAATTTCGGCGGCGGTCAGGTGGACATCACCTCGGGCAAGTTCGTGTTTTCGACCTCCGAGGCGTACCTGATCGAGAACGGCAAGGTCACGCGCCCGGTCAAGGGTGCGACGCTGATCGGTAATGGGCCGGATGCGCTGACCAAGGTGAAGATGGTCGGCAACGACATGGCGCTCGACCCGGGCGTGGGCACCTGCGGCAAGGACGGCCAGAGCGTGCCGGTGGGCGTCGGCCAGCCGACCCTTCGCATTGACGGCCTGACCGTGGGTGGGACGGCCTGAGGTTCAGGGAGCCGGCGGCCCCTCGCGGAAGAGGCCGGGCGTGAGCCCGTGGCGCTGCAGCAGGCGGTAGAACTCGGTGCGGTTGCGCTCCGCCAGGCGCGCTGCGTCGGAGACGTTGCCCGCGGTGAGCTTGAGCAACTGGATCAGGTAGTTGTGTTCGAAGCGACGCTTGGCCTCGGTGTAGCCGAGTGCCTCGATCGGTTGCACCCGCAGCGCGCGCTCAACCAGGGCGCGCGGGATCACGGGCGTGGTTGCAAGCGCGCACACCTGCTCGACGACGTTGTGCAGCTGGCGCACGTTGCCCGGCCAGGGGGCGGTGCTCAGCGCCTCCAGCGCCTCCGGCGCGAAGCCGCCCAAGCGCTTGCCGTATTTCTGCGCCAGGCCGCGCAGGAAGTGCGCGGCGAGCAGCGGGATGTCCTCGCGGCGCTCGGCCAGCGTGGGCAACTCCAGGCTCACCACGTTGATGCGGTAGTACAGATCCTCACGGAACTGCCCCTCGCTCAGCGCGGTATCGAGATCGCGATGGGTTGCGGACAGGATGCGCAGGTCCACCGGCTGGGCGTGTGTGGCGCCGACCGGTCGTACCGCGCGTTCCTGCAGTACCCGCAGCAGCTTGACCTGCAGCGCGGGCGGCATGTCGCCGATCTCGTCGAGGAACAGCGTGCCCCCATGCGCGGCCTGGACCAGGCCGGTGTGCGCAGTGCTCGCCCCGGTGAAGGCGCCGCGCACGTGGCCGAAGAGCTCGGACTCGAGCAGGGGCTCGGGGATCGCGCCGCAGTTGATCGCGATGAAGGGCGCGGCGGCGCGCGGGCTGGCAAGGTGGATGGCGCGGGCGAGCACTTCCTTGCCGGTGCCGCTGGCGCCGCGGATCAGCACGCTGGCGTCGGAGGCTGCGACCAGCCGGGCCTCGTCGAGCAGGGCGTGCATGCGTGTGCTGCGGCTGATGATGTCCGCACGCCAGCCGGCATCGACCTGGGCCGGGCTCTGGTCGGCCGGGGTGCCGTGCGACAGGGCCTGCGCGATGCGCTGCAGCAGGTCGCGGCTGTCGAAAGGCTTGGTCAGGTAGCCGGCCACGCCGTGTGAGGTGGCCTCGACGGCGTCCGGGATGCTGCCGTGCGCGGTGAGCAGAATCACGGGCAGTGCAGGGTGCTGGGCGCGGATGTCCCGGAACAGCGCCAGTCCGTCCCCATCCGGCAGCCGGACGTCGCTGAGCACGAGGTCGAAGCGGTCGATGCTCAGGTGCGCGCGTGCCTGTGCCGCATTCTCGGCGCTGACCACCTGATAGCCGCTGGCGCGCAGCCGCATGCCGAGCAGCCGCAGCAGATCGGGGTCGTCGTCGACCACCAGCAAGCGCGCGCGCGTCTGCGTTGTACCCCGTCGGCCTGCGAGTTCGACGCTCATCGATCGAGTCCGGGTGTGGCTGGGGCCGGAAGACGGCGTTCGATCTCGCCGAGTGCGTCGAGCTTGTGCTGGAGTGCGTCCCGCGCGAGCAGGGCTTCTGCCAGCGCCGCCTCCAGCGCCTGGGCCCTTGCGTCCCGGTCGGCGATGGCCGCGTCGCGCTCGCGTACGAGCTGCTCGTTGTGTGCGATCAGGCGTTGCCGCTCGCGGATCTGCTCGAGCAGCGCGCGCGCGTAGGGGTGGTGCGCGCGGGCTTCGGTGCTGCCATCGGCGAGCAGGCCTTCGAGCGCACGGCGGGCCTGCTGCAGCCGCGCCTGTCCGGGCTGCAGAGCCTGCACTGCGGTATGCAGACGTTCCTGGGCGGCTTCATGTGCGCTGGCGTCGGCGGGCGCGGTGACGATTGCCCCGGGGGATGTCGTGCGATCGTGGAGGCCGGTGCAGCCGGCCAGGGAGATGCAGGCCATCGCCGTGGCCCGGAGCAGGAGCGTGGCGGGGCGGCGGTGGCCGGTGAGGTGGTGGCCGGTGAGGTGGGCACGGTGCTGTTCAGGCATATGGCAGCTCGATTCGGAAATGCGCCCCGCAGGCGCTCGGGAGAGCACGTACCCTGCCCTGGTGGGCCGTGACGAATTCACGCACGATGGCCAGGCCGATCCCGTTGCCCTGGACCGGGGCGGGGGGATTGTGGCGTCCCTGATAGAAGGGTTCGAATACGCGTTCGAGTTCGTCGGGGTCGATGCCCGGTCCTTCGTCCAGACAGTCGACGACGACCTGTTCGCCGTCGCTGCCGGCGAGCAGTTCGATGCGCCCGCCCATCGGGCTGAAGGCGATGGCGTTGGTCAGCAGGTTGGCGAAGGCGATGCGCAGCTTGCCGGCATCGGCGCGCACGGCCGGGGCGTCGCCACGGACATGGATGCTGACCTCCCGGCTCTCGGCAAGCAGGCGCTGTTCGGCGCCGACCTCACGCAGCAGCGGCAGCAGGGCGGTGTCACGCAGATCCAGCCTGCGCGCATCGAACTGGCTCGCGTTGTATTGCAGGAGCTGCTCGATGCGTGACTGCAGCGCCTGCGTACTGTGTTCCAGAATGCTCGCGACCTCGCGCTGGCGCGCGTCGAGCTCGCCGAGCACGCCGTCGGAGAGCAAGGCGATGCCTTCGCGTAGCGAGGCCAGCGGGGTTTTAAGCTCGTGCGAGACGTGGCGCAGCACCCGGTTGCGGTTCGCTTCCAGTTCGGCGAGGCGCAGGCGCAGCCAGTCGAGGCGTTCGCCGAGCTGGCGCAGGTCGGCCGGGCCGGCGATGCGGATCGGCTCACTGAGCCGGTTCTCGCCGAGCGCACCGATCGCCTGCTCGATACGCACGAGGGGGCGCAGCAACCACCAGGCGCTCGCCGCGGCGAGCAGGGCGGAGACGGTGAGCGCGATGGCAATCTGGAGGATCACGCTGTCGCGGGCCGCGTCCAGGGCCTGCAACAGCGACTGGTTGCGCTGCGCGAGATGTGCGCGCAGCTGCCGGTCCAGCGCTGTGGCCTGTACGGACAGGGCGGTGAAGTCCTCGTCGAGGAGTGGCATGGGGGCGCCGCCCTGTCCGGCGAGGATGGTGCGGTGGATGCGCATCGCAGCCTCACGCCAGGCAGCGAGGGGCCCGGAAGGGCTTCCCGCGCTGGATTCGAGGGTGGCGATCGTGATCTGGGCGTCGTCGAGCGCTACCTGGAAGCGCTCGACGAGCGCGTGGTCACCGAGCACGATGAACTGGCGCGCCGCACGCTCGAGATCGACGCTGCGCTCGGACAGTCTTGCGGTAGCGGCGCTCAGCGTCAGTGCGGTGTGGTTTTCATCATGGATCCGGTGGGCCAGGGCTTCGATGCTCAGCCACCCACTCACCGTGATGGTGCTCAGGATGCCGGCCACCAGCAGGAAGCCAAGCAACAGGATGGCGCGGAAGGACAGGCGTGGCATGGAAGCTGCTCTGCGGAAAACGGTGGGGTTTGCTTGAACGCGCGCCCACTCCACGCTTCGTTCGATTCATGACGATCGAGTGGCGCAGGAGCAGCCGACCCGCGCGAGTCTAGGCCAGGAAACGCCCCGGGCAGAGCGTGCAAATGCAAGCCAACGTAAGCGCCGTGCGGGTGTCGCCTGCGGGCGACATGTGCAAGCGCCGGCGCTTCAGCGGCTTGCGTGTCCACGCAGAAAAACTGTCGCCATCGCCCGACAGTTCTTCCCCTGCAGCCTGGATGAGGCTCCGTCCCGCGCCGGACTGCGGTTGCCAAGTATCTGAGCACAATGCCGATTTCTGCGCAGGCATGGTGTTTGCTAGAAGGGTATGGTCTGTAGCGCCAGGGCTGCAGCCCCGACTCAAGGAGAAATCATGTTCAACAAGCCCAATCTGTTCCACAAAAGCAGCGAAACCGCCTCCAGCCGCAGCAACGGGCGCCCGGTGGGGAGCGGCACCGCTGCCAGTTCAGCGACGGCTTTCGGTGAGCGCCAGTCTTCCGCGGCCACGCCGGAGACCGCCCGCACCAGCCCGCAAACAGGCACCACGGCCGGGCGCGACGACGTCGGCGAGCGGTTGGAGGAAAAGGCGGGTGCGCCTGCCGCAGAGGGCACGGGGGAGAGCCGCCTGATCGTTGGCCCGGAGGTAAAGCTCAAGGGCGCCGAGATCCTGGATTGCGACACGCTGGTGGTGGAAGGTCGGGTCGAGGCCACGATGGACAGCCGTGTGCTGCGCATCGCGGAGAAGGGCGCCTACAAGGGTACGGTCGGCATCGACATTGCCGAGATCCACGGCCACTTTGAGGGCGAGCTCACGGCGCGCAAGCAACTGCTGATTCACGCCACCGGGCGCGTGAGCGGCAAGATCCGCTACGGCAAGATCCTGATCGAGGAAGGCGGGGAGTTGTCGGGCGATGTGCAGGCGCTGAGCGCCGTCGCCAAGGAGGGGTTGCGCGCGATCGAAGGCAAACCTGCCGAGCCGCGCCCACTCGCCGCCGTGGCGGGCTGAGGCGACACTCAGCGAGATCGGGTGGCCTCGTTGGGCGGGGGGCGGACCGCCGCGGCGAGTTGCTGGGGCGTCCAGGTCCAGTGCTTTTCCCAGGCGGTGCGCACGAGGTTGGGGTACTGCGGTTTGCCCAGGCTGCCGTTGTAGCGGCCGAGGGCGCGGAAGAGGTCACCCTTCTCGATGTCGAGGTAGTGGCGCAGGATGGTGCAGCCGTAACGCAGGTTGGTGCGCATGTGAAAGAGGTTGTCGTCCTCGCGGCCGATGACCTTGATCCAGAATGGCATTACCTGCATGTAGCCGCGTGCACCTGCCGACGAGATCGCGTATTTCCGGAAGGCGCTCTCGACCTGGATCAGGCCGAGCACCATCTGCGGGTCCAGCCCGGCACGGGTGGCCTCGTAGTGGATGCTGGTGAGGAGTTCCGTGCGGTAGGCCTCGTCCGGGATGCGCTTCGCCAGCCGGCGTGACATCTCGGCGAGCCATTGCGCGCGCTCGCCAGCATCCGGAATCGGCAGCGTCGGTGCCGCGGCATCGCTGACTGCGGCATATAGCGCGGCGCGTACGCTCGCGGCCATGGGCTCGTACTGCTGCGCCCCGGCGTGTGCGCCGCCGGCCGCCACCGCGAACGCACATGCGGCGGCGAACTGGCGGAACGGGGCGGGTAAAGGGCGCATGCGGATCTTCCCGCGCTCAGCCCTGGTTCAGGCGCTCGAGCACATGGCCCAGGATTTCCCCGGCGGGCGGCTTGACCGCTTCGGCGTCGCGCCGGCCCTGGTACTCGACCACGCCTTCCTTGAGGCCGCGGTCGCCGATGGTGACGCGGTGCGGCACGCCGATCAGTTCCCAGTCGGCGAACATCACCCCGGGACGCTCGTCGCGGTCGTCGAGGATGGCGTCCACGCCGGCGGCGATGAGCGCGTCGTAGAGCTTTTGCGCCTCGTCGCGCACGGCCTCGGACTTGCCCCAGCCCACCGGGCAGATCACCACCTCGAAGGGCGCGATCGCGCGCGGCCAGAGGATGCCGCGGGCGTCGTGGTTCTGCTCGATCGCGGCGCCCAGAATGCGGGTGACGCCGATGCCGTAGCAGCCCATCTCGAAGTGCTTGGGCTTGCCGTCCTCGTCGAGGAAGGTGGCATTCATCGCCTTGGAGTACTTGGTGCCGAGGTAGAACACGTGGCCGACCTCGATGCCCCGCTGGATGGCGAGCACGCCCTTGCCGTCCGGGCTGGGGTCGCCTTCGACCACGTTGCGGAGGTCGGCGACCAGGTCGGGCTCGGGCAGGTCGCGGCCCCAGTTGACGCCGGTGAAGTGGAAGTCCGCGTCGTTGGCGCCGCAGATGAAATCGGCCATGTGGGCGACGGTGCGGTCGGCAATGACCTTGACCGGCTTCTTCAGGCCGAGGGGGCCGAGATAGCCCGGCTTGCAGCCGAAGTGCTCGAGGATCTCGGCTTCGGTCGCGAAGCGGAAGCCCGCCTTCAGGCCTTCCAGCTTGCCGGCCTTGACCTCGTTCAGCGCATGGTCGCCGCGCACCAGCAGCAGCCACACGGTGACGCCAGCGGGTTTGCCCTTTTCGTCGATGTCGTCGGTGGCGAGCACCAGCGACTTCACCGTGGTCGCGAGCGGTACACCGAGCAGTTTGGCGACGTCCTCGCAGGTGGCCTTGCCCGGTGTGGGGGTCTTCTCGAGCGCCTTGGCCGGTTCGGCGCGGCGCGCGAGCAAAGACACGGCCTCGGCGAGCTCGATGTTGGCGGCGTAGTCGGAGTCGGGGCAGTAGACGATGGCGTCCTCGCCGGTGTCGGCGATGACCTGGAACTCGTGCGAGCGGTCGCCGCCGATGGCACCGGTGTCGGCCGCCACGGCGCGGTACTCCAGACCCAGGCGGTCGAAGATGCGCTTGTAGGCGGCGAACATGATGTCGTAGCTGCGGCCTGCTGCTTCCTCGCTGCGGTCGAAGGAGTAGGCGTCCTTCATCGTGAACTCGCGCCCGCGCATGATGCCGAAGCGCGGCCGGCGTTCGTCTCGGAACTTGGTCTGGATCTGGTAGAAGTTCTTCGGCAACTGGCGATAGCTCTTGAGCTCCTGGCGCGCGATGTCGGTGACGACCTCCTCGGAGGTGGGCTGCAGTGCGAAGTCGCGTTCGTGGCGGTCCTTGAAGCGCAGCAGCTCGTCGCCCATCTTGTCCCAGCGCCCGGTCTCGTTCCACAGCTCGGCGGGCTGCACCATCGGCATGATCAGCTCCATTGCGCCGGCGCGATCCATCTCCTCGCGCACGATGGTCTCGACCTTGCGGATGGCACGCAGCCCCATCGGCATATAGCTGTAGATGCCGGCGGCGACCTTGCGGATCATGCCGGCACGCAGCATCAGCTTCTGGCTGACGACTTCCGCATCCGACGGGGCTTCCTTGAGGGTGAACAGGTGGAACTGGCTGGCGCGCATGAGGGTCTTCGACTGTATGGCTTGGTGGGACAGGAGCGCGAGATTTTAGCGCATGGCACCGCCGCGCAACGCTCCATGCGTCATGAGCTTAGTCGATGCACGTCAGTGGTGTGCTTTCAAAGCATGCGCAAGTGTGAAAAAATCGCATCCAATCAACCGAAATTGAAGGTTTGTCATGCTTGACCGTGAAGGCTTTCGCCCGAACGTCGGCATCATTCTGGTCAATGCGCGCAATGAGGTGTTCTGGGGCAAGCGTATCCGCGAACATTCCTGGCAGTTCCCGCAGGGTGGCATCAAGCACGGCGAGTCGCCGGAGCAGGCCATGTACCGGGAGCTTTTCGAGGAAGTCGGGCTGCGCCCGGAACACGTCAAGATCCTCGGCCGCACGCGCGGCTGGCTGCGCTACGAGGTGCCCAAGCACTGGATACGGCGTGAATGGCGCAACACCTACCGCGGCCAGAAACAGATCTGGTTCCTGCTGCGGCTGGTGGGGCGCGATTCGGACGTCTGTCTGCGTGCGAGCACCCATCCGGAATTCGATGCCTGGCGCTGGAGCAACTACTGGGTACCGCTCGAGGCGGTGATCGAGTTCAAACGGCAGGTGTACCAGCTCGCGCTGATCGAACTGGCGCGCATCCTGTTCCGTTCCCGTGCGTTCGAACTGCCTGACGCGTATCGCCTGCCGGAGCCGCCGGTCGCGCCGGAACCGGTGCGCGTCATGCTGGGTCAGCGGGAGCGACGGGACTTGGCACACAAAGGCTAGTCGAGTCGGAGTCGGGGCCGCGCGGGAGGGCCTGCGCGCCAATCATGCGGAGATCTGCACTCTTGAAGACATCTTTTGTTCGTGGCTGGCTTGCCGGCCTGGCGCTGGCCGCCGGCATGGTGGCGCCCGCGGTGGCGGGCCTGCTCGTGGAGGCTGATCCCGACTGGCAGGAGGGGGAGGTGGAACTGCCGGCGGCGCCTGCGGAGGCCGGTCTGCGCACATTCGACATTGGCTCGCCTTCACCCAACCGCTTCTTTGTGGACGAGGAAAGCGTTCGCGTCGGCACGGATGGCGTGGTGCGCTACACGCTGGTGGTGCGCACGCCGGGAGGTGCGGAGAATGTGACCTTCGAGGGCATCCGCTGTGCGACCGGCGAGCGCCGCATCTATGCGAGCGGGCGCAAGGACGGAAGTTGGACGTTGCTGAAGAACAGCGACTGGCAGCCGATCCGCGACAACCGGTACAACCGTCCGCGTGCCGCGCTGGCCTATGATTACTTTTGCGATGGGGCGGCTGGTCCGCGCGACCGCAAACAGGCCTTGCGTCTGCTGCAGCAGAGGCGTGAGCCCACTGATCCTCTTGGAGTCCGCCAATGATGATCGATCAGGCCATCATCGAGTTCGACAAAGCCCTGCGCACCGTCTTTGCGCAGGCGCGAAGCGTTCGTCCCCTACCTGGCGATGGGATACCAGAATCGGAGATGAGCGATGCCGAGCGCGCGCATGCGGCAGCGTTGATGCGGGTGAACCACGTTGGAGAAGTGTGCGCGCAGGCGCTCTACCAGGGGCAGGCGATCATGTCGCGCGATGCGGTGATTCGGGATGCGATGCGCGAGGCCTCGCAGGAAGAAACGGAGCACCTGGCCTGGACCGAGCGCCGCATCTCCGAACTGGGGGGGCGCAAGAGTCTGCTCAATCCCGTTTGGTACGGCGGCGCGCTCGCGCTCGGGATGCTCGCGGGACGCTTCGGGGAGCGCTGGAACCTGGGCTTCCTCGCCGAAACCGAGCGTCAGGTCGAGCAGCACCTGAAGGGCCATCTCGACACGCTGCCGCCAACGGATCAGCGTTCGCGCGCGATCGTCGAGCAGATGAAGGTGGATGAAGCCGAGCATGCCGAGATGGCGGTTCGGCTGGGTGCGCATGCGCTGCCTGCGCCGGCAAGGACAGCGATGAAGCTCGCCGCGCGGGTGATGACGACGCTCGCCTACCGCGTCTGATCCAGCCCCGGGCTCGGCTGCAGCCTCGGGGGCGGGGCGCAGGGGCAGTCAATCCAGCTCGACGAGCTCGACCTCGTGGGTGATCTCGGCCGTCTTCGCCAGCATGATCGAAGCCGAGCAGTATTTGTCAGCGGAGAGGTGGACAGCACGCTCCACGCTTTCGCGCTTCAGGTTGCGCCCGCTTACGGTGTAGATGAATCGGATCCGGGTGAACACCTTCGGGTCCGCGTCTGCCCGCTCAGCTTCGAGGCGCACACTGCAGCCGCGAATGTCGTGACGGCCGCGCTTGAGGATCATCACCACGTCGAAAGCCGTACAGCCGCCCGCGCCAGCAAGAAGAAGCTCCATCGGCCGTGGTGCGAGGTTGCGCCCGCCCGCTTCGGGGGCTCCGTCCATGGCAAGAAGGTGACCCGATCCGGTTTCTGCGACAAAGCTCATGCCGTCGAACCATTTGACGGTGCATTCCATAGGTTTTCACTCCTGGGGCAGGGCCCTCTTCTCGCTCTGGGTTGTCAGGGAGGCGCGATCTTACCGCAGGGGCGGGCAGTAGAGGGGGTGGCTGCCGGCCGCCGTGGATTGAAGGTGGCGGCCGGTCCGCCATACGGTAGCGTAGTGCCGCACTGCGCAAAAAGTACCGCTTGGAATGACAAAGGAATTGTCAGAGGCGCTTCTGTGGGACGCTCCTTGGTGGAGAAATTTGATCTAAAACAAGGCGTTTGATTAAAATAGAGGCTGCTTATGGGAAAATCAAAAATTTTCTTACGCAATGCACAAAAGCGCTCTTGCACGCGCTGCGTGAGACATGGATAATTCGTCCCAGTCGGATCGCTGACGCGGCAAGACGTTTCAAGTGCTCGCGCCGGTCCAAACGATGTCTCCTCCACCCTCCTCCTTTGGTGTGGATTTAACGCAGTCCAGTCGGACTGCGTTTTTTTTGGTATGCGCTGCCCGCAAAACCGTCGACGCCGTTTTCGGCGATTGACAGGTGCTACCTATTGGACGTAGGATTGCGAGCTTTCCGTTTGACGGCCATCTCTTACGGCCCGACAAGATCGAGGATTCACATGAAGACGTTTTCCGCCAAGCCGCACGAGGTCAAGCGCGACTGGTTCGTTGTCGACGGCACGGACAAGGTGCTTGGCCGTCTCGCCGCCGAAGTCGCCCGTCGCCTGCGTGGCAAGCACAAGGCCATCTACACCCCGCACGTGGATACCGGCGACTACATCGTCGTGGTCAACGTGGACAAGCTGCGCGTAACCGGTAACAAGGCGCAGGACAAGAAGTACTACCGTCACTCGGGTTACCCGGGCGGTATCTACGAAACCAACTTCACCAAGCTCCAGCAGCGCTTCCCCGAGCGCGTGCTCGAGAAGGCGGTGAAGGGCATGCTGCCGAAGGGCCCGCTGGGCTACGCCATGCTGAAGAAGCTGAAGTGCTACGCGGGTCCCGCTCACCCGCACACCGCTCAGCAGCCGCAAGTTCTCGAGATCTGAAGGAGCCGACAATGGCTGTGACTTACAACTACGGTACCGGTCGTCGCAAGACTGCGGTCGCTCGTGTGTTCATCAAGCCGGGTACCGGCAACATCGTCGTCAACGGCAAGCCGGTCGACGAGTTTTTCTCGCGTGAAACCGGCCGCATGATCGTGCGTCAGCCGCTGGTTCTCACCGGCAACGAAGGCAAGTTCGACATCATGGTCAACGTCGTCGGCGGTGGCGAGTCCGGTCAGGCCGGCGCCGTGCGTCACGGCATCACCCGTGCGCTGGTGGACTACAACGCCGAGCTGAAGGGTGAACTCCGTTCCGCAGGCTTCGTAACCCGCGATGCTCGCGAGGTGGAGCGTAAGAAGGTCGGTCTGCGCAAGGCCCGCCGCGCGAAGCAGTTCTCCAAGCGCTGATCCGGTTCCCGGTTTTGTGGTGCAGTCAAAAGCCGTCCCTTGGGGCGGCTTTTGCGCTTCTGGAGTGGGGTTCGAGGCGAGCGGTGTGGACGCGCGCTGCGCAGCGGTATCAGGAGTGCGATAATCCCCCGTCTGAAGTCATTTGCTGCGAGGAGTTAGCATGGTCAAGGTTGGAGTCGTAGGCGGTACCGGATACACCGGCGTGGAACTGCTGCGCCTGCTTTCGCGCCACCCGCAGGTGGAGCTGGTCGCCATCACCTCGCGTGGTGAGGCGGGCATGGCGGTTGCAGACATGTTCCCGAGCTTGCGCGGGCGGGTGAACCTGAAGTTCGTGACACCGCAGGATGCCGAACTCGAGAAGTGCGACGCCGTCTTTTTTGCGACCCCCAACGGCATCGCCATGAAACAGGCGACCGAGCTGGTCGCTGCCGGTGTGCGCGTGATCGACCTCGCAGCCGATTTCCGCATCCGTGACATCGCAGAATGGCAGAAATGGTATGGCATGGAGCATGCGGCGCCCGAGTTGGTCGCCGAGGCGGTGTACGGCCTTCCCGAGGTCAATCGCGCACAGATCCGCCAGGCGCGCGTGCTGGCTAACCCCGGTTGCTATCCGACCGCGGTGCAACTCGGTTTCCTGCCTCTGGTCGAGGCGGGTCTGATCGAGATCGACCACCTGATCGCGGACGCCAAGTCCGGTGTATCGGGTGCGGGCCGCAAGGCTGAGGTGCATACCCTGCTCCCCGAGGCGGCAGACAGCTTCAAGGCGTATGGGGTGCCCGGGCATCGCCATCTGCCGGAAATCCGCCAGGGGCTCTCACTGGCGGCTGGAAAGCCGGTTGGCCTGACCTTTGTTCCGCATCTCACGCCGATGATTCGCGGCATTCATGCCACGCTCTACGGTCGGCTAAAGCCGGGTGTCGATGCTTCCGATCTGCAGGGGCTGTACGAGAAGCGCTACGCTGGCGAGGCCTTCGTCGATGTCATGCCTGCTGGCAGTCACCCGGAAACACGGTCGGTGCGCGCCTCCAATCTGTGCCGCATCGCGGTGCATCGTCCGCAGGGCAGCGATACCGTGGTGGTGCTTTCGGTGATCGACAACCTGGTGAAGGGTGCTGCTGGGCAGGCGGTGCAGAACCTCAACATCATGTTCGGTTGCGACGAGCAAGCCGGGCTGGACATCGTTCCGGTCAGCCCCTGACGGGAACTTGCACAGCGGACGACGATCCGATTTTGACGATTCGGCCACGGAAGGCGCATCATTCGCGGCACCCCCCAACAGAGGAGAAAACATGAGCGCAGAAGTCGAAACCCCCGATATCCTTGTCTTTACCGACAGCGCCGCAAACAAGGTGCGAGAGCTGATCGAGGAAGAAGGCAATCCCGATCTCAAGCTGCGCGTCTTCGTGTCCGGTGGTGGCTGCTCCGGCTTCCAGTACGGCTTCACCTTCGATGAGGAGGTGAACGAGGACGATACGACCTACGAGAAGAATGGTGTGATGTTGTTGATCGACCCGATGAGCTATCAGTACCTGCTCGGCGCGGAGATCGACTACACCGAAGGTCTCGAGGGCTCGCAGTTCGTGATTCGGAATCCGAACGCTACCAGCACCTGCGGCTGCGGTTCTTCGTTCACCGTCTGAACTGGGCCGCTGAAGGAAAAACGGGGCGCTGTGCGCCCCGTTTGTTCTTTAGCCTTGCTGGCGCGGCTCAGCGCGCGTCTGCAAACTCGTAGTTGAGCAGCGCAAAGCGCTGACGTAGCGGTGCCGTGTCTTGCTTGAAGGCAGCGAGTTCCTTGGCGCTGAACGAATCCGCTGCGGGCAGGGCGACCGTCATCGGATCGGAGGGGCGCCCCTGGATGCGAACCTCGTAGTGCAGGTGCGGCCCGGTGCACCAGCCGGTGCAGCCGACAAAGCCGATCACGTCGCCCTGACTCACGACCTGACCCTTGGAGAGGCCCTTGGCAAAGCCGTTGAGGTGTGCGTAGTACGTGGTGATCTCGTTGCGGTGCTTGAGGATGATCAGGTTGCCAAAGCCGCGCTGTTTGCCGACGAAGTCGACCGTGGCGTCGGAAGAGGCCATCACCGGGGTTCCGGTCGGTGCTGCGAAATCGGTACCGTTGTGCTCACGCCACTTGCCCTTGATCGGATGCAGGCGGCGGCCGAAGTTCGAACTGACGCGCGAGAACTCCAGTGGCGTACGCAGGAAGCCCTGCTGCAGGCTGCGGCCGTCGTCGCTGTAGTATTGCTCCCTGCCGCTGGGGCCCTTGTAACGGACGACGGCGTAGCGTTCACCGTTGTTGATGAACTCTGCGGCCAGGATGCGTCCGGCGCGCACCGGGTTGCCTTCCTCGTAGATCGCCTCGTAGACGACGTTGAAGCGGTCGCCTTTGCGCAGGTCGGAGCGGAAATCGATCCAGGTGCCGAAGAGGGTGGCGAGTTGCGTCGCAACGTTGTCGGGCAGGCCGGCGGCTTCCGTGGCGCCGAACAGGGAGTGCGTGATCGTGCCCGAGCGCATCTCGACCATCGTGCTCTGCTCGGCACTCGTGGAGTTGCGTAGTGCCAGGCCCTTGTCACCGCGCTCGAGGACGAGGTCCTGCGCGGTGTTGCCCATCGGAAGGTTCAGGGAGAGCAACTTGCCCGCGGGCGAAACGACTGCCGTGACCGTACGATCAGCCCGCATCATGCGGATCGCCTGCTTGCCTTCGTCGGAGGCGGTAAGGTGGTTCAGCGCTTCGGCGTCGTCGATGCCGAGGCGGGTGAAGATCGCCTGCAATGTGTCTCCGGTGCGGATCTGCTCGACCTGTATGAAGGGCAGGTCGTCGGTGTTGGCGATCTCCAGCTCCGGCGCGGGCAGGTTTTCGACGACGCGCTCGAACAGGATGTCCGGGGGTAGGGTGTCCGGCGTGACGGCCGTGGCTGCGACGACGCCCATCAACGACGCCCCTGCCACGCCGGCTGCGATCCAGGTCCGTGGGCGGGAGAGGAGACGGGCCGGCAGATCGGCTAGAATTCGGGTCTTTCTGGCCTTCATGAGCTCGGTTCGCTTGAACGCTGGGAAAAATTTTCGGAAGTGTAGCAAAGGTGCGCTTCAGTTCGGCAAAGTATTTTTGGAGAAATTGAATGTCTGATGTTCAGGCTGCGATCGACCTGATCAAGCGTGGCACCGATGCCATCCTGATCGAGGCCGAACTGGTCGAGAAGCTCAAGCGCGGCAAGCCTTTGCGGGTGAAGGCCGGCTTCGACCCCACCGCACCCGACCTCCACCTTGGCCACACCGTGCTGATCAACAAGATGCGTCATTTCCAGGAACTCGGCCACACCGTCCAGTTCCTGATTGGCGACTTCACCGGCATGATCGGTGACCCGAGCGGCAAGAACACCACGCGGCCGCCGCTGTCGCGCGAGCAGATCGTGGAGAACGCGAAGACCTACCAGGAGCAGGTGTTCAAGATCCTAGACCCGGAGAAGACCGAGATCTGCTTCAACTCGGCCTGGATGAACGATCTCGGCGCCGCCGGCATGATCCGCCTGGCCGCGCAGCAGACCGTAGCGCGCATGCTCGAGCGCGACGATTTTGCCAAGCGCTACGGCAACAACCAGCCGATCGCGATCCATGAGTTCCTCTATCCCTTGTGCCAAGGGTATGACTCGGTGGCGATGCAGTCCGACGTTGAGCTCGGTGGTACCGATCAGCGCTTCAATCTGCTCATGGGCCGCGAACTGCAGAAGCACTTCGGTCAGGCGCCGCAGTGCGTGGTGATGGTGCCGCTGCTCGAGGGGCTGGACGGCGTGAACAAGATGTCCAAATCGCTGGGCAACTACATCGGCATCGCCGAGCCGGCGAAGGAGATCTTCGGCAAGACCATGTCGGTTTCCGACACGCTGATGTGGCGCTACTACGAGTTGCTGTCCTTCCGCTCTACCACCGAGATCGCGCAGTTGCGCGCGGATGTGGAGGGAGGGCGTAACCCGCGTGATGTGAAGGTGATGCTGGCGATGGAGTTCGTCGCTCGCTTCCATGGACAGCGTGCCGCCGAAGAGGCGCTCGCCGATTTCCAGGCACGTTTCCAGCGCAACGCGATCCCCGATGACATTGCGCAGGTGAGCGTGCGTGTCGGTGCGGAGGGCATGCCGTTGTTCCAGGTGCTGAAGCAGGCCGGGCTCACCGGCACGACTTCGGAGGCGATGCGCATGATCGAGCAGGGGGGGGTGCGCATCGACGGCGAGCGCGCAGAAGACAAGGGCTTGCTGCTTCGCGCCGGTGAGACCGTCGTGCTGCAGGTCGGCAAGCGCAAGTTCGCCTCGGTGGTGCTGTCTTGATGCGTCACCAGTGCCGCCCGGGAGCAGGGCGATGAGTGCGCCTGCGCGCCCGATCGGGGTGTTCGATTCCGGCGTGGGCGGGCTTACCGTGGTGCGCGCGCTGATGGAGCGTCTGCCGCTCGAGGACATCGTCTATTTCGGCGATACCGCCCGCGTGCCCTACGGCGTCAAATCAGTCGCCACGATCGAGCACTTCACCGCGCAGATCACCGAGTTCCTGCTGAAGCGCGACGTCAAGATGCTGATCATTGCCTGCAACACCATCGCTGCGGTCGCTGCCGAGGTGGTGCACCGCCTCGCGGCCGGCATTCCGGTGCTGGACGTCATCGAGGCGGGCGCACGTGCCGCAGTGGCGAGTTCGCCCGGGCGCCGCGTGGGCGTGATCGGGACGCCCACGACCATCAACAGCAACGCCTATGCCCGTCGCATGCACGAGCTCGATCCTTCGGTGCGTGTGTATTCGCAGGCCTGCCCGCTGTTCGTGCCGCTGGTGGAGGAGGGCTGGCTGGATCATCCCGTCACCCGCCTGACCGCGCAGGAGTATCTGCGGCCGGTACTGGCCGAGGAGGTCGACAGTCTGGTCCTGGGGTGCACCCACTATCCGCTGCTGAAGCCCTTGCTGCGCGACGTGATCGGGCCGCGCGTGCAACTCATCGATTCTGCCGTGACCACCGCCGAATTCGCCGCGCAGCGACTGCAGCGGGATGGTCTGGCGCGCGCTGGGGGTGAGCCTGCCGCATATCGATTCGTGGTCAGCGACGTGCCGCTGCGCTTCCAGACCATCGGCGAGCGCTTCCTCGGGCGCTCGCTCGGCGAGGTGGAGAAGGTCGACTGGTGAGGGACACGCGCAATGCGCAGGGTCGGGCTTGCACGGCCAAGGCTTGGCTTCAGGCTGGGCGCGTGCTCACGGGGCGCGAAGGGTCGGCGCACCACTCGCTCCACGACCCGGCGTACAGGCGGGAGCCGGTGAGTCCGGCGACCTCCATCGCGAGCACATTCACGCAGCCTGAAACGCCCGAGCCGCACTGATGCACGATCTCGTGCGCGTCGTGTGTGCCGAGCAGATTCAGGAATTCCGCGCGCAGGTCCAAGGGTGCCTTGAAGCGTCCGCGTTCGTCCATGTTGTCACGGTAGAAGCGGTTCACCGCGCCAGGGATGTGGCCGGCCACCGGATCGAGCATTTCGTTCTCGCCGCGGAAACGGTCCGGGCTGCGGGCGTCCACGAGCAGCATCTCCGGGCTGCCGAGGTGTGCGAGCACCTCGTCGACCGTTACTCCTTGTGGTCCTGGCTTGCCGTCAAACTGCGCAGCGCGCGCAGCGGGCGGGGCGGCCGTGACGGGCAGGCTGGCCTCCAGCCAGGCCTGGAAGCCGCCGTCCAGCACAGCGACGCGGGTGTGGCCCAGCCAGCGCAGCAGCCACCATAGTCTGGCCGCTGACATGCCGCCAGCGTCGTCGTAGGCGACGACCTGGCTGCCCTTTCCCACGCCGCAGGCGGCGAGGCGCGCGGACAATCGCGCGGGATCGGGCAGCGGGTGGCGGCCGTTGAATCCGCTCTTCGGGCCTGAGAGGTCCTCTTCCAAATCGAGGAAGAACGCGCCGGGCAGATGACTGTCGGCGTAGGCCCGGCGTCCGAAGCTTGCGTCCGCGAGGTCGAAGCGGCAATCGAAAACGACCCAGCCCGGATTGTCGATGCGTGGCGCAAGCGCGTCTACCGTGACAAGGGTGGAGAAGCCTGCGTTCATTGCGGCATCCGGGCCTGCGCTCACGATTCGGCAGGCGCCTCAGCGTCCGCGGCCAGCCAGCCGCGTGCTTCCTGCTCGTCGTCGAAGACCTTGACTTCGGCGTCGACGAAGAACTGCGAAACCCATGCGCTCCAGGTCAGCCACTCGTCTTCGGTGATCACTGCGATGCGGCCGAAGTCCTTTGCGTGTTCGCGCGAGAACTTGATCTCCTCCCACGCGACGTCGAGCGTGAAACCCGCCATCTGGCGCAGGTCGAGCAGCACGTCTACGCGGCCGCTGAACTGGATGTGGTAGTTCGCCAGTTCCTCGAATTCCTTGTAGTCGGCCAGAGTGAATTCACCGAATACGGTGACGGAAACCAGCTTGTCCGTGTGCTCGGTACTGATCATGACAGCCTCCATGAGTTCGCCGCGAAGGGTGGCCGTACGAGGATGGCCAAGGATGGCTCCACTATAGCCGCGACCGGGAACGGGCTCAATTGCGCGTCGATGCGTGCTCCGGCGTAGGTGCGGTGGTCGGCGCGGGCCTGCTGCGGGTGGCCAGTGACACCGTGATGGCGCCGGCGATGATCAGGCAGATGGCGGCCCAGGACGACCATGGCATGCGTTCGTCCCACAGCAGCATGCCGAA
Source organism: Thauera sp. WH-2 (assembly GCF_048321015.1). Lineage (NCBI taxonomy): Bacteria > Pseudomonadati > Pseudomonadota > Betaproteobacteria > Rhodocyclales > Zoogloeaceae > Thauera > Thauera sp. WH-2. The sequence continues at coordinate 195,455 of NZ_JBLWFG010000002.1, read as the reverse complement.
CAGGCTGGCGAAGATCACCGTGGCGTAGCTGAGGTTTGCCGACACCACCGTGCGGCCGTAGCGGTAGGAGCGTGTCATCGCGAGTTGGGCGAGGCCGCCGAAGAGGCCCACGCCGGCCAGGGTCGCGAACTCCGTGCCGTCGGGGGTGTGGATCTCTCCGGTCAGCGCCCAGCTCAGGCCGACGACGGTGGTCATCACCGAGAACCAGAACACCGTCCGCACCTCCGGCTCACCGGCCCGGCCGAGCTCGCGCAGGCTGATGTAAGCCAGGCTTGCCATGGCGCCCGAGCCCAGACCAACTGCGGCACCGACCCATTGCTCGGGCTGCAGGGTGGGGCGCAGCAGCAAAATCACCCCCGCAAAGCCCGCGAGAACGGCGAGGCTGGCCGGCCAGCGCAGGCGTTCGCCGAAGAAGAGCGCGAGCAGCAGGGCGACGAACAGCGGCGACGTGTAGTTGAGCGTGACCGCGGTGGCCAGGGGCAGCAGGCCGATCGCGAAGAAGTAGCAACCCAGTGCGATCGAACCCGACAGGCTGCGCGAAACATGCATGCGCCAGTTCGGTGTGCGCAGCGGTATGCCGCGCGTGGCGGCGAGGGCGAGCATCATCAGCCCGCTCACGAAGCCGCGGTAGAAGACGATCTCTCCGGTCGAGAACTCGGCCGAGGCAAGCTTCACGCATACGCCCATGCAGGCGAAGAGGAAGCACGAAATGATCATCCAGAAGGCGGGCATGGCGATTGTTGCATTGCAGCGTGGAAGCCGCTCATTGGAACACAATGCAGCCCTGTGCGGAGGAGCAGCGGCAATTGATAGCGAGCGCACGGAGACGGCGTGCGAGGCGTTTTGCGGCGTGTAGGGGCCTGTTGGCGCGTATAGGGGCGCGCGCGGGGCCGCTGCCGCGAACATTTGCCGGGGGGCGCGGCCGCGCTTGGCCGGAGTCGCCCCAGAACCGTGTTTCGGCGTTAGGCTTGCGTCATCGCACGCACCAACCGGAGATCGCCATGGCTTACCTGCTCGCCCTCGACCAGGGCACGACCAGTTCGCGCGCCATCGTGTTCGATGAGGGCTTGCGCGTGTGTGGCCTCGCGCAGGCCGAGTTCGCCCAGCACTTCCCCGCGCCGGACCGGGTCGAGCATGATGCGAACGACATTTTGCGCACCCAGCTCGATTGTGCGCGCGAGGCGCTCGCCAATGCCGGTGTTCCGGCACGTGCGGTGACCGCGATCGGCATCGCCAACCAGCGCGAGACCACCGTGTTGTGGGAGCGTGCAAGCGGACGTGCACTCGCCCCCGCGATCGTGTGGCAGGACCGCCGCACCGCCGCCGAGTGCGAGCGTTTGCGCGCTCTGGGCTGGGCGGAAGAGCTGCGTGAGCGCACGGGGCTGGAACTCGATCCGTATTTTTCCGCGACCAAACTGGCCTGGTTGCTCGACAGCGTCCCCGGGGCCCGCGTGCGTGCCGAGGCGGGGGAACTTGCCTTCGGCACGGTGGACAGCTGGCTCGTGTGGCACCTGAGCGGCGGACGCCTGCACGTCACCGATCCCGGTAACGCCTCGCGCACGCTGCTCTTCAACCTTCGTGCGCTGGACTGGGACCCGGTGCTGCTCGAGCGCTTTCGCATCCCGCGTGCGCTGCTGCCGCGAGTGGTGCCGAGTAGCGGTGTTTGCGGCGAGACGGATGCGCGGGTTTTCGGTGCGGCCATCCCGATCGCCGGCATTGGCGGCGACCAGCAGGCAGCGACCTTCGGCCAGGCGTGCCTGCGCCCCGGCATGGCGAAGAACACCTATGGTACGGGCTGCTTCCTGCTCATGAACACCGGTACGCGCCCGGTGATCTCGCGCAACCGGCTGCTGAGCACGGTGGGCTGGTGCAGCGCCGGCGGACAGGCCAGTTATGCGCTCGAAGGCAGTGTGTTCATGGGCGGCGCCGTGGTGCAGTGGCTGCGGGACGGACTTGGGCTGGTGAAGAAGGCTGCCGAGGTGGAGGCGCTCGCGGCGAGTGTGCCCGACAGTGGCGGGGTGGTGCTGGTGCCGGCGTTTACCGGCCTAGGGGCACCGTACTGGGATGCACGTGCACGCGGCACGCTGCTCGGGCTGTCGCGTGGCAGCGGTGCTGCGCACATCGCGCGCGCGGCGCTGGAGGCAATCGCGCTGCAGAGCGCAGACCTGGTCGATGCCATGGCCCGTGATGGAGCGGCTGCGTTGAACGAACTGCGTGTAGACGGCGGTGCGGCGGCCAACGATCTGCTGATGCAGTTGCAGGCGGATGTGCTGGGGGTGCCGGTGCTGCGCCCGCGCTTGCTTGAAACCACTGCGTTGGGCGCGGCGTGTCTTGCCGCGCTGGGGTGCGGCCTGTGGCAGGACGAGGATGAGATCGCCGCGCGCTGGCAACTCGACCGCCGCTTCGAGCCTCGCTGGTCGCCGGCACGTCGGGCCGAGGCGCGTGCATTGTGGTCACGAGCGGTCGAACGTGCGCGCGATTGGGCGCAAGATGTGGGGCAGGGGGCGGAGTCCGTTTGAATGTCCGCCCCCTATTCCCGTGACGCCCTGTTGGCGCGGCTGGCAGCGATGCCGTCATGGGACGTGCTTGTCATCGGCGGCGGTGCCACTGGCCTCGGTTGCGCGCTCGATGCCGCGGCGCGCGGGTATTCGGTGCTGCTGGTCGAAGCGCGCGACTTTGCCGCGGGGACCAGTTCTCGCTCGACCAAGCTGATCCATGGCGGCGTGCGCTACCTTGCGCAGGGCCGGTTTTCGCTCGTGCGCGAGGCCCTCCGTGAGCGTGGTCATCTGCTGCGCAACGCGCCGGCCCTGGTACGCCCGCTGCGCTTCGTGGTGCCGGCGCGTGGGCGGCTCGACCGCCTGCGTTTGCGGGTGGGCCTGGGACTCTACGACCGGCTTGCGGGCGGGCTGCGCATTGCACCCTGTGAGGGGCTGGAGCCGGCAGCCCTGGGTGCGATGATGCCGGGGGTTCTCACCCCGGGGGCAGGTGGCGTGGCGTACTGGGATGCGCAGTTCGACGATGCCGCGCTGGCACTCTCGCTCGCCCGCAGCGCCAGCCAGCATGGGGCGCTGGTGTTGAACCACTGCCGGGCGGACGGGCTGCTGCAAGCGGGTGGCCGCGTGTGCGGCGCGGTGCTGGCCGAGCGTGCGAGCGGACGCAGTTTCGAGGTGTTGGCGCGGGTCGTGGTCAACGCCACCGGGGTTTGGGGCGATGCGGTGCGGCGCATGGCAGACCCGCGGGCGCATACGCTGCTCAGGCCCAGCCAGGGCGTGCATCTGGTGGTCGATGCGACGTTCCTCCCGGGGCGAGATGCATTGCTCGTGCCGCACACTGATGACGGCCGGGTGCTGTTCATGATTCCCTGGCAGGGCAAGCTGCTGATCGGTACGACCGACACGCCCCGTGAGGGTGTGCCGGAGGAGCCGGCACCGCTTGCCGGAGAGATCGAGGGCTTGCTTGCCGCCGCAGGGCGCTGGCTGGTGCGTGCGCCTGACATGGCGGATGTGCGCAGCGTGTTCGCCGGCTTGCGTCCGCTGCTGGGCGGGTCATCCGCCGAGGCGAGCAGTCGCGTCTCGCGCGAGCACCGGGTTGAGGTGTCGGCGCAGGGTCTGGTGAGCGTGCTGGGCGGAAAGTGGACCACGTACCGCAGCATGGCGGAGCAGGCGATCGACCGCGCGGAGGCGGTGGCGGGCCTTGCGCACCGTGCCTCGTCGACGGCCACCTTGGGGCTGGATTGCGACATGCCCTGGGGCTGCACTGCCCCGCATGATGCGGCGCTGCTGCCGGGTGGCCAGCATGCCTGTCTGCTGCCCGGGGTGGATGCGGTGCGCCATGCCGTGCGTGAGGGCTTCGCGCTCGATGTGGAGGACGTGCTCGCGCGGCGCAGCCGGGTGTTGTTCCTGGATGCGGCGGCAGCGCAAGCAGCCGCTGCGCCGGTGGCGGACATCCTCGCCGCGGAACTGGGCTGGAGCGCGGAGCGTCGTGCCGAGTCGCTGGCGGCTTTCCACGCGCTGGCGGGCCGCTACCGCAGCGGCAGCTGCACGCAGGCCTCGAGTCCGCCCTGAGGGTGATTGCGCAGGCTCACCTCGCCGCCCTGGCCGCGCAGCAGGTTGCGGGCGATCGCCAGCCCCAGCCCGGTGCCGCCGGTCTCCCGGTTGCGCGACGATTCGGTGCGGTAGAAGGGCTCGAACACCTTCTCGAATTCGGCTTCGGGCAGACCGGGGCCATGGTCGCGGACGAGGATCTCGCAGTGGGCTGCGTCGCATGCGAACGTGAGCTCGACCGTCTCGCCGAACTTCACCCCGTTCTCGATCAGGTTCCACAGTGCGCGGCGCAGTGCGGGCGGGTTGCCGATGACCCGTCCGCTGCAGTCCTCGGGCACCCGCACCATCCAGCCCATGTCGCGCGCATCCTCGGCGAGCGCCTGCAGCAGCGGGCCGAGCTCGATTGGCTGCGGTGCGGTGCGCTCGTCCAGGCTGCGCGCATAGGCCAGGCCCTCCTTGACCAGCCCCTGCATCGCGTCGAGGTCCGACTGGATGCGGGTGCGCAGGTCTTCGTCCTCGACCATCTCGGCGCGCAATCGCAGTCGGGTGATTGGGGTCTGCAGATCGTGCGAGATGGCCGCCAGGATGCGGGTGCGCTCGGTGACGTGTTCCGAGATGCGTTGCTGCATCTGGTTGAATGCGGCAGCTGCCTGTGCGACCTCGGTCGGGCCGCGCACCGCCATCGGGGCCCGCCCGGGGTCTTCGCCCAGTGCGCGTGCAGCCTCGGCCATGCGTGACAGCGGGCGGGTGGCCAGCCGCACTGCGATCCAGGTGAGCAGGCCTACGCCCAGCACCAGCGCCGCAAGTGCAGCAAACAGACGCTCGGGCGCACGCTGGATCACCGGTGGCGCGGGGGGAATGTCAGGCAGGCGGATCTGCAGCGGGGTACCGTCGGCCAGATGAACGAGCACGAGCAGCATCGGATGCGAGCGTTCGTTGCGGCGGTGGGTGTACATGTCGAAGCTGCGCTGCGGCATCGCAGCCTGCAGCGCGGTGCGCAGCGGGTGTTCGCCGGCGAGTGGGCGAAGGTGTTCGTGCGGCGGCCGCAGCGTCAGGCGCAGGCGGCGGCGACCGATCTCGTCGAGCCAGCGCTCGCGTTCGGGGCCGGACATGGAATCGAGCAGATCGGCTGCGGTGGCGATCTCCTGAGCGACACCTTCGAACAGCGCACTGCGCCCCACGCGTTCGCGCTCGCCGACGAAGAGGGCGAAGCTCACCGCGAGCACCAGCGCGATGCCGACCATCCAGATCAGCATCAGGCGGGCAAAGAGCGTGCGCGGCGCGAGGCGGTGCAGCCAGGATGGCCCGTGCAGGTTCATGGGGTGCTGCCTAGCGGCGCAGTGTCGCCGACGCTGACTTCGCTGGCGAGCACATAGCCTTCGTTGCGCACCGTCTTGATGATGGACGACTCCCGCGCGTTGTCGCCCAGGCGCTGGCGCAGGCGGCTCACCAGCAGGTCGATCGAGCGATCGAACACGTCCGCTTCGCGCCCCTGGGTGAGTTCCATCAGTTGGTCGCGCGAGAGAACCTTCTGCGGGTGCGACAGGAACACGCTCAACATGCGGTATTCCGCACCCGAGAGCGCGACCACGCTGCCGTCCGCATCGATGAGGTGACGGTTGACCGTGTCTAGCAGCCAGTGCGCGAAGCGCAGCGTACGCGCGTTGGCCGGCGGCGCGGCCTCCAGATTGGGCGGCAGCGCGCGGGTGCGGCGCAGCACCGCGCGGATGCGCGCGAACAGTTCGCGTGGCAGGAAGGGTTTGGGCAGGTAATCGTCCGCGCCCATCTCCAGACCGATGATGCGGTCCATGTCCTCGCCGCGTGCGGTCAGCATCAGGATCGGGGTGTTCGCGTGCGCCCCGCCGCCTGCGCGCAGGTTGCGGCACAGGCTCAGGCCGTCCTCACCGGGCATCATCACGTCGAGCACGATCATGTCGATACGGTGTGCCTCGAGTGCCGCCTTCATCTCGCGGCCGTCGGCCGCAGTGGTGCAGCGCAGCCCCTGCTTCTCGAGGTAGTCGGCGAGCAACTGGCGGATGTCGCGGTCGTCATCGACGATCAGGATGTGGTCGGCGGTGTTCATGCAGGATTCTCCATGGCCGGGATCATAAGCGCGGGTGAGGGGAGGTTTGTATCCCAGCGTATCAAACACGGCCTCTGAGACAAGAGGCTGCAAAAGCGCCGCTGCCGGACAAATGGGGCTTACACCGCGGTGATGTAATGGCTCCGTCGCCCAAGCGAACGGGCAACACCCACTTGGAAACCCACAGGAGAACGATCATGAAAACCTGGATGAAAACTTCGCTCGCTGCTGCCCTCATCGCCACTGGCGCAATGGGTTCCACCGCGGTACTCGCATGGGGTGGTCACTGCGACGGCATGCGCGGCGGCAAGGCGGGCTGGACGCAGGTCGAACCCGAGCAGGTGAAGGCCCGCATGGCCCAGCGTGCTGAGCTTCATATGGCCCGCCTGGAGTTGTCGCTTGCGCTGAAGCCCGAGCAGAAGGCAGCCTTTGAGACTTTCAAGTCCGACATGAAGGCGCGTGCCGAGCGTATGGCGACGGGCATGGCCGAGCGTAGTGCGGCGGGTGTGGCGCAGACTGCGCTGCAGCGCATGCAGCGCATGGAAGAGATGGGCTCCCTGCGTCAGACCGAGATGGCCCAGGCGCGCAAATCGGTCGAAACCTTCTATGCGACCTTGAGTGATGCGCAGAAGACGGTGTTCGACGCCGAGTTCCAGAACATGGGGCGCAAGGGCGACCGCGGCATGCGTGGCGGCAGGGGCGGACCGCATAACGGTAGCGGCATGGGGCCGGGCCGCGGCTGATCCTCAGATTTCGCGGATGCGTTGACGAAGAAGGGCTGCCCTGCGGGGCGGCCCTGTCGTGGGCGGGGCTCGAACGCGGGCGCATCCCGCTATCGCCGGCTCAAAGAAAAGGCCACCCCGCAGGATGGCCCCGTCTCCTCCCCCTTGTTATGCGGGGATGCAGTTTCTTAGTGGAACTGCTCTTCTTCGGTCGAGCCGGTCAGCGCCTTGACCGAGGAGGAGCCGCCCTGGATCACGGTGGTGACTTCGTCGAAGTAGCCGGTGCCGACTTCCTGCTGGTGGGACACGAAGGTGTAGCCTTGTTCGCGCGCGGCGAATTCCGGCTCCTGGACCATTTCGACGTAGTGCTTCATGCCTTCGCCGCGAGCGTAAGCGTGGGCGAACTTGAAGGTGTTGTACCAGTTGACGTGGATACCAGCCAGGGTGATGAACTGGTACTTGTAGCCCAGCGCCGACAGCTCTTCCTGGAAGGAGGCGATCTGCGAGTCGTTGAGGTTCTTCTTCCAGTTGAAGGACGGCGAGCAGTTGTAGGACAGCAGCTTGCCCGGGCAGGCGGCCAGCACGGCCTGGGCGAACTCGCGGGCGAAGCCGATATCGGGCACGCCGGTTTCGCACCACACCAGGTCGGCGTAGGGGGCGTAAGCGACGCCGCGGGAGATCGACTGCTCCAGACCGTTCTTGACGCGGTAGAAGCCTTCCTGGGTGCGCTCGCCGGTGAGGAAGGGCTTGTCGTTGGCGTCGTAGTCGGAGGTGATCAGGTTGGCAGCCTCGGCATCGGTACGGGCCAGAATCAGGGTGGGCACACCCATGACGTCGGCGGCGAAACGCGCGGAGATCAGCTTCTCGATGGCTTCACGGGTCGGCACCAGCACCTTGCCACCCATGTGGCCGCACTTCTTGGCGGCGGCCAACTGGTCTTCGAAGTGCACCCCGGCGGCACCCGCGGCGATCATGTTCTTCATCAGTTCGAAGGCGTTCAGCACGCCGCCGAAACCGGCTTCAGCGTCAGCGACGATCGGCAGGAAGTAGTCGATGAATTCCTTGTCGCCCGGGTTGACACCACGCGACCACTGGATTTCGTCCGCGCGCTTGAAGGTGTTGTTGATGCGGCGAACCATGGTCGGCACCGAGTCGTAGGCGTACAGCGACTGATCCGGGTACATGGTCTCGGAGGTGTTGCCGTCGGCGGCGACCTGCCAGCCCGACAGATACACGGCTTCCAGGCCAGCCTTGGCCTGCTGCATGGCCTGACCGGCGGTGATCGCGCCGAAGGCGTTCACATAACCCTTCTTGGCGCCGCCGTTGACCTTCTCCCACAGCACCTTGGCGCCACGCTGGGCCAGCGTGTACTCGGGCTGCAGGCTGCCGCGCAGGCGGACGACGTCGGCGGCGGTGTAACCGCGCTTGACGCCCTTCCAACGGGGGTTCTCGGCCCAGTCTTTTTCCAGGGCGGCGATTTGCTGTTCGCGGGTCAGAGTCATGATGCGTCCTTGTCAGTGCAGAAGGGGGTCAACCATCGCGGCGGTTTCAGGCACCGGTCGCGGTGTTACGGCTGCAGCTGGCTCGAGGGAGAAACCTGCTGCAGATGGGACGGAAGTATAGGGGTCATTCCGCGCAGCAGCAATATGTCTTATATAAGACATAAGAAAAAATCTTCTGTTTGAAAAACAGTTGCTTGGATCTTATTTTTTGTATCGTGAAAGAATGTGGAGCGCTGTGAAATGGTTTTTCGCCTCTTTCGTGTTGCGCTGCACGCAGCGCCGGTGGCGAAGCCGGTGGGCCGCCACCGGATCGCCCCAGCCCGTTTCGGCAGCGACAGGTTTACAGCAGGGCTTCGGCGCTGACGATCACGCCATCCTCGTCCGCGTAGGCGTAGTGGCCCGGCTGGAAGGTGACGCCACCGAAGCTCACCGGCACGTCAATCTCGCCGGTGTTGCGCTTGACCGTCTTCTTTGGATGGGTACCGAGCGCGAACACGCCGAGGTCCATCTCGCCAATCGCTTTCGAGTCGCGGATGCAGCCATAGACGAGGATGCCTGCCCAGCCGTTCTTCACCGCCAGCTCGGCGAGCTGGTCGCCGACGAGCGCGCAGCGCATCGAGGCGCCGCCGTCTATGACGAGTACGCGACCTTCGCCCGGGCTCTCCACCGCCTTGCGCACGAACGAGTTGTCCTCGAACAGCTTCAACGTGGAGATCGGTCCGCCGAAGGCGGCGCGGCCTCCGTAGCTGGCGAACATGGGTGCCACGACGGCGAGCTTGTCTTCGTGGGCGTCGCAAAGGTCGGCGGTCTGGATATTCATGCTGGCTCCTCGAAAGAAGGGGGCTATGCGTCGGGCGACCGGCGCGGGAGCGGGCATGATAAACGAGACGATCCGCGAAGCGTTCTGTGCCTTGTGCGCCTGGGCTTGGGGCGCTGCGTCGGAGCGGTATGAAAAATAACGGCACGCCGCGTTACCGCAGGCGTGCCGTCTTGCCGCAGAGGCGCATGGATCAGGCGGTGGCCGCTTCCGTTTCCTCGAACACGAGCTTGACCTTGTCGTTCTCGTCGAGGTCGATGGTGACCTTGCCACCATTGACCAGGCGACCGAACAGCAACTCGTCGGCGAGCGCGGCGCGGATGGTGTCCTGGATCAGGCGGGCCATCGGACGGGCGCCCATCAGCGGGTCGAAGCCGGTTTCCGCCAGCCAGGCCTTGAGTTCCTCGCTGAAATGGGCCTCGACCTTCTTCTCGTGCAACTGCGCCTCGAGCTGCATCAGGAACTTGTCGACCACGCGCAGGATGATCTCGTTGTCGAGCGCCTTGAAGGAAATCATTGCATCCAGCCGGTTACGGAACTCCGGCGTGAACAGGCGCTTGATCTCGCTCATCTCGTCGCCCGCCTCGCGCTTGGCCGAGAAGCCGATCACCGACTTCTGCATGGCCTCCGCGCCCGCGTTGGTGGTCATGACGAGGATCACATTGCGGAAGTCCGCCTGGCGGCCGTTGTTGTCCGTCAGCGTGCCGTGGTCCATGACCTGCAGCAAGATGTTATAGATGTCCGGGTGGGCCTTCTCGATCTCGTCGAGCAGCAGGACGCAGTGCGGCTTCTTGCTGATCTGCTCGGTCAGCAGGCCACCCTGGTCGAAGCCGACGTAACCCGGGGGAGCGCCGATCAGGCGGCTGACGGCATGGCGCTCCATGTACTCGGACATGTCGAAGCGCACCAGCTCGATGCCCAGGGTGTAGGCGAGCTGTCGGGCGACCTCGGTCTTGCCGACACCGGTGGGGCCGGAGAACAGGAAGGAGCCGATCGGCTTCTGGGGGTTGCCGAGACCGGAGCGTGACATCTTGATTGCCTTGGCCAGCGCCTCGATCGCAGCGTTCTGGCCGAAAACGACATTCTTGAGGTCGCGCTCAAGTGTCTTCAGTGCCGCCTTGTCGTCGTTGGACACCGTGCGCGGCGGGATGCGGGCGATCTTGGCGACGATCTCCTCGATCTCGTTCTTGCCGATGGTCTTCTTCTGCTTCGACTTGGGCAGAATGCGCTGTGCCGCGCCGGCCTCGTCGATGACGTCGATCGCCTTGTCCGGCAGGTGGCGGTCGTTGATGTACTTGGCTGACAGTTCGGCCGCGCTCGAGAGCGCCGAACTGCTGTACTTGATCCCGTGGTGCTCCTCGAAACGGGTCTTGAGCCCCTTGAGGATCTCGATGGTCTCGGCGACGGACGGCTCGACCACGTCGATCTTCTGGAAGCGCCTGGAGAGGGCGTGGTCCTTCTCGAACACCTGGCGGAACTCGTTGTAGGTCGTGGCGCCGATGCACTTCAGCTGACCGGAGGAGAGCGCCGGCTTGAGCAGGTTGGATGCGTCCAGCGTGCCGCCCGAAGCTGCACCCGCACCGATCAGCGTGTGGATCTCGTCGATGAACAGGATGGAGCTCGGGCTCTCGGTGAGTTGCTTGAGCACCGCCTTCAGGCGCTGCTCGAAGTCACCCCTGTATTTGGTGCCCGCGAGCAGCGAGCCCATGTCGAGCGCATAGACCTGGGCATCCTCCAGAATCTCGGGTACGCGGCCTTCGACAATGCGGCGTGCCAGTCCTTCGGCAATCGCGGTCTTGCCCACGCCGGCTTCTCCGACGAGCAAGGGGTTGTTCTTGCGCCGACGGCACAGGGTCTGGATGACGCGTTCGACCTCTTTCTCGCGGCCGATCAGGGGGTCGATCTTGCCCACCAGGGCCTGCTGGTTGAGGTTCTGCGTGTAGGCTTCGAGTGCGCCGCCGCCTTGCTTGTCTTCCTGCTCCTGCTCACCTGCTTCCGCTTCGCCACGGGAGGGGGCCGAACCACCTTGCGGCGGCGTCTTGGCGATGCCGTGCGAGATGAAGTTCACCACGTCGAGGCGGGAGATGTTCTGCTTCTGCAGGAAATACACCGCATGCGAATCCTTCTCACCGAAGATTGCGACCAGCACGTTCGCGCCGGTGACCTCCTTCTTGCCGGAGGACTGGACGTGAAGGATGGCGCGCTGGATGACGCGCTGGAAGCCAAGCGTCGGTTGCGTGTCGATGTCCTCGGTGCCTTCGATGCGGGGCGTGTGCTCCTCGATGAAATTCGCCAGTTCGCGGCGCAAATCGGCGACTTCCGCATTGCAGGCGCGTAGCACCTGTGCCGCGGACGGGTTATCCAACAGGGCAAGCAGAAGATGCTCCACGGTGATGAACTCGTGGCGTTTCTGACGTGCCTCGACGAAAGCCATATGCAGGCTGACTTCAAGCTCTTGCGCGATCATTCAATTCTCCTCCATCACGCATGCCAGCGGATGCTGATGCTGACGAGCAAACGAGGTGACCTGCTCTACCTTGGTCGTGGCGATGTCTCTTGGGAAGACGCCGCATACCCCCATGCCCTCTCTGTGGACTTGGAGCATGACTCGCGTGGCACGTTCGCGATCCATGCCGAAATATTTCTGCAGCACGGCGATGACGAAATCCATCGGCGTGTAATCGTCGTTCAACAGAAGCACCCTGAAAAGGGGGGGCGGACGCGTCTGTGTCCGCTTTGCTTCGAGAATGACTTCATCTTGTTTTCGGGTGCCCATGAAACCATTCTAATGAAGTCGAACGAGAGTGCAACACGGCAGATGAGCGGCAAATGAGCGGCAGCCGGGCCTTGAACTGTGATCAGTCAAAACGCTGGCTGCGCGCACGTCGGCAGGCGGACGAGCGGCTGAAGGCAGGCGCACACGCGAGCGCTGATGGATCTTGCGGCGCGCGCGCCGGTGTTGTTTCGGCGCGAAGGTGAAGGCATCGATCGTGCAATGCGCAATGCGCCGAAGCCCTTTTGCCTCGCGGCCTGGAGGTCCGCGGGGCGCATCGGGAGGGTGATCGATGCTGCGCTGCGGTATCCGTGGGGGTGCGAAAGACCGTTGACGCTGCCGTGCCGAATGCGTAAAACCGGCTGCGTGCGCAGGCCGGGACTTGATGCCGAGGAGATCCGAGGTAGTACTGATCCTTCGTCGGCGCCACAGCAACCGCAGCAGCACCGCTGCGGAGTAAAGAGCAACCTTGAAGGATTCAAGCAATATGGCAACTGGTACCGTCAAGTGGTTCAACGATTCCAAGGGTTTCGGCTTCATCACGCCGGATGATGGAAGCGAGGACTTGTTTGCGCATTTCTCGGCCATCAACATGAACGGCTTCAAGTCGCTCAAGGAAGGCGAGAAGGTCTCCTTCGAGGTGACCCAGGGTCCGAAGGGCAAGCAAGCCTCGAACATCCAGCGTGCATGATGCAGCAGGTCGGCCGGCAGGCCGGCCTTGCGTGAAACGCGGGTATTGAAACACGAAGGCCATCAGCGAGCTGATGGCCTTCGTGCATTCTGGAGCTGACGCAGCTTGCGCTGCCGACCGGCGCATTGCGGGGAGATTCCGCGCAACGTCGCGGGCGGCAAGCGCCCGCACAAGCCTTACTTGAGCTTGATTTCCTTGTACGGCACGTGCTTGCGAGCGACGGGGTCGTACTTGTTGAACTCGAGCTTACCGGGGGTGGTGCGCTTGTTCTTCGTGGTCGTGTAGAAGTGACCCGTACCGGCGGTCGACTCCAGCTTGATCTTCTCGCGGATGCCCTTGGCCATGGCTTTCTCCGTTCAGTTCGGTTGCTTAAAGCTTCTCGCCACGGGCGCGAAGCTCGGCAACGACGACGTCGATGCCTTTCTTGTCGATCGTGCGAAGACCGGCGTTGGAAACGCGCAGGCGGATCCAGCGGTTCTCGCCTTCGCTCCAGAAGCGACGGCTCTGCAGGTTGGGCAGAAAACGGCGCTTGGTTTTGTTGTTAGCGTGGGAAACGTTATTTCCCACCATCGGTGCTTTACCGGTCACTTGGCAGACGCGAGCCATACGATGCTCCAGGGAATTCTGATTGCGGAAAACGCAAAAGGATAAACGAACATGTGCGCTCATGGCAAGCCCCGCGCCGGGATCGTGCGCGTGAATTTCGTGAGCTGTTCGTGGGAAAACTGCCGGTGTGCTGGCCGGTAAGGGCTTACAGCAGGCCGCGTTCGGCGAATGATACCGGAGATCCGTGTGCCGGGACCACGAAATGGTCGAGTACGCGCACATCGACGAGGCCGAGCGCATCTTTCAGTGCGCGGGTGAGCAACTCGTCCGCGGTGCTGGGTTCGGCGGCGCCGGAGGGGTGGTTGTGGGCGAGGATGACCGCTGCGGCGTTGTGTGCGAGGGCGAGTTTGACGACCTCGCGCGGGTAAACCGAGGTTTGGGTGAGGGTCCCCCTAAACAGGTCTACGGCGTCGATCAGGCAATGTCTCGCATCGAGCAGGAGAATGCAGAAGGTTTCGTGCGGAAGGTGGCCCAGACGCAGGCGCAACCAGTCGCGCACGACCTGCGGCGAATCGAACAGCGGGCGTTCGCGCAGGGTTTCGGTCAGGGCTCGCCTCGACAGTTCCATCGCGGCCTGCAGTTGGGCATACTTCGCCAGGCCCATGCCGGGTACCGCGGAGAAGTCCCGTGCACTCGCGCCGCACATGCGGGTCAGGCTGCCGAAGCGAACGAGAAGCACGCGTGCCAGATCCACCGCGCTCTGGCCCGGGATGCCCACGCGCAGGAAGATCGCCAGCAGCTCGGCGTCGGACAGGGCTGCAGCGCCGCGGGCAAGCAGTTTTTCGCGGGGGCGCTCTTCTGCCGGCCAGTCGGTGATCGCCATCGTACGGGACTCCTCAGGGCGCGCGCCGCGCCAGTGACAAGGGCATGAACTGCCATCGATTATAAGCGTACGTCATGAATATTCTGAAGGGCCGCAGGATTGTTCTCGGGGTCACCGGTGGCATCGCCGCCTACAAGGCTGCCGAGCTCGTACGACTGCTCGGCAAGGCGGGGGCCGATGTGCACGTGGTGCTGAGCGAGGGCGGAGCGCGCTTTGTCACCGCGGTCACCTTCCAGGCGCTCTCGGGCAACCGGGTGTGGACCGAGCTCTGGGATGTGCGCATGGACAACAACATGGCGCACATCGACCTCGGGCGCGATGCGGATGCGATTCTGGTGGCGCCCGCGACTGCCGATTTCATCGCGCGGCTCGCCCAGGGGCGCGCCGACGATCTGCTCAGCACCCTGTGCCTTGCGCGTGACGTACCGCTGATCGTCGCGCCGGCGATGAACCGCCAGATGTGGGCGTCACCGCCGACGCAGCGCAACCTGGCGCAGGTACGTGCCGATGGGGTCACGGTGTTCGGTCCCGCGGCGGGCGACCAGGCCTGTGGCGAGACGGGCATGGGGCGCATGCTCGAGGCCGAGGAGTTGGTGGAGCATCTTTCGGCATTCTTCGTGCCCAAGCGGCTCGCCGGCCGCAAGGTGGTGATCACTGCGGGGCCGACCTTCGAGGCGATTGACCCGGTGCGTGGCATCACCAACATCAGTTCGGGCAAGATGGGATATGCGCTGGCACGTGCCTGCGCGCAGGCCGGAGCCGAGGTCGCGCTGGTGAGCGGGCCGGTGGGGCTGCCAGCGCCGGTCGGGGTGCGACGTGTGGACGTGACCGGGGCGCTGCAGATGCGCGAAGCGGTGTTCGCGGCCTTGCCGGGCGCTGACGTGTTCATTGGCGTGGCGGCGGTGGCCGATTACCGCCCGCAGCAGGTGGCCGAACACAAGATGAAAAAAAGTGGGGATACGCTCACGATCACGCTCACGCCGAACCCGGACATCCTCGCTGAAGTGGCCGCGCTGGAGCGCCCGCCCTTCTGCGTGGGTTTTGCGGCCGAAAGCCGCGACCTGGACGCCTACGCGGAAGGCAAGCGGCGCAACAAGCGGCTGCCGATGCTGGTGGGCAATCTGGTCAGCGACGGTATGGGGGGGGACGACAACACCGTGATCATCTATGACGATGCCGGCCGTCACCCCCTGCCGCGCGCGCCCAAGGCCGAGGTCGCGCGGGACATCGTTACCCATCTCGCGGACCTTCTCGGACGGCGGGAACACTGAAACCTCAGCCGCGCGCTGCCATCGCAGCCATGCGGGATGGAGAACCGCTTATGCACCGCATCGACGTCAAGCTGCTCGATGAGCGCCTCAGGACACACCCGCCCGCGTATGCGACCGAGGGCGCGGCGGGGCTTGACCTGCGCGCCTGCCTCCCGGGCCCGATCACCCTTCACCCCGGCGAGACGACGCTGGTGCCGAGCGGCCTGGCCATCCATCTCGCGGACCCCGGTCTCGCCGCGATGGTGCTGCCGCGCTCCGGCCTGGGGCACAAGCATGGGATCGTGCTTGGCAACCTGGTGGGGTTGATCGATTCGGACTACCAGGGCCAGGTCTTCGTATCCGTCTGGAATCGGGGGCGGGCCAGCTTCACGATCCAGCCGATGGAGCGCATTGCCCAACTGGTGGTGGTGCCGGTGTTGCAGGTGGGCTTCAACATCGTCGACAGCTTCGAGCACAGCGTGCGCGGTGCTGAAGGCTTCGGCAGCACGGGCAAGCATTGATGCATGCCGGCATTCCCACCGGGGTGCACGTGATCTGCAGGCGTGCGGGGCGGATTCTGCTCATGCGCCGCGCAGGGACGGGCTTTTTCGACGGTCTGTACAGCTTGCCGGGCGGGCACGTGGAGCCGGGCGAGCCGGTGCGGGCTGCAGCTTGCCGGGAGTTGCTCGAGGAAACAGGGCTTCGGGTCGCGAGCGCGTCGCTGTCCTGGATGGGTGTGGTGCACCGGCTTTCAGACACCAATCGCATCGACTTTTTCTTCGAAGCGACCGATGTCGATGGTGCGCCGCGGATCTGCGAGCCGGACAAGTGTGACCGGCTCGACTGGTATGCGGAGGATGCCCTGCCGGACGAAATGGTCGAATACGTCCGCTGCGCACTGCAAGCGGGGGCGGCTCCATGGATGCTGGAGCTGGGCTGGACCGCAGAGCGCTGAGGTCAGGCGCGCGGCAACGGCGAGATCTCCGTGTGCAGGCGTGTGGCGGCGCGACCGTGCTGCTTGGGCGGTAACGCGGAATGTGATGCAGCGGAGTCTGATCGATCAGGTTCTGATCTGTTAGTTTCGATCTTGTCCAAAGTATGGCGGAATTCTTATAATCCTCCGTGATGATCAGACGCCACGCAGGTGCGCGGCGAGCGGAGAGCCGCGAGGAGAGCGCGATGAAGATCTGGAAGAGGCTGGCCGTTTCCTGTGCTGTGGGCCTTGCGACGCCGCTGGCGATCGCTTCGGGCGAACTGCCCGAGGTCGATCTGGCCCGCGCGGCCGAGATCAGCGGCGGGCGCTGTGCGCTTTGCCACGGTCCGGAGGGTGACAGCTCTTCGCCGCTCTATCCGCGTCTGGCCGGACAGCACCATCAGTACATCGCCAAGCAGCTCGCGGACTTCCAGTCCGGGCGGCGCCAGAGCGACACCATGAACGGCATGGCGCAGGACCTCACCAAGGACGAGATGCTCGCCCTCGGCGTGTATTTCGAGAAGAAGC
The DNA here is from genome assembly GCF_048321015.1 of Thauera sp. WH-2. Classification (NCBI taxonomy): domain Bacteria; kingdom Pseudomonadati; phylum Pseudomonadota; class Betaproteobacteria; order Rhodocyclales; family Zoogloeaceae; genus Thauera; species Thauera sp. WH-2. The sequence goes on along the minus strand of NZ_JBLWFG010000002.1, from coordinate 178,644 downwards.
CGACCAAGGCTCGTCCGGCGCGAGATGAAGAGCTCGCCGCGATCGGGCGCTTCATCTTTCATCGCGGAAACGAATACTCGGGTGTGGCGGCGTGCACCGGCTGCCATGGCGACAACGGCCACGGGACGGAGGAGTTGCCGCGCCTCGCCGGCCAGGTGCCGCGATATACCGAATCGCAGTTGAAGTCCTTCAACAAGCGCGAGCGCACCAACGACAACGAGATCATGCACTCCATCGCCTCCAAGCTCACCGAGCTCGAGGTCAAGGCGGTTGCGCTGTACATCAGTACATTGGAGTGAGTCCAACGGCGCGCCCGAAGGGCGGCCTCGCGAGGCATGAAGAAAGGGGGCCAGCGGCCCCCTTCGTTTTGTTGCGTGCTGCGCTCAGGCGAGCATGTCGGCCCAGATGTTGCGCGCCCACGCGAGCGCGGCCTTGGCCTCGATCTCGTTGGCCATCGGCGAGAGCCCGCCCGCGCCACTGACCGGCATCGGCTGCTTTTTGTCGGCGTCGTACTGGTGCACCGAGGCGACGTGTACGACGTTGCGGCTGTCGACGAAGCTGTAGCAGGTGTTCATGACCACGGGCGTGGGATTGGGCGGCAGACCCTCGAACAGGTTGAGGATGGCTGCGGCGACAACCTTGCCGTGCTGGTTGGCCATGTGCCCCGATTTCGGCATCGTCGGCGCCGGGAAGAGGGCGTCGCCGATCACATGAACACCTGGCATGCCCTTGGCTTCGAGCGTGAGCCAGTCCACGTCCACCCAGGCGTCGTTGACCAGCGGCAGGCCGGACTTCGTTGCGATGTCGCCCGCGCGCATCGGCGGGATCACGTTGAGCACGTCCGCCTTGATCGAGTCGAATTCCAGCTCGGCGGTGAGCGTGGCGGCATCCACCGACTGCAGTGCGCTGTTGGGTACGTACTCTACGAGGGCGCCGTAGCGCTCGAACGCCTGGCTGAACAAGGCTTTCTTGGACTGGATTTCGCCGTTGGCGTCGAGCACCAGGACCTTGGACTTGGGCTTGGATTCGCGCAGATAGTTGGCGACCAGGCATGCGCGCTCGTAGGGGCCGGGCGGGCAGCGGTAGGGCGCGCGCGGGATGTGCATGGCGAACACGCCGCCGTCGGGCATGGTCTCGAGCTGCTTGCGCAGCGTCACCGTCTGCGGGCCTGCCTTCCAGGCATGGGGGATACGCTCCTCATTGCCGGCAAGACCGCCGATGCGTTCCGGCACGAAATCGATGCCGGGGGAGAGCACGACACGGTCGTAGTGGAGCGTGCCGTGCTTGGCCGTGGTCACGCTCTGCTTTTCGACGTCGATCGCAGTCGCCTCGTCGGTGATCAGCTTCACGCCCCATTTCGATACGAGGTTGTCGTAGCTGACCGTGATGTCCTCGATCTGCTTGAGGCCGCCGATCACGAGGTTGGAAATGGGGCAGGACACGAACTGGGCGTTGCGCTCGATGAGCGTCACGTCGACCTTGCCCTTGCTCCACATGCGCAGGTACTTGGCCGTGGTGGCGCCGCCATAGCCGCCGCCCACGATGACGACGTGGCGGCGCGCGCCACCGGATGCTGCGGTTGCGCTGCCCGAGAGTCCGGGGAGTCCGGCGCCTGCTGCTGCAGCGATGGCCGAGGCCTTGAGGAAGTTGCGTCTGTTCAGCATCGTTCTTGTCTCCCCGTCATTTCTGTTCGGCAAACCAGGTGGTGATGAGATCGAGCTGCTCATCGGTATAGCCGGCCGCGATCTGGTGCATGATCGTCGCCGGCTTGTCCCCCGAGCGGAAATCGGCGAGCTTCTGCATCAGCTTCTCTTTCGATTCTCCCGCAAGGGAGTCCATCCCGCCCACGCTGTGGCCGTTTGTGCCGTGGCAGTTCGCGCAGGTTGCTGCAAGGTTGCGCGCGAGGTTCGGGTCTTGCGCGTGCAGTCCCCCGCTCAGCGCGAGCAGGCCGAGTGCGGCGATGAAGCTTCTTGTTCTCATGGATGGTCCCTCCGTCTTTGGTTCCAAGGGGTGGTACTGCCTGCACAACGCCAGACCCGTCGTCCGCTGTTCCGCGCGACCGCGCCTGGTCGAATCGCGCACCTGGCTGGCCGGATGGGCAAGCAGGATGTGCTGAATTCTGCCATCGGAAACCGGTTTGCTGTGGCGCACAAATATTAGTGCTTGACTATATGATTGAAGACTTTTAGATTTGATCCATGTCAAAAATGATCTCATAAAAGAGACTGATATGGATGAGCTCGAAAAAGTCTTCGAAAGCGCCGCGCAGTATTTCGGCCTGCTCTCAGAGCCTTCGCGCCTGAAGATCATGCACTGCCTGTGCGACGGGGAGCGCTCGGTCAATGAGGTGGTCGAGGCGTCCGGGCTCAACCAGGCCAATGTTTCCCGCCACCTGAGCCTGCTCTACCGGGCCGGGGTGCTCGGTCGTCGCCGGGACGGCGCGCAGGTGTTCTATCGCCTGACCGACCCCGATTTCACGGACCTGTGCCGGACGGTGTGCGTGCGCATCGCCTCGCGGGGTCAGCCGGGCGCGGTCGGTGACACCGGGTTGCTCAAGCCCGGGCTCGGAGCCGGGCAGTAAGCGGGGCCGTTGCGGCAGTGATAGTTGGTCGTGCATCGAGACAACGAAGGGGGAGACAAAGCATGACGATGTTCGAGACCCGGCCCGGCCGGGTGAGGCCTGCGCCCGAGAATTTCCTGACCGACGCGCAGATCGCCGCGGTCAAGGATGGCCGGCGCGATTTCCTGCGCAAGGCGTTCGTCACCGCGTCGGCCGCCATGGCTGTACCTGCGGTGGCTCGCGCTGCCGTCGAAGGCGACCCGGCAATCCTGGAGTTGCCACAGTGGTCGACCACGCTGGGCTTGCCGGTGGCGGCCAATCCGTACGGCATGCCTTCACAGTACGAGCGTGGCCTGCAGCGTCGCGAGAGCCCGGGTCTGACCCGCGTGGGCGGTTCCTCGGTAGCCTTTACGCCGCTGCAGGGCCTGTTCGGCATCATCACGCCCTCGGGCCTGCACTTCGAGCGCCACCACCAGGGCTGGCACGACATCGATCCCTCGAAGCATCGCCTGATGATCAACGGCCTGGTCAAGACCAACGCGGTCTTCACCATGGACGACATCATGCGTCTGCCCTCGGTGTCGCGCATCCACTTCATCGAGTGCGGCGCCAACACCGGCATGGAGTGGGGCAACGTCGCGGTGCCGACCGTGCAGTATTCGCACGGCATGCTGTCCTGTGCGGAATTCACGGGCGTGCCGTTGAAGGAAATCCTCGACATGTGCGGCGCCGACTACAAGACCGGCCGCTTCGTGCTCGCCGAGGGCGCTGATGGTTCGTCGATGACGCGCACGATCCCGATGGAGATGATCGAGTCGGGCGAGGTGCTGGTCGCCTACGGCATGAACGGCGAGATGCTGCGCCCCGAGAATGGCTATCCGCTGCGCCTCGTGGTGCCGGGCGTGCAGGGCGTGAGCTGGGTGAAGTGGCTGCGCCGCATCGAGGTGGGCGACCAGCCCTGGGGGGCGAAGGACGAGGCGGTGCACTACATCGACCTGATGCCCGATGGCCAGCATCGTCAGTACACTTCGATCCAGGAGTGCAAGTCGGTCATCACGACCCCCTCGGGCGGCCAGCTGTTGCTCGACAAGGGTTTCTACAACGTCTCCGGCATGGCGTGGTCGGGGCGCGGCAAGATCACCCGCGTCGATGTGTCAGCCGACGGCGGCATCAACTGGCGCCAGGCGCGCCTTGAGACGCCGGTGCTGTCCAAGGCGATCACGCGCTTCAACATCGACTGGGTGTGGGACGGCAAGCCCGCGATCCTGCAGTCGCGCGCCGTCGACGAGACTGGCTACGTGCAGCCGAGCTATGGCCAGCTGCGCGCGGCGCGCGGGACCAAGTCCATCTATCACAACAACGCCATCCAGTCCTGGAAGGTGGTCGAGTCCGGGGAGGTGAGCAATGTCCAGGTTCTCTAAGACGCTGATCGCGCTGCTCGTCGCCGGCGCCAGCACCGCAGCCATGGCCTGGGAAGACCGCTTCCCCGGCATCGGCCGAGAAGCCACGCCGGCCGAGGTGAAGGCCTGGGACATCGATGTGCGTCCGGACTTCGTCGGCCTGCCCAAGGGGCGTGGCAATGTCGATGACGGCATGGCGCTGTGGGAAACCCACTGTGCGAGCTGCCACGGCATCTTCGGCGAGTCGAACGAAGTATTCACCCCCATCGTCGGCGGCACCACGCTGAAGGACATCGAGACCGGCCACGTCGAGTCGCTCGTCACCGGCTCCTTTCCGCAGCGCACCACGCTGATGAAAGTGCCGACGGTGTCGACGCTGTTCGACTACATTCAGCGTGCCATGCCCTGGACCGCGCCCAAGTCCCTGAATCCGGACGAGGTGTATGCGATCCTCGCCTACCTGCTCAACCTCGCCGAGGTCGTTCCGGCCGATTACGAGCTCAGTGACGAGAACATCCGCGAGGTGCAGGCGCGCATGCCCAACCGCAACGGCATGACCACCGATCACGGCATGTGGCCGGGTGCGGCGGGTGACAGGGGCGGCATCGGCAACGGCGGCACGCCCGACGTGCAGAGCGTGGCCTGCATGCAGGACTGCAAGAAGGCGGTCGAGATCGCCTCCGCGCTGCCCGACTACGCGCAGGACGCGCACGGCAACCTCGCCGAGCAGAACCGCCCGATCGGTCCCGCGCGCGGCAAGCCCACGGGGGCGCCCGCCGCCTCGGGCGAGGCGGGCGCCGCGCCCGAGTCCGCCGGGGCGGCGGCGAGCCTCGCGCTCGCCAACGCCAAGGGCTGCATGGCCTGCCATGGCGTCGCACACAAGATCGTCGGCCCCGGCTACAACGAGATCGCGGCCAAGTACCAGGGCCAGGCCGATGCCCAGGCGACGCTGGTCGCCAAGGCCAAGGCTGGGGGCCAGGGTGTCTGGGGGGCGGTGCCCATGCCGCCGCAAGGGCACGTCAAGGACGAGGAGCTCCAGCAACTCGTGAAGTGGATTCTGGAAGGCGCGAAAGCGCAGTAACCCCTAAACAAGGAGAGACGGGATGAACAATCAACGCAGGGACACCCTCAAGGCCGGCAGCGGTCTGGGCATGCTCGGTCTGCTCGCGGCGGCCGGCTTCATCAAGCCCGAACTGGCGCACGCCGCCTGGAACCAGGCCGCGTTCGACGCCAAGAACATGGACGCGGCCTTTGGCGCCTTCAACGCCGGCAAGCCGGCCGAGAGCGCGGACGTGGTGATCACCGCGCCGGACATCGCCGAGAACGGTGCCGTGGTGCCGGTGGGCGTGGTCAGCAAGCTGCCCAAGACCGAGCAGATCGTGATCCTCATCGAGAAGAATCCGAACATGGTCGCCGCCACCTTCACCTTGCCCGAAGGCACGGTCGCTGACGTGCAGACGCGAGTGAAGATGGGCCAGACCTCGGACGTGTATGCGATGGTCAAGGCCGACGGCAAGTTCTACATGGCCAAGAAGGAAGTCAAGGTCACCCTCGGCGGCTGCGGCGGCTGATCCTCAGTACAGATCAAGGAGATTATCGATATGGCAAACCCGATGCGCATTCGCGCCGCCGCCAAGGATGGCGTCACCGAAGTCCGTGTGCTGATGTCGCACGTCATGGAAACCGGCCAGCGCAAGGACTCGTCCGGTGCCCCGATCCCGGCCCACTTCATTACCGAACTCACCGCCAAGCACAACGACAAGGTCGTGCTCAGCGCCGAGTTCGGCCCCTCCGTGTCCACAAACCCCTACCTCGCCTTCAAGTTCAACGGCGGCGCCAAGGGCGAGAAACTCTCGGTGAGCTGGGTCGACAACAAGGGCGACAGCCGTACCGACGAAGTGCAGATTTCCTGATCGGAGGGCGGTGGCTGCGCGTCCGCGGGCGCAGCCTCGGTCGTTGCCGGCGAGGGGCCGGCAGCCCGAAAACAAGTGGGACCGCTCGAACGGCCCCTGGAGGAGAGACGATGAAAAGACAAGTCATGTTTGCCGCGCTCGGCGCCGCGACGATGCTGGGCGGCCCGCTCGCATCGGCGCAGCAGGAGCTCAACTTCGACGCCTACCGCGAGATGCTCGCCGACGGCAACCCGGCCGAGCTCTACGAGATGGAAGGCGAAGAGCTGTGGCGCACCGCGCGTGGCCCCAAGAACGCCACGCTCGAGCAGTGCGACCTCGGCATGGGGCCGGGCGTGGTGGAAGGCGCCGCTGCGCAGCTGCCGCGCTTCTTCGAGGACACCGGCAAGGTGCAGGACCTCGAGTCGCGCCTGATGCACTGCATGGAAACCCAGCAGGGCATCCCGTCCGATGAAATCATCAAGGGCAAGTTCGGCCAGGGCGAGCGTGCCAAGGTCGCGGCCCTGGTGGCCTACGTCGTCACCCACTCCAAGGGCAAGCCGATTGCGGTCGACCTGTCGCATCCGAAGATGAAAGAGATGTACGACATGGGCGAGCGCGTCTTCTTCTACCGCACCGGCGCCATGGATTTCGCCTGTTCCTCCTGCCACAGCCAGGACGACAAGCGCATCCGCGCCACGCAGCTGCCCAACATCACCAAGCCCGAGGGTGCGGCCGCCGGCTGGGGGTCGTGGCCCGCCTACCGTGTGTCGAACTCGCAGTTCTGGACCATGCAGCACCGCCTGTGGGACTGCTTCCGCCAGCAGCGCACGGCCGAGCCGGTGTTCGCATCGGACGTGACCATCGCGTTGTCGGTGTTCATGGCGGGCAAGGGCAACGGTGCCGAGGCCCAGTGGCCGGGCGTGAAGCGCTAAGGAGGACATGAGATGAAGAAACTGATGTTTGCGATCCCGCTGGCGCTCGCCGCGTCCTTCGCCCAGGCTGACGAGCTTCAGGCCAAGGTCGAGCAGATGATGGTGTCTTCGTTCAAGGCGAACGGCATCGCCAGCCTCGATCGCCAGAAACAGGATGCGATCCAGAAGGCGTGCTCGAGCCTGACACCGCTGGACACCGAGACCATGAAACGCCTCGAGGCCGCCGAGTTCGAAACGATCCAGTGGCCTTCCGACGGTAACTACACCGGTGGCGACTGGAAGCAGGGGCAGAAGATTGCGGCCAGCGGCCGTGGCCTGACCTGGACCGACAAGAGCCCCGACAACAATGGCGGTGGCTGCTACAACTGCCACGCCATGGACCCGAACGAGGTGTCCGAGGGCACGATCGGCGTGAGTCTCGAAGGCTACGGCAAGCTGCGCGGCAACTCGGAAGAGGTCGTCAAGTACACCTGGGGCAAGCTGTGGAACTCCAAGGCCTACAACGCATGCAGCGACATGCCGCGTAACGGCTATGGCGGCATCCTCACCGAAGAGCAGATCCGCCACGTCATGGCCTATCTGTTTGACCCGGCCTCACCGGTCAACCAGTAACCGGCGCCAGGCTGGCGCTCCGGATCGGGCCCGCGGCTTCGGCCCCGGGCCCGTTTTGCTTGGCGCGCCTTCGTCTCCAGATCACTCGAAAAGGGTATTCCATGTCGATGAATCGTCGTGAATTCATGCAGATGCTCGCGGTCGCCGCAGCAGGCGGCATGACGCTGCATTCGAACTTCGCGCGTGCCGAGAAGTCGGCCGAAGCGCTCTACGACCTCCCGCCGTTCGGCAACGTCAGCCTGCTGCACATGACCGACTGCCACGCGCAGCTGCTGCCGATCCATTTTCGCGAGCCCAACGTCAACCTCGGCGTGGGTGGCATGATGGGCAACGCGCCGCACATCGTCGGCGAGGGCTTCCTCAAGCACTTCGGCATCAAGCCGGGCAGCATCGAGGCCCACGCCTTCACCTATCTCGACTTCGTCGAGGCTGCGAGGACTTACGGCAAGGTCGGCGGCTTTGCCCACCTGGCCACCCTGGTCAAGAAGATGAAGGCCAGCCGCCCCGGCGCGCTGTTGCTCGACGGCGGCGACACCTGGCAGGGCTCGGGCACTGCGCTGTGGACCAACGCGCAGGACATGGTCGACGCCTGCAAGTTGCTCGGCGTGGACGTGATGACGCTGCACTGGGAATCGAGCTACGGCGCCGATCGCGTCAAGGAGATCGAGGAGAAGGACTTCGCGGGCAAGATCGACATCGTCGCCCAGAACGTGAAGACCACCGACTTCGAGGATCCGGTCTTCAAGCCGTATGTGATCAAGAACATCAACGGCGTGCCGGTGGCCATCGTCGGCCAGGCCTTCCCCTACACCCCGATCGCCAACCCGCGCTGGCAGACACCGGACTGGAGCTTCGGCATCCGCGACGAGGACATGCAGCAGGCGGTGGACGCCGCACGCGGCGAGGGCGCCCAGGTGGTGGTGGTGCTGTCGCACAACGGCATGGATGTGGACCTGAAGATGGCAAGCCGCGTTACCGGCATCGACGCCATCTTCGGCGGTCACACCCACGACGGCATGCCGGCGCCCACCATCGTCGAGAACGCGGGCGGCAAGACGCTGGTGACCAACGCCGGCTCCAACGGCAAGTTCCTCGGCGTGATGGATTTCGACGTGCGCGACGGCAAGGTGGCGGACTTCCGCTACAAGCTGCTGCCGGTGTTCTCCAACCTGCTGCCGGCCGACCCCGAGATGGCCGCGTTCATCGACAAGACGCGCGCGCCCTTCCTCGAGAAGCTCACCGAAAAGCTCGCCGTCACCGAAGGCATGCTGTACCGCCGCGGCAACTTCAACGGTTCGTGGGACCAACTCATCGTCGATGCGCTGATCGCCGAGAAGGACGCCGAGATTGCCTTCTCGCCCGGCTTCCGCTGGGGCACCTCGCTGTTGCCGGGTGACACCATCACCATGGAGCATCTGCTCGACCAGACCGCGATCACCTACCCGTGGACCACGCTCACCGAGATGAGCGGCGAGATGATCAAGACCATCCTGGAGGACGTCGCCGACAACCTCTTCAACCCCGACCCCTACTACCAGCAGGGCGGCGACATGGTGCGCGTGGGCGGGCTGCAATACACCTGCGACCCGAATGCGGCGATGGGCAAGCGCATCGACAACATGATGCTCAAGGGCAAGCCGATCGAAGCCGGCAAGACCTACAAGGTCGCCGGCTGGGCGCCGGTGTCGGAGGAGGCCAAGGACTCCGGCCCGGCGGTCTGGGACGTGGTTGCCGACTACCTTCGCGGCCAGAAGGTGATCACCCAGCGCGCGCTCAACCTGCCCACGCTCAAGGGTATGGACGGCAACCCGGGCGTGGCGATCTAAGCCCCACCCGCTGAAAGTGATGCAGTCCGTCGTCGTGCGCTCGGTATGGCGACGGGCTGCATCCTTTGCAGCACCCTCCTAAATCTGCGCGTTTGCCGGAAACAGACTGCAGAAGCGCAACTCGAGCGGGTAGGGGAAGAAGTCTTCCACGTAGCCATCGCGGATGCGCTGCTGCGCCTGCTGCCAGAACTTCGGCGCGAGCAGGTCGCGGTGGTGCTTGAGGAAGGCCTTGCGCACGCGCGGCACGCCGAGCAGGAAGGTGGCGAACTCCTCGGGGAACACGTCCATCGGCCCCGCCGAATACCAGGGCTCGGCCGACATCTCCATTTCCTCATAGGGCGCGGGCGGGATGGCGCGGAAGTTCATGTCGGTCATGTACTCGATCTCGTCGTAGTCGTAGAACACGACCCGGCCGTAGCGCGTCACGCCGAAGTTCTTCCACAGCATGTCGCCAGGGAAGATGTTGGCGATCGCGAGCTCGCGGATCGCGTTGCCGTATTCCCGGACCGCCTCTTCCAGTTCCGCATCGTTCGCCTTCTCCAGGTAGATGTTGAGCGGCGTCATGCGGCGCTCGATGTAGAGGTGCTTGATGATCACCTTGTCGCCGTCGATCTCGAAGCTCGAGGGTGCGAGGGTGCGCAGCTCGTCCAGCAACTCGGGATGGAAGCGCGACAGCGGCAGCGCGGCGTAGGAGAACTCCAGCGTGTCGGCCATGCGGCCGACGCGGTCGACGTGCTTGACCATCAGGTACTTGCGCTTGACCGTGGCACGATCCATGTTCTTCGAGCTGCCGAAGGTGTCCTTGATGATCTTGAACACGTAGGGGAAGGAGGGCAGCGTGAACACCAGCATCACCAGGCCGCGGATGCCGGGCGCGATGATGAACTGGTCGTTCGAGTGGCGCAGGTGCGAGACCAGGTCGCGGAAGAACATGGTCTTGCCCTGCTTGCCCAGGCCCAGCATGGTGTAGAGCTCGCTGCGCGGCTTGTTGGGCATGATCGAGCGCAGGAACTGCACGTAGCCCGAGGGCACCTCCATGTCGACGAGGAAGTAGGCGCGCGACAGCGAGAACAGCACCGAGATCCGCCACGGGTCGAGGATCAGCGTGTCCAGATAGAGCAGGCCGCGCGCGTTGTGGCGCACGGCGATGGCGAAGGGGTATTCCTGGTAGCCGTTGACCGTCTTGCCGATGATGTAGGCGGTCTTGTTGCGATAGAAGGCCGAGTACAGCACCTGGATCTGGCAGTTGACCTCCATCTGCGGCCACTCGCCCAGGTGCGCCAGCGCGGCGCGCATCACCTGGTGGACGTCGCGCTCCAGGTCCTCGAAGCTGCGCTGCCAGTCGAAGTCCTCGACGATACGGCGGATGGTGGTGCGCAGGCCGCGCTCCTGCGGGTAGTAGCTCGAGTACACCGGCGGGTAGGATTCGATGAACTCGGTCGAGATCGCCGGGCGCGCAAACAGGTAGTCATTGTTGAAGTAACTGCGGTGCAGGATCTTGGTCGTCACCGAGTTGAAGAAGGTCTCGGCGAGTTCGGGCTGGCGGTGATTGATCAGCATGCCGATGAACTGCAGCTTGACCTGCTGCCAGGTGGCGTCATCGAGCGCGTCGGCGTCGAACTCGTCGAGCAGGCGGGTCACCGTCTCGGCTACGCGATCGTCGTAGAACTGCACCCGTTCGCGCACCGAATCGAGCTGCTTCTGCCATTGAGCGCCCTCGAACAGCTCTTTCGCGCGGCGCGAGGTTTCGCGAAAGATCCGGTAGTGCTTGTTGAAGCCCTCCACCAGGGCCTGGGCGATCGCCTGTGCGACCGGGTTCTCTCCCAACTGCACGTCCATCGAGCCTCCTCGGGGTCTGGCGGGGGCCGTTCCGGCCCGCCCAACGGTGGCTCAGTCTATCACCCGCGCATGTGCCGGGCGGGGGCGTTGGGGCACGGCGGCGGTGCGTTTTCCCGTCCCCTGTCGGGAAGGCGCTTTCTTTCGGGCCGCGTTCTTTTGGAGGATAATGCGCCCTCGGTACAGGGCTGCGATGCGCCCGGTTCGCCGTCGCGCCCTTCCGTTGCTGTCACCACAGACCAGAACCGCGGACCCGTTCGCGGTCATTGAGAGAGGGAGCAGGCATGAGCGAATCCAAGATCACGGTACCCGCGGGCGGCCAGAAAATCGTTCCGGGGCAAGCGGTTCCGGACCACCCCATCATCCCGTTCATCGAAGGCGACGGCATCGGCGTGGACATCACGCCGGTGATGATCAAGGTCATCGACGCTGCGGTCGAGAAGGCCTACGGCGGCAAGAAGAAGATCCACTGGATGGAAGTCTACGCCGGCGAGAAGTCGACGCAGATCTATGGCCCGGACCAGTGGCTGCCGAAGGAAACCTTCGACGCCCTCAAGACCTACTCGGTGTCGATCAAGGGCCCGATGACCACGCCGGTGGGCGGCGGCATCCGCTCGCTCAACGTGGCGCTGCGTCAGGAACTCGACCTCTACCAGTGCGTGCGTCCGGTGCGCTACTTCAAGGGCGTGCCCAGCCCGCTCAAGCGCCCCGAGCTGACCGACATGGTCATCTTCCGCGAGAACACCGAGGACATCTATGCCGGCGTCGAGTGGCAGGCAGGCTCCGATGCGGCCAACAAGGTCATCCAGTTCCTGCGCGAAGAGATGGGGGTGCAGAAGATCCGCTTCCCGCAGGATTGCGGCATCGGCGTCAAGCCGGTTTCGGTCGAGGGCACCACGCGCTTGGTGCGCGCCGCGATCCGGTATGCGATCGACAACGACCGCAAGAGCGTGACCCTGGTGCACAAGGGCAACATCATGAAGTTCACCGAGGGCCTGTTCCGCGACGTCGGCTACAAGGTGGCGCAGGAGGAATTCGGTGCGCAGCCGATCGACGGCGGCCCGTGGTGCAAGTTCGCCAACCCGAAGACCGGCCGCGAGATCCTCGTCAAGGACGCCATCGCCGACGCCTTCCTGCAGCAGATCCTGTTGCGCCCGGCCGAATACGACGTGATCGCCACGCTCAACCTCAACGGCGACTACATCTCGGACGCGCTCGCGGCGCAGGTGGGTGGCATCGGCATCGCGCCGGGGGCGAACATCTCCGACCAGTACGCCTGCTTCGAGGCCACCCACGGCACCGCGCCCAAGTACGCGGGGCTGGACAAGGTGAACCCGGGCTCGCTGATCCTGTCGGCCGAGATGATGCTGCGCCACCTGGGCTGGAAGGAAGCGGCCGACCTCGTCATCCAGGGCATGGAGGCGGCGATCGCCGACAAGCAGGTCACCTACGACTTCGCCCGCCTGATGGAAGGCGCCAACGAGGTGTCGTGCTCCGAGTTCGGCGACGCGATGATCGCGCGCATGTAAGCCGTTCCGCCCCGCAAGAACCCGCCCGCTCTGCCCGAGCCGGCGGGTTTTTTGTTGCCTGTGCTTCACCGCGTCGGCGTCGGCGGATTCGATCGGTTCATTCCTGACACGCGCTGTAAGGGATAAGTAAGACTGATGTTTCTATAATTCGCACACTGCTGCATGGGCTGGAGTTGTCTCTTGCCGGTTCACGCAGTGGCGGTGTTTCACAGACAACGAGGAGACATGATGGAAAACAACAGTGCAGCTGGCTACTGGAAAGCCACACTGGGCCTCCTGACCAAGATCATGGTCGTGTGGTTCCTGGTGTCCTACGGGGCTGGAATCCTTTTCGCAGACGCGCTCAACAGCATCCATCTCGGCGGCTATCCGCTCGGGTTCTGGTTTGCACAGCAGGGCTCGATCTATGTGTTCATCGCACTGATCTTCTTCTACGCGAAGAAGATGGGTGAGATCGACCGCAAGTTCGACGTTCACGAAGAATAAACGGGGGGACGGACACATGGATCTTCAAACTATGACCTACCTGGTGGTGGGCGCGTCCTTCGCGCTCTACATCGGGATCGCAATCTGGGCGCGCGCAGGCAGCACCAGCGACTTCTACGTCGCCGGTGGCGGTGTGCATCCGGTCACCAACGGCATGGCAACGGCCGCTGACTGGATGTCGGCTGCGTCCTTCATCTCCATGGCCGGCCTGATCTCCAACATGGGCTACGGCGGCTCGCTGTTCCTCATGGGCTGGACCGGCGGCTACGTGATTCTGGCCATGTGGCTGGCGCCGTACCTGCGCAAGTTCGGCAAGTTCACCGTGCCCCAGTTCATCGGCGACCGCTTCTACTCGAAGACGGCCAGCACGGTGGCGGTGGTCTGCCTGCTGGTGGCTTCGATCACCTACGTGATCGGCCAGATGACTGGCGTCGGCGTGGCCTTCTCCCGCTTCCTGGGCGTGAGCAACGAGACCGGCATCTACCTCGGCATGGGCATCGTGTTCGCCTACGCGGTGTTCGGCGGCATGAAGGGCATCACCTACACCCAGGTGGCCCAGTACATCGTGCTGATCCTGGCGTACACCATCCCGGCGATCTTCATCTCCCTGAACCTGACCGGCAACTTCCTGCCGCAACTGGGTCTGGGCGGCACGCTGGTCGGTACCGACACCACCCTGCTCGAGCGCCTGAACCAGGTCGTGGTCGACCTCGGCTTTGCCGAGTACACCACCTCGGTGCCGGGTAGCAAGCTGAACATGTTTGTCTACACGGTGTCGCTGATGATCGGTACCGCCGGTCTGCCGCACGTCATCATCCGCTTCTTCACGGTGCCGAAGGTTTCCGACGCCCGTTACTCCGCAGGCTGGGCGCTGGTCTTCATCGCCATCCTGTACACCACCGCGCCCGCTATTGCCGCGATGGCCAAGTACAACCTGCACAAGACGGTCAACGTCGCGATCGAAGCCAACGGCGACCTGTACGCCGCGGAGTCGAGCCTCAAGTACGACGAGCGTCCGGACTGGATGTCGCGTTGGGAGAAGACCGGCCTGCTGAAGTGGGAAGACAAGAACGGCGACGGTCGCATCCAGTACTACAACGACAAGACCAAGAACGCCGACGTGCTGGCCAAGGCCGAGCAGGCTGGCTGGAAGGGCAGCGAGCTCTCGGTCAACGCCGACATCATGGTGATGGCCAACCCGGAAATCGCCCTGCTGCCGAACTGGGTGATCGCGCTGGTTGCCGCGGGCGGTGTGGCCGCTGCGCTGTCGACCGCTGCCGGTCTGCTGCTGGCGATCTCTTCGGCGGTGTCGCATGACCTGGTGAAGAACGTGTTCGCGCCCAACATGTCGGACAAGAACGAGCTGATGGTCGGCAAGATCTCGATGGTGTTCGCGATCGTGCTCGCCGGCTACCTCGGTCTGAACCCGCCGGGCTTCGCGGCCGGTACGGTGGCGCTGGCCTTCGGTATTGCGGCCTCGTCGCTGTTCCCCGCGATCATGATGGGCATCTTCTCCAAGAAGATGAACAAGGAAGGCGCGATCGCCGGCATGCTGTCCGGTCTGTTCGTCACCCTGTTCTACGTGTTTGCACACAAGGGCATCCTGTTCATCAAGGGCACCGAGTACCTCGACCTGATCGGTGGTGCGAACAGCTTCTTCGGCATCACGCCGGAAGCCTTCGGTGCGATCGGTGCGCTGGTGAACTTCATCGTCGCCTTCGCAGTGGATAAGGTCACGAAGGAGCCGCCGGAGCACATCCAGCACCTGGTGGAAGAAGTCCGCATCCCGCGTGGCGCCAAGGCGGTGGATGGCGCGCACTAAGCAGTTCGCAGCATGAACCCGGTCCGTCACCCTCGGGTGGCGCCGGGAACGAAAGCCCCGCCTGCGTCTCTCGATGGCGGGGCTTTCCATTTTGTGGCACCTTGCCACAAGGGCTCCCGGCATCCGCGGCGCCCGCAGTGACTGGAGCAGCACATGGTTTTCGACATCAGCATGGCAGTGACCTGGATCCTCTTCCTGGCCCTGTTTCCGATCGCCTTCTTCTGGCTGCGGCGCGCCTGGCGCATCCTGGTCAAGCGCGATTTCTCCGAGGTTGCGCTCAAACGCGGCCTGCCCCCCGCCAATCCTGCGAAGTTCGCGCCCTTCACCGCGGTCATCAACCTCGTGTGCGGGGTGATCGTCGTGTTCGTGATCTTCGGCGTCGTTACCGCACGGCTCGACTACGACACCTGGAGTTCGACCGCAGGCATCACGATCTGGAGCAAGTTCCTGCTCGACTTCATCCTCAGCCGTCACGCGCACCCGATCGAATGGGGGCGCAAGAAGAAGGCGGCCGACGAATCGGCCGTCTCGCAGGGAAAGTAAGACAGGGTCAGCAATCTGCCGCGCGTGCCGGCATGCGCGGCACGCGCCTGTGAGGCCCAGTCTGCCCATGAGCCCCGGGCTGGGCGTTCCTCCGCGATGCGGTCGTTCAGCGCCGCCCGTCGACGCGGAAGCGTCGATCCATGCGATTCATCACGGTCACGTAGACCACGATGATCACGAGATACACGATCAGCGCACCCTGGGCGAAGATGTAGAAGCCGAGCGGAAAACCCAGAAACTCGATCTGGTTGAGCGCCTCCGCGTAAAAGCCGGCGACGAAGGTGGTGCCGAACCACAACGTGAGCAGCGCGAGCGTCAGCCACAGGTTGCGGCGCCAGTAGGCGCGTTGCAGGTCGGATCGGTTCATGGTTGCTTGCGCGGCTTCTGCGATTTCGGCCGGCCCGGTTGCCCGAGCCGGCGCTGCGGGCTCAGTGCGCGTCGTTTTCGCCACCATTGGCGTGGGCACGCGCGAGTTCGGATTGTACGTCCTGCGGCGCGGGCTCGTGACCGCCTGCTTCGAGCACGAATTCGCTTTCCCCCGCGCAGATCGCCTTCAGCCGGCTCTCGAAGCCTTCGAGCGCCGCCATCGGTACACGCGCCGAGATCAGCGTCCATCCGGGCGCCGGGCTGTCGGTGGCGGTGAGACGGCCGCGCCGGCCGGCGAGCTCGGCGCTGACTTCACCGAACAGCGCGTCCGCCACCTTCACCTGTACGTCGAGCAGGGGTTCGAGCACCACGGGTCGCGCCGCGAGCACGGCTTCGATCAGTGCATGGCGGCCTGCGGTGACGAAGGAGACCTCGTTCGAATCCACCGCGTGATGCTTTCCGTCCGTGACCACGACGCGGAGGTCCTGTAGCGGGAAGCCGGCCAACGCCCCCTCGGAGAGGGCCTGGCGCACACCCTTTTCGACCGCAGGCATGAAGTGGGTCGGAATGGTGCCACCCTTGACCTCGTCGCCCAGCTCGATGCCGGCGCCGCGCGTCAGCGGCTCCACCCGCAGGGCCACTTCACCGAACTGGCCGGCGCCGCCACTCTGCTTCTTGTGGCGGTAACGCGCTTCGGCGACGACCGTGATCGTTTCACGATACGGAATACTGGGCGTCGCCGTGTCGAGCTGCAGGTTCCAGCGTGCCGACAACTCGTCGAGTACGATCTTCAGGTGCTGCTCGCCCAGACCGCGCACGACGGTACGCCGGTTGCGGCTGTCGAAGCTGACCTCCAGGCACGGATCCTCTTCCATCAGCCTCGCCAGCGCTTCGGACAGCTTCTGCTCGTCGGCGGGCTTGCGCGTCATCAGCGCGAGCCCGAACACCGGCTGCGGCCAGGCGGCGGGCGCGAGGTGGTAATAGTCCTCGTCGTGGGAGTCGTGCAGCACGGCGTCGCGGCAGACCTCGTCCACGCGCGCTACCGCACACAGATCGCCCGGAACCGCGAGCGTGCTCTCCACCGTGTTCTTGCCTTGCATGCGGAGCAGGTGCGCCACCTTGAACGGCTTGCGCCCATCGCCCACGTAGAGCAGCGAGTTGGGTGTGACCTGTCCCTGATGGACGCGGAACATGCCTAGCTTGCCGCGATAGGGGTCGTTGGCGATCTGGAAGACATGGGCGACGACGTGGCGTTCGGGGTCGAGCGCGAGTTCCACCGCCTCGGCCGCGGCGCCTTCACCCTTGAGGAAGGCGGGCGGGTTGCCCTCGGTGGGGTCGGGTGCGAGCTTGCCGAGGATGTCGAGCAGTTCGCGCACGCCTGCGCCGCTGCGCGCGGAGACGAAGCACACGGGCACCAGATGGCCTTCGCGCAAGGCCTGCTCGAAGGGCGCATGCAGCTGCTCGGGGTCGAGCGATTCGCCCTGCTCGAGGTACTTCGCCATCAGATCCTCGTCCAGCTCGACGACCTGGTCGACGATCGCGTCGTGCGCGGCGGTGGGGCTGGAGAAGGCGGTGGCCGCGGCATTGTCGGGGGCGAAGAAGCAGTCGATCACGCGGCTGCCGTCGGCGGAGGGCAGGTTGATCGGCAGGCATTCGCGGCCGAAGGCGGCCGCGATTGAATCCATCAGGGCGCCGAGGTCGGTGCCAGCCGCATCGATCTTGTTGACCACGATCATGCGGCACTTGCCTTGCGCGGCGTCCATCATGCGCCGCGTCCCGCTCTCGATGCCAGCGGCGGCGTTGATCGTGACCAGGGCGGTGTCGACGGCGGGCAGGGCAACGAGTGCGCGACCGGCGAGGTCAGGCAGGCCCGGGGCGTCGAGCAGGTTGATCCAGTGTCCCGCCCACTCGAGGTGGACCAGTGCCGAATGCAGGGAGTGGCCCATGGCCTTCTCCTGCGGGTCGAAATCCGCGACAGTGTCGCCGCGCTCGACGCTGCCCGGCGCGTTGATCTCGCCGGCGGCAGCGAGCAGGGCTTCGACCAGGGTGGTCTTGCCGCTGCCGGTATGGCCGAAGAGGGCCAGGTTGCGGATGTCGTGAACCGAACTGGGTGTCATCATGGACCTCGCTTTTCTTGTTTGTGCGGGATGCCCTCAAGTGTCCGCTTGCTTTGATCCGAAGGCAATGCGCGCGCTCGGTCGAATGCTCGTCGGCGCTACGCTTCGGGTCAGGCGCTACGCAGTCGGGTGATGCGGGTGAAGAGGATGGCGCTCAGCGGCAGCGCGAGCCCGATCAGCGTGACGGTGATCAGCATGGCGCCGAGTTCGCCGTAGTCTGCGGGCGTGGTGACCGCGCCCGTCACCGCATCCTTCACTTCGCGCGTAATCGTGTACAACTGGTTGAGGTACTTGGTGCCCAGTTGTGAGGCCGACAGCGCGAGGTTGGTGAAGGACGCCATCACCGCGAAGAAGGTGGCCTTGAGGTGCGGCGGCGCGGAGTTTGCGATCCACGCCAGCATTGGCACCATCGAAACCTGTCCGAGCGGGGATTCGAGCGCAGTGTTGGCGATCGCGATGAAGCGCGCGTCGACCACGCCGCCAGTGTGCGCCGCGGTCCAGTCGTGCAGGCCGTGGAACATCCCGATGATCGGGAGCGAAAGCAGTGTGCTGGCGACGGTGAGGAAGATCACGATGTCGGCGATCGACTTCTCGGCCATGAAGCGGCGGAACAGGAACAGGCCGGCGAGTGTGAGCGTGCTGGTGATGAGGTCCAGCCGCGACAGGAAGCTCTGATCGAAGCCGAGCGCGTCGATCATCCACCAGCTCGCCCCGGCGCCCGGGCCGGGCAGGGCGCGGAAGGCGAAGATGATGATCACCGTGCCAAGCAGGGTGCGCGCGGCCTCGGGCGAGAGTTCGCGCAGCAGGCGGCTGATCATGACGCCGATGATCGCGAACGAGGTGGCGAAGATCACCTCCTGGCCGTACTTGAAGCCCGACAGCCCGATGCCGATGGTGAGGGCAACGAAGACCGCGCTGCCACCGAGGATCCACCAGTTGGGCGCGGTCTTCCCTTCCGGGGCGTGGAGCAGGCGGTCGATCTCGGCGCCGCTGCGCCCGAGTGCGGCGAGCCGCCGGGCCTCGCGGCGCTTGAGGAAGCCGCCGAGCAGCACACCGCTGACCGACAGCAGCGGGATGATCAGCGCGAGCTCGTAGATGCGGAGGTAGATCGCGACCTTGTCGGCCTCCGGCAGGTTCTCGGAGCCCTGGAACATCGCTACGTTGGCGAGCGACACCAGCACCGTGCCACCGATGATCGCCACCCGGCCGAGCATCTGCATGGTGGTGTGCATCAGGCGGATGGTCTCCGGTGCAATCGGATCGCCGCGGGCGTCCAGGCGCGGCACCGCCTCCACCGTCATCGCGTCGGCTACCGCGTCCTGCATCACGTAGCCCACCGGTGACAGCAGCACCGACAGCACGAACCAGGCCTCGATCGGCATCACCGCGCGCATCGCGTCCGGGCTGCCGATGAGCCCGATCATGATCAGCAGGCTGGCGGCGATCAGGCTGGCGCCGAGGTAGACCAGCCCAGCCTTGTGTCGCCACATGAGGTCCACCAGGTGGCCGATGGGCATCTTCAGCGCCCACGGGATGCCTGCCCAGAAGCCGAGCGCGGCGAGGAAGGCGGCCGACAGGCCAAGGTAGTCCTTGACGAAGAAGGTGCCGACGATGCCGGTGAGGCCGGATACCCCCGCCGCGCAATACACCATCAGCGGCGGCAGGTAGGAGAGCCGCATCTCGCGGCCGAGTTCGAGCAGGTTGCGGTCGATCCAGCGGTAGATGGCGTGCAGCACTCGGTCGGTCTCGCGGCTGGGGTTAGGTTGCGTTTGGGGGTGGGTCCGGGTTCTGCGGGGGCTCGCGGGCCCTGGATGGGATCAGCCCGCGAACAGGCGCTCCACCCAAGGCATGATCCAAGGCAGGGACAGCGCCGTGACCAGACCGTTCAGTCCCATCGCCAGCGCGGCGAAGGCGCCTGCCTGCTCGCTGACCTGGAATGCGCGGGCGGTGCCGATGCCGTGCGAGGCGATGCCGATTGCGAAACCATGCACCGCGTGGTCGCCCACATGCAACCGGCGCAGGATGGCACGCCCGAACACCGCACCGATGATGCCGGCGCTGATCACCAGCACCGCGGTGAGCGAGGGCAGGCCACCGATGCGCTCGGCTACGCCCATGGCGATGGGTGTGGTGACGCTTTTGGGGGCGAGCGACATCAGCGACTCGCGGCTGCCACCGAGCAGTGCGCCGATGCCCCAGGCCGAGAGCGCGGCGGTGAGTGAACCCGCGACGAGTGCGACCAGCAGCGGCGCGGCCATGGCCTTGAGTTTGGGCCATTGGGCGTAGAGTGGAATTGCCAGCGCCACGGTGGCTGGGCCGAGCAGGAAGTGTACGAACTGCGCTCCGTCGAAGTAGGTCTGGTAGGGCGTGCCGGTCGCCAGCAGCAAGGTGGCCAGGATGGCCACGCTGATCAGCACCGGGTTGGCGATGGGGTGGAAGCCGGCGCGCCTGTAGATCCAGAACGCGGCCTGATAGGCGAGCAGGGTGAGCGTGAGCCCGAGCAGCGGCGAGGCGGAGAGATAGACCCAGATCTCCTCAAGGTTCGGGTTCATTGGCGATTCTCCACCGTCGGCTTGCGCCCGCGCGTGAGCGCCTTCAGTGCCAGCGCGGTCACCGCGATCGCGAGAAAGGTGCTGACGAAGAGCGATACCAGCAGCGGCAACCACTCGGCAGCGATGCGGTCTCCGTAGAGCACGATGCCGGTGCCGGCCGGCACGAACAGCAGCGACAGGTGCTGCAGAAGCTGGCCTGCCGTCTGGCGCAGGTTCTCGCCCGGTCCCCCGCGCAGCATCAGTGCGAGAAAGAGCAGGGCCATGCCGATCACCGGGCCGGGGATGGGCAGCGCGAAGCCGCGAGCGATCACCTCGCCCGCAAGCTGAAAGACGAGAAGCATAGTCAGGGCGGCGATCATCGCGAGGGCTCCGGGCGAGGACTGGGTCGAGTGTCGTAACGAGGGGGCGTGACGATCATCGTGATTGGGGCGGCGGCGAGTGCGGTGTCGAGCGTGAACGGCGGTGCGGTGTGCGACCGGATGAAGGCGACAGGCTACAGCAGCCCGTGCCCGAGGGTGCGCACAAGGATGCCGACCGTGGCGCCGAGCGCAGCGGGTTTCCACACCGCCGCCACGCGCCGGCCCGCCGAGATCAGCACCGCGACGCCAGCGACGTCGAAGGGATGGATCAGGAAGCCCGCGCTCGCGTTGAGCGTGGCCACCGTGGTTTCGCCGTTCTTGAGCAGTTCGTCCATCACGCCCATCATCGCCGTGCCGCCGGCGATGTATTTGGTCAGCGTAAGCAGGATCAGCGCCGGGTCGAGATCGAAGGCGCGCAGCAGCGGGGTGAGCAGGGTGGTGAGCAGGTCGATGCCGCCGGTGGTGCGCAGCACCATCACCGCCACTAGCGCCAGCACCAGCATCGGGATGGCGCCGACCGAGATCTTGAAAGCCTCTGCGCCGGCGCGGTTGATCACGTCCAGTACGCCCTTGGCATCGTCGGCGATGCGGTGGTGCAGGGTCTCGTCCACCGTCGTCTCGACGTTCGAAAGCTTGCGACCGAAGACGTGGAAGGTCACGGCGGCCGCCACCAGGCCGCCAATGGCTGACATCAGCAGCGCCGGACCGAAGGCCAGCCCCATCGCCGCCATCGGAAAGGTTACGTTGGCCTGCGCCATGGCCATCACCATCGCCAGCGTGGCGGCAAGGTGCCGGTCGGAGGCGCCGCGGCTTTCCATCATGGTCAGGGTCGCCACGGGGGCGGCGAAGCTGACGAAGTGAATCTGCAGCGCGGCGAAGACACCCAGACCGGTCAGCCCAGCCGGGCGCAGCAGGGGCGCAAGCCGGGCCACCAGCCAGTCGAGGATGCCGCGCGCCTCGAGCAGTCGCATCAGCGACAGCATGACTACCATGATCGGCAGCAGGATGAAGAGCGAGAGTTCGACCGCCGAGCGGCCGGCCTGGAGGATGATCTGCGTCAGTTGATCCATGCTTGTCCGAAGACCCCGGTTGTGAAACATTCGGCGTGTGTGGCCTCAGCCTTGCGCCGCACGCCCCCTGCGACGGAAGACGCGTACGCCGCCGAGCACGCCCACGACCAGCAGGCCGATGCCTGCTGCCTCGCCCGCCGTGGGCCAGCGGCCATACCAGATAAACGCATAGAGTAGCGCCGACAGGGTCTCGAACACGATCAGCTGGCCGACCAGGGCGGCTGGCAGCAGATGGCTGGCCTTGTTCCATAACAGGGTCCCGAGCCAGGATGCGGCCAGGCCCAGCAGCAGGCTCATCAGCACGAAACGTATCGGCTGCGGCCCGAGCGGCCAGTCGTAGGCTGGCGCCCCGGCGCCCAGGTTGTTCCAGATCCAGTAGCCTGCGCCCGCAAGCAGGGCGACCGGCAGCGTGGCCAGGCCCTGTGCCGTGGCCCAGGCGCGCGACAGGCCGGGGCCGCGCGCGCGCAGCCAGCGACTGTTGCGGATCGGGTACCAGGTCCAGCATGCCAGCGCAATGAGCGCGAACACGAGGCCCAAGGCGTAGCGGCCCTCGGCTGCGGCCTGCTGCCCGCCGCCCGAGTGCACTGCGAGCAGGCCGGCGAGGATCAGTGCGAGCGGCATGCCGAGCTGCAGCCAGGGCACGCTGTCCTCGCCACCGCCGCGCCGGCGGTCGAGCAGGTTGGCGCTGATCGCGATGACGACCGGCAGCGTACCGATGATCAGGGTCGGTACGGGTGCGCCGGCGAACTGGATCGCGCTCGACAGCGTGGCGTAATAGAGCAGGTTGCCGATCAATGCGAGCTTGGCCGCTTCCAGCCAGTCGGCGCGGGTGAGGCGGGCGAGGGCTGCGCGGTCGAACCAGGCCAGCCCGAGCGCGAGCACGCCGAAGGCCAGGTAGCGTCCCACTGCGAGCATGAAGCCGGGGTAATCGGCAAGCACGAGCGGGGTCAGGAACACCAGCCCCCATAGCAGACCGGCGCCGAGCGCGGCGGACAGGCCGACCAGCATCGCGTTCAGAGCGTCTTGCCGAAGTAGTACACCGTCAGCAGCCCGCCGACGGTGATGATGAAGCGCCGCAGCCAGATCGCAGGCAGCCTGCGCGCCATCGCCGCGCCCCAGTAGCCGCCGAGGGTTGCGGTGACGAGCATCACCAGGGTGTGGGGCCAGGATACCGCGTTCGCGATCACGAACGTGCCCACCGCGACGCTGTAGATTACCGCGGAGAGCCAGTTCTTGAGCGCGTTGATCTCGTGCACGTCCTTGAAGCCCTGGATCGCAAGCGCGGCGATCATCAGGATGCCCATGCCGGCACCGAAGAAGCCGCCATAGATCGACACCACAAGCTGGAAGGCGTAGCCGCCTGGTCCGATGTGGCGCTCATCCGTCCCGGCAGGCGCAGGCTTCCATTTCTTGACGAGCGCGGAGATCTGCGTGCTGAAGGCGAAGAGTACGGTGGCGATCAGCAGCAGCCAGGGGATCAGTTGCGCGAAGGCCGCGTTGGAGGTCGCAAGCAGCAGCAGGCCGCCAGCGATGCCCCCTACGAAGGCGACCACGGACAACATAGGCAGGCTTTTCGAGAAGCGCTTCAGTTCGCGCCGGAAGGCCCAGGCCCCTGCGAGGCTGCCGGGCCACAGCGACACCGAGTTGCTGGCATTGGCGATTACGGGTGGCACGCCGATTGCGAGCAGGGCCGGAAACGAAAAGAAGGTGCCGCCGCCCGCGACTGAGTTCACCGCACCAGCGGCAAATGCAGCGATGCCGATGAGGGCGATGTCGAAAAAGTCGAGGCCGAGCATGTGAAGTTTCGAATGGGGCAGGGTGCAGCGGTACGCACGCGGGAGAGCGGCGTCGCGGACGCTTTCGGCGCGGCTACCGCAAGGGGATTCCCTTGCGGTGCTGCGTTCTTGGATGCGGGCTTGTCTCCTCCGCCCTTCGATGACGCCCATTCTAGTAGAGTTGTATTCAGAAAAATAGAATCGTCTGATAATTTTGCTTATGGCAAAGGGCGTTGTGCGGGCTTGGGGGCGTGTGTCTTGGTGAGGCCGTCCCGTGCGTCCCACCGCAGCCTCCCTGGGGAGTAATGAAACCGGGCGGATCACGTGCTACAAGTCCGGACAGTCTATGTGCTCCCTACAATTTGCGTTTATGGTGTTGCTGCCGACCGGGATCCGGGGTAAGATCCGCGCCCTTAGCCGGTGTAGCTCAGTTGGTAGAGCAGCGCATTCGTAATGCGAAGGTCGGGGGTTCGACTCCTCTCACCGGCACCAGAATCAAGCAAAAGGGCCCGTCATCACTGACGGGCCCTTTTGCTTGCCGCCTCTGGCGGAGTGCATCGAGGATGTGCGGTTCGTCAGCGGTGGCTGCGTAACTCGCTTTTCGGGGTGTCGAACAGCCCCAGGATGCCGCTGAAGGCGTTGGCGCTTACCGCGGGATCGTAGCGCGCGAACAGCGCTTCCTGCTTCTTGCGCGCGGCTGCGGGCTGTTCGTGAAGAATCGCCTCGCGTTCGGCCATGATCTCCTCGCACATCCGGCGCGTGACAAACAGGAAGGGAATGGGGTGAAACAGGCCGTCGCCCTTTTCGGTATGAAAGCGTGGCATGGTCATCGCGTGCTCCTCCTTGTAACCGCGGTCGCGGTTCGCGCCTCCCTTTGGTTCAGGGAGTTCGTGGTTCGGTTCATTCTTGCTCGAATTATCTCAGCACTTCTCCCTCGTGGCTGTGCGCTGGTTCGCGGTGGGCGCTGGATTGCAGACCTTCAGGACGCACTGCGATCTGACAGCCCCTCATGGCGATGTTGACGTTAACGTAAACGCAAACTATGTTCTCTACCGGTCGCCCAGACAAAGGGGCGAGTCTGGAGTCTTTGAACGGAGAGGGTGCGAATGCAGATCGAGAATGGCGTTTTCGTGGTGACGGGCGGTGGTTCTGGCTTGGGTGCCGCGACGGCCCGCATGCTGGTCGAGGCAGGGGCGAAGGTGGTGCTTGCCGATGTGAACAAGGAAGCTGGCGAGGCACAGGCGGTGGCACTTGGCGATGCCGCTGTGTTCGTCGTGACCGATGTGGCCGATGCGGCCAGCGCGAAGGCCGCGATCGATACCGCGGTGAGCCGATTCGGCCGTCTGACCGGTCTGGTGAACTGCGCCGGCGTGGCGCCGGCCGAAAAGGTCGTTGGGCGTGAGGCGCCGCACAAGCTCGAGAGCTTCGCGCGCACGGTCTCGATCAATCTGATCGGCACCTTCAACATGCTGCGCCTTGCGGCAGATGTGATGAGCAAGGCCGAGCCCGACGCAGGCGGCGAGCGCGGCGTGATCATCAACACCGCATCGGTTGCCGCCTACGATGGTCAGATCGGGCAGGCTGGTTATGCATCGTCCAAGGCGGGCGTGGTCGGGCTCACCCTGCCGGTCGCGCGCGAGCTCGCGCGCTACGGCATCCGCGTCATGACGATTGCGCCAGGCATCATGGAAACGCCCATGTTGATGGGCATGCCGCAGGAGGTGCAGGATGCGCTGGGAAAGATGGTGCCGTTCCCTTCCCGCCTAGGCAAGCCCGCGGAGTACGCTGCGCTGGTGCGCCATATCGTCGAGAACGCCTACCTCAACGGTGAGGTGATCCGTCTCGACGGCGCAATCCGCATGGCGGCGAAGTAAGCTCTTCTGGCGTTGCTGCGCACGCGTTCGAACGCGCGCGCAGCAACCTCATGTTGCAGTGCAATGGCCGGGTCGGGAGAAATGTGCTAAAACCCGTGCTCCTTCACGACCCGCCCCGGGGTGCAGCGCGCGCCGGGGCGGTTTCTCATTGCCGCACATGATGCCCGCCGAACACACTGCTCCCGTGGCCAGCGAGGCCGTTGATACCGACTGCTATCACTGTGGTCTGCCCATTCCGTCCGACACGGATCATTACGTGCGCATCGACGGCCGCAGCCGGCGCATGTGCTGTGTCGGCTGCGAGGCCGTGGCGCAGTCCATCGTGGACAATGGCCTGGTCGACTACTATCGCCACCGCGACACGATGCCCGAGACGCGCCGCGAGGCCATGCCTGCCGAGCTCCAGGAGCTCGGGCTGTTCGACCACCCCGACTTCCAGAAGAGCTTCGTGCGGCCCGTGGGCGAGCACGAACGCGAGGCTTCGCTGATTCTCGAGGGCATTACCTGCGCGGCCTGCGTGTGGCTCAACGAGAATCATGTCGCACGCCTTCCCGGCGTGTCGGCGATCCAGATCAACTACGCGACCCGGCGCGCCCGCGTGCGCTGGGATGAGCGCAGGATCAAGCTTTCCGACATCCTCGCCGCGATCCAGGGCATCGGCTATCGTGCCTATCCCTACGACGCAGAGCGCTCGGAGCAGGTCGCGAACCGCGAGCGCCGCTCGATGCTGTGGCGGGTGTTCGTCGCCGGCTTCGGCATGATGCAGGTCATGATGTACGCCTTCCCCGTCTATGTGGCGGGCGAGGGAGACATGAGCTGGGACATCGAGCTGTTGCTGCGCTGGGCGAGTTTGCTCCTGACTCTTCCGGTGGTGCTGTATTCGGCAGCGCCCTTCTTCCAGCGTGCGTGGCGAGATGTGCGCCTGCGCCGGCTGGGGATGGATGTTCCGGTGGCGGTCGGGGTCGGCAGCGCCTTCCTCGCCAGCCTTTGGGCGACGCTGACCGACGGGCCGGAGGTGTACTTCGACTCGGTGACCATGTTCGTGTTCTTCCTGCTCGGTGGGCGCTACCTCGAGATGGTGGCCCGTCAGCGCGCGATGCGCGGCGTGGAGGAGCTCGGCAAGGCGCTGCCTTCCTTCGCCGAGCGCGTCGAGGGCTGGCCCGCCAGCGCAGTGGGCGAGAGGGTGCCGACTTCGCAGTTGGTGCCCGGTGACGTGCTGCGGGTGCGCCCGGGAGAGGTGTTCCCGGTCGATGGGGTGGTGCTCGAGGGTGAGGGTGAGGCGAATGAAGCCCTGCTCACCGGCGAGAGCATGCCGGTCCCCAAGCGTCCGGGCGACCGGCTGACCGGAGGCAGCATCAACGTTTCCTCGCCGCTGCTGCTGCGGGTGGAGCAGGTGGGCGATGCGACGCGGCTTGCGGCCATTCGCAGGCTCATGGAGCGCGCGGCCAGCGACAAGCCGCGCATAGCCACGCTGTCGGATCATGTGGCCGCCTGGTTCATCGTCACCCTGCTGGTGCTGGCGAGCGGGACCGGCGTGGCCTGGTACATGGTCGACCCGGATCGGGCTCTGTGGATCTTCGTCTCCGTGCTGGTCGTGGCGTGTCCGTGCGCGCTGTCGCTGGCGACACCGACTGCGCTCACGGTCGCGACCGATGCCATGGCGCGCCTGGGCGTGCTGGTCACGCGGGGACATGCGATCGAAACCCTGGCGAAGGCCAATCACTTTGTGTTCGACAAGACCGGTACGCTCACCCACGGCCGCATGCGCCTGGAGGAGGTGCTGCCGCTCGGGGCACATGAAGGCCGTGCAGTGCTGGTGCTTGCGGCGGCGCTGGAGCAAGGCTCCGAGCATCCGGTAGCTGCTGGCTTGCGCGAGGCGGTCGAAGGTGACCGCCTGCCGGTGGCGGTGGATGTGCGCGCCGAAACCGGTCAGGGTATGGTCGGTACCGTGGCCGGTGAGAAGATGTGGATCGGTCGTCCAGACTATGTGGCCCGGTCCACGGGGCTCGAGTTGCCCGGGGCGCTGGATGCGTTCGCTGTGCGGGGCGGAACGGTGGTGGCGCTTGGTACCGCGTCGGGTTGGCTGGGTGCCTTCCGCCTCGCAGACCAGGTGCGCGACGAGGCTCCGCTGCTGATGCGCCGGCTTGGCGGGGAGCGCGTGCACACCGGCATGCTCTCCGGTGATGCGGAGACGGTCGTTGCCGACATGGCGCGGCAACTCGGCATCGAGGATGCGCGCGGGGGGCTCAGTCCGCAGGGCAAACAGGAGGCCATCGCGGCAATGCAGAAGGATCGCAACGCAATCGTGGCGATGGTGGGGGATGGGGTAAACGATGCGCCGGTGCTGGCGCAGGCGCATGTGTCCATCGCGATGGGTGGCGGCACCGACCTTGCGCGCAACCAGGCCGACATCGTGCTGCTCAGCGAAAACCTGTCCAGCCTCGGACGCAGCATCGACCTCTCGCGCAAGACTTTGCGGATCATCCGGCAGAACCTGTGGTGGTCGTTCGCGTACAACTTCACCTCGGTGCCGCTGGCCATGGCCGGCCTGGTGACGCCCTGGATGGCAGGCATCGGCATGGCGGCGAGTTCGCTGCTGGTGGTGCTCAACGCCATGCGCCTGCAGCGTGTGCCGGCCGCGCGTTGAGTGTGCGAGGAAAACAGCATGGAAAGCCTCTATCTTCTGATTCCCCTCTCGGTCGTGCTGGTGTTCGTCATTGGCGTGCTGTTCTGGTGGTCCCTGCGCAGCGGTCAGTATGACGACCTGGAGGGGCCGGCCTACCGTTTGCTGATGGATGATCGCGATGAAGCGCCGATGGATGAGAAAGCCCCCGTCGATAGCCGGCATGAGCTGCCGGAGGATGGAGAGAAACAGCGCGACAACCGGGGGTAGGGGCCGATAAATGTTGATCTAGGTCAACATCGACTTTTGGGTCCGCGGCACAATACGACCCATGGTGAGTTTTGCGGCAAAGGCTGTGATGGCCGCAACACCCGGGTTTTTTGTCTCTCTGTTGGGGTTGGGGGTGCGTGAATGCGCACCCTTTTTTTTGGGGTCCGGGTGGGGTGTCCGGACACGCTTGCACCTGGCTTTGGAGTTGGTCTAGGTCCAAGTTTCTCTTCCTCACCTAGCTCGCCTGAAATACAATGTTGATCTATGTCAAATGGCCCGATCATGCTGAAGTTAGGCTGATTCGGCTGGGCAAGAAGCGCGGCGTCGGGAGCTGCCGCGCCGGGGTCGGTTTTTAAAACGAAGAGGTGACTCACATGCAATCGCAAGCGACTTATAACTACAAAGTCGTGCGCCAGTTCGCCATCATGACGGTGGTGTGGGGCATCGTGGGCATGCTGGTCGGCGTCATCGCCGCAGCACAGCTCGTGTGGCCAGAACTGAACGTGCACGAATTCCTGCATTTCGGCAGGCTCCGTCCGCTGCACACCAACGCGGTGATCTTCGCGTTCGGTGGCTCGGCGCTGTTTGCGACGTCGTACTATGTCGTGCAGCGCACCTGTCACACCACGTTGTTCTCTCCCGGTCTGGCGGCGTTTACCTTCTGGGGCTGGCAACTGGTGATCGTGCTCGCTGCGATCACGCTGCCCCTAGGCTATACGTCCTCCAAGGAATATGCCGAGCTCGAGTGGCCGATCGACATCCTGATCGCGATTGTCTGGGTGTCCTATGCCGTGGTTTTCTTCGGCACCATCGCCAAGCGCAAGGTTTCGCACATTTATGTGGCGAACTGGTTCTTCGGCGCTTTCATCCTTACCGTGGCGTTGCTGCACATCGTCAATAGTGCAGCGATCCCTGTCTCGCTCTTCAGCATGAAGTCCTACTCGGCCTATGCGGGCGTGCAGGACGCGATGGTCCAATGGTGGTACGGCCACAACGCGGTCGGTTTCTTCCTGACCGCAGGCTTCCTCGGCATGATGTATTACTTCGTGCCGAAGCAGGCCGACCGTCCGGTGTATTCCTACCGTCTGTCGGTGGTGCACTTCTGGGCGCTGATCTTTACCTACATGTGGGCCGGTCCGCACCATCTGCACTACACCGCGCTGCCTGACTGGACTCAGTCCGTCGGCATGGTGTTCTCGCTGATCCTGCTCGCGCCGTCCTGGGGTGGCATGATCAACGGCATCATGACCCTGTCGGGTGCCTGGCACAAACTGCGCACGGACCCGATCCTGAAGTTCCTGGTCACCTCGCTGTCCTTCTACGGCATGTCCACCTTCGAAGGCCCGATGATGTCGATCAAGACGGTCAACGCGCTGTCGCACTACACCGACTGGACCGTCGGCCACGTGCACTCCGGCGCGCTCGGCTGGGTCGCGATGATCTCCATCGGCTCGGTGTACTTCCTGCTGCCGCGCCTTTACGGCAAGAGCGAGATGTACAGCGTCAAGCTGATCAATGCCCACTTCTGGATCGCGACCATCGGTATCGTGCTCTACATCGCGTCGATGTGGATCTCGGGCGTGATGCAGGGGCTGATGTGGCGCGCGACCAATGCGGACGGCACGCTTACGTATTCCTTCGTGGAATCGGTCAAGGCCAGCTACCCGTTCTGGACCATCCGCTTCATCGGTGGTGCGATGTTCCTCGGCGGCATGCTGATCATGTTCTACAACATGGTGAAGACCATCGCCGGCCAAAAGGCCTATGACGCCCCGGTGCTCGCGCCTGCGGCTGCCCACGCCTGATCGGAGAACAACAACATGGCTCAATCCAAACACGAAAAGATCGAACGCAACGTATTCCTCATGATCGTGTTCACGCTGCTTACCGTCAGCGTGGGCGGTCTAGTGGAGATCGTGCCGCTGTTCTTCCAGCACTCGACCACTACCGCGATCGATCAGAAGGGCAATGCACTCGACGTCAAGCCGTACGATCCGGTTCGCCTCGTTGGCCGCGACATCTATGTGCGCGAAGGCTGCTACAACTGCCACTCGCAGATGATCCGTCCGTTCCGCGCCGAGACCGAGCGGTACGGCCACTACTCGGTGGCGGGCGAGTTCATCTACGACCACCCGTTCCAGTGGGGCTCCAAGCGCACCGGTCCGGATCTGGCGCGTGTGGGCGGTCGCTACTCGGACGAGTGGCAGCGTGTTCACCTGCTCAACCCGCGTGACGTGGTGCCCGAGTCGAACATGCCGGCCTTCCCCTGGCTGGATCGTCCGATCCAGGGCGACGACATCCAGGACCGCATGCGTGCGCTCAACAAGGTGGGTCTGCACAAGTACAGCGACGAAGAGATCGCCGCGGCACCTGCTGCACTCGAGGGCAAGACCGAACTCGACGCCATCGTGGCCTACCTGCAGGGCCTCGGTACCGCGATTTCCCACTTCCGATAAGGAGGGCGTGCGCCGTGGATATCAACGACATCCGGAGCTTGCTCACCGTTCTGGGGCTGCTGTGCTTCCTGGCCATCGTCGCCTGGGCTTACAGCAAGCATGCCAAACCGGGGTTCGACGCTGCGGCGCGCCTGCCTCTGAGCGATGACGACCTGCCGGCCCGGGGCGGCCGGCAAGACCAAGAGGAAAAGAAAAATGGCTGACTTTATCAGCGGTTTCTGGAACATGTATGTGATGGTCCTCGTGGCCCTCTCCATCCTGTTCTGTGTGTTCGTGCTCGTGTCGAACATGACCCGGCGCGAGAAGGGGCCGGTCGAGTTGCACGGTCACGTGTGGGATGAGTCGCTGGCGGAGTACAACAACCCGCTGCCGCGCTGGTGGATGTATCTGTTCTGGATCACCATCTTCTTCGGCATCGGCTATCTCGCGATCTACCCGGGCTTCGGCTCCTTCAACCAGCACCGCGGGCAGTGGGCGCAGTACGACGCCGAAATGCGGGCGGGCGAAGAGCGCTTCGGCCCTGTGTTCGCGAAGTATCGCGAGATGGACGTGATGGCGGTGGCGGCCGAGCCCGAAGCCGTGGCGATGGGGCAGCGCCTGTTCCTGACCTACTGCCAGCAGTGCCACGGTGCCGCGGCACAGGGTGCCAAGAGCTTCCCGAACCTGACCGACGGCGCGTGGCTGTGGGGCGGCGAGCCGGACAACATCCGCGAGACCATCACCAACGGCCGCAACGGCATCATGACGCCGTTCGGCGCGGTGCTGGGTTCGGACGGTGTGAAGGACGTTGCCAACTACGTCCGTTCCATGAACGGGCTGGCGCACGATTCGCTGCGCGCTCAGCGTGGCAAGGATCTGTTCGACACCAACTGCATCGCATGCCACGGTGCGGATGCCAAGGGCAACCCGATGCTCGGCGCGCCCAACCTGACCGACAACAACTGGCTCTATGGCTCGACCGAGTCGACGATCATCGAGACCATCACCCATGGCCGCAACAACAAGATGCCGGCTTTCGGTGATTTCCTCGGCGAGGACAAGGTTCATATTCTCACGGCCTACGTGCTGAGCCTGAACAAGAAGTGATCGTTTCAAGCAGGGTGTAGTCCAGCCCCGGGAGGAGGGGGTCCTCCCGGGGTTTCCATAACAATAAAAAGAACAAAAAACACTGGTACAAAGGCCATGCACAGCCCATCCCCTGAACCGCGCAAGACGCAGCAAGCAGACTCTTCCCAGGACACGCTTTACGCTGCCCGCAAGAAGCTCTTCGTCCGTTCCGTGACCGGCATTTTCGCCAACTGGCGCTGGGCGCTGGTGTGGATCACGCAGATCATCTTCTACGGCCTGCCCTGGCTGAGTTGGAACGACCGCCAGGCCGTCCTGCTCCATCTCACCGAGCGCAAGTTCTACATCTTCGGCTGGGTGTTCTGGCCGCAGGACGTGTTCTTCCTCGCCATACTGCTCATCATCTCGGCCTACGCGCTGTTCTTCTTCACCGCGATCGCCGGCCGCCTGTGGTGCGGCTACGCCTGTCCGCAGACGGTCTATACCGAGATCTTCATGTGGATCGAGCAGAAGATCGAAGGCGACCACGTCCGCCGTCAGAAGCTGGACCAGGCGCCGATGAGCGCCGGGAAGGCGCTGCGACGCGGTGCGAAGTACCTGGTCTGGATCCTGGTGTCCTTGTGGACCGGGTTTACCTTCGTTGCCTATTTCTCTCCGTTGAGCGAACTGCTCGCGTCCGTGACGTCTTTCAATTTCGGGCCGTGGGAAACGTTCTGGATCCTGTTCTACGGTGGCTTCACCTACCTCTTCGCCGGTGTCATGCGCGAGCAGGTGTGCAAGTACATGTGCCCGTACGCGCGTTTCCAGGCGGTGATGTTCGATCCGGACACCCTGGTCATCACCTATGACGAGGCGCGCGGCGAGCCGCGCGGCACGCGGAAGAAGGGCATCGACCCGCGTGCCGTCGCCAAGGGAGACTGCATCGATTGCGGCATCTGCGTGCAGGTGTGCCCGACCGGGATCGACATCCGTGATGGGCTGCAGTACGAGTGCATCGGCTGTGCCGCATGTATCGATGCGTGCGACCAGGTCATGGACAAGATGAACTATCCGCGCGGCCTCATCCGTTACTCCACCGAGAATGCGATGAAGAACCGCTGGGGCCGCAAGGAGATCATCGCGCATGTGCTGCGTCCCCGTACCCTCATCTACGGCGGCATCCTGATTCTGATTTGCCTTGCCTTCGTGTGGGGGCTTGCAGCGAGGGAGCCGCTACGCATGGATGTCCTGCGCGACCGCTCGTCGCTTGGGCGTGAGGTTGAAGGCGGAATGATCGAGAACGTCTATCAGTTGCAGGTCATGAACATGACCGAAGCGGCGCGCAGCTTCCGTCTCGAGGTGTCGGGCCTGCCGGGTATCCGTCTGGGCGGCAGCGAACAGATCCAGGTCGCGCCCGCCGCGGCGCAGTCGGTGACAATGCAGGTGCTGGTGCCCTACGACCAGGGGCAGCCCGGTGCCAACACGATTCACTTCCAGGTCACTGCCGAGGATGATCCTTCGCTGACCCTGAAGGAACAGACCACCTTCCTGATTCCGCGCTGACATGTCCACTCACCAATCGACCGAGCATCCCGTCCAGCCCTGGTATCGTCAGGGCTGGCCCTGGTTCCTGATCATGTTTCCCGCCATCGCTGTGGTGGCGGGGATTGCCACCTTGGTGATCGCCGCCAGGACCTTTGACGGCATGGTGGTGGATGATTACTACAAGGAAGGTCGCGCGATCGTTCAGACGATCGGACGCGTCGAACATGCGCGTGAACTGGGCATGCGGGCGGCGCTCAAGGTGCGGAGCAGTTCGATCCGGGTCGAGCTCGGTGCGCGCGATGCAGCGAGCCTGCCCCAGCGCTTGCTGGTGACTGTTGCACACCCCACACGCGGCGGGCTCGATCAGGTCGTCATTGCCGAGCGCGCCGATGGGGCCTACGAGGCCCGGCTGGCACCGCTATCGACCGGGCGCTGGCTGTTTGTCATAGAAGATGAGACCCGAAGCTGGAGAATGGACGGGTCCGCATACCTCCCTGCAGAGACGGAGATCCTTATTGATCCGAACGTCTGATTTACCCACTGACTGCAGAGGAGTCACATCATGGCATGGGAGTTGTTGCTGACGAGCGATATTGGCTTGCTGAGCCTGTTCACCATCGTCTTCATTCTCGGTATGGCCCTTTACCTGTACCGCTTCGCCAAGCGTCATATGGCGGAGGACGAGCAGAAAACCCGGCTGGAGCGCGGTGGCTAGACTTGCCACGCCCCATAAGCAGAACGGCCCGCGATGCGGGCCGTTCTGCTTATGGGGCGTGGACAGCGCAGTGTTCAGCGGTACACGAGCACGGGGGTCTTGCTGTGCGTGAGCACCTTCTGCGTTTCGCTGCCCAGCAGCAGCCCTGCGATCCCGCGGCGGCCGTGCGAGGCCATGAAGATCAGGTCGCAGCCATGGCGGTCAGCGGCATCGATGATCGCTTCGTACGGGACTTCGTTCACGGCGGTGTCGGTTCCGGCAGCGACACCGGAGGCATCGGCCACACTCTTCGCCTTGGCGAGAATCGATTCGGCCTCCGCTGCCGCGGACTTCGCGAACTGCTCCGGCGTGGTGGGGTCGATCAGTGCACCTTCGCCGTAGATCGGCATCGGGAAATCGGGCTGTGCGTAGAAGAACGTGATGCGTGCGCCGGCTTCCTTGGCGAAGGATACTGCGCGGGCGACGGTGCTTTCGGACAGCGCCGAGCCATCGGTCGGGACGAGGATGTGCTGGAACATTACGGGGACTCCTTGTTGAGCGTTACGCGTCGATTATAGCGACGACTCGGTATCCATACCGATTGATCGTGATCAAACCGGCGTGCAATCCTGCGGGGCACAGTGTAGGCAGATGGAGGTGTTCCATGAAGCTGACTTTTTATGGTGCGGCAGGCGAGGTGACCGGGTCGTGCCTCCGGGTCGATCATGCGGGCGGGAGCTTCCTTGTCGATTGCGGCTTGTTTCAGGGCGGGCGTGAGGCCGATCGCAAGAACCGCGAGGCGTTGGACTTCGATCTTTCGCAGATCGACTTCGTGCTGCTCACGCACGCTCACCTCGACCATACCGGTCTCGTCCCCCGGCTGGTTTCGCTGGGGTTCAAGGGGCGGTTTCATGCGACCGCGGCGACGGTTGACCTGCTCGGCGTGATGCTTCTCGACTCTGCCCACATACAGGAGAAGGAAGCCGAGTGGGCCTTGCGCAATGCGCGCTCGCGCAAGGCACGGCGTGGCGCCGAGCAGGGGCCGCTCTACACGGTGGAACAGGCGCGGGCGAGCCTGCGCCGTCTGCATGCGGTCGACTACGGCGAGCCCGTCGTCCCCGGCAAGGGGGTCCGTTGCTGGTTCCGCGACGCCGGGCATATCCTCGGCTCGGCGATCATCGAGATCGACATCGAGGAGAAGGGCCACGCCCGGCGCCTGGTTGCCTCGGGCGACCTCGGCCAGCCGATGCGCCCGGTGTTGCAGGATCCGGCGCGAATTCGGGCCGCGGACTATCTCTGCATCGAGTCCACTTACGGCAACCGAGCGCACCGTCCTTTCCAGTCGACGCTGGATGAACTCGCCCAGGTGCTGCACCGGACGCTCGAAGTCGATGGCGGCAATGTGATCATTCCCG
The DNA here is from genome assembly GCF_048321015.1 of Thauera sp. WH-2. Taxonomy (NCBI): domain Bacteria; kingdom Pseudomonadati; phylum Pseudomonadota; class Betaproteobacteria; order Rhodocyclales; family Zoogloeaceae; genus Thauera; species Thauera sp. WH-2. The sequence goes on along the minus strand of NZ_JBLWFG010000002.1, from coordinate 143,046 downwards.
CATTCGCGGTGGGGCGCACGCAGGAGATCCTGTTCGTGCTCGCCGACCTCGTGCGCTCCGGGCGCGTGCCTCGCCTCGACGTGGTCGTCGACTCGCCCATGGCCTCGATGGTGACCGAACTCACCGTCCGTCATGACAACCTGTGGGACGACGAAACGCGCGAGCTCTACGCGTGGGTTCAGCATCATGCAGACCGATTCCACCTGCGCTTCGTCCAGGACGCGGAGGAGTCGATGGCGCTCAATGCGGTACAGGGCGGACTCGTTATCGTCTCGGCAAGCGGAATGTGCGACGCTGGGCGCGTCAAGCATCACCTGCGGCACAACATCGGGCGGCGAGAATGCGCGATCGTGATCGCCGGCTTTCAGGCGGCGGGCACGCTGGGGCGGCGGCTGGTCGATGGGGCCCGACAGGTGACGTTGTTCCGCGAGCGCATTCCGGTGCGTGCTCGCATCCATACGATCGGCGGGCTTTCGGCCCATGCCGACCAGCCGGCGTTGCTGCACTGGTTGCGCGGTTTCGAACGTCCGCCGCGCAGAACCTTCATCGTGCACGGCGAGGCTGCGGCCTCGGCGGCTTTCGCGGAAGCCATCGAGGGCGAGTTCGGCTGGCCTGAGGTGGCGGTGGCCGAGCCGCAGACGCCCTACACATTGGATTGAACGAAATGCAGAGGCAGACGACGATGGCGAACGCAAACGGCAGTAGTCCCCGCAACGGCGCACGCCTGCGCAACGGTACGGCCAATCACGGCGCCGCGTCGGCGGCTGCCTTGCTTCATCGCTTCCATGAGCAGATGGAAGACGCCTTCGACCCGCTCGGTGTTGGCGCGCCCATCCTGCATGCGCAGCTGGCCTGGCTGTCCCACCCGCAGGAACTGGGCGAGCACATGCTCAGCCTGTCCTCGGATCTGTGGGCGCTGCAATGGCACTCCTGGGCACGGATGCATGGGTTGCCCAGCCCCGACCCGATCGAACCCAACGTCGACGATGCGCGTTTCGCCGATCCGGTGTGGACCGAGCGCCCGACCTGGGATCTGATCAAGGAATGGTATCTGGCCTTCACCCGCCACACTCAGGACATGCTCTACGAAACGCCCGGCCTGTCGAGCAAGGAGCGCAGGCGCGCGGCGTTCTGGTGGCGGAAATGGCTCAATGCGGTGGCGCCCACCAACTTTCTGTGGACCAATCCGGTTGCTTTACAGCGTGCGATCGATACGCGTGGGCAAAGCCTCATCGACGGCTTCTCGAACTATCTCGAGGACGTGCAGGCGGGCGAGGTACGCATGACCAACCCGGACGATTTCCGGGTCGGTGAGAACCTTGCCACCACGCCGGGTGCGGTGGTGTTCCGCAATCGCCTGCTGGAGGTGATCCATTACGCACCGGTGCAGAAGAAAGTGTGTGCCGAGCCGCTGGTCATCATCACGCCCTGGATCAACAAGTTCTACGTCCTCGATCTGCAGCCGCGGAAGAGCATGATCCGCTATCTGCTCGACCAGGGGCTGGACGTGTTCATCACAAGCTGGAAGAACCCCGACGCGTCGATGCGCGACACCGGTTTCGACGACTACCTGCGGGAGGGGGTCGATACCATTGTGCGCGTGGCGCGTGAGTTCACCGGTGCGGCGAAGGTGCATGCAGCGGGCTACTGCATCGGCGGCACGGCGCTTGCGATGTACATGGCCTGGGCTAACCGGCACTACCCGGAGGGCGAGGTGCCGGTGGCGGACTGGACGCTCTTCACCACCCTGGTCGATTTCCACAAGCCGGGCGATATCGAGGTCTTCATCGATGAAGGCAGCATCCACTACCTGATCAGCCAGATGGCGCGCAAGGGCTACCTGGACGGCAAGTCCATGGCCGCCTCCTTCCGCCTCCTGCGCTCCAACAGCCTGATCTGGCATTACGTGGTGCGTGGCTGGCTGTACGGAGAGAAACCACCGGCCTTCGATGTGCTGTACTGGAACATGGATGCGACCCGCATGCCTTACCGCATGCACGCCTGGTATCTGGAGGAGCTTTATCTGCGTAACCGTCTCATCCAGCCCGATGCCCTGGTCGTCGCCGGGGAAGCGCTGGATCTCGGGCGTATCCGCCAGCCCCTCTATGCCGTGAGCTGCGAGGACGACCATATCGCGCCGTGGCGGCAGACCTTCCGCATCGTCGATCATGTGAGCGTGCCGGTGCGCTTCGTGCAATCGAGCTCGGGGCACATCCTGGGTATCGTCAATCCGGTGGTCGACCCGCCCAAGCGGCGCTACTGGGTGGGCGAAACGCAGCCCGGGGACACGCCCGAGCGCTGGCGCCAGGGCGCGCAGGCCTGCGAGGGAAGCTGGTGGCCGGACTGGATGGCCTGGCTCAAGCCGCGCGCCGGCGAGCAGGTGCAAGCAAGGGCGGCCGCGAATGCGGCGTTCCCTGCGCTGGCCGACGCGCCGGGAGAATACGTGCTGGAGCGTTGAAGTTCAGGCGCCGTAGCGCGACAGCCGGGCGGGGTCGTGCAGGGTGATGCGCTTGCCCTGCACGCTGATCAGGCGGGCATCGCTCAGGTCGTGGAAGATGCGTGACAGGGTTTCCGGCGTCAGATTCAGGCGCGAGGCGATCACCTGCTTGCTGGTGGGCAGCGCGATTTCGCAGGGCGTGTCGCTGTCGGCCACCTGCAGAAGATAGCCGATCACGCGCTGCGTGCTCGAGCGCAGCGAGTAGGTTTCGACGTCCTGAATCAGCCCATGCAGGCGGATCGCCATGCCGGCGAGCAGTTTGTGGGCGAAGGTCGAATCCTGGTCGATGAGCTCGGTCACCACCTGCTGGCCGACGTGGATCAGCACGGTGTCGGTGAGTGCCTCGGCAAACACGGGGTAGGGGTGGTCCATGAACATCACCGCCTCACCGAAGCTCTGCATCGGGCCGATGATCTCCACCACCTTCTCGGTGCCCTGCGAGGATGAGAACGCAAGCTTGACCTGACCGGAGACGACGAAGTAAAAGCCGTGCGGTTGATCCCCGCGCTGGAACAGCACTTCGCCGCGTGCCACCTGGCGCTCGCGGGTGAAACGCGCCACGAGCTGGATGTCGGCCTCCGAGAGTTCGCCGAACAGGGGGATGCGGCCCAGCAGGGCGGGGATGTCGAGTTGTATGTGGGAATGAGGCATCTCGGAACTCTCCGGTGGGGTCGCAATTCTAATCGAGCCGCTGTGCCCGGGGGCTGGCGGCAGCACATTCCGGCTCTCTGGCCGGTCACCAAAGGGAGAAGGGATGTTCTATTACGCGATCAAGAATCTGCACATCACCTGCGTGGTGCTGAGCGCGGCGGGGTTCCTGCTGCGGGGGCTATGGATGATGACCGGAAATCCATTGCTGCAGCATCGCCTCACCAGGATTCTGCCGCATCTGGTGGATACGACACTGCTGTTGTCGGCGATCACCCTGACCGTGCTGATCCAGCAGTATCCCTTCGTGGCGGGCTGGGCCACGGCGAAGATCCTTGGTCTGATCGTCTACATCCTCCTCGGCACGGTGGCGCTCAAGCGCGGACGCACGCAGGGTATTCGCGTCGGCGCCTTCGTGGCCGCGCTGCTGGTCTACCTGTGGATCGTCTCGGTGGCGCTGACCAAGCAGGCCGCCGGCTACCTTGCCTGAACGCGTACGCGAGCGCTCAGCGCACGCCCTGCTGGTGCTGGATGAGCTTCTTCAGCCCGGCAGGGTCGAGCAGCTTCACATGCTTCTGCTGCACCGAGATCAGCCCGTCTTCCTGGAAGCGCGAGAAGGCCCGCGACACGGTTTCGAGCTTGAGCCCCAGGTAGGAGCCGATCTCTTCGCGCGTCATGCGCAGGTTGAAGTCCTGCGGCGAGAAGCCGCGCGCGTTGAAGCGCTGCGACATGTTAAGCAGGAAGGCAGCCAGGCGCTCCTCTGCGCGCATCGAGCCAAGCAGCATCATCACGCCGTGGTCGCGCACGATCTCCCGGCTCATGACCTTGTGGAACTGCAACTGCAGCCCCTCGATCTCGTGCGACATCTGCTCGAGCTTGTCGTAGGCGATCACGCACACCTCGCTGTCCTCGAGCGCGATTGCGTTGCAGGAGTGGGCTTCGGTGCTGATGCCGTCCAGGCCGAGGATCTCGCCCGTCATCTGGAATCCGGTCACCTGCTCGCGGCCGTCCTCGAGCAGCACATCGGTCTTGAACGAGCCGGCGCGGATGGCGTAGATGGCCTCGAAGGGATCGCCGGCCCGATAAAGGCAATGCTGGCGCTTCACCTTGCGGCGCGCACCCACCAGATCGTCGAGCCGGCTCAGTTCGCTGTCCGACATCCCGAAGGGCAGGCACAGTTCGACGAGGTTGCATTGCGAGCAGGCCACTTTCAGCCCGCTCACGGTGATTGGCACGGTAGCCCTCATCTGCACGATAATCCCGCTTCCCAGAAAAAAGACCCCGGTGAGGGTTTAATAGGCGTCTAAAACATGCCCGTTGACCCACGTCAACCTAAAGATTCCGGTGATCTGCCATTGTTTGGCACACACCTCAGCAGCAAGATCATGAAAAGTCAGAACGAACTCATCTTCGATCCGCAACTGATTCGTCGCTTCGACATCAACGGACCGCGATACACCTCTTACCCCACGGCGGACCGCTTCGTCGAGGCCTTCAATGCGGATGCGCTCAAGACCTGGCTCGCCAAGAGGGGCGTGGGCGGCGTAAGCAAACCGCTTTCATTATACTTCCACATCCCCTTCTGTAACACGATCTGCTATTACTGCGCCTGCAACAAGATCATCACCAAGGATCATGGGCGCTCTGCCAAGTATCTGAAATATCTGGCGAAAGAGATCGAGATGCAGGCCGCCTGCCTGACCGGCAGCCGGCAGGTCACCCAGCTGCACCTGGGGGGGGGCACGCCGACCTTCCTGTCCCACGACGAGTTGCGAGAGCTCATGGCGGCGGTGCGCGAGCACTTCACGCTGGTGCCCAATGGCGAGTATTCCATCGAGGTCGACCCGCGCAAGGTCGACTTCGAGACGGTGAAGCTGCTCGCCGACCTCGGTTTCAACCGCATGAGCGTGGGCGTGCAGGACTTCGCCGAGGACGTGCAGGCGGCGGTCAACCGCATCCAGAGCTACGACGAGACGAAGCTCGTCATCGACGCGGCGCGCGCCACCGGTTTCAAGTCGGTGAGCATGGACCTCATCTACGGCCTGCCCAAGCAGAACGTGATCAGCTTCAACCGCACGCTGGAGCAGGTGCTCGAGATCTCGCCCGACCGCATCTCGCTGTACAGCTATGCGCACTTGCCGGGCCTCTTCAAGCCCCAGCGCCGCATCAACAGCGGCGACATGCCCACCGCGGATACCAAGCTGCAGTTGCTGCAGCTGGGCATCCGCCGCCTCACCGAGGCGGGCTACGTGTACATCGGCATGGACCATTTCGCCAAGCCGGACGACGAACTCACCGTCGCCCAGCGCCAGGGGCGTCTGCATCGCAATTTCCAGGGCTACTCCACCCAGGCCGAGTGCGATCTGCTCGCCTTCGGCGTGTCGGCGATCGGCAAGATCGGGCCGGTGTATGCGCAGAACGTGAAGAGCCTGGACGAGTACTATGATGCGCTCGACCGCGACGAACTGCCGGTGCTGCGCGGCATCGAGCTTACCGCAGACGATCTGCTGCGGCGCGCGATCATCCAGGCGCTGATGTGCCACTTCGAGCTGTCCATGCAGTCGATCGAGATCGCCCATCTGATCAACTTCCGCGAGTATTTCGCCGAAGAACTCGCCGACCTGCAGGAGATGGAGAAGGCCGGCCTGGTGAAGATCGATGGCGACTGGATCAGCGTGCAGCCCGGCGGGCGCCTGCTGGTACGCGGCATCGCGATGGTGTTCGACCGTTACCTGCGCGCCGACCGCGAGCGTGCGCGCTACTCGCGCGTGATCTGAGTATTGCGGCAACGCAGCGTAGAATGAGGCCTCGCATTCCCCGCGGGGCCTTTTTCATCCATGCCTGACACCGGTTTCATCGCAGTCTTCCTCATCGGCCTGCTCGGCGGCACGCACTGCGTGGCCATGTGTGGCGGCATCGTCGGTGCACTGACCATGCAGGTGCAGACGCCTGGCGGCAAACCGCAATGGCCGCTGCACCTGGCGTACAACATCGGCCGCATCACCACCTACACTGCGCTCGGCGGGGCAGTGGGTCTGCTCGGCTCGGTCGGCCTGCTCTACGACGGCATGCTGCCGGTGCAGATGGCGCTGTACGTGCTCGCCAACCTCATGCTGATCGCGCTCGGGCTCTATCTCACCGGCTTCACCCGCCTGCTCACTCCGATCGAGCGTGCCGGCGGCGTGCTATGGCGGCGCATCCAGCCCGCGACCCGGCGCTTCCTGCCTGCGCGCTCGATCCGACAGGCGCTGCCGCTTGGACTACTGTGGGGCTTTCTGCCTTGCGGGCTGACCTACTCCGTCCTCGCCACCGCGCTGGTCACCGGCTCGGGTGCGCGCGGGGCAGGGCTGATGCTGGCCTTCGGCCTGGGTACGCTGCCCAATCTGCTGCTGGCAGGCATGTTGTTCAAACGTTTTCGTGACATCACCCGCAACCGCCGGGTCCGCATTGCGTCCGGCGTGCTGGTGCTGGGTTTCGGGGTGTTCGGCCTCTATCATGCACCGACGCTGGGCGGCGACCTGTGGCGTGGTGTGGTCTGCGTGACCTGAGGGCGCCGTCCGGCGTTTGGTATCGACAAGGAGCAACACATGAATGAAGTGACGATCAAGGTGGAAGGCATGAGCTGCGGCGGATGCGTGAAGAATGTGACCGGTGTGCTGCAGGCGCTGCCCGGCGTGCAGGACGTGCAGGTCTCGCTCGGGACGGCGTCTGCCACCGTGCGCCACGACCCTGCACAGACTTCCGTCGAGGCGCTGCGCGCTGCGGTCGAGGATGCCGGGTTCGACTCCCCGGCCTGATGGTTTTCATGCAGACGGGGCAATGCCGCAGTGCAAGAAATTGTGGTTTCCCCCTATAATCCGCGCACATTTTTCCACGGGAGGGATTCATGGGCTTCGATATGGTCAGCGCCGGCAAGGATGTGCCGAACGACATCAACGTCATCATCGAGATCTCCGCGCAGGGCGATCCGATCAAGTTCGAGGTGGACAAGGACAGCGGCGCCGTCTTCGTCGACCGCTTCATGGGCACCTCGATGCGCTACCCGCTCAACTACGGCTACGTGCCGCACACCATCGCCGGCGACGGCGACCCGGTGGACGTGCTGGTCGTGACCCCCTTTCCGCTGCAGCCGGGCGTCGTCATCCGCTGCCGCCCGGTGGGCGTGCTCAAGATGGAAGATGACGGCGGGGTAGACGCCAAGGTCGTCGCCGTGCCGGTGTCCAAGCTGACCCCGCTGTACGACAAGGTGCAGACCACCGACGACCTGCCCGAACTGCTGATGAAGCAGACCGTGCACTTCTTCGAGCACTACAAGGATCTCGAGCCCGGCAAGTGGGTCAAGGTTCTGGGCTGGGGCACGGTCGAAGACGCCAAGCAGGAAATCCTGAACGGTCTCGCCGCCGGCAAGAAGTAACACGGACGGCTGGGCCGTCGCTGGTGAAGGGGCCCGCCGTGTGCGGGCCCTTTTCCGTCCACGACGGCGCGGGGGACACAGAGTGCGTCCGCGTGTTGACGAGCGGGGCTGCTGCCAGTAGTGGCAGCAGTTTTGCCCGCAATGTGCCTGAGATGGCAGTTTGCTGGCGCAAGGTGCCCCGGGGCGGCGGACCATGGTCTGCGCCAGACAAGGGGGCTGGCAGGCTGGCATCACGCTTGCTTGTGCCTCTCCCGCTGCTACGATGGCGGCATCGGATCACAACAGCGACAACAGGGAAGACCCGCCATGCTCGCGCTCCTCATGAAGATCAACAAGAACCTCATCTTCGCCATCCCGGTGGCGATGGTGCTGGGCTTCGGCTTCGGCCTCGTCGCGCCGGTGGCGTGGCTCAAGTCGCTGATCGTGCCGCTCACCTTCCTGATGGTTTATCCGATGATGGTGAACCTCAAGTTGCAGAAAGTGCTCGAGGGCGGCGACCTCAAGGCGCAGGCGCTCGCGCAGGCGATCAACTTCGCCATCATCCCCTTCGTGGCCTTCGGCCTCGGCAAGCTCTTCTTCCCCGAGCAGCCCTTCTATGCGCTCGGCCTGCTATTGGCCGCGCTGCTGCCTACGAGCGGCATGACCATCTCGTGGACCGGTTTCGCCGGCGGTAACCTCGGTGCTGCGGTCAAGATGACCGTGCTCGGCCTCATCCTCGGCTCGCTCGCCACGCCGCTGTACGTGCGCTGGCTGATGGGGGCGGAGGTGCCGGTCGACATGGCCGCGATCTTCATGCAGATCATCATCATCGTGTTCCTGCCCATGGTTGCCGGCCACTTCACGCAGAAGTGGCTCATTGCCCGCCACGGCCAGGCCGAATACCAGAAAACCTGGGGGCCACGCTTCCCGCCATTCTCCACGCTCGGCGTGCTCGGCATCGTATTTGTCGCACTCGCACTCAAGGCGAAGGACCTCGTCGCCCAGCCCGGAGAGATCGTCGTCGTGCTGGTGCCGCTGCTGTGCCTGTACGGCATCAACTACGTGCTCAGCACGGTGGTTGCCCGCACCCTGCTGCCGCGTGGTGACGCCATCGCGCTGGTCTACGGCACGGTGATGCGCAATCTCTCGATCGCGCTCGCGTTGGCGATGAACGTGTTCGGTGGCGAAAGCGCGGGCGCCGCGCTGGTCATCGCGCTCGCATACATCCTGCAGGTGCAGTCGGCGGCGTGGTACGTCAAGCTCACCAACCGCCTGTTCGGCCCCGCACAGCCCAAGGCCGGCTGAAGCCCAGGGGAGATGGCGTGGCCGGAGGTCAGTCGGACCGGGCCCGGCCGGTCGTCGCTGAGTGCATCCACGCCAGGCCTTCGCGGGTGCCGGCCGCGGGGCGGTATTCGCAGCCAATCCAGCCCGTGTAGCCGATGCGGTCGATGAAGTCGAACAGCCAGGGGTAGTTGATCTCGCCGCTGCCCGGCTCGTGCCGGCCTGGCGTGTCGGCGATCTGGATGTGCCCGATGCGCGGCAGGTGCCGGGCGATCGTGTTGGCGAGTTCGCCTTCCATGCGTTGCATGTGATACACGTCGTATTGCAGGAAGAGGTTGTCCGCGCCCACTGCATCGATCAGCGCGATGGCTTGCGCGCTGTGATGCAGGTGGAAGCCGGGGATGTCGAAGGTGTTGATCGGTTCGATCAGCAGGCGGATGCCGGCCGCCTTCAGCTCGCGTGCGGCGAAGCGCAGGTTGGCGACGAGGATCTCGTGCGCCTGCGCCGGGGCCAGATCGGCAGGAGGGACCCCCGCGAGGCAGTTGAGCCGTGCGCAACCGAGCGCCGTGGCGTACTCGATCGCGCGCCCGACGCCGTCCTGAAATTCGCCCACCCGGCCCGGGTGGCATGCAATGCCGCGCTCGCCCGCATCCCAGTCGCCCGCAGGGAGGTTGTGCAGCACCGCCACCAGGCCGTTCGCGTGCAGCCGGTCGGCGATCTCGTTCCGGTCGAAGGCGTAGGGGAACTGGAATTCCACCCCGCGAAAGCCCGCTTCCGCAGCCGCCTCGAAGCGCGCGAGGAAGGGTAAATCGTTGAAGAGCAGGGTCAGGTTGGCGTCGAACTTGGGCATGCGCTTCCTTCTTTCGGGGCTCACTCGCAGCCCGAAGGCGCTTCGTGCACAGGGGCGCGGGTGAGACGGAGGGCGCTCTGTACGTGCTGCTTCGGTTGTACCGCGTGGGTTCGCATCTTGCCATGTGCGGGCGCATAATCCGAGTCCGAGTCCGAAGCCGCTGCCTGCCGCTGTATCCGCTCGCAGCCGACGGCACCTGAAACGCCGCGCCGCCCGACCGGGGTGTCGCGGCATTTTCCTTCTGGAGGATCGATGTCCGCGCCCGGCGCATCCCGCATTGCCTTGCTTGCGCTCGTCGCGCTTTCCCTGATCTGGGGATACAACTGGGTCGTCATGAAGCAGGTGATCGACTACGTCGATCCCTTCGATTTCTCTGCCATCCGCGCCGCGTTCGGCGCGCTCACGCTGTTCGGGGTGCTCGCGCTGCTCCGGCGGCCAATGACGATCGAGGCCTGGCGTGAGGTCGTGTTGCTCGGCCTGCTGCAGACGGGGGCTTTCACCGCGCTCATCCAGTGGGCGCTGGTGACCGCGGGTGCGGGCAAGACTGCAGTGCTCGTCTACACCATGCCGTTCTGGGTGCTCCCGATGGCCTGGCTCGCCCTGGGCGAGCGCGTGCGCGGCGTGCAGTGGCTGGGCATCGCGCTGGCAGCCAGTGGGCTGGTGCTGGTGCTCGAACCCTGGTCGCTGGGGGGCTCGGTGCTTGGCAATCTGCTGGCCGTTCTGGCCGGCGCGATCTGGGCGGCCTCTTCGGTGCTCGCCAAGCGCATGCGCCAGAGGCACAAGTTCGATCTGCTCGCGCTCACTGCGTGGCAGATGCTGTTCGGCGCGATCGCGCTGTGCGTCTTCGCGGGGCTGCATCCCTCGCGGCCGATCGAACCATCGCCGTACTTCTTCGGCGCATTGGTCTTTAACGCCGTATTCGCGACCGGGCTCGCCTGGGTGCTGTGGCTGTACATCCTCCAGCACCTGTCTGCGGGGATGGCGGGGCTCTCGGTGCTGGGGGTTCCCCTCGTCGGCGTGCTGGCGGGCTGGATCGAGCTCGGCGAACGCCCGACGGCGGCAGAATTCGCCGGCATAGCGCTTATCGTCGGTGCGCTGGGGCTGGTGAGTCTGTGGGCCCTGATTCAAAGCAGCCGGGCCGCGCGCAGCGACGGGTAAGGCCGGGCGGCGCGCGCTTGCTGCAAGACGGGTTCGGATTTCCTGTGCGACGCGCTACTGGGCGCTCTTGCGCAACACCATCTCCGGAATCTGGTTCAGTGGAACGACGCTATCGGCCGCACCGAGGCGAATCGCCTCTTTCGGCATGCCGAACTTTCGCAGCGCTCGTATAAGAATACTTTATACCCGAATGAGTAGTCGATCATATCTAAACTTTTAGCTGGGCGGCAGACAAGGAGTGCGGAACTGGCTGCATCCGAGTGCACGACTGGCGAGCACATGAGCGGCGTGGCAAAGTAGCTCCCCACCCGTCATCGTGCAGCGCTCCGGCCATGTTCTACGGCATCACCGACCTCTTCACCTTCGTCCTCGGCACCATCTTTATCGTGCTGCTGCCCGGGCCCAACTCGCTCTATGTGATGGCGGCTGCCTCGCGCTGGGGCGTGCGCGCCGGCTACCGGGGCGCGGCCGGCATCTTCGTCGGTGACACCCTCCTGATGCTGCTGGCGGTCACCGGCATGGCTTCGGTGTTGCGCGCCACGCCCGAACTGTTCATGGTCATCAAGTACGCCGGTGCGGCCTACCTGGCCTGGGTGGGCTTGAGTCTGCTGCGCGGTGCGCTCGCCACCTGGCGGCGGGGGGGCGAAACCGCCGCAGCGGTCGGCGACGGCAAGCCGGACTACCCGCCGGTGCGCAGCACCCCGCACCCCTTCCGCACCGCGCTGCTGATCAGCCTGATGAACCCCAAGGCGATCCTGTTCTTCGTGTCCTTCTTCATCCAGTTCGTCGACCCCGCTTACGGCCACCCGGCGCTGTCCTTCGTGATCCTGGGCGTGATCGTGCAGGTCTGCAGCCTGCTCTACCTGTCGGTGCTCATCTTCGCGGGCGCCCGCCTCGCGGCGCAGTTCCGCCGTCACCGCCGTGCCGCGGCCGGGGCGACCGCGGGGGTGGGCGGGGTGTTCATCGGCTTCGGCGCCAAGCTCGCCACGGCGACGCTGGGGTAACTCAAGCACGGTTCCGTTGCGCCCGCGTGCGCACTACGGCACACCCTGCACCGCCATCCGGCGCGTACACTACGGTCTTGTCGGAAAGGGCCATCCATGTCGGAAATTTCGATCACCGAGCACGAGTTCGAGCAGTTCCGCACGCTGATGCGGCGGGTCGCTGGCGTGGATCTGTCGCCGCAGAAGAAGAGCCTGGTGAGCGGACGGCTGGCGCGCAGGCTGCGCGCGCTCGGGCTGAAGAGCTTCGGCGAGTATTTCGCGGTGGTGTCCGATCGCAAGTCGGCCGACGAATTCGACCGTATGGTGGATCTGCTGACCACGCACGAGACCTATTTCTTCCGCGAACCCAAGCACTTCGATTTCCTCACCGCCACCGTGCTGCCCCAGCTTCAGCAGCGCACCAGACCGACGCGAATCTGGAGTGCGGCCAGTTCCTCCGGCGAAGAGGCCTACAGCATCGCCATGGTGCTTGCCGACCGGCTTGGCGTGGCTTCGGCGTGGGAGGTGTTCGCTTCCGACATCAGCCGCCAGGTGGTCGAGAAGGCCCGCAGCGGCGTGTATGCCACCAACCGCATCGACGGTATTCCCAAGGACTACCTGCGCCGTTTCTGTCGGCTCGAGAATACGGGCGGCGAGCAGACGCTGCAGATTGACGCCGCCCTGCGCAGGCGGGTGCGTTTCGCGCAGGTCAATCTGAACGAGAACCTCGGCAGTGTCGGTGACTTCGATGTGATCTTCCTGCGCAATGTGCTGATCTATTTCGATACGCCCACCAAACAGCGCATCGTCGAACGCGTTGCGCGCCAGATGCGCCCCGATGGCTGCTTGCTCATCGGCCACTCGGAGAGCTTGAACGGCCTCAACGTCGGCCTGCGTCAGGAGCGCCCGACGATTTACCGGCGGGCCTGAGCATGGAGATGGACGATCACAGACCGATCCGGGCCGTGTCGACCGACGGACCCTCCGCCGCGCGCACAAACCCGGTGCAGGCTGGAAATGCGCATGTGCGCGAAGCCCGGCCAGAGGTCGGCGACCGCATCATCGCGATCGGCACCTCAACCGGCGGCACGCAGGCGCTGGAGGCGGTGCTGCGCAATCTGCCGCTCACCATGCCGGGTATCGTCGTGGTGCAGCACATGCCGGAAAAGTTCACCGCACTGTTCTCCCAGCGCCTCAACCAGCTGTGCAAGATCGAGGTGCTCGAGGCGGAGGACGGCATGAGCGTGCGCCCCGGGTGTGCGTTGATCGCGCCGGGCGGGCGGCAGATGTCGGTGCGCCGCAGCGGTACGCACTATGTGGTCGAGGTGCGTGACGGGCCGCCGGTCAACCGCCACCGCCCCTCGGTCGACGTGCTGTTCAACTCCGTCGCCAAGTACGCGGGGCGCAGGGCGCTCGGCGTCATCATGACGGGCATGGGCGACGATGGCGCCCGCGGGCTGCGCGAGATGTTCGATGCCGGCGCGCAGACCATCGCCCAGGACGAGGCCAGTTGTGTGGTGTTCGGCATGCCCAAGGAGGCCATCCGCCGGGGCGCGGCCGGCAGGGTGCTGCCGCTCGATGCGATCGGCCCGGCAATCGAACACTTCGCCCGCAGCGGTTTTTGAAGAGATCGCCTGGGCTTGCCAAGAGTCAGGGTCAAAGGAGTTTCGGAATGAGCGAATTGTTCACATGGTCATCTGCCTTCATGACCGACCTTCCCGAGGTAGACCGGCAGCACCGCCGCCTGGTCGACCTGATCAACCGCCTCGGTGGCCTGCTGATGGGGGAGGGCGGGGTTTCGCAGGCACAGATCGATGCGGCCCGTGCCGAGCTGATCGAGTACAGCCAAACGCACTTCGGTGACGAGGAGGCCATGTTCATCGCGGCGGGCATCGACCCGCGCCATGTCGACTTCCACCGCGGGGAGCACCAGCGCTTCATCGACGAGCTTCATGCGATGGGCGCGGCCGAAGACGCCAAGGGACCGCAGCGGGAGCAGACGGTGCGGATGGAGGTCGGCTATCTGGTCAACTGGCTTGCTCACCACATCCTCGGGGTCGATCAGTCGATGGCGCGGCAGCTGCGGCTGATGGAGAATGGGCTCGGCGCGCCGGAGGCCTTCGAAGCCGAGCTTGAGCAGCGCCAGCGCGAGGCCTCGACCGAACCGCTGCTCGGTGCCCTGAACGGGCTGCTGGCGATGGTCTCCGAGCGTAATCGCGAGCTCGCCGAACTCAACCGCACGCTGGAGCAACGCGTCGCCGAGCGCACCGCGGAGCTCGCGCGTGCAAACGAGCGCCTGCACGTGCTGACCTACCATGACGACCTCACCGGTCTGCCCAACCGGCGCCACGCCGTCACCGCGCTCGAGGCGCTGTGGGAAGAGGCCCGCCGGGACGGCACGCCGCTGTCGGTGCTGCTGCTGGATGCCGACCGCTTCAAGGGCGTCAACGACACCTACGGTCATGCCGAGGGGGACGCCGTGCTGCGCGCGCTTGGCCAGCGACTGCGTGACGCCGTGCGTACCAGCGACATCGTGTGCCGCCTCGGCGGCGACGAGTTTCTGGTCATCTGTCCGCGCAGCGACCGCGCCGGTGCGCGGCAGGTGGCCAGCAAGATCGTCGCTTCGCGCCGCCCTCACATCAACGCCCTCGGGCAGGAATGCTGGAGCGGGGCGGTGAGCGTCGGGGTGGCGGAGATCGAGCCCTCGATGCACAGCGCCGAGGACATGCTGAAGGCCGCGGACCGGGCGCTGTACGAAGCCAAGCGCGGAGGCGGCGACCGCGTCGGGTGAGGGCGCGCGCCCAATACGGGCAATCGGCCGAGCAGTCGGCCATGTCGCGAAAGTGCGTTATCCGCGAAAATGCCGCGGCGCCTTCGTCACCTCTCCGTGGAATCCTCTCCATGCTTCGCATGCTTCGCCGTGTCTTGCCCCTGCTTCTCGGTTTTTTCATGGCGCTGCCCGCCCCGGCTGCGGATCTGGACGAGATTCGTGCACGCGGCGAGCTCCGTCACCTTGGAATCCGCTACGCAAACTTCGTCACCGGCAGCGGCGACGGTTTCGACGTCGAGTTGATGCAGGGCTTCGCGGCGCACATCGGCGTGCGCTACACGCTGGTGCATTCCGACTTCTACTCGGTCATCCGCGACCTGCTTGGGCGTGAGGTCGTGCGCGAAGGGGATTCGGTGCGCCTGGAAGGGTCTTATCCGGTGCGCGGCGACGTGATCGCCGCGGGCTTCACCGTGCTGCCGTGGCGCGACGCGGTGCTGTTGTTCTCTGCGCCCACCTTTCCTTCGCAGGTACTGCTGGTGGCGAGCGCGCAGTCCCCGGTCAGGCCGATCGCGGGCAGCGACGATCTCGCCGCCGACATTCTGGAAACCCGGGCCCTGATCGCCGGCAAGAGTTTGCTGGTGATGGAGGGCACCTGCCTCGATCCGGCCAATTACGGGCTGGAAGGCGTGGGTATCGACCTGCGCGCCTACACCCGCAGCACCAACCTCAACGAAATGGTGCCGGCGCTGCTCAATGCCGATGCGGAGTTCACGCTGCTCGACGTGCCCGACGCCATCCTCGATCTGCGCAAGTGGGCCGGCCGCATCAAGGTACTGGGGCCGATCTCGGAGGAGCAGGCGCTTGCCGCGGCGTTCCCGCCCGATGCACCGGCGCTGCGCGATGCCTTCAACGCCTATCTCGCCGCCCTGAAGGCGAGTGGCGGGTATGACGCCCTGGTGGACAAATACTACCCGGGCATCCGGCGCTATTTCCCCGACTTCTTCGCGAGTGTGCCGCGTTGACGGCCGGATCTGGACGCATGTCGATGAGCCGAATGCGTGCGCTGCTGCTCTGCAGGCATACGCCACTGCTGATCCTCGGCCTGTTCGTGGCCTATGCGGCGGTGCTGCTGTGGAACGTGCTGGCGTCGCAGAGCGTGCTGCGCGAGGTGACCGAGCGGCGGCTGGTGGCCGACACCGAGCGGCGTGCTGCGGTGATCTCCGACTTCATCGATGAGCGCATCCGCAACGTGGCCCAGATCGCCTCGGTGCGGGAGATCGAGGATTACTTCGTCAACGCCGACCTCGGCATGTCGCCCCGCTATGGCCTGAATGCCAGTCTGGATGCGATCGACCGGCGACTAGCCGAGCAACTGCGCGAGGCGACGTTGCGTGACGTGCCGGTATTTCGCAGCCTGCGCCTGATCGAAGGCTCCGACCGGGTGCTGGCCGCCGCGGGGGGCGCGCCGCAGCGGGCGCCGATGCTCACGGACGTCGATGGGCCGCGACTGCGCATGGACTGTGGCAACCGGTGTTTCGAGATCGTGGCGCCGGTGCTGTTCCGCGGTGCACCGCGCGCGTTTCTGGTCGCTGTCGGCAGTCTCGATACGCTGGGTGCCTTGCTGATCGAGGCGCGAGAGGGCGAGCGTGGGCTGGAGCAGGATGCGGTGCGCTATGCCGAGCTGGTGCTTGGCCTTGGCGGCGCACCGCTGGCCTCGTCCGCGCCGGCGCTTGTGCTGGCGCCCGGCGCGTTGCAGGCGCTCGCGGCCGCCGAAGCCGGCGCGGTTGTGCCTGCAGCGATGCTTGCGGATACGCCAGGGCTTGCGCCCGACATGTTGCTGGTGCGTGCGGAGGTACCGCACACCGAGTTGTCCGTGCTCACCCTGATCGCGCGCGAGGATGCGCACGGGCAGGCGATCTCCGCGGCCGTGAGCGGCGTGATGATGGCTTTCCCGCTGGCGCTCGTGGCGCTGTGGCTGGCCTTTCTGCGCCAGCGCCGCCGGGCCGAGCGCCTGCGCTCGGACATCAGGACCGCTGTGCAACACCGCTCCCGGCTCGAGGCCGACAATGCCGCGCTGGCCGCCGAGGTGGCGCGGCGCGAAGCGGCGGAGGCCCGCCTGAGCGAGCGTACCGCCGAGCTGACGCGCTCGAATGCCGAGCTGCGCCAGTTGGCAATGGTGTTCACCTACGCGCGCGAGGGCATCTCGATCACGGACGCCGACGGCACCATCCTCGAGGTCAATGACGCCTTCTGCCGCTTGTCGGGCTACGCGCGCGAGGAGCTGCTCGGACAGAACCCGCGCATGCTGAAGTCGGGACGACAGAAGCCCGAGCATTACCTGCAGATGTGGCAGGCGCTGCATGAGCACGGCCACTGGCACGGCGAGATCTGGAACCGGCGCAAGGATGGCAGCCTGTATGCGGAGCTGCTGACCATCAGCGCCGTGCGCGATGACAACGGCCGCATCCAGTGTTACGTGGCCCTGTTCAGCGACATCACCGCGCAGAAGTCGCACCAGCAGCAACTCGAGCGCATCGCGCACTACGACGCGCTCACCGGTCTCGCCAATCGCAGCCTGCTCGCCGACCGGCTGCACCAGAGCATGGTGATGAGCTTGCGGCGCGCCACCCGGCTGGCCATCGTCTATCTTGACCTGGATGGCTTCAAGGCGGTCAATGACCGGCACGGGCACGACATGGGTGACCGCCTGCTGATGGGCGTATCCCAGCGCATGCATGCGGTGCTGCGAGAGGGCGACACGCTGGCCCGGCTCGGTGGTGACGAGTTCGTCGCCGTGCTGCAGGACATGCCGACGGTCGAGGCGTGTGTGCCCTTGCTCAACCGTCTGCTCGAGGCCGCGTCCGCGCCCTGGGTGGAGGAAGACTGCGAACTGCGCGTCTCCGCCAGCCTGGGGGTCACCTTCTTTCCGCAGGCAGACCCCGTCGACGCGGACCAACTGCTGCGCCAGGCCGATCAGGCCATGTACCAGGCGAAGCTGCAGGGCAAGGACCGCTACTATCTGTTCGACGCCGAGCAGGACCGCGCCGTGCGTGACAGCCACGAGGGGCGTGAGCGTATCCGCCAGGCGCTTCAGGCGGGCGAGTTCGTGCTCTTCTACCAGCCCAAGGTGAACATGCGCTCCGGCGCGGTGCTGGGTCTCGAGGCCTTGATCCGCTGGCGCCACCCCGAGCGCGGCCTGCTGCCGCCGGCCGCCTTCCTGCCGCTGATCGAGGAGCATCCGCTCGCAGTCGCCGTGGGTGCCTGGGTGCTCGACAGCGCATTCGCGCAGGTGTCCTCCTGGCAGGCGCAAGGTCTGCGGCTTTCGGTGAGTGTGAACGTGAGCGCGCGCCAGTTGGAGCAGACGGATTTCGTCGCGGGCCTGCGCCAGCGCTTCGAAGCGTATCCCCACGTCCGCCCCGAGCAGATCGAGCTCGAGGTGCTCGAGAGCAGTGCCCTCGACGACATCGCGGAAGTGTCCAGCATCATGCACGCCTGCCAGAGCCTGGGGGTGCGCTTTGCGCTGGATGATTTCGGTACCGGGTACTGCTCCCTGACGTATCTGAAGAATCTGCCCGCCAATACGCTCAAGATCGACCGCAGCTTCGTGCGCGACATGCTGGACGACCCCGAGGATCTGGCGATTCTCGAGGGGGTGATCGGCCTCGCGGGCGCCTTCAGCCGGCAGACGGTCGCCGAGGGGGTCGAGACCGTTCTCCATGGTGAGCTGCTGCTGGATCTGGGCTGCGAGATCGCGCAGGGCTATGGCATCGCCCGCCCCATGGCGGCGGATGACGTTCCCGGCTGGGTGCGCGGCTGGCGCCCCGGTCCGTCCTGGCTGGACCGGCCGCGTGTCGAGCACGACGAGCTGCCGCGCATGTTTGCGATCGCCCATCATCGCGCCTGGGTTGCGCGCATCGAGGCTTACCTGCTGTCGCAGGCCGGGACGCTTGCGCCGCCCGCGACCGATGACCAGTGTGCGCTCGGGATGTGGCTCGAAGACGAGGGCAGGCTGCGGCACGGGAACGACCCTGCATTCGACGAGGCGCTGGCGATGCACGACGGGGTGCACGAACTCGCGCACGAACTGATGAGCCGCAGGGCGACTGCGCCCATCCCCGACAACGATGCGGGCCTGCTTGCGTTGCGCGCCTTGCGCGACCACCTGATCGAGAGACTCGGCCGCCTGCGGTGATCGGTGCGCCGGATGCGACGGCTGTGCGGCACGCTCGCGCAGCTGCCTGCCGTCCATCTGCGCCGATCTGCTATCTTCGGGCCATGACTTCCATCATCTCGATCTCTGGTCTGTCGAAGACCTACGCCTCCGGCTTCGCTGCGCTCAAGGGTGTCGACCTCGACATCCGCCGCGGCGAGATCTTTGCGCTGCTCGGCCCCAATGGTGCGGGCAAGACCACGCTGATCAGCATCGTCTGCGGCCTGGTTAATCCGAGCGCGGGCAGCGTGCGCGTCGACGGCCACGACATCGTGCGCGACTACCGCGCAGCCCGTGCGCTGGTGGGCCTGGTGCCGCAGGAACTCACCACCGATGCCTTCGAGACGGTGTGGAACACGGTCAGCTTCTCGCGCGGGCTGTTCGGCAAGCCGCCCGATCCGGCCTATCTCGAGCAGCTGCTGAAGGATCTGTCGCTGTGGGCGAAGAAGGACGCCCGGCTGATGATGCTCTCGGGCGGCATGAAGCGCCGGGTGCTGATCGCCAAGGCGCTGTCGCACGAGCCGCGCATCCTCTTCCTCGACGAGCCCACCGCCGGCGTGGACGTGGAACTGCGCCGCGACATGTGGCAGCTCGTGCGCCGGCTGCGCGACAGCGGTGTCACCGTGATCCTGACCACGCACTATATCGAGGAGGCCGAGGAGATGGCCGAGCGCATCGGCGTGATCGCGCGGGGCGAACTGATTCTGGTCGAGGACAAGGCCGCGCTGATGCGCAAGCTCGGTGGCAAGCAGCTTACGCTGCAGTTGGTGGCGCCGCTGCAGGAGGTTCCGCCCGCGCTCGCGCACTACGGGCTGACGCTGGGCAAGGGCGGCAGCACGCTCATTTACGCGTACGAGATGGCCAGGGGGGGCGAGGGCAGCAAGAGCGGTGAGGGCAGCGAGGGGGCCGGCGAGAGGGCTGGCGAGAGGGCGATCGCCGACCTGTTGCAGGATCTCGCCGCTGCCGGCATCGCCTTTGCCGACCTGCACACGACCCAGCGCTCGCTGGAGGAAATATTCGTCAGCCTGGTCAGCGAGCGCGAACCGGGCGGCGCAGGCGACCCGCGCAACAAGGACGCCGCGGGCACGCCCGCCAAGGAGGGCGCAAGATGAACTGGCACGCAGTCCGTGCGATCTATTTTTTCGAGATGGCGCGCACCAAGCGCACGCTGCTGCAGAGCGTGCTGGCCCCGGTGATCACCACCTCGCTGTACTTCGTCGTGTTCGGCGCGGCGATCGGCGCGCGCATTCCGGAGGTGGAAGGGGTGAGCTACGGGGCCTTCATCGTACCCGGCCTGATCATGCTCAACCTGCTCACCCAGAGCGTGTCGAACGCGTCCTTCGGCATCTTCTTTCCCAAGTTCTCGCGCACCATCTACGAGATCCTGTCGGCGCCGGTGTCGCACTTCGAGATCGTGCTGAGCTATGTGGGTGCGGCGGCCACGAAGGCGATCCTGCTCAGCCTCATCATCCTCGCCACCGCCACCTTCTTCGTGCCGCTGCGCATCGAACACCCGCTGTGGATGGTCGGTTTCCTGCTGCTCACTGCGCTCAGCTTCAGCCTGCTCGGCTTCATCCTCGGGATCTGGGCGGACAACTTCGAAAAGCTTCAGCTCGTGCCGCTGCTGATCATCACGCCGCTGACCTTCCTCGGTGGCAGCTTCTACTCGATCGACATGCTGCCGGAGGCCTGGCGCACGCTGTCGCTGTTCAATCCGGTGGTGTATCTGGTGAGCGGTTTCCGCTGGAGCTTCTATGGCACGGCCGATGTGGCGGTGGGGGTGAGCCTGGCGATGGCACTGCTGTTCCTCGCGGTGTTCGTGGCGGTGGCGACCTGGATGCTGAAGACAGGCTACCGGCTCAAGGCATGAGTGGTGGGTCGTCGAAGGTCATGGCGGAACCGGAGGGAAGGCGAACTTCCCGAAATGGCCTTTGTCATATTTTCGAGTCATTTCTGGCTGCATGCGCATTCGCATGTGCCATGCGTGACTTTCTTGACAGGGGCGCGCCCTCGACAGGAGACAAACTTCCCAGATTGGGGCACAGTGTGCCCACGCTCCCTTCCGAGTAATGCATTGGCTGAAGAACCCGGCATTCCGCGCCGCATGAACGATGCGACATAACTCTCTCAGCTTCCGGTTGTGGTTGACGATCGCGATCGCGGTCGTCCCGCTCCTGCTGTTCGCGCTGCTCGATTACCAGGAGCGGCGTGCGGAGGCGGTCGCCAGCATCCACACCGAGATTTCACACCGGCTCGCAGACGCGAACCGCGAGATCCGTGCGGCCCACCGCGTGGTCGTGCTCGTTCTGGAGATCATGGCGCGCTCGGACGATCTGCGCGATGCGGACCCCGAGCGTTGCACCGGCATTGCGCGCCGGTTGCTGGGCTCCGTGCAGGGCTTTGCCAACATTGGCGCGGTGCGGCCCGATGGCAGCGTATTCTGCAGCGCCGAACCGGCTGCGGCGCCGACCAATGTTGCGGATCGGGCCTGGTTTGGCGCGGCGCTGGGCGGGCAGGGCATCTCCGCCGGGGAGTTCATCGTCGGGCGCATCAGCGGCAAGCCCGGGCTGGTGTTCGGGTACCCGCTCGCCACTGATACCGGTGAGGTGCGTGCGGTGCTGTTTGCCTCGATCACGCTGGGCTGGTTCGAGCGCCTGATCCAGGGCTTCAATCTGCCGCGCGAGTGGGAGGCGAGCGTGATCAGCGCGACCGGGCATGTGCTCGCCCATCACCCCGATGTTTCGCGCTGGCGCGGCCACGTCGTCCCTGCGGACACACTGGCGCAGATGACACAGGTCATGCGGACGGAAACCGGGATCGCGCAGTTTGCCGGGCTCGACGGCACACGCCGTCTGTATGGCGTTGCAACGCCGGAGTTTGCGCCCGACTCGGGCTTTCTCACCATCGGCGCGCCGCTGGATCGCTCGCTGGACGCAGTTGACCACCGCTTCCAGCTTCATCTGTCGCTGATCGCCGGTCTGGCCCTCGTCTCGGCCCTGCTTGCGCGCTTCTACATCTACCGTCAGGTGGAGGTGTGGGCGCTGCGAGTGCGCGATGCCGTCGCCCGTATCGCGAGCGGCAGCCCTGGCACACGTGTGGGGTACGACACGGGGGTCAGCGAACTCGACGAACTGTCCGCAGGGGTGGACGGCATGGCCGTCGAGATCGAGAAGCGCGAGGGCGAACTGCGGCGGCTGTCGATGGTGATCGAGCAGAGTCCCGAGTCGATCGTGATCACCGACACCGATGCACAGATCCTCTACGTCAACGACGCCTTCCGGCGCACCACCGGCTACGCACATGATGAAGTCGTCGGTCGCAATCCGCGCGTGCTCAACACCGGACTCACGCCCAAGGAAACGTACGAAGACATGTGGTCCACGCTCGGACGCGGCGAGGTCTGGCGCGGCGAGTTCCATAATACGCGCAAGGACGGATCGACCTATCTGGAGCTCGCCACGATCGCGCCGATCAAGGATGCGGCCGGCGTCGTGACACACTACGTCGCGGTCAAGGAGGACATCACCCGGCGCAAGCAGTCCGAGGCGCTGCTGCACCGGCTTGCCTACTACGATGCCCTCACGGAGCTGCCCAACCGGGCGTTGCTGCACGACCGCATCGCCCAGGCGATTCGAAACAGTTCGCGCAAGGAAGCCTGGGGCATGCTGATGCTGGTCGACATCGATCGTTTCCGTCAGCTCAACGACACCCTGGGTCACGCTGCCGGCGACCAGCTCCTGCGCACCGTGGCCGCGCGTCTACGTGGCGGGGTGCGCGAAGAAGACACGGTCGCCCGCCATGGGGATGACGACTTCGCCGTGCTGATCGAGCAGATCGGCAGCACCGAGGCCGAGGCGCTTGCCCACGCCGAGCACGTCGCGCGCAAGCTGCAGCAGGCGCTCGAGGTGCCCTACGTGCTCGGTGACGATGAAGGCGAGCGCCACTTTGCAACGCTGAGTATCGGGATCAGCCTGTTCTTCGATGGCGACAGTTCGCTGGACACCCTGCTCAAGCGGGCCGAGGTGGCGCTGTACCGGGCGAAGCAGGACGGGCGCAACGCCGTGCGCTTTTTCAGCCCGGAAATGCAGGCGGTGGTGGATGCGCACGCGCGCATGGAGGTACGGCTGCATGAGGCCCTTGCTGCGGAGGCTTTCCGCCTGTTCTTCCAGCCACTGGTGGACCGTCACGGGCGGGTGGTCGGTGCAGAGGCGCTGGTGCGCTGGCCGCTGGACGAAGCCGGGATGGTTTCGCCCGCAGAGTTCATCCCGCTCGCTGAAGACACCGGCCACATCATTCCGCTCGGGCTGTGGGTCTTGCGCACCGCCTGTGCCCAGCTGGCTGTGTGGCAGTCCGAAGCGCGCACGCATCCGCTCTGCATCTCGGTGAACGTGAGCGCCCGCCAGTTCCACCAGGCCGACTTCGTCGCCAGCGTGCGGGAAGTCGTCATGCGCGCCGGCATCGACCCCAGCCGGCTCAAGCTGGAGCTCACCGAGAGTGCCATCCTCGCCGACCTGGATGAGACGGTAATCCGCATGAACCAGCTGCGTTCGCTCGGCATCCAGTTCGCGCTGGACGACTTCGGCACCGGCTATTCCTCGCTGTCCTACCTGAAGCGTCTGCCCTTCGCCCAGCTGAAGATCGACCAGTCCTTCATTCGCGACATGGCACAGGACGAGGGCAGCGAGGCCATCGTACTCGCGGTCCTGTCGATGAGCCACGCCCTGGGGCTGGAAGTGGTGGCCGAAGGCGTGGAAACGCCAGCCCAGCGCGACTTCCTGCGCCAGCACGGCTGCGAGTTCTACCAGGGCTATCTGTTCGGCAAGCCGATGCCGATCGAAGCCTGGGGAGATTTCCTCGAGATGGCTTGAGCCAGGGGGGGGCGAACCGACCGACCCCGCTTCCTGCGCCTCCTTATGCAGGAGGCCCGCGGCGCTCAGCCGCCGGAGGCGCGGTCCGTGATCAGCACGTCCGCGCTGGATTGCAGCAGGATGTGCTTGGAGACGCTGCCCAGCAACATCTCCTCGAGCGCGCCACGCCCGCGCTTGCCCATCACGATCAGGTCGCAGTCCTGCTGCTGCTCCTCCTCCAGGATGCAGGTGCTGGCGTCGCCGTGCAGCACCAGGCGGCGGATGCGGTCGGTGGGAAAGCCGCCCGCATTGATCAGCGCGTTGAGCTGCTCGACCGCTTCGCGCTTCGCATTCACGCGCAGGGACGAGAGTTGCGCGTCCTCGACGCCCGCATAGCGCAGCTTGCCCTCGAACGGCACATCGAAGGCGTGCAGCAGCAAGATCTCGGCGCTTGGCGCCACGCCCTGGGCGATGCGGATCGCCTCCGCCGAGCGCTCGGAAAAATCCACCGGGACAAGCACGCGCCGATAAGGCTCGTGCGGGCTCTGCTTGACCACGAGCAAAGGGTGGCGGGTCTTGCGCAGCACCCGTTCGGTTGTCGAGCCGATGAGCATCTCGCGCAGGAAACCTGCACCGCGCGCGCCCATCACCACCAGGCTGGCGTCGATGGCGTCGGCGTGGGCAGCGATTTCTGTGAGGATCGGCCCGCTGCTGAGGCGGACCTCAGGGGGGATGCCTGTGCGTGCTGCGATGTCCGCAGCAAGCGCCTCGACGTCATCGCGCACGCTGTCGAGCAGGCGCCGCTCGATCTCGTCCGCCTCCTTGTCAAGCAGGTGGCGAAGGCTGTCGAGTGCGTTGATGTTCACCACATGCTGCAGGCAAAGCCGCGCCCCGGTTTCGGTGGCGATCATCGCTGCGCGCAGGGCGGCGTGGCGCGCGAGCGCGGACAGGTCGGTCGGGGCGAGCAGGGTATGCAGGGCAGTCATCTCGCGGCGCTCCTGGGGGCTGCGGAGGAGGCAGTCAGGGGGTTTCGGTTTCGGCCATGTTCAGGATGTCGGTGACGATGTCGTTCATGGTCACGATGCCGGCGAGCTCGTTGCCGTCGAGCACCAGCAGCCGGCGCAGACGCATGTTCACCATCATGCGGGCCGCATGGCGGACGCTCAGCTCGACCGGGATCGTCAGCGCGGGCTTGGCGCAGATGTCGTAGACGTTGATGAGGTCGATGTCGCCTTCCTCGGCCACGATGGTCTTGAGGATATTGGTGTAGGTGATGATGCCGAATGCGTCGTGCGCATCGCGGCGTTCGACCACCAGCGACTTGACGCCGCGGCTGCGCATCTTCTGCATGGCCTCGCGGATGCTCGCGAAGGGCGAAATGGTGGCAACGTTGCGCACCATGATTTCCTTGACCAGTTGCATCGTCGATGTCTCCTAGATGTCGTCGCGCAGACGATCCTCGAATTGGTGAATCTGACTCATGTCCATGCCGGCGATATGCTCGAGCGGAAGGGTGAAGATCACTCCCCGGCTGTTGTCGCGCAGCTCGAGCGCGTCGCGAAGCGCCTTGAGCACGGCCAGCGAGAGCTTCTTCTCGAGCACGAACACGAGCACCGACTGGCTACCCTCGTAGGTCAGGCCGAAGAAGGTCTTCTTCTCCCGCGCGCCGATGCCGCGCCCGCCCAGGATGGTCACGCCGCCTGCGCCGGCCGCGCGCGCGACCTCGATCGCCTGCTCCTCCAGATCCTCGGCGAGGATCGCTACCAGTACAGAGAACTTCATGCTGCCTCTCCTTTTCGCTTCAACCACTCCACCCCGATCGCGTAGAGCATGACGGTCACGATGGGGAAGATCGACGCGAACGCGATCAGGCCGAAGCCGTCGATCAGCACGTTGCGTCCCTCGATGTTGGTTGCCAGGCCGATGCCGAGCGCCGTCACCAGCGGCACCGTCACCTCGGAGGTGGTTACGCCGCCCAGGTCGAAGGCCAGCGGTACGATGTACTTGGGCGCGAACCAGGTCAGCGCAATCACCAGCGCGTAGCCACCCATGATGTAGTAGTGGATCGAGTCGCCGGTGATGATGCGATGTACGCCGACGGTGATGCCCACCGCGACGCCGAGCGCGACCAGGATGCGGATGCGGCTGGCGAGCAGACGTCCCTGGCCGGCTTCCTCGGCCTTCTCGCCGATGGCGATCAGCGCGGGTTCGGCCATGGTGGTGGCGAAGCCGATCGCGAAGGCGAACAGGTACACATAGAGCAGGGTGTCGAGCCCGATGAGTTGGGCTGCCATGCTGCGCCCGATCGGGAACAGTCCGAGCTTGAGCCCGACCACGAAGGCGTACAGTCCAACGATGACGAGGATGAAGCCGCCGGTGACCTTCTGCAGGTGGGCGATGGGCTTGCGGATTGCTGCGTACTGGAAGAACAGGATCACCGCGATGATCGGCAGCACGTCGCCCAGCATGCCGAGCAGGTCGCCCAGAATGCGCATGAGATGCTGAAGCAGGGTGGCGGGGCCGGTGTCGGCCACGGCCGTGGCGAGTGCGACGGCGGGCGTGCCGGATTCCGGACCCATGCCGAAGCGATAGACCACGATGCCGTAGAGCTGCACCAGGACCATCGGTACCATCACCGCCAGCGCCACGAGGCCGAAGCCATGCGAGAGCGCATTGCGGCCGCGGATCGATACCGCCAGGCCAATGCCCAGCGCGGCGATCAGTGGCACGGTGACGATGTTGGTGGTGACGCCGCCCGAGTCGTAGGCCAGGCCAACGATCTCTGCCGGGGCGAAAAAGGTCACCGTGACCACCAGCAGATAGCCGATGATCATGTACCAGTGCAGCGAGTGGCCGAGGATCGTGCGCACCACGCCCAGCGCCACCACGGCGCCCACGGACAGGGCCACCAGCACGCGCAGCGTGAAGCCGTCGATCCGCCCGCCGCTGATGGATTCCGCCTGCGAGGCGACCGCGATCAGCGCCGGCTCGGCAATCACCGCGGCGAATCCAAGGCAGAAGCCGAAGACCATCAGCAGGAGCAAGGAGCCCTTCTTGGCGAACTCGTTCGACAGGTTCTTGCCGATCGGGAAAATCCCGAGTTCCAGGCCCTGCAGGAACAGTGCGACGCCGATCGCGACGATCAGCAGCCCGCCCGCCATCGACAGCAAGCCGTCTGGCACTTCCCGGATCACCGCAAGCTGAAACACCGCGACCACGACGACGATCGGCATCAGGTTGCGAAATGCGTGCAGCAGGATGTGACTGAATTCCCGAAGCGGGTGCAAGGCTTGGTATCTCCGCGTAGGTGCTTGTTTGTTCGGGCGGGGGCGGGGTGGCTCGAAGTCTCGAGCGAAGCTTACCACCCCGCCGCGGATGTGCCGGTGCCCTGCTGCCTCAGGTGGGCAGCGTGTCGCGCCGCCAGGCCGCCTCGCCGAGCACGAAAGTGGCCGCGACCGCGCGGTCGTCGCCCAGCATCATCATTGTGAAGAGGCGCTCTTCCAGCGTGTTGCAGGCTGCGCTGCGGCGTGCGAGCAGGGGCGTGGCGCAGGGGTCGAGGACGACGAAATCCGCCTCCCTTCCAGGCGCGAAGTTGCCGATGCGGTCGTCCAGGTAGAGGCTGCGCGCCCCGCCCAGTGTGGCGAGGTGGAAAGCGGCCACCGCCGACAGGGACTGGCCGGCAAGCTGCAGCACCTTGTAGGCCTCGTTCAGGGTCTGCAGCATCGAAAAGCTGGTGCCGCCGCCCACGTCCGTGCCCAGGCCCACCCGAACCCCGCGCTCGCGGGCGCGGGCGAGGTCGAACAGGCCCGAACCAAGAAAGAGGTTCGAGGTGGGGCAGAAGCTGATCGCGGTGCCGGTGTCGGCCATGCGCTGGCGATCGGTGTCGTCGAGCCAGATGCAGTGTGCGTAGAGGGCGCGCTTGCCGAGCAGGCCGTGGTGTGCGTAAACGTCGAGGTAGCTGCGTGCTTCGGGGTGGAGTCGGGCGACCCATTCGAGCTCGGCGCGGTTCTCGGCGACGTGGGACTGCAGCAGCACGCTTGGATGCTCGGCGAAGAGCTGGCCCGCGAGCGCCAGCTGCTCGGGCGTGGAGGTCGGCACGAAGCGCGGGGTGATCGCGTACAGCAGGCGGTCACGATCGTGCCAGCGCTCGATCAGGGCCTTTGATTCGGCGTAGCCGGAGGCCGCGGTGTCGCACAGGAAGTCCGGGCAGTTGCGGTCCATCAGCACCTTGCCGGTGATCATGCGCATTCGGCGCGCCTGCGCAGCCTCGAACAGCGCGTCCACGGAGCTCGCATGCACGGTGGCGAAGCTGCACGCGGTGGTGGTGCCGTTGCGCAGCAGCGTGTCGCAGAAGAAGCCCGCCACCTCGTCGGCATGGGCACGTTCCGCAAAACGGCGCTCGGCGGGGAAGGTGTACTTCTCCAGCCACTCGAGCAGCTGTTCGCCGTGGCTGGCGATGATGTCGGTCTGCGGGTAGTGGACGTGCGTGTCGATGAAGCCGGGCAGGATCAGCTTGCCGCGGTAGTCGGCCACCGGCGTGCCGCTGGGCAGATGCGGGAGCAGGTCCTGGGCCGGGCCGCACTCGGCGATGCGACCGCCAGTGAGGATCAACAGCCCGTCATTGAAATGAACGAGCGCGGCCGTATCGTGTGCCGGATCGGCCAGGAAATGGACGATCTCGCCGCGCACCGCGGTGAGGCGGGTTTCGCTCATGCGTTCTCGGGCTCGCGGCGGGCCGCGATCCGGGCCGCGAACGCGGTGGCCCAGGACGCGAATGCGTCCGGCGGCATCGGCCGCGCGAAGTGATAGCCTTGCGCTTCGTCGCATTGCAGGTTGCGCAACTGCGCGATCAGGCCCTCGTGCTCCACGCCTTCGGCGATCGTCTTCAGGCCGAGGTTGTGCGCCATCTGCACGATGGTGCGCACGAGCGTGGCGTTACTGGGCTCCTTGTCCATGCTGCGCACGAAGGACTGGTCGATCTTGAGCTTGTCGACCGCGAAGCGCTTGAGATAGGCGAGGCTGGAGTAGCCGGTACCGAAGTCGTCGATGGACAGCCGGACACCGAGTGCCTTGAGCTGGCGGACGGTCTCGAGCGCTGCGTCGGTGTCGCCGATGAGCAGGGATTCGGTGAGTTCGAGTTCGAGGCAGGCTGCGGGCAGTCCGGACTGGGCCAGCGCATTGCGGACCGTTTCGAGCAGGTCCGTGCGGTGGAACTGCACGGCCGAAAGGTTGACCGCAACCACCATCGGGGGCAGGCCCTGCTGCTGCCAGCGCACGGCCTCGCGGCAGGCTTCATGGAGCACCCACGCGCCGATCGGTACGATCAGCCCGCTGTCTTCGGCAAGCGGGATGAACAGTCCGGGCGGCGTCATCTGCTGGTCGGCGCGTTCCCAGCGCAACAGCGCCTCGGCGCCGATCAGCGCACCGGTCTCGAGGTCGATCTGGGGCTGGTAGTGCAGGCGCAGCTCGTTGCGCTCGATTGCGCCGCGCAGTTCGGCGAGCAGGGCGATGCGTTCGATCGCCTCGGCGTGCATCGCCTCGTCGAAGAAGCGGAACACGTTGCGCCCGGCCGCCTTGGCCTGGAACATCGCGGTGTCTGCTTTCTTGTACAGGGTGTCGAAGTCGGTGCCATCTTCGGGGAACAGTGCCAGACCGACCGAGACGGTGCTGCTCAGTTGATGTCCGTCGACATACACCGGCGCTGCCATCTGGCTCAGGATTTCCTCGGCGCGCGCGGCGACGCTGGCCTGGTCGGCGACATTGTCGAACAGGAGCAGGAACTCGTCGCCGCTGATGCGGCATAGACGGTCGCCTTCTCCGAGCAGGGTGTTCAGGCGCTGCGCGACCTCACGCAACAGGCTGTCCCCGACGACGTGCCCGAGGGTGTCGTTGATGTTCTTGAAGTTATCGAGGTCCACATAGGCGAGCGCAAACCGGCGCTGTGCGGCGAGCGTTCGTGCGGCCAGGGAGGCGAACTTCTCCTGGAACAGGAGCTTGTTTGGCAGCCCGGTGAGCGCATCGTGGTGTGCGAGGTAATCGATGCGCGCCATCGTGCGGTTGCGCTCGGTGATGTCGCGGATGAAGCAGAACAGGCGTGCTTCAACGATGTGGTTCAGGCACTGGATGCTGACCTCGATGTCGCGTTGCTCGCCATCCTTGCGCCGCAGCACGCTGTCGAAGCGGGCCGCACCTTCGCGCTCGACATGCTCGATGGTGCGGTGCACCGCCTGCGTATCCATTGCGGCCTCGATGTCCTGGATCGACAGGCCGAGCAACTCTTCACGTGTGTAGCCGGTGAGCGTGCAGCAGGCGTCGTTGACCTCCAGGATGCGCGCCGTGGCGTCGATGAGCACGAAGGCGTCCATCGAGGTGCGGATCATGATGCCGTAGCGCTCTTCGGCCAGGCGGTGCTCGGTGACGTCGGAGGCGATGCCACCCGCGCCGACGACTGCGCCGCTCGGGTCCAGCAGCGGGAAGTGGCTGGTCTCGAAGAAGCGGGTGTCGATGCCGCTGCCGAGACGCTCGGATAGCAGCATCGGCGCTCCTCCTTCGAGCGTCCGCCGGTTGTTACGGTCGAGTTCTGTGGCCGTCTCGGCGGGCCACAGGTCGAAGGGCGTCCTGCCGAGGATGTCGCACTTCGGCCGCCCTGCAAGACGCTCGAAGGCTGCATTTGCGAGGGTATAGCGGCCCGTGCGGTCGATCAGGTAGATCACCGCGGGCGAGTTGTCCAGGAAGGCGGTGTTGAGCGATTCGCTTTCACGCAGCGCGCGCGTACGCTCGGCGACCCTGGCCTCGAGCTGGCTTTCGTTCTGTTTGAGGCTGCGGAACAGCAGATCGAACGGAGCGACGATGCCGGTGACCAGCATTGCCCGGTACAGGAAGTAGGTCGACACCAGCAGCAGGTAGTGCCCGACCTCGTTGGCGTAGTCGAAGACGCCCACGTACTGCGTGAAGGCGACCTCGGTCAGCGCGCCGAAGACGACCGCGGCCGCAATCAGCTGCAGCACTTGGGGCGTGAAGTGATCGCGTCGCGCGAACAGGATCGCCAGGCTCAGGCCGAAGAGTCCGATGAGCGCGAACTCGCTGTAGATCTTGAACGGAGTCAGCCCGCTGCCTTCGATGTAGCAGTCGGGAAAGTAGCCGCCAAAGACCGCAGCGGTGATCGCAACGGTGATGAACCCGTAGCCGAGCACCAGGCGGTGCGGCGAGTGGCTGCGCCCGATCGACAGTGCGGCGAACAGGAAGGAGGTGGCTTCCAGGTAGCGGAAGGCGATCCAGAGCTGCGTGGGCAGGTTGGCGTCGTGCCTCGGGAACAGGTTCAATCCCTTGTAAGACAGGGTGTGCAGCAGTTCCAGTCCGGCCACGAAGATCGTGCCGGTGCCGATGATGAGCAGGAAATTGTTTGCACTCCAGCGGCGGGAGTGCCAGGCCAGCACGAAGATGCCCCCGAGCACGACGATGCGCAGGGTCTCGACCAGGGTGTGGAACAGCAGGAAGCTGTAGGCCGCGGTGAGATGCAGCAGGCCGATGACCGCAGCCAGCCCGAGCATCTGGGCGGGGCTGAGCAGGGGTGTGGCCGCTTGGGGCGCGCTGCGATCGAGAATGACGGTGTGCATGCTGAAGTTCGGAGGGCGATCCGCCGGGGGTGTTGCGGCCCGGCACGTTTCCTCCAGTCCTTGCCGTAATTGTGCCGGATTTATACCTGATCGAAGAAGGGTTATTTCACGCTCCGGTGCGGATGGCCCCGTGTTATACCGGGCCTAGGGGCGCCTGGTGCCCGATTGCTCTTCAGCCCGGAGCGGCGCCGGGCGGCGCGGCGACCGAAAGCCGGTTGCGTCCCGCATGCTTGGCGTCATAGAGCGCGGCATCGGCGCGGGCGACCAGCCGCTTCCTCGGTTCGTCGGCGGCAAAGGTGGCGAGTCCGAGTGAAAGCGTCAGCCCGCCAAACGTGGCGTCGCGATATTCGCTCACCTTCAGCCGGATGCGTTCTGCAAGCTCTGTGGCCGGCTGGAGGGGGCAGTCCTCGAGCACGATCATGAACTCCTCGCCACCCCAGCGGATGACCGCGTCGCGGCCGCGGACCGACTGGCGCAAAATGCGCCCGACCTCCTCCAGGGCGCGATCTCCGGCGGGGTGTCCGTAGCGGTCGTTGATCTGCTTGAAGTGGTCGATGTCGGCGAGGATCAGGGACAGCGGGTGGCCGAGCGCCTCCGCCCGTTCCAGGGCGTCGTCGAGCCGCTGGTCTCCGTAGCGACGGTTGTACAGGCCGGTCAGCGCATCCCGTGTGGCGGCCTCCAGCAGGGCCTCCTCCCGGTCCACCTGGTCGGTGACGTCCCGGCTGACGCACACGTAGTGGGTGGTCTGGCCGTCCTCGTCGACAATGGGCGAGATGCTCTGGTCGGCGTGGTAGAGCGATCCGTCGCGCCGACGGTTGATGAAGGTGGCGCGGAAGTCCCGCCCGCTCGCAAGCGCCCTGCGGAGAGCCGTATAGAACTCCGGATCGTGCCGGCCGGAGCGAAGCAGGGAGGGGGTGCTGCCGATCAAATCCTCGGCTGGATAGCCGGTGGTCTTCGAGAATGCGGCGTTGGCGAAGAGGATCCGCTCCTGCGCGTCGGTCACCATGATCGGGTCGCCAGAAGCATCCAGCGCGCGGGCGAGCAGGCGGTTTTCGCGGCTGGCGCGTACGTAGGCGGAGATGTCTTCCTGCACCGAGACGAAATGGGTGATGACGCCGTCTGTGTCGCGGATCGGGGTGATATTCCAGTGCACGACGTAGGTCGTGCCGTCCTTGCGATAGTTGATCGCGGTGCCCTCGAAGAAGCGTCCCTCCGTCAGGCAGGCGCGCAGTTCCTCGATCACTGCAGGGTCGGTTTCCGGGCCTTGCAGCACCTTCAGCGAGCAGCCCTTGAGCTCGTCCAGGGTGTAGCCGGTCATCTTGCAGAATGCCGGATTCGCAATCAGCACCGGACAGCCTGCCGCGAGGTCCGCGCTGGTAATCACGATCGCGTTCCAGGACTGCATGACCGCGGCGTGGAACAGGTTCGAGTCGGGAGTGCTCATGGTCCGCCGTGCGCTACAGATTGTCCGATTCTAGTGTGCCTGCTGCCGTGGCCCGCAGCTTTCGGGATGCGATCGTGGCGGACTTCACGCCCGCTACGTGGGTTGGCATTGAAGCGCTTGCGGCGTGCTTGCCGGCGTAGCTTCTTGGACCGATCATCCCGCTATGCCGGGCTGACCGATGCCAGCCGTTCTCAAGGAAGGAAGATGAAGCTCTACGTTTCGCCGCGAGCGCCCAATCCGCGCCGTGTTCAGATGTTCATTGCCGAGAAGGGTATTCGTAGCATTCAGGAGGTGGTGGTCGAGATCGCTCGCGACGAGCACCGCAGCTCCAACTACCGTGCCAAGAGCCCGCTCGCCAAGGTGCCGGTGCTCGAACTGGACGACGGCCGCTACCTGGGCGAGACGCGGGCGATCTGCAGCTACCTCGAGGGCCTGTACCCCGAGCCGAACCTGATGGGCGAGACCTTCGAGGAGCGTGCCTTCATCGAAATGACCGACCGCCGCATGGAGTTGTACCTGTTCGGCACGATTGCCAACTGCATCCGCCACACCCATCCCGGGCTGGCGCCGCTGGAGCAGCCGCAGTTTCCGGCGTTCGGAGAATCGCAGGGGGAAAAGATGCGTGAGGTGGCCCGCTGGCTGGACGCTGAACTGGCCACGCGCCCTTTCGTGGCCGGGGAACGTTTCACCATTGCCGACATCACCGCGTTCTGCGCCATCGAGTTCGCGCGTGGGCTGATGAAGTTCCGGCCCGGTGCCGAGGGCCTGGCTAATCTGCAGGACTGGCGTGACCGTGTCGCGGAGCGGCCGAGCGCGCGGGTCTGAGGCCCGGCGCGCGCGCAGCTCACTTTCTCCGGGCTGTCCGGTGGGCGATGTTCGTGCTGTGGTCGAGGGCCGAGGCGCTGTCCGAGCGTCTGGATTGGGCGTCGCGATACGCGAAAGCGTCCAGAATCTGTTCGCGAAGGCTGGCGGCATCCCACGGCTTGGTGAAGAATTTGTACACCGAACCGCTATTGAAGATGTTGAGTATCTTCCCCGGGTCTGCGTGTCCGGACAACACGATACGAACGGTGTCCGGGTACATGCTCTTCACGCGCTCGAGGAGTTCGGTGCCGCTCATCTCCGGCATTCGGTCGTCGGCCAGGATGACGTGGATTTCGTTGCTGGCCAGCAACTCCAGCGCCTCGCGAGCGCTGCGTGCCGTGAGCACGCGCATGGGCTCGTTCTCGAGCGCGAGCGAGATCATCGCCAGCACTGCCGGTTCGTCGTCCACGGCCAGCAGGGTGCGCTCTGCGGGACGGGTATCTGGGAAGGCCAGGCGTTTGTCGCTGGCGACGAGTACTGCGAAGGCGGCGGCGGAAACCGGGCGGCTGTAGTAGTAGCCCTGGATCGCATCGCATCCATGCCGATGGAGGAACATGAGCTGATCTTCCGTCTCCACGCCTTCCGCAATCACCTTCAGTCCCATCTGATGCGCGAGGGCGATCACGGAGGTGGAGATCGCTGCGGCCGTGGCGTCGGTCGTGGCGTTCTGAACGAAACTCGCATCGATCTTCAACTGGTCGACCGGGAACCTGCCCAGATACGCCAGGCTGGAGTATCCGGTGCCGAAGTCGTCGATCGACAGCTGCAGCCCGAGCGACTTCAGTCGGGTCAGGGCTGCGTTTGATTGTTCCGGGCAGTCCATCAGCGCGCTCTCGGTCAGCTCGAGCTCGAGCAGCGCGGGGTCGAGCCCGGTTTCCGCGAGCACGCTGGAAACCACCTCCGGGAGGTCGGGCTGGCGCAATTGCGCGGGTGAAAGGTTGACCGCAACGACCAGCGGTGGCAGCCCTGCTGCCTGCCAGGTGCAGTTCTGCAGGCAGGCCTGGCGCAGTGCCCAGGCGCCGAGGTGCTGAATGAGTCCGCTCTCTTCTGCCACCGGGATGAACCGCGCGGGTGAAATCCACTCGCCGGTGTCCCGGCTCTGCCAACGTGCGAGCGCTTCCATACCGACGAGCCTGCCGGTGGCCATGTCGACCTTCGGCTGGTAATACAGCTCGAGCTCATTCTGCTCGAGGGCGCGCCGCAGGGCGTTTTCGAGCGCAAGCCGCTCACGCGCATCCTCGTCGAGCTCTTCGGCGTAGATGCAGCGATCGAGCCCGAAGCGTTCGCCGTGGTGCAGGGCGATCGTCGCCTTGCGCAGCAGCACCTCGAGGGACTCGCCATGCTCGGGGAGCACGCTCAGGCCGGCGCGTACCACCAGCCGCATGCTCTCTCCATCGATCAGGAACGGCAGATTCAGCGACTCCAGGATCGGCGCCAGCCGCTTGTGGAGATCCTCGCTGTTGTGGAGCCCCGTCGCCAGCATCGAGAATTCGATGCCTCCATGACGGGAGACCATGTCGCCGCGACGTGCATGCTGACCCAGGCGCGAAGCGAATTCGCGCAGGATCCGGTCCCCCACGTCGCGCCCCATGCTGTCGTTGATGCGCTCGAAGCGACTCAGGCCGAAGGTGATGACGGCAAGCTGTCCGCCCTGGTTCAGCGCTTCCTCGCGGGCCGCGGAGAAGCGAAGCTCGAGCAGGTTCCGGTTGGGCAGGACGGTCAGCTCATCGTAGTGCAGGAGGAAATTGAGCCGTTCCTGCAGCCGTCGTTGTTCGCTGATGTCGTTCTGGATGCCGATGAAATGCGTGATGTGGCCGTCGTCGTTCACAACGGGCGCGATGTTTGCCGACGCCCAGTAGAGCTCGCCGGTCTTGCGCCGGTTCAGGAACTCGCCCTCCCACGCTCTGCCCTGACGCAGGGTTTCCCAGAGGCTGGGGCGGTTGGTTGATGCCCCGGTTTCGGAGCCCCAGAAGCCGGCCATACGCCCGATGGATTCGGTCGGGCTGTAGCCGGTCATTGTCTCGAAGCTGGCGTTGACGTACTCGACGATTCCGCCCGGGCTCGTCACCACCATCGCGCTCGCACTTCTCTCGATGAGCGACTTGAACCGGCTCAGCTGCCGGGCGTCCTGTTCCCTGCGGGTGATATCGGCCAGCAGGGCTTCGCGCATGTTTTCGAAGGTCTGGCCCAGACGGCCGAGCTCATCGTCGGGCATGGGCGGCAGGGGGTGTGACAGGTCGCCTACGGAGATCGTGGCGGCTGCGTCATCCAGCGTGCGCAGCGGCTGCAACACCTTGCGGCGCAATACCTGCAAGGTGACGACCAGCAGCACCAGCATGGCAAAAGCGATCAGACACAGCAATGCCCAGGTGCTTTCGGCCTGTGTACGCAGCCTGCCGAACTCGCGCTCGAAATGCGCGCTGATGGCGGCTGTCAGGCCCAGGACGGCGTCGATGCCGCTTGTCGCTCCGCGATACCACTGCTCCGCGTCGATGGGGTATGCCTGACCGCCCGAGCTGCTTGCGAGAATCTGGGCACGCAGGGCTTCGTAGCGGTCGAGCAACTCGGTCCGATAGGTCTCGTGTGCGAGCACGATCTCGGCTGTCTGCGGCATCTGCTCGACGATTGCTTCGATGCGGTGCCTGGCGTGGAGGGCGATGGTCCGGTATTCCTCCAGGGCTTCCAGTTCCCGTTCTCCAAGGGCGGCGCCGCGCGCGATCGCCACGCCGACCAGGGCGCGCTCGCGCCCGAGGTGCTCGCTCAGGGTGAAGAGCTGATCCTTGATGATGGGGGCAGAGGCCTGGGTATAGTCATTGCTCGGCAGCGGAAGCGTCGCGATCGAGCCCAGACTGCGCAACTGCTCGATCTGCTCGCTCATCAGCGCGATCCAGGTTTCGGCGGCAAGGCCGTGAGGGATGCCTTGCAGTTGCTCATCGAGCCGAGCGCGGAAAAGCTCGATTTCCCGCTGTCCCCGATCCAGCCGTTCCAACTGATTGAGCAGCGGGTGATCCGGTGCTCGA
Organism: Thauera sp. WH-2; assembly: GCF_048321015.1. Lineage (NCBI taxonomy): Bacteria > Pseudomonadati > Pseudomonadota > Betaproteobacteria > Rhodocyclales > Zoogloeaceae > Thauera > Thauera sp. WH-2. The sequence goes on along the minus strand of NZ_JBLWFG010000002.1, from coordinate 106,465 downwards.
TGCGTCATCGTCGCCGCGTGCGCGGCAATCCGGCGATAGGTCAAATCAACGGCGCTGCGAATCCGCAGGATCTCGTCCCGCATCGCGAGGGGCGCCGTATCGGCGCTGGCGAGCAGGGTTGCCGTGGCGCCCCGCTCCATGGCCAGTTGCGCGCTTGCGCGCTGTGCCAGGTCCGATAGCCGGTTCGCATTCTGAACCCACTCCACCGCAAGCACCTTCTTGCGGCTGTCGGCCAACTGCCAGACCCCTGCAGACATTGAAAGCAGGGCGAATGCTGCCAATAGCAGGTAGGCGAGTCGTCGGATGCTCATGGTCGAGCGCTGCCCGAGGGGTGTGCGATGCGAGGCCTGCTCTGTTTCATGTTCCAACCCAAGGCGGATTCTCCAGTTCGACTCTCAGGGCCAGCATGCCTCTCCACCTGGAGAAGGCGCGCGGACGATCAGAATTCGGGCAGGGTTGGGGCCCGTGCGGTGACAGCCCTGAAGGCCGCAGATCCGATTCGGCTTGCCGGCTTTACCGGATGTCCGGATGCATGGTTCCGGGGTAGAGCATCGTCATCCTGACTAGTTTTGAACGAGTCTGGATTCTAGCAAGGTGGGAGTCGCTTACAACCCCGCCGCGCCAGCAATCATGTTCCTTCGTGATCTGTCTCACATCTTCCTACGCCGCCCTGCGGGTTGAAGACGCGCCCGCCTTCACAGGCTGAACACTCTGACTGCAGTTCGCGTTTCAGCCGCAAGCTCGCGGAGTTGCCGCGCGGTTTCGTAGGCCTGCTGGGTTGCAGCACTGTTCTCCTCCGACATCTGCGCGATCTGCTCGACGTTGGTTGCGATCTCGGCGCTTGCCTGGCTCTGCTCGCTGAGCGCAGTGTAGATGCCGTTGACCGAGCGCACAGCCTGTTGGGTCCCGTCGCTGATTGCGCGCATGGCGTCGCCCGCAGCCCGGGCAAGCTTGACCCCGTCCTCGACCTGAGTCACCGCTGCTGCGGTCGTGCGCATGGCCGTATCGGAGCTTGACAGCATGGTGTCGATCATCGCGCTGATGTCCATCGTCGCCTTTGCCGTCCGTTCGGCAAGCTTGCGGACCTCGTCCGCAACCACTGCAAATCCGCGCCCCTGCTCTCCGGCACGGGCGGCCTCGATCGAGGCGTTCAGCGCAAGCAGGTTGGTCTGATCGGCCACCTCCTTGATCACCTGCACGACCGTGGAGATCTGCTGTGAGCCGTCACCGACCTGCCGGATGGTCGTGGCCGCTTCGGCGACCGTGCTTGCGATGGCCTGCATTTCCCGGACGGTGCTGCCGATCACCTGGTTGCCGCTATCCGAGCGTTCTCCCGCGTCCACCGTGATCTGGCGCGCATCGGTCGCATTGTCGGAAACCTGCTGGATGCTCGTGGTCATCTCGTCGATGGCGCTCGCCATGCTGGTGGCTGCATCGCTCTGGCGTGCCGAACTCTCTGCAAGCTGTTTGGAGGCGACGGCCAATTGCTCTGCCGCGCTGGCAACGCTGTCGGCGTTCGCGGTGAGGGTGCCGATCATCTCGCGGAGGCTTGACTGCATCTGGTGCAGCGCTGCGAGCAGGCTGTGCGTGTCGCCCTCCCTTACCGGGATCAGTGCGGATAGATCGCCTCGGGCGATACGTTCGACCGCGTCCTTCGCGGCCTCGGGTTCGCCACCGAGCGGGCGGGTCACGGCCCGGACGATCCAGACGGAGATGAGGATGGAGGATATGAGGGCCAGCGCGAGGAATACGAAGATCTGCGTTTGGGAACGCAGATAGCTTGCCGCAGCTTCTTCGCCCGTGCTCTCGAGGATCCTGCCTTGCAGGCGGATGAGCGCATCGATCGATGCGAGCAGTTCATCGAGCGCAGGTGTCGTATGGGTCGCCATGTGCTCGGACGCGTCTTCCCTTCGGCCCGCCTCCAGCAGCGAGGAAACCTGCTGGAAAGAGCTTACGTACGACCGGCGCTTGTCCCGGATCTGGGTGAGCATCTCGCGTCCTTCCGGGAGGTAGAGCAGGCCGTCGATGCGGTCGAGGTGGGCCGAGATCGCGTCGATGCGCTTCGCGATGCGGGCCCGTATGGTCGGATGGGTGCTTTCGGGAACGTGAAACAGCAGGAAAGAGTCCCGAGTCTGGGCGTTGACGAGGTCGATCACGTCGTTCGCCAGTACGGTCTTCTGCCAATCGACCTGGACGATGCGGTCCAGCATTCGCTCCACGGTGCCGAGCCGGTTCAGCCCCAGGAGGCCGATACCGACGAGAAAGACGAGCAGGATGCCGAAACCCAGTGAAAGCCTTGCCGCAGTGGTCAGTCTTTTTGCCATGAGAGCCCCGCAGAGTGCAGATCGGTCGCCCGCTTCATCGCGATGCGGGACGATCGGTGTGAATCGCAAAGGGCGGGGGTCGGGCCCGGGTGAGGCGCCATTGCAGGCCAGGTGGCGGCAGTGGCTGCGGGGCGGCAGCGGTGCGCTGGGCTGCGCGCCCAAGGATAAACTTAACTGATGGACGGATATTGGTCCAGATACCTTCCCGAGTATATCGGACCAACGGCAGGCCAATTTAGGGGGGGATTACAAAAAAATCAGGATGCTGACCGGGCAGGGCGAGCGTTCATGAAGCGTCCGGGCGCAAATCTGCAGGATCGCCCTGCAGCGCACCGACCACCGGCGGTTCGATGGTCACGCTGACCCGGACCTTTTCGCCGGCCGCCTGAAAGCGGATTGACATGCCCGGAACGGGCTGCAGCGCCCGCACCAGCCCCAGGCCCGTACCCAGCCCCCGGCGGGCCTCGAAGTCGAAGCCGGCGGGCAGCTGCCCCGTGTTCACGATCTGAACATGGCCGCACGGACCCTCGCGCGTGAGCCTGACCTGCAGCCTGGGGCCCGGTTGATCCTCAGCGGCATGCTTTGCGGCATTGGTGATCAGCTCGTTGAGGATCAGTGCGACCGCAACGGTCTCGCTTTCACGAAGCATCAGTCCGCCCTCGCCCGCGGGAGGGGCCGAAAGCTCGATCGAGATGGCCATCAGATTCTGGACTCCATTGACGACCTCTGGCAGCAACTCGCACAACAATACGCTGTGGCGAACGGCGCGGCCGTAGAGTCCGTGCACAATTGCGACGGCCTGAACCTGCGCGATGGCCACCTCGATGGCCGAGGCCGCTTGAGGCTGGGCGCTGGCTTCGCGCCGGAGCAGGCCGATCACCGTCTGCAGGTTGTTCTTGATACGGTGATGCACCTCACGCACGAGCGCTTCGCGCAAACGGACCTGCTCGGCGAGGCGCTGCGCTTCGATCTCCTTGCGGCCCGTGATCTCGCGGTCAATGCCACGATAGCCGGCCAGTCGTCCCCGGGCGTCGAAGAACGGCTTTCCGCTGCGTTCCAGCATGACGCGGTGGCCGTCCTTGTGCAGGCTGACCACCTCGAGGACGACCGCAGGTTCGAGCAGTCTCCGCTCGTCGGGAGACTGGGCACGCAGGCGATCGGCTTCTTCCCGCGGCATCAGGTCGATGTGCGTTCGTCCGATCAACTCCTCCGGGGAATAGCCAAGCATGGACTGAACCTGGGGGCTGGCGTAGGTCAGCCTTCCGTTCGCATCGGCTTCCCACACCCAGTCCCGAAGGTTCTCGATCATCTCGCGAAAGCGGACCTCGTTTTCACGCAAGGCCCGGTCCGCCGCGCTGTGCTGCTCGATGAGCACGCTCAGCTTGCGCTGAATCGCCTTCATGGCCGCCAGCAGGCTCTCGTGGTCGTCCGGTTTCAGGGGGATCTCGCAGTTGATATCGCCTGTCGCAATCCGCTCGGCGACATGGCGCACGTCCTCGGGTTCTCCGCCCAGAGGGCGGAGCACGGCGCGCGCGATCCACACTGCGAGCAGCAGCGAAAAACTGGCTGCCGAAAAAAGAAGGAGGGTCAGGTTCCGGCGCGTTGCCTCCAGTTGATGCAGCGACGCTTCGCCCGTTGCAGCGAGTGATTCCCCTTGCCAGACGTTGAAGCGCCGGATGCCTTCGATGGCCTCCTCCAGGGCAGGGATGGTCTCCTCGGTCGCCTTCCGGTATGCCTGCTCGTGTTCGCCCGCCTCCAGCAGTTCGGCGACCTGCGAGAGTGAGGTGACGGAGAGTCTGCGATGCAGCCTGATGTCGGAGAGCAGGAGGTTGGCTTCCGTGTCGCCGAGGCGCCGTTCGAGCGTATCCAGGGCATTCACGAGCTCGCCTGCCCGGGTTTCCAGGCGCGCGCGCAACTCCGTGCCTTCCGGGCCGCGAGTCCAGCGCAAGGTGTCCTGTATCTGGGCGTTCATCAATGCGAGCGCGCGCCCGGAGAGAAGCGTGTGCTCCCGATCGGTCGTGACCATGCGCTGGATGGTGGCGTGGAAGCCGTTCAAGCAATGCAGGCTGACGCCCGCAGTGCTTGCCAGCAGAAATAACAGCACGCCGAATCCGAGGCTCAGGCGAAAACCGGTGGTCATGCGGAAAGGCAAGGTTCTTCGCACATTCATGTGCAGGTGCGGATGGGGCGTGGCCGAGGCGCGCCTCATGCGTCGCGGAAGCTGCTGTTGACGTTTTCGATCGCACCGATCATCTCCTCGGACAGGTCACCGAGCTTGCGCCGCTGAGCGCGGGCGCGGGCGCGCAGGTATTCGAAGGCCTCCTGGCGGTCCAGCCCTTTCTTGACCATCAATATTCCGACCGCGACGCGCGTCTTCTGCTCGACCGACAACGCCTTCTCGAGGTTTGTTGCCGCCTTGCGCAGCCCCATGATTTCCTGGGCGCGCGCGAGCGAGGCTTCGATCATGGGGGGGATCTGGGGGATATCCACCGGCTTCACCAGATAACCCATTGCGCCGGCGATGGCGGCTTCCTGTGCCGCGGTGCCATCGCCGAAGGCAGACAGAAATACGAAGGGTGGCCCGCCATTGGCCCGCAGGGTCCGGGCGAGATCCATTCCACTCACGTCGGGCATGCGCAGGTCGAGTATTGCCAGATCGAAGTCCTCGGCTTGCACCAAGGCAAGCGCATCGTGCGCGCTGACTGCCGTAGCAACGCGGTAGCCAACATCCCGCAAACCGTCCGCGAGGAGGTTCAGGATCACCCGATCGTCATCGACGATCAACAAGTTCTTCATCATTCGTGGGATAAGGTGCCGCCGGCGGTGAGCGCAAAAAAGTGAGGACTGGCGACGATCATAGCCGCAACAGGGCGTGCGCGTTCTTGCTGCGTATCAAGATCTGGCCCAAGTCTCATTGGGTGTGCCGTGCTGAGTGGCACGTCCCGGCAAGATCTGGAACCCTCTCCTTGTGGCGCCTCACTCCTGCGCGCGTGCAGGACTTCAGACCCCTCCGGCACGCAGGCGCCAGGGGTGCGGGCTTGAGGCCCCCGCGCCCTCATTGTGCGCAGGCCGCCCTCGCACCCAGCCTGCACCGGGGGAGGGGGACGGCCTGCGGGATGAAGTTCTCAGTGGCGGAAGCGCGACACCAATCCGCCAAGCTCTTTCGCGATCAGATCGAGTTCATTCGCCGAGGCGGCCGTCGCCTCGGTCGATGCGCTCGTCTCCTCGACCATCTGGGCGATGCTCTCGACCTGTTGTGCGATGGCAGTGCTGGCCGCACTTTGCTCCTGCGTGGCGAGCGCGACGTCGCGGATGCGCTCGAGCGTGGTGTTGGCACCTTCGCGGATCTCGCGTAGCGACTGCTCGGCCTGGTGGGCGAGTTCCACGCCACGCTCAACCTGTGGCAGCGCCCGGTCCATCGTCGCCACCGCGCTGCAGGTATCCCCCTGGATGGCACCCGTCATTTCGCTGATCTCCTCCGTGGCGGCGGAGGTGCGCTCGGCGAGCTTGCGCACTTCGTCCGCAACCACGGCGAAGCCACGACCCTGCTCGCCGGCACGGGCGGCCTCGATGGCCGCGTTCAGCGCAAGCAGATTGGTCTGCGCTGCGATTTCCTTGATCACCTCTGTGATCTTGGAGATTTCGTTCGCCCGTGATTCGAGCGAACGGATCATGCCGGCGGCGGCTGAAGTCTGCTCGGAGATCAGCGCCATCTCGCGTGCAGCCTCGGCGACCCGGGCCTCGCCGCCCTGTGCCAGCTGCGCGGCGGAGGAGGAGTATTGCTCGGTGTCGCGTGCCAGCTCGGAGATGTGGTTGATGGAGACGGTCAGCTCCTCGATCGCAGCGGCCATCGACGAGGTGGAGTCGGCCTGGCGGTGCGAGGCTTCGGCGACCTGGCTGGAGGAGGTCGAGATGCCCTCCGCGGTCTGGCGAACGATGGCGGACTTGGTCGAGATCTCGCCCACCATCTGGCGGATGGCAGTGAGCATGCGAGAGAGGTTGCCGAGCAGGCTGCCGGCGCGGGCGTTCGGGATCGCGACCGTGAGATCGCCCGAGGCGGCAAGGTCCATCAGACGCATGGCCTCGGCGGGTTCGCCGCCGATCTGGCGCAGCACGGAGCGGCCGATCTGGATACCGAGCACCACCACCACGAGCATGACCGCGAGGTTGAGGGAGAGGTTTTTCACCAGGCTCTCCCTGAACTGCCTCTCGACGTCGTCAACGTACACCCCGGTGCCGATGACCCAGTTCCACGGTGCGAAGGTGGCGACGTACTGCAGCTTGTCCACCGCCTCGCTCGTCCCCGGGCGAGGGAAGGAGGTGTCTACGAAGCCTGCCCCGGTGCTGCCAGCGATCGCGAGGATGTCCTTGAGCGTGTAGCGGCCCTTGCCGTCCCGCACTTCCTCGACCACATTGCGGCCGATCCACTCGGGGCGGAAGGGGTGCATGACCGTTGTGCCCGCCTTGTCGTAGATGTAGAGGTATTCCGACTTGCCGTCGCTGCCGCCGTAGCGCATGCCGTGGATCGCCTGCAAGGCGCGTTCCTTGGCCTGTGCCTCGCCGAGCTCGCCGATGCGGGCGTGCTGCGCGACTGCGCTCTGCACGGCGCTCTCGACGATGGAACGCACCTGCAATTTGCGCGCCTCAAGCAATTCGTCCTTCAGGTTCATCGCGTCGACGACGATGCCGATGGCCAGGCCGACGAAGGTTGCGGCGATGAGGAGGGAGATCTTGGTCTTGAGCTTGAGTGTGTCGAGCATGGCTGCGCTCCGGCGGCGAGAATCGGTGCTTGCCCTTGTGGGCTTGGTCATCGAATATCGGCCATGCTTCATGAAACTTGAGCGGGGGTCGGCTGCGTGCGTCACCGTGGACGCAGCTGGCTGCGCGGCGGCTGGGTGACGGTTGGGCGGATCAGCCCTGCCTAGTGCGCGTTCGCCCCTTGCCAAGCCAGTGGCGTAGTGTCTCGTACAAGTGCGCAGGCGAGACCGGCTTCGTGACGAAATCGTCCATGCCTGCCTCCAGGCAGCGTGCGCGGTCTTCCGAGAAAGCGTTGGCGGTCAGGGCGATGATCGGCACTTCCAGGCCCCAGTCCTGCGCACGGATCAAGCGGGTAGCCTCGATGCCGTCGATTCCGGGCATCTGCATGTCCATCAGGATCACGTCTGGTTTGATGTGCTCGGCCATGCTCCGGGCCTCGTCCCCGTTGGCTACGCAGGTCACGTCCAGTTGGGCGCGCGATACGAGGACGCGGATGATCGCGCGGTTGATCTCGTCGTCTGCGGCAAGCAGCACGCGCGCGCCGTGATGTTCGTCTGCGAGGGTTCGACGCGCCGTTTCGGCGTCGATCGCCGGCAGTGCGGTGCTTGCCGCTGTGGACTTGCGCAGCCTTGCGGTGAACCAGAAGCAACTGCCATGGCCAAGCTCGCTCCGTGCGCCGGCCTCGCCCCCCATCATCTCCGCGAGGCGCGAGGTGATCGTAAGCCCCAAGCCGGTCCCCCCTTCGCGGCATGCCCCCAGGATGCCGCCCTGTTCGTAAGGTTCGAACAGGCGTGCGAGCTGGTCCGCAGGAATGCCCGGGCCCGTGTCTTCCACTTCGAAGCGTATGAGCGCCGTGTCGCCGCTGTCCTCCGCGAGCGTGCAGCGCACCGTGATGCCGCCCTGGGCGGTGAATTTCACCGCGTTCATCAGATAGTTGATCAGGGCCTGGCGTAGCCGGGTGGCGTCACCCAGGAGTGGCATGTCGGGCAACGCATCTGCGGTGCGCAGATACAGGCCCCGGTTCTCGGCTTGTTGCGCAAGCATGCCGACTGCGCGGCGCACGACCTCCTTCGGGCTGACGGGGCCTTCGTCAAGCATGAACTTGCCGGCCTCGATCCGCGACAGGTCGAGAATGCCGTTGATCACGGACAGCAGATGGTTGCTCGCGTCTTCGATGTGCGTGAGACGCTGTGCCTGCGGGGCGGGTAGCGGCTCCTGCCGATCGACGCAGCCCGACTGGCAGCCGACGAAGTCATGTCGGGCTGCGTCGATCGGCAGGCCGCGTTCCACGCCCTGCACCACGAGCGCCATGCGGCGGTCGGATTCGAGGATGTGCAGTGCGAGCCAGCGGGTGAGGAAGTTGACGATGTTCTCGATGACCGTCTCGAGGGGTTTGCTGCTTTCTTCGGCCTTGAGGCGCAAAACCTCGTCCACGAAATTCCCGTGCGCGCGGTGATGCTCGGCCACGCTGCGGTCTTCACCGAGGTGGTTTTGCCAGATGGCCTCCTCGGTGGTGAAGTGCAGTTCGACGTAGTCGCGCAACTGTCCGAAGACAGTGTCGAGCGTGGGGGCGTCGGACTGAAACGCCAGGTGACTTACGAGACGGTTCAGCAGTCCGACAAGCTGCTGATGCTGCGTGTCGATGCGCTCGATGCCGGTTTCGAAGTTGGCGTCCCACGGGAAGATCTCTACCGGGGTGATCATGTTGGTGCTCCGCAAGAGGTGAACTCCATGAGCTGAAGCGCCGGATTATATTCAAGCAACTTCGATTGATGATGGTTTTAAAGTTGAATTTGATGAGTTTGATCTTTGGGTGTGACGTTTCGCACGACTGTCCAGGTGGTGCGCAACGAGGCCATCAGCGCACGAGGTGGCGCGCGATCTTGTTCAGCAGCACTTCACGGTCGAAGGGCTTGACGAGGAAGTCGACCGCACCGGCCTTGAGACTTGCCTGGAGAACCTGCCGTTCGCTGTGTCCGGTGATCATCACGATCGGTGTCGCCGCCGTCCTTGGAGAGGATTTCAGGCGGCGGGTGATCTCGACGCCGTTGAGGTCGGGGAGGGCGACATCCATCAGGATCATGTCGGGCTGCTGGCGCCTGAGCAGTGCGAGCGCTTCGGCGCCTGAGTGCGCGACCACTGCGCCATAGTCGGCGTTGCCGAGCATGCGCTCCAGCAACTTGCACTGGAACTGATCGTCGTCCACGACCAGGACCAGCGGCGGCGTCTGTTTGGCCAGTTCGCCGAGCTGTCGCGCCGCGTCGAGCTGAGGCTGGACATCCTTCTTCAGGCTGCCGATCCATTCCGTCAGCGGAACGACCTTCTTCTGGGCGTCATCGATGCGCACCTGAACTTCCCGAATCACGTCGTCCCGCTTTCGCGTGCTGCCTGGGGGGGGCTGACTCAGGCCGCTGGGGACGCCGTCGAGGTCGAGGTCCAGCAACTCGGGCTCGCCGAGGGGAAGGTCGAAGGTCGAGGCCGGCAAGGGGCTGGGGGGGGGGCCGTCAAGGTCGCGGCGGGCAAGGGTGAACCCGATGCGGGTAAGGGCGTACCCGATGCAGGGGTGTTCGGAGCGTGTGGGGGCTTGGCCGATGTTGCCGGCATGTGTGCATTCGGTGTGAGCAGGGTCTGGGTGCCAGCGTCTGCGTATCTCAATGCATCGCCCAGCGCCTCGGCGTGCTGGCGTCCGACGGCGAGGCTGTCGTCGAGCACGGCCTCGAGTTGCCCGACCGAACGCGCATGCGCAGCGACCTCGCGTGCCGCGGGCGCTGCGCGCTGGACACTGAGCGAGCGCCCGGCGATCAGGATCGACATGGCAAGGCGTGGCGTGTCGTACACCATCGGCCAGTACATGACGTAGTCGTCGAAGTATTCTTTCCTGCACAACTCGAAAGCGCGATGCACATGATCCTTGTCGCACAGCACGATGCTGCGGTGGGGCAGGGTGTGCGCGATCTCGCAGTGGCGGTAGAGCCCCAGCGAGTAGCGTTCGGCCCGCTCCAGGCTGGGGAATGCAAGCACCAGCACGTCGGGCCGGACACGCTCGAAGTCGGTGATGAAGCGACTTTCGATCGAGGACGTCTCGAGATGCTCGAAATGATCCTCGAGCAGGCGTACGAGTTGCATCGCGTCGGCGGTGATGTCGGTGACGATCAGTATCTTGAGCGTTTCTGCGGGCATCGAAGCATTCTCTGTCGATGGAGGTCCGACGTTTCAGGGGTGCCGGCGGGCGCCGGCACCGGCAGTCTCTGCGGGGGCGCGTGTGTCATCCAACGAGGCCAGTGCGGCGAGGACGGCGTCTCCCGACGCCTCGACGTCCTGGACGAGCGCAGGGATGCCAGGGCCGTCCTCGTTTCGGCCGGCCAGCTCCAGGGCGGCGCAGTGTTCGCCGAGTTGCATGGCGCCTACCGACCGCGACGAGGACTTCAGCCGGTGCGCGAGCTCACCCGCTCTGCGCCACTGGCCGTCCTTGCATGCCGCCCGGATCTGAACCAGGGTTTCGTGCAGCGATCGACGGTAGTCGCCGAGAAACTCTGCGACCAGCGCCGGGTCGTCGCCGATCAGGCCGGGAAGCACCTGGGGGTCGAAGACGGGGGGGGATGCGGGCGTCGCATTGGCCACCGATTGCGCGCCCGCTGTGGCGTGGTCTTCCAGCTGCATCCAGCGCCCGAGCACCTGCCGCAGCACCGCGACTTCGACCGGTTTGACGATGAAGTCGTCCATGCCCGCGTCGATGCAGCGCTGCGCCTCGCCCCGGCGCGCGTTGGCGGTGATGGCGATGATCGGCATGCGCGGTGCGGTGCTTTCCTCGCCACGGATGCGTGCCGTCAGCTCGTAGCCGTCCATCCCCGGCATGTGCAGATCGCTCAGCAGCATGGCGTAGGCTCCACTGCGCCAGCGCGCCAGGGCCTGGTAGCCGTCCTCGGCCAGATCGCATTGCAGGCCGAGCAGGGCGAGCTGGCGCTCGATGACGCGGCGGTTGATGTCGTTGTCCTCCGCGACGAGGATTCTTCCACGTGCGACGCGCGGGCGCGCGTGGCTGGGTGGGGCGGACAATGAAGGGGGGGCGCTGGCGGGCGGCGTGACCGCTACCGTGTGCGCGGTCTTTCCGTTGATCGCGTTCACCGGAAGCGTGACGATGAAGGTGGCCCCCTGGCCTGGAAGGCTCTGTACTTCGATGCGGCCCTCGAGCAGCTCGATCAGCCGGGTCGAAATCGATAGCCCAAGCCCCGTGCCGCCGAAGCGGCGTGTGGTGGAGGATTCCGCCTGCGAGAAAGGCTGGAAGATCTTCTCGAGGGCCTGGGGAGAAATGCCGATGCCGTTGTCCTTGACCGAAAAGCGGAGCATGCCGTCGGTGGTCTGATCGATGTCCAGCGCAACCTCGCCGGGCTGTGCCCGTCCCGCGGAGAACTTCACCGCATTGCTGAGCAGATTGAGCAGGATTTGCCGCAGACGGAGTCCGTCGGAATGCACGATCGCGGGCGTGTCGTCGCCGATGTGCGCGGTGAGCCTGACGCGCTTGCGCTCGGCGACCGGCTGCATGATGTCGACGACGCGATCGAGGAGTTCTTGCAGTGAGACTGGACCGATGTCGAGCTCGAGGTTGCCTGATTCGATCTTGGAAAAGTCGAGGATGTCGTCGATCAACTGCAGCAGGGTCGAGGCCGACTCGCGCATGATCCTGACCAGATGTGTCTGCTCGGTCGTGAGCGGCGAGCGTTCGAGCACGTCGAGGAGGCCGATCACGCCGTTCATCGGCGTGCGGATCTCGTGGCTCATCGTGGTGAGGAACTCGCTCTTGGCGCGGCTGGCAACGTTGGCCGCATCGAGTGCTTGCTGAAGTTCGATGGTGCGGGTCGCCACCAGGCCTTCGAGGCGTTCATGATAGCGCTGCAGCTCAAGCTCCATGCGCCGCTGCTCGGTGATGTCCTGTTTGACCGCCACGTAGTGCGTCGTCGCCCCGCTCTCGTCGTGGATCGGGGTGATCGTGACGAGTTCGAGGTACTCGCTGCCGTCCTTGCGACGGTTGAAGAGCTCGCCTCGCCAGGGCTTGCCCTCGGTGAGGGTGTCCCAGAGCTGGCGGTAGGTCTCGGGGGTCGTGCGTCCGGACTGCAGCACACGGGGGTTCTGCCCGATCGCCTCCGTACGCGAGTAGCCAGTGTTGCGGACGAACGCCTCATTGACGTATTCGATCTCGGCGGCGGTGTTGGTGATGACGATGCTCTCCGGGCTCTCCTCCACTGCACGAGACAGCTTGCGCAATTTCTCCTCGGCCGCCTTGCGCGCGCTGATGTCGAGCGCAAACGCGAAGCGTGCCACAGGGCCACCCTCGTCTTCATATGCTGTCGTGACGCCGATCACCATCGGCATCCGGCTGCCGTCCTTGCGCAAATGCTCTGCTTCGAAGCTGATGCTTCCCGTGCGGTCCGCCTCGGCCAGGCATTCAGCAAGCTGCTGATGCGCCTCGGGCGCATAGAGTCGGGTGATCTCCATGCCGCGCACTTCGTCGACGGTGTAACCGTGCTGCCTCGCGTAGGTCTCGTTGGCGTCGATGATGGTGTTGTCGGCAACACCATGCATTGCGATGCCGAGGTTCGACATGCGGAAAAAACGCTCCCAGCGACGAGACGCGGCTTCGGCCTGCTTGCGTTCGGTGATGTCATGCACGATCGAGAAGATCAGGGCGCGGTCCCCGTCCTCGGCGGGACCACTGTGCACCTCGACGTCACGGATGGAGCCGTCGGCTCTCCTGTGGCGGAACTCGAAATGATTGCGCTGCAAGGCCTGTGCCGCCTTGAGCTCACGGGCCACTTCGGCGGGAGAGAGGGTGTTGATGTCGGTGATGTGCATGCGGGTGAGCACGTCGTGCGGCCAGCCATAAAAGGCCTCCGCGGCGGGGTTCGCGTCAATGATGCGTCCGCTGCCCGGGTCGAGGATCAGCATCACCGCGTGGCTATTCGCGAAGATGCTGCGATAACGCGTCGGGGGCGTCGCCGGCAGCGTATCGGGGCTGTTCGGGCGTGTGGCCGCCTGGTGTGAACGTGCTTCCATTCAAGTCCTCTTACGGGGCGGTCGGGCACCGCGTTCCCCGGTTCCTATCCATGGCATCGCAAGGCTAGTGCCAAACCACGCCGATTGGCAGTGGATCAGGCAAATTTCCCGAGTCGTGCGGTGAAGGCGTGGCCTTCTTCGGGGCGGGCAAACAGATAGCCCTGGAATCCATCGCAACCGTTGTCCAGCAGGCAGGTGTGTTGCGCATGGGTCTCGACGCCCTCTGCGATCACGCGCAGGCTCAGCGCGTCCGCAAGCGCCATGATGGTGCGCACGATCGCCAGGCTGCTTGCATTGTCCGGCAGGTCGCGCACGAATACGCGGTCGATCTTCAACTCGTCGAGCGGCAGCTGCTGCAGGTAGCTCAGCGACGAATACCCCGTGCCGAAGTCGTCGATGGAGAAGCGGATGCCCATTGCGCGCAACTGCTTCATGGCGGTGATTGCCTGCTCGATGTCGCTAAGCAGCAGCGATTCGGTGATCTCGAGCTTGAGCCGTTCGGCCGGGGCGCCGGTCTGGACAAGCAGGGCGCTTACCTCGTCCACGAAGCCGGACTGATAGAGCTGGGCGGGGCTGACGTTGACCGCCAGTGAGCAGGACTGGAGCCGGGGGTCCGCAGCCCATCCTGCGAGGGTGCGGCAGGCCATCTCCATGGCCTGCCGGCCGAGCTCGGGCATCATCCCCATCTGCTCGGCAAGCTTGATGAACTGGAACGGCGGCACGGCACCCTCTCGCGGATGCGTCCAGCGCAACAGGGCCTCCGCGCCGGTGATGCGGCCTTCGCGGTCGAACTGAGGCTGGTAGTGCAGGAAGAACTCGCGGTTCTCCAGGGAGGCACGCAGAGCAGCCTGAGCGCGCATGCGCTCGCTGAGGCTGCTCTGCATGGCTGGATCGAAGCTGCGCACGGTGTTCTTGCCGCTGCGCTTGGATTCGTACATCGACAGGTCGGCGCGCTGCATCAGCTCTTCCGCCGTGTAGGGGCGGTCGCCGAACATCACCAGGCCGATGCTCGCGGTGGTGGTCTGCTGTCGGCCGCCGATGCGGTATGGGGCGCCGAGCCGGGTGAGGATCTTCGCAGCGACCTGATCCGCTGCGGCGACGGCCTCCCTTTTGCCTTGTGGAAGGTGCTCGAGCAGGATCACGAACTCGTCGCCGCCGAAGCGCGCCACGGTATCCGTTTCGCGCACGATGGCACGCAGCCGCGTAGCGGTTTCGCGCAGGAGCAGATCCCCTGCCTGGTGGCCGTAAACGTCGTTGATGTTCTTGAAGTCGTCCAGGTCGATGAACATCAGCGCGCCATGTGCGCCGCCGCGACTGCCATCGCCGAGCGCGTGCTCCAGCCTTTCCGTCAGCAGCCGGCGGTTGGGCAGGCTGGTGAGGGGATCGTAGAAGGCGAGATTGCGAATCTCCGCTTCGCTGGCGCGCGCCTGGGTGACGTCCTGCACCAGCGCGACCACCGCACGCTGTCCGTCCAGGGCGTGGTCGAGCGCCTGGATGGAGGCGCGAAAATCGCGTGCGCCGGCTGCGGTGGACAGGGTGTACTCCAGGGTCTGGCGCTCTCCGGTATCCAGTGCGCGTGTGATCGCCGCGAGACCCGCAGCGCCTTCCGCCTCGGGCAGCACCTCATCGAAGCGTCTTCCGATCACGCTCGCCGCCGGCGTGTGGAGCAGTTCGTGCCTGCTCGTGATGACCTCGAGAAAGCGCCCGTCCTCGTCGATCAGGAACAGCAGATCGGGCAGCGCCGCAGTGATTGCGCGCAGGCGGGCCTCGCTCTTCTGCAGTGCGAGCTGCGTGGCGCGGCGCCGTTCGATGTCGAGCAGCAGCATGCCCACCAGGGCGGTGCCGGCGCCCATCACGAGCAGATAGGGCAGGCCCAGCGCTTCGAACACGCTCGCCATGCTCTGTCCGGGAACCTGGGAGATCATCAGCAGGGTGATGAAGTGCAGGACGACCCCGAACGCGAACAGGCCGAGCGGCGCCTTGCTGGCCCCCAGGCTGCGCAGCGTACCGCGGTAGAACAGCCCGCTGGCCACGGCGATCACGATCACCGTAACACCGATCGCCGCGCCGCCCCCGCCGAGCGCGATGCGATAACCCGCGGCGATGAGGCCCGCGAGCGCGCCGGTCAACGGTCCGCCGAACAGGCTGGCGAGGCTGAGCACCACCGAGCGCGGGTCGACGATCACGCCCGGTGCGAGGGTCACCGGCATCATCATGCCGGCGACGCAGATCAGCCCGAAGATCAGTCCCGCGCCGAGCTGGGCCTGTAGACTGCCCGACGCCGAGAAACGCTGGTTGACGCCGAGCAGCATGCACAGGGCGAGAAGGAGGGCAGTAGTCCGGATCAGGTCGAGGAGCATTATGGGGGAGGCGCCGAGCCTCTTCGGTCAGGTTCGGGCGCGATGCTACGCCACCCGGAGAAGGGGGCAACCCGAAAATTTCACGCTTTCGGCAGCGTCAGCTTTCCGGGCGGTAGGGCTTGCCCAGCGACACCGGAGAGTTGAGCCGGATCGTGCCGGCGTTGCGCGAGATCGCCACCAGCACGACGATGGTCGCCCAGTAGGGCAGGGAGGACAGCAGCTGCGACGGAAAGTCGATCTGCAGCCCGGAGCCCTGGATGAAGAGCTGCGTGATCATGACGCCGCCGAACAGGTAGGCACCGATCACCACTCGCAGCGGCCGCCAGGTGGCGAACACCACCAGCGCCAGCGCGATCCAGCCGCGCCCGGCGACCATGCCCTCGGCCCACATCGGCGTGTAGAACACCGACAGGAAGGCGCCGCCGATACCGGCCATGGCGCCGCCGAACAGTACCGCCAGATAGCGGATGCGGATCACCGGATAGCCGATCGCGTGCGCCGAGGCGGGTGATTCGCCCACCGCGCGCAGCACCAGCCCGGCGCGGCTGCGGTGCAGGAACCACAGCAGCGTCCAGAACAGGGCCCAGGAGAAATACACCAGCGCCTGCTGGTTGTAGAGCGCCTCGCCGATGAGCGGGATGTCGGCGATGAAGGGAATGCGGATCGGCGGCACCGCCTGCAGCGCGACCGCTTCATAGGGTTTGCCGACGAAAGCCGCGAGGCCCACGCCGAAGATTGCCAGCGCGAGGCCCGAGGCGACCTGGTTGGCCATCAAGGTCAGCGTCAGCACGCCGAACAGCAGCGCCATCGCAATGCCTGCGCCCATGCCGGCCAGCACGCCCAGCCAGGGGCTGGTGCTGTGGTGGGTGACGGCGAAGGCGGCGACCGCGCCCATGGCCATCATGCCCTCGGCGCCCAGGTTCAGCACACCGGCCTTCTCATTCACGAGCAGGCCCAGCGCGACGATGATCAGCGGGGTTCCCGCCACCACGGTGGCGAACAGGATCGATGTGAACAGGCTCGCATCCATTTCCGTTGCCTCCTCAGTCGCTCTGGGGCGCGCGGCGGCGTAGCCGCAGGCGGTAGTGGATGAAAACGTCCGAGCCCAGCAGGAAGAACAGCAGCATGCCCTGGAACACCATCGAGATCGCGCTCGGCAGGTTGAGGTACTGCTGCGCCTGCTCGCCGCCGATGTAGAGCAGGGCCATCAGCAGGCTGGCGAGCAGGATGCCGAAGGCGTTGAGCCGGCCGACGAAGGCGACGATGATCGCTGCGAAGCCGTAGCCGCTGCCCACCTTGTCGGTAAGCTGGCCCATCGGCCCGGCAACCTCGCCCATGCCCGCGAGCCCCGCTGCCGCCCCGCCCAGCAGCAGGCCGATCCACACCATGCGCTGTGCCGAGAAGCCCGCGTAGCGCGCCGCATCGGGCGCCTCGCCGGCCACGCGCATGCGAAAACCGGCGAAGCTGCGGTTCATGAAGGCGTAGCCGGCCACCAGCACCGCCAGCGCGAGCACGAAGCCGAAGTGCAGGCGGGTGCCCTCGAGCATCATCGGCATCAGCGCCGCGTCGCCGAACATGCGGGTCTGCGGGAAGTTGAAACCGTCGGGGTCCTTCCACGGCCCGAACACCAGCCAGGATACGAAGAGTTGTGCCACATACACCAGCATCAGCGACACCAGGATCTCGTTGGCGTTGAAGCGTGTGCGCAGCAGCGCCGGAATCGCGGCCCAGGCCGCGCCGCCGAGCGCGCCCGCCAGTACCATCGCCGGCAGCAGCAGGGCGCTTTCGGTGCCATCGAAAGACAGTGCCACCCCGGTCGCGGCCACCGCGCCGAGCATGAACTGGCCTTCGGCACCGATGTTCCAGACATTGGCGCGAAAGCCGATCGCCAGGCCGATCGCGCACAGCATCAGCGGCGTGGCCTTGAGCAGCAGCTCGGAGACGCCGTACAGATCCTTCACGGGATTGAGGAAAAAGATGCGGAAGCCTTCGGCCGGGTCCTTGCCGAGCGCGGTGAAGATCACCATGCCGCCGGCGAGGGTCAGTGCCACCGCGAGCAGCGGTGAGGCCCAGGACATCAGGCGTGAAGGTTCGGCGCGGGCTTCGAGTTCAAGCATCGGCGGGCTCCGTCGGCATGCCGGCGGGGGGTTGGTGTTCGAGGTCGGCGGCGGGCCACATGCCGCTCATCCACACGCCGATGTCTTCGAGCGTGGTGGTGGCTGCGGGGCGGGTGGGTGACAGCCGGCCCTGGGCGATGACGGCGATGCGGTCGCAGATCTCGAACAACTCGTCGAGCTCCTCGGAGATGACCAGCACCGCACAGCCGCGGTCGCGCAGGTCTATCAGCGACTGGCGGATGAAGGTGGCGGCTCCCACGTCCACGCCCCAGGTAGGCTGGGCGCACACGAGCAGCCTGGGCGCCTGCAGGATCTCGCGCCCGACGATGAACTTCTGCAGGTTTCCGCCCGACAGTGACTTGGCCGCCGCGTCGGGGCCGCCGCACTTCACGTTGAAGGCCGCGATGCATTGCCGGGCGAAGTCGCGCGCGCGCGCGAAGCGCACGAAGCCGCCGGCCAGCATGCCTTGCCCTCGTGCGGCGGTGAGCAGTGCATTGTCGGCGAGCGACATGCCGGGCACGGCGCCGCGGCCCAGGCGCTCCTCCGGCACGAAGCACAGGCCCAGCCTGCGCCGCTCGGCGGGCTTCAGACGGCCGGCTTCGACGCCGCAGATCTGCACGGGAAACTTCTCCGCCAGCACCTCCTCGCCCGAGATCGCGCGCAGCAGCTCCTGCTGGCCGTTGCCCGACACGCCGGCGATGCCGACGATCTCGCCGGCGCGCACGTCGAGGTGGATGTCCTCGAGGTCGGTGCCGAACGGGTCCTCGCTGGCATGTGACAGGCCGGCCAGGCGCAGGCGCAGTTCGCCGTCGGTGCGTGCCGCGCCATGCACGCAGTGCGGGAGATCCTTGCCGATCATCATGCGCGCCATCGACTGCGGCGTTTCCTGCGCCGGGATGCACTCGCCGGTGACCTTGCCGCCGCGCAGCACGGTGGCCGTGTGGCAGAGTTCCTGAATCTCGTCGAGCTTGTGGCTGATGTAGAGGATGGAGCAACCCTCGGCCGAGAGCTGGCGCAAGGTTGCAAAAAGCTTGCGCACCGCCTGTGGGGTGAGCACCGAGGTGGGCTCGTCCATGATCAGCAGGCGTGGGTTCTGCAACAGGCAGCGGATGATTTCGACGCGCTGGCGCTCGCCCACCGAGAGTGCGTGCACACGACGGCGCGGATCCACCGGCAGGCCATAGCGCTCGGAAACCTCCGTGATGCGCTGCGCCAGTTCGTCCAGCGCCGGGTTGCCGGGCAGGGCCAGCGCCACATTCTCGACCACGGTCAGGGTCTCGAACAGCGAGAAATGCTGGAATACCATGCCGATACCCAGGCTGCGCGCATGCGCCGGGTTCTCGACATGCACCTCCGTCCCCTCCCAGAACAGGTGGCCTGCGCTCGGGCGGGTGACGCCGTAGATGATCTTCATCAGTGTCGACTTGCCCGCACCGTTCTCACCCAGCACCGCGCGGATCTCACCTGGTTGCACCGCGAGGTCGACCCCCTCGTTGGCCACCACCCCCGGATAGACCTTGCCGATGCCGCGCAACTGCAGTCGCGGTGCATCGGAAGGGAGGTGCGGCAGGGGAGATGGGGTGGGCTGGTTGGGCACGGGTTGGTGGCGGGGGGATGTTGTGAGCGCGCTCAGTCGCCTGCCGCCGGTGCGACGGGTTCTGCGGGCGCTGCAGTGCCGGGCTCGGCCATGGCGGGGGCGAGTTCGGCTTCGTCGATCGACAGCGCCTGGGCGCGGCGCAGGTCTTCCGGGTTCAGCTTCAGGGCGACGCTGTCGCGTTCGTGCACGCCCTCCATGTTCATGGCGGCAGCGGCGCGATTGAACCAGACATAGGCTTCGACCGCATCGGGTTCCACGCCGATGCCGCTGCGGTACAGGCGGCCGAACTCGACCATGCCCTCGGGATCGCCTGCGCGCGCCGCCTCGCCGAGCCAACGCGCGGCGAGCTCGAAGTTCTGCGGCGTGCCGATGCCGCTGCGGTAGCGCTTGCCGAGCAGCACCATCGCGCCGGTGTGACCGGCACCTGCCGCACGCTTGAGCCAGTTGCCGGCTTCCTCGCCCTTTCTGGCGTCACTGCCGGCCTCGGCGAGCAGGGCGCGGCCGAGGCGGAACTGCGCCTCGACGTCGCCGTCCTCGGCCGCGGCGCGGGTGGAGGTCGAGGTCGTTGCTGTGTCGACCGCGGGCGGGGCGTCCTCGTCGAATGCGATGATCACGGTGGCCGCGAGGATGGCTGCGACCGCGGCGGCAGCGCCCACAGCAGCCCACATCGGCCAGCGTCGTCCGCTCCCCTGCGGGTGCACGGGCGCGAGGAAGCGGTCACCGCAGGCCGGGCAGCGGAATGGGTGCATGCCCGGATGGGCGGCGCGCTCCTCGTGCGAGCGCCAGCGGGATTTGCGGCACGCAGCCGCGGTGCAGGACGGGCAGCAGACGGAGGTGCTCATGCCGGCGGTCCGGTCAGCTCTTCCAGACGATCATGATCACCACGACCGCGATCACGAGCAGCAGCGTCGAGCCGCCAATGGTGGCGACGAGCGCATTCTCCACCAGCAGGCTGCGGCGTGCCGGCGCGTGGAAGCGGTGCACGCAGGACATGCAGCGCCAGGCGCGCTCGCCCTTGTGGGCGCGCTTCTCGTCTTCGGATTGCCAGGGAGATTCGCGACAATCGGTGCCGTCGCAGCGTGGGCAGGTGGGCATGGGGGCTCAGACAGGTGCGGGCCGCTTGAGTGGCCCGCACCTGCACGATCTCGTTCGGACAGCCGCGATTATAGGCTATGAAGCCCCGGTGTCCGCCTCTGCCGCACGCGTGCTCAACCGCAGGTGCCGACCGCGCCGCAGGCGGTGCAGAAGTCGCAGCCGTCCTTGCGGATCACCGTGTGGTTGCCGCACTCGCTGCACAGCGCGCCCTGCATCAGCTTGGGCTCGCTTTCGTCGCGCGGCGACTCGAGGATGCCCATCTCGCGCGTCGGGTAGCCGCGCTCGTCGAGCACGCCGAGCATGGCGTAGCGGTGGATGATGAGCTGTGCCAGGTAGGCGACCGTGCTGGGCCAGTTCTGCTGGCGGCGGGTACCGGGCACGAAGGCCATGAAGTCGCCCAGCGGCTCGGGGTAGTCGAGCAGTTTGCGCAGCTTCATGCCGATCCAGGCCGGGTCCATGACACGCATGTCGAGCGACAGGATGCGGGTCAGGCCGTCCAGGGCGCGCGGGTAGTTGCCCGACAGCCACACCGAGTACGGGCGGGTGACGCCGTCCGGCAGGGTGATCTCCTTCAGGCCGAGGACGAAGTCTTCACCCGTGGCCGGGTTGTAGATGTCCACCGTCCACGACAGGGTGCCGTCGGTGCCGGTCTTGGGCTCCTCGAGGCTGAACAGGGTGTCGAGCACGCCGTTGCTCTCGTCTTCCTTGTCGAATACGCCGAGCTTTTCGCAGCGGTAGTTCACCGCCTGGGCGAAGGCCGACACCACGCCGGGCACCAGCTTCTTCTCGCCGTGCGGCGGGAAGGGCATCTCGAACGAACGCTCGCCGACGGTGCGGGCCAGCGTGTCGAGCTTGAGCTTGAGCCAGCCGCGGTCGTTGGCGCGCATGTCCATCGACAGGGTCTTGGCCACCGCACCCAGGCCGCGCGGCTGGTCGGCACCGTTCACCCACACTTCGAACGGGAAGCTGCCGCCGTTGTTGCCCACCTGGCCGACGAACAGCGCGAAGCCGCCGGTCGGGGTGTTGAGCATGTAGGTCCAGGCCAGGTTGCCGTCGGGCAGGTCGGGACGGCCGGGCCAGCGCAGGCTGGAGAGCACCGGGGCGGGCAGGTTCTTGATCGACAGGCGCTTGTTGGCGTCGGCGATCTCGACGTCGTGCGGCTGCTTCTGCTCGGCGGTCGGGGTGACCGACAGCACCGAACCGAGCACGTTGTTGGGGCGATAGGTGGCGAGACCCTTCAAGCCGGCCTTCCACGCGGTGAGGTAGAGGTCCTCGAACTCGGCGTAGGGGTAGTCCTCGGGCACGTTCACCGTCTTGGAGATGGACGTATCGATGTAGGGCGCGACCGCGGCGACCATGTCCTTGTGCGCCTGCGCGGAGATCTCCAGCGCGGTGACGAAGGATTCCGGCAGCTTGTCGACGTTGCCGCCGAGGTGCTTGTACAGGCGCCAGGCGTAGTCCTCGACCGCATACTCCTTGAAGGTGCCGTCGGCCATGCGCTTGCGGCGGGTGTAGGTGTAGGAGAACGGCGGCTCGATGCCGTTCGAGGCGTTGTCGGCGAAGGCCAGGCTGATGGTGCCGGTGGGCGCGATCGACAGCAGGTGCGAGTTGCGGATGCCCTGCTTGCGGATCTTGTCCTTCACGTCGGCGGGCAGGCGCGAGGCGAAGTTGCCGCCCGACAGGTACAGGTCGGCGTTGAACAGCGGGAAGGCGCCGCGCTCCTTGGCCAGATCGGACGAGGCCAGGTAGGCGCGGTTGCGCATGAACTCGGAGATCTTGCGTGCTTCCTCGCGGGCCTCGGTCGTGTCATAGCGCAGGCCAAGCATGATCAGCGCGTCACCCAGCCCGGTGAAGCCCAGACCCACGCGGCGCTTGGACTGCGCCTCGGCGTGCTGCTGCGCGAGCGGCCAGTGGGTGGCTTCGAGCACGTTGTCGAGCATGCGGATGGAGACGTCGACCACCTTGCCGAAGCCGGCGTAGTCGAACTCGGCCTTGTCGCTGAACGGGTTCTTGACGAAGGGCGTCAGGTTGATCGAGCCCAGGCAGCAGCAACCGTAGGGCGGTAGCGGCTGTTCGGCGCAGGGGTTGGTGGCCTCGATGGTCTCGCAGTAGTACAGGTTGTTGTCCGCGTTCATGCGGTCGAGGAACAGGATGCCCGGCTCGGCGTGGTCGTAGGTCGAGCGCATGATCTGGTCCCACAGATCGCGCGCGCGCACCTTGCGGTACACCCACATGCCGTCGTCGCGCTGGTAGGCGCCGGCCTGCTTCAGTTCTTCGGTGGGCTCGGCCTTGTGCGCGAGCTCGACGAAGCCATCGGCCTCGACCGCCTGCATGAAGGGGTCGGTCACGCCAACCGAGATGTTGAAGTTGGTGAGGTCGCCTTCGTCCTTGGCGTGGATGAATTCCTCGATGTCCGGATGGTCGCAGCGCAGCACGCCCATCTGCGCGCCGCGGCGGGCACCGGCGGATTCCACCGTCTCGCACGAGCGGTCGAACACGCGCATGTAGGACACCGGGCCGGAGGCGTTCGACGCCGTGCCCTTCACCAGCGCGCCCTTCGGGCGGATCGACGAGAAATCGTAGCCGACGCCGCCACCGCGGCGCATGGTCTCGGCGGCCTGGGCCAGCGCGGTGTAGATGCCGGGGCGGCCATCGACGGCCTCGGTCACCGAGTCGCCCACCGGCTGCACGAAGCAGTTGATCAGCGTGGCGGCCAGCGTGGTGCCCGCGGCGCTGTTGATGCGGCCGGCGGGCACGAAACCCTTTTCCTGCGCTTCGAGGAACTTTGCCTCCCAGTGGACGCGCTTGTCCTCGGACTCGATCGTGGCGAGCGCGCGCGCGACGCGGCGGCGCACTTCGGCGACGGTCTGTTCGTCACCCTTGGCGTATTTCTCGACGAGGACCTCGCCCGAGATCTCCTGCATCGGCAGGTTGGCTGCGGTGGGCTTGGCGCCTTGCGGTGTGGAGGTGCTGGTGGTCTCGCTCATGGTCTTCTTCTTCGTCCTTGGTAGGCGTGGAAACGGACGAAAGAATAGCGCGTAAGCGTGAGTAGTGCAAAAAAATAAAAACGTTCATAAACAATGAGTTATACGTTTTACTTGTGTTTTCAATGTTTTGCACGCACTAGATCTAGTAGCTCTTGAAGAGGGGCTATTTGCTCGAAAACCCAGTATTCATGCGGGTTTCGGAGGCAGCGCGCGGCACGAAAAGCAAGGGGTATGCAGGGGGTAGTTCGGGTTGGAGCGTGACGTGTTCGATGCTGAAGCGCTCGCGCAGCAAGGTCTGCAGGGCCGCAAGTGCCTCGGGCCAATGTACGGCGGCGTCGAGCACGACGTGCGCGGAGAGCGCGGTGCGGTGCGAGTCCAGGCTCCAGATGTGCAGGTCGTGCACCGAGCGCACCCGCGGCACGGCTGCCATCGCCTGCCCGACCTCGGGCAGCGACAGCCGCTCGGGAACGCCTTCGAGCAGCGTGTTGAGCACCTGGCGCAGCAGGGACAGCGTGGAAAACAGGATCAGACCGCAGATCAGCATGGTCAGTAGCGGGTCGATCGGGGTCCAGCCGGTGTAGAGGATCACGATGCCCGAAGCGAGCGCGGCGACGGAGCCGAGCAGATCGCCTACGACATGGAGCAGCGCGCCGCGGGTGTTCAAGTCGCCTTCGCCGCGGGTGAGCAGCCAGGCCACGACGAGGTTCAGCACCAGCCCGCCGATCGCCACCAGGATCACTGCCTCGCCCGCCACCGCGCGCGGTGTCAGCAGGCGCTCGACCGCATGCCATACCAGGCCGCCAACCACAGCGAGCATGAAGAACGCGTTGACCAGCGCAGCGAGCGCCTCCACCCGGCGCAGGCCGTAGGAATGGCGCACGCTCGGCGCGCGCAGGGCGACGCGCGCGGCGAGCGCGGCCAGCCCGAGCGACATCGCGTCGGTGAGCATGTGCCCCGCGTCGCCCAACAGCGCGAGCGAGCCCGACCACCATCCCGCGACGGCCTCGACCGCTGCAAAGCCCAGCGTGAGTGCGAGTGCCAGTGGCAGGAAGCGGCTTGCCGAGTGGTCGTGGTGGTGGTGGCCTTGCGGTCCATGGCTGTGACCGTCATGAACGCCGCCATGCTGATGGTGGGCGGGGTGCTCTTCGGACTCTTGGTCGGGACCGTGCCCGGGGTGGGTAGGCATCGTTGCGCGCTCTCGAGGGAAAACCTGGCCGATTATGCCCCTCCCGCGGCTACGCCGGCATTGCGGGCGGCGGTCGGCACAATAGGTAAAACCATCTAGCCCCCTGCCTCATCTCCCCAATTTCTGTAGGGGTATCGAAAGCCTAGAGTGGCACCCACGCCAATGGCTCGTGGAGTACTTCAATGAACAAGGCTTTCCCGTCCCCCAATCCCGCTGCCTGTGCCGGCCCGGCACCGGTCTCGGTCTCGCGCCGCAACTTCCTGCGCGGCGTGCCCGTCGTCACGGCCGCCGCGGCGATGGCGCCGGCGCCAGCGATCGCCGCCACCGGCAAGCAGCAGTGGGCGATGTTGATCGACGTGCGCAAGTGCATCGGCTGCCAGGCCTGCACGGTGTCCTGCATCCAGGAAAACGCGGTGCCCGAGGGCAGCTTCCGCACCGTGGTGTCGACCTACAGCGTCAAGCTCACCGACAGCGCCCAGCCCGCCGGCACCTACGTGCTGCCGCGCCTGTGCAACCACTGCGACAACCCGCCGTGCATCCCGGTGTGCCCGGTGAGCGCCACCTACAAGCGCGAGGACGGCATCGTCGCGGTCGATGGCGACCGCTGCGTGGGCTGCGCCTACTGCGTGCAGGCCTGCCCCTACGACGCGCGCTTCATCAACCACGAGACCAACAAGGCCGACAAGTGCACCTTCTGCGCCCACCGCGTGGATGCCGGCCTGCTGCCCGCCTGTGTCGAAACCTGCGTCGGCGGCGCGCGCATCTTCGGCGACGTCAACGACGCCGAGGGCGAGCTCGCCCGCCGGCTCAAGGAAGCGCAGCCGCAGCTCAAGGTCCTCAAGCCCGAGCTCGAGACCGCGCCGCGGGTGTTCTACATCGGCCTGGACGAGCGCTTCACCGGCAAGGTCGAGGGCCAGGGCACGCTGTGGAAGCCCCGCAACCTGCATTCCACGGCCCACGGCTGACCTGCACGCGAGGAGATCGAACATGAACCCGAACATCGTCGAAACCATCAACGTTGCGCGCGAAGTCGCGTGGCTGCCGTGGGCGGTGCAGTACTTCTTCCTCATCGGCCTGTCCTATGGCGCTTTTCTGCTGTCGCTGCCGGGCATCGTCTTCCGCCGTCCGGGCTGGGCGGGCATCTCGCGCCTGGCGCTGCTCGGCGCGCTGGTGTGCGGCCTGGCCGCGCCGGTGGCGCTGCTCGCCGACCTGCACCAGCCGGGCCGCTTCTGGCACTTCTATGCGTACTTCACCCCGACCTCGTGGATGTCCTGGGGGGCGTTTTTCATCCCGGTGTATCTTGGTGGCCTGATGGTGTACGCCTGGCTGGCCTTGCGCCCGGAGCTGGCGCGCCACGCCGCGAGCGGCGGCAAGCTGGCCGGGCTGGCGGGCGTGCTCGCCTACGGCGGCCACGAAAGCCGTGGCGCGTTGAAGGCCGCGGCCCTGCTCGCCGGCCTCGGCGCCGTGCTGGTCGCGCTCTATACCGGCGCCGAGGTCGCGGTGGTGCAGGCCCGTCCGCTGTGGAATACGCCGCTGCTGCCGCTGCAGTTCGCCGTCACCGCCTTTGCCGGTGCCGTGGGCCTGGCCCTGCTGTTCAACCGTTTCGGCCCGCGTGACGCGACCGCGAACCGTCGCATGGCCGGCGTGCTGGCCGCGAGCCAGGTGGCGGCGCTGGCGGTGGGGGCGCTGTGGCTGGCGCTGGGCCTGAGCGGGATCTCGCCGGTCCATGCCCAGGCCCTGGCCGAAGTCGGCCCCTCGGCCAACTGGCAGCTCTCCGCGGCGTGGGCAGTGGCTGCCACCGTGCTCACCCTGGTGCTGGCGTGGAAGTGGCCGGGCTCGGGACTGCTGATCGGCCTGCTCGCCCTGCATTCGGCGTGGATGATGCGCTGGTCCATCTTCATCGGCGGCCAGGAAGTGCCCAAGACCGGCGCCGGCTACTACAGCTATTCGCTCCCGCTCGGCCCCGAGGGCCTGATGGGCATCGTCGGCACCGCCGGGCTGTGGGTCTTCCTCTTCGTCCTCATCACCACCTTGCTGCCGCTCGATCGCCTCGCGGCCGGTTCCCCCGACAAGGCCGGCGCCTGAGCGCCCGCGACCAAGGAGAAGCATCATGAAAATCGAACGTCGTGAAATCATCGCCGCCGGTGGCCTGGCCGCCTTTGCCGCCGGCTTCTCGCAGACCCTGGGCCGCATGGTGTCCAACTTCACCGGCCCCGAGGACAAGAAGATCGCCGAAGGCCGCCACATCCACGGCCGCTCGGCCGAACCGGAATACAGCGTCGATC
The DNA here is from genome assembly GCF_048321015.1 of Thauera sp. WH-2. NCBI lineage: Bacteria > Pseudomonadati > Pseudomonadota > Betaproteobacteria > Rhodocyclales > Zoogloeaceae > Thauera > Thauera sp. WH-2. Next base: position 79,705 of record NZ_JBLWFG010000002.1, on the reverse strand, counting down.
CGGTGACCGGCGAATTCACCCCCAACCCCAATCAGCAGGTCAGCTACACCGCCTGCCTCGGCTGCACCACGCAGTGTGGCGTGCGCGTGCGGGTGGACAAGACCAGCGGCCAGGTCATCCGCGTGGTCGGCAACCCCTACAGCCCGCTGTCGACCGAGCCCCACCTGCCGATGAAGGTGTCGGTGAAGGAGAGCCTGATCGCCCTGTCGCGCTTCCAGGACCAGGGCCTGGCCGGGCGCTCGACCGCCTGCGGGCGCGGCAATGCGGCGATGGACCAGATGAACTCGCCCTTCCGTGTGCTGACGCCGCTGAAGCGCGTCGGTCCGCGCAACGCAGGCCAGTGGCAGCCGATCTCCTTCGAGCAATTGGTGAAGGAGGTGGTCGAGGGCGGCGACCTGTTCGGCGAGGGCCACGTCGAGGGCCTGGCCGCGCTGCGCGACCTCGAGACCCCGATCGACCCCGAGGCGCCCGAGCTCGGCAAGCGGGTGAATCAGGTGGGCGTGCTCACCAGCGTCAATGACGGCCGCGAAAACTTCAGCCGCCGCTTCTGGAACCAGTCCTTCGGCACGCTCAATCACGTCGGCCACGGCTCGTACTGTGGCGGCGCCTACCGCTCCGGCTCGGGCGCGCTGTTCGGCGATCTCAAGAAGATGCCGCACGCCAAGCCCGATCTGTCGAACGCCGAGTTCGTGCTTTTCATCGGTACCGCGCCGGGCAACGCCGGCAACCCGTTCAAGATCTTCGGTTCCAAGCTCGCCAAGGGCCGCGCCGCGGGGCGGCTGGACTACGTGGTGGTCGATCCGGTGCTGAACAATTCGAACAACCTTGCCGCCGCTGATCATGGGCGCTGGGTGCCGATCCGCCCGGGTTCCGACGGCGCGCTGGTGATGGGCATGATGCGCTGGATGTTCGACAACGATAAGGTCAATGCCGCCTACCTCGCGTGGCCCAACCTCAAGGCCGCGCAAACCGCCGGCGAGCCGTCCTTCACCAACGCCGGCTGGCTGGTGATCGCCGAGGAAGGGCATCCGCGCCAGGGCCGCTTCGTGCGCGGCTCGGACATCGGCATGGAAGTCGCCGCCGAGGACAGGTACAAGGACACCGACCCGTATGTGATCGCCACCGCCAGCGGCGAACTGGTCGCGGCTGAGACCGCAATGGTGCCGGCCGTGCTCGAAGCCACGCGGGTGATCGAGCTCGGCGGCAAGCCGGTGACGGTGAAGACGCCCTTCGAGCTGCTGCGCGAATCTGCGCGCCGCTTCGCGCTGGCGGAGTATTCCGCTGCCTGCGGTATTCCGGAAGCAGTCATCGCCGGGCTGGCCGAGGAGTTCACCCGCCACGGCCGCAAGGCGAGCGCGGTGGCGCATGGCGGCATGATGGCCGGCAACGGCTTCAATAACGCCTATGCGGTGGTCACGCTCAACGCGCTGATCGGCAACCTCAACTGGAAGGGGGGCTTCATCGTCAATGGCGGTGGTTTCAAGGACAACGGCGCCGGCCCGCGCTACGACCTCGCCGGCTTCCCCGGCCAGGTCAAGCCCGCTGGCACGCCGATCGGGCGCAACGTGCCCTACGAGCGCTCGAGCGAGTTCAAGCGCCGCCAGGCCGAGGGCAAGCCCTATCCGGCCACCGACGCCTGGTTCCCCAACGCGCCGGGCCTCGGCACCGAGTGGTTCACCGGCGCGCTGCGCGGCTACCCCTACACGCTCAAGGCGCTGGTGCTGTGGAGCTGCAACCCGCTCTACGGCATCCCCGGCATCCGCCCGCTGATCGAGGACGGCCTCAAGGATCCGAAGAAGCTGCCGCTCATCATCGCGGTCGACCCGCTGATCAACGAGAGCAACGCCTTCGCCGACTACATCGTGCCCGACTCGATCATGTACGAGAGCTGGGGCTTCCCGGCGCCGTGGGCGGGCATCCCTACCAAGGCCACGACCGCGCGCTGGCCGGTGGTCGAGCCCAAGGCCGCGACCACCGCCGATGGCCAGCGCATCGGCATGGAGACCTTCTACATCGCGCTCGCCAAGGCCATGGGCCTGCCCGGCTTCGGCGCCGACGCGATCGCCGACATGGACGGCAAGCGCTACCCGCTCGATCGCGCCGAAGACTGGTATCTGCGTGGCGCGGCCAACATCGCCTTCGCTGGCAAGGCGCCGGTGGGTGACGCCACCGACGAGGACATGGCACTCACCGGGGTCGAGCGCATCCGTCCGCTGATGGAGGCTACGCTGAAGCCCGAGGAGTGGCGCAAGGCGGCGATGATCTTCACCCGCGGCGGGCGCTACCAGGGCGCTGGCGAGGCGCAGGATGCCGCGCACCCCGAGTGGCAGACCAACCGCTTCAACAAGCCGCTGTGGGTGTGGAACGAGCTCATCGGCACCGCGCGCAACACCATGACCGGCCAGCGCAGCAGCGGCTGCGCGACCTGGATGCCGCCGTCCTTCTTCGACGGCACGCCGATGCGCGAGATCCACACCGAAGCCGACTGGCCGCTGCAGGTGGTGAGCTACAAGTCTGCGCTGCAGAACTCCTACAGCATCGCCACCCGCATCACCGGCCTGCATCCGGACAACCCGGTGATCGTGCATCCGGCCGACGCCGGAAAGCTCGGTCTTGCCACCGGCGACACTGCGCGCATCCGCACCCCGGGCGGCGCGGCCGAGTGCACCGTGATCGTGCATGAGGGCGTGATGCAGGGCGTGATGGCGATCGAGCACGGCTACGGCCACCGCGAGCTGGGCGCGCGTGCGCACCGCCTCGGCGATCAGATGCAGCCCGATCGCCCGGACTTGCGCGCCGGCATCAACCTCAACGACCTCGGACTCACCGACCCGACCCGTGGCGACAAGGTCATCTGGGTCGATTCGGTGTCCGGGACCGCAGTGCGCCAGGGCCTGCCGGCGCGGCTCGAGCGGGTGTGAGCGCCTTCAGTCCAGCGCCGCCGGGTTCGCGCGCAGCATCAGGCGCGCGAGCTCGGCGGCGCTGCCGACCCCGGTCTTCTCCATGACGTGATGACGGTGCACATGCACTGTCTTTTCGCTGATGTCGAGTTCACGTCCGACCAGCTTGTTGGGCAAGCCCAGCGCGACCAATCGCGCCACTTCCATTTCACGCGGTGAAAGGCGTTCGAGCAGGGACTTCGCCTCCTCTGCGCGTGCCATCTGCTCGCGCGCCTCGCAGCCGAGCTTGACCGCGCGCCCGACGGCGTCGATCAGCGCCTGATCCTTGAACGGTTTCTCCAGGAAGTCGCAGGCGCCGTTCTTCATCGCCTGCACCGCCAGCTCGACGTCGCCATGGCCGGTGATGAACACGATCGGTGCCTGCCAGCCGCGCTGGCGCAGCTGCTGCTGCAGTTCCAGCCCGCTCATCATCGGCATGCGGATGTCGAGCACCAGGCAGGCGGTGGCGCCGGGTTCGGGTGTTGCGGCGAGAAAGTCCTCTGCCGACGCATGGCTGGCTACGGTCCAGCCCATGGACTCGAGCAGGAACACCAGCGAGCGGCGAAAAGCGTCGTCGTCGTCGATGACGTGGATCAGGAGGTCTTCGGGTACGGTCATGGTCGGATCTTATGCGCTGGGGGCCTCGATGGACGCCGCTCCATGCGCGGACGGGGAGAGCGGAAGGCTGAGGATGAAGGTCGCGCCGACGGCGCCCAGGGCCGTGTCCGCGGATGCGTTGGCAGGGTCGTGCGGGGGGGCGTCGGGCGCGGTGTCTGTCGCGGTGTCGCTGGTCGCCACCGCGAGCCGCCCGCCGTGCGCCTCGGCGATGCTGCGGCAGATCGACAGGCCCAGTCCCAGACCGTCGGCCTTGGTGGTGAAGAAGGATTCGAACAGCTGCGCGCGCGCAGTCTCGTCCAGCCCGCTGCCGTAGTCGCGCACCCGGATGTGCAGGCTGCCCGCAGCCGTCTCGAGCCGGATGTCGATGCGCTGGCGCTCGGCCGGCAGCCCGCGGCTGGCGTCCCAGGCGTTCTTGAGCAGGTTGAGCAGCACCTGCTGGATCTGCAGGCGATCCACCTCGATGTGCAGGCCGGGTGGCAGGGCGTCGTCGACCGCGACCGGCGGCGCGTGCGCGAGCATGCCACGGAAAAGGGTGACGGCCTCGTCGACCAGCTCGCGCGGGGCCACCTCCTCGCGGCTTGCGGTGCGCTTGCGTGCGAAGGTGCGGATGCGGCCGAGGATGCCGGCGGCGCGCTCGGCCTGGCCGGCGATCTCGCCCGCGGCCTCGCGCACCGCGGCTTCGGTCAGGCGCTGGTTGTCGGCGCGGCGCACCAGGCTGTTGGCGTAGTTGGCGATCGCGGCCAGCGGCTGGTTGAGTTCGTGCGCGAGCGTGCCCGAGAGCTCGCCCAACACCGAGAGGCGCGACAGGTGTTCGGCCTGCTCCTGTGCGCCGCGCATGCGCGCTTCCATCGCCTCGCGTGCAGCGAGTGCATCGCGCAGTGCGGCGGTACGTGTCTGGACGAGATATTCGACCCGCACCGTGTACAGAATCCAGCCCAGGATCAGCAGCGCGAAACCGCCCACCCAGGGCCAGTAGCGTTCGGCCAGCACCATCAGCGTGGGCGCGCGAAGGTAGGCGTAGGGGCCGATCTCGAGGCGGCGAAAGAGCGCGTGTACCGACTGGTAATCGGCCGGTACCGACCAGGCGAGGCCGTCTCGCTCGGCGCGCATGCCCAGCAGCGCAATGGCGACCGTGCGCGACAGCTCGGGCGGGGTATGGCGCAGCGCGGCGAGCGGCCAGTCTGGGTAGAGCGGCGTCGAGGTCGCACACGGGAAGCCCGCTTCGTCGCGCGGTGAGAGCACGCGGAAGCGCGCTGCCCAGTCGGGGTGCTGCTCCAGCAGGCAGCTTCGCAGTACGCCTGCATCCGCCAGGCCGGCGTCGATCGCGTCGACCACGCCGCCCATCGGGAAGCCGACTTCATGCAGTGCGGCCAGATCCACTTCGGGTTCGATGCCGAGCGCATCGAGCTCGCCCCATACCAGCTGATATCCACCGAAGCCGCCGCGTCCGACGATTGCGAGCCGGCGCCCGCGCAGATCCTCCAGGCCTTGCAGCGTGCTGGCTTGGGGCACGATCACCGCCGAGCCGAGCGCGCGCTGCGGCGGGCGCTCGCCGCCGACGTCCAGGGTGAGGATGCGGCTTGCCCCGAGCGAGGCCTCTAGTTCGACGTAGTGGCCCGGGTTCGTGATGACGAAGTCGAGCTCGCCCCGCTGCGCGGCTTCGCGCAGTCCCGCGTGGTCGAGCTGGTGCAACTCGGGCGTGAAGCCCGGCAAGGTCGCTTGCAGCCGGCGCAGGACCGGCGTCCATTCTTCCACTGCCGCGTCCGCCCCCAGGAAGGCCAGGACGCCGACGCGCACCGGTTTGCCCGGGGAGGTGGCGCTGGAAAGTGCGCTTGCAGCAAGCGCCAGCGCGGCGAGGAAGAAACGGATCAGTGGCGGCATCCGCACAAAATTCGCCCTTTATGGCGTGCGCGTCAAGCTCGGGCGCAAGGGCTCGGATGCTGCTGCGCCGGGAGGTGTGCGCCCGTCTTGGTGTTTTGGGCGCGGGCCTCCGGGCCTGGGCTTAGCGCTGCAACAGCTCGGAGAACCCCTCGACCGCGCTCACCACCTCCATCGCGCCCTTGCGGATGCCGGCGATGACGTCGCCGGCCTCGCCGGCCAGGCCGGCGCTCGAGGTGGCGCTCGCGTGCATCTCGTTGACACGGCTGATCGCCTGCCGGGTTCCATCCTGCACCATGGTGATCATGCCGGTGATCTCGGTGGTCGCGCTCGAGGTGCGCTCGGCGAGCTTGCGCACTTCGTCGGCGACCACGGCGAAGCCCCGCCCGTGCTCGCCGGCGCGGGCAGCCTCGATTGCGGCGTTCAGCGCGAGCAGGTTGGTCTGGTCGGCGATCTCGCGGATGGTGTTGACGATGGAGGTGATCTGGGCGGTCTCCTCTCCGAGCTCGCCGATGGTCCGCGCTGCCCCCTCGGCGCTGGTGGCGATGGTGCTCATCTGTGCGGTGGCGCGGGTGATGACGTTTGCGCCGCTGTCGGCGAGGTGGGCACTCTCGCGAGCGATTCGCAGCGCCTCGGTGGCCTTGTTCACTTCCTCCTCCAGCGCTTCGATGCGGGCGGTGATGTCGGAAGCGAGCTTGATGACCTTGCAGGGTTTGCCGTCGGCGCCGACCACCGGGTTGTAGTTCGCCTCGAGCCATACGTTCCGGCCGCCGTGGGCGATGCGCTGGAAGCGGCCGGCGGCGTAGTGCCCCTGGCGCAAACGTTCCCAGAAGCGGGCGTAGTCGGGCGAGTCCACGTGCTCGGCGGTGCAGAAGATGCGGTGATGGCGGCCGACGACCTCCTTGCGCGCGTAGCCCATCACGCGCAGGAAGTTCTCGTTGGCGCCGAGGATGTTGCCTTCCAGGTCGAACTCGATCATGGCCATCGAGCGCTCGATGGCGTCGAGGATGGCGCGTCGTTCGGCGCCTTCCTGCACCCGGGTGGTGACGTCGGTGGCGAGCTTGACGACGCTCACGACCTCGCGCTGCGGCCCGAGCACAGGGTTGTAGGTGGCTTCCAGCCAGACCGGGTTGCCTGCGGCGTCCTGGCGCAGGAAGCGGCCGGACACCGGCTCGCCGTTGCGCAGCCTTCGCCAGTGCTCGGCATACTCCGGTGCGGACGCCACGGCCTGGCTGCAGAACAGGCGGTGGTGCTGGCCGATGACCTGCTCGCGGCGATACTTCATCGCGGCGAGGAAGGGGTCGTTGACTGCGGTCACGATTCCACCGGGCGAGAACTCGATGCGCGCAGTCGAGCGGTCGATTGCGTCGATGAGCGCCTGCTGGTGCACGATCCGAGCAGCCTGCTCGTCGACGGTCTTCTTCAGTTTGCTATTGAACATTCGGGGTGCCGTGGAAGGGTCTGCGTCGGGAGGGGGGGGCGAGCATGAATGTACGTCGATATTCTTATCGGCCTGTTGAAGGGTATCTTTAACGCGGCATGAAAGCGTGGGGGAGTGAGCGGTGGCGATGAGGCTGTTGAGCTGGAACATACAGTGGGGCAGGGGGGCCGATGGGCGGGTGGACCTCGCGCGCACCGCAGCGGCGATCCGCGCGGCGGGCGCCTTCGACGTGATCTGCCTGCAGGAGGTGGCGAGCAATTTTCCGGGGCTGGCGGGCGGTGCGCGCGAGGATGCGCCGGCGCTGCTTGCCGCGGCCTTTCCCGAGTACGAGCCGGTGTACGGGGCGGGGATCGATCTGCCGGATGGCGAGGGGGGGCGTGCACGCTTCGGCAATCTGCTGCTGTCACGCCTGCCCGTGGGACAGATCTTCCGGCATCTGCTGCCCTCACCGGCTGATCCGGAGTACCCGGCCATGCAGCGGGTTTGCGTGGAGGCGGTGGTGCAGGCGCCCTGGGGGCCACTACGCGTGCTGACCACGCACCTCGAGTATTACTCGACCACGCAACGGCGTGCGCAGGTCGAAGCCTTGCGCGCCCTGCAGGCCGAAGCCGCTGACCTGGCCGCGCGCCCGCCCGCGGTGAAGGAATCGAATCCCTCGTTCGCGGCACCGCCCCGGCCGGCGGCCGCCGTGCTGTGCGGGGACTTCAACTGCGAGCCGGGTTCGGTGGAGCATCGGGCACTTCAGGCGCCGCTGGCGAGCCCGGAATGGGGCGGCACGCGTGCAAGCTGGCTGGATGCCTGGCCGCTCGTCCATGGCCGGACGCTCCATGCGCCCACGGTGGGCCTGCATGGCGCGGAATGGCCCGATCGTGCCTACTGTTGCGACTTCTTCTTCGTCACCACGGACCTCGCTGCTCGCGTGCGTGCGCTCGCGGTGGTGGCCGGGACGGCGGCTTCGGACCACCAGCCGGTGATGCTGACGCTGGACGATCAGCCCGCCAGCAGGGCCTGAACCACGGCGGCGGGATCCTCTTCGAGCATGCCGTGCCCGCATCCCGGCAGCACCACCAGGTGCGCGTCGCCGGTCGCTTGCAGGGCCTCGAGGAGGGGCGCGACTGCCTTCGCCGGCGTCATGCGATCGACTTCTCCGCACACCAGCAGGCTGCGGCCGACGCGCCGTCGCGCCGCAGCAAGGCCGTCCTGCCAGGCGTCGCACGCCCCGAGGTCGGAGGCGAGCACGGCCGCACCGTTGCGCTGCAGGCGCGCCAGGTTTGCGGTTTCCAGCGCTTGGCGCCGGGCGTCGCCGATCCGTTCGGCGGGGGCGAAGGAGAACTTGTTGATCAGCGCGTGGGCTTGCGGCGGGTCATTGCGTGCCGCATCGAGCACGAAGGGCGCGACCGGCATTGGCGCCAGGCTACCGATCAAAATCAGGTGGCCGACCCGGCCCGGGGCGGCGTCGGCCGCTGCGAGTGCGACCAGCGAGCCCATGCTGTGCCCGCCCAGGTCGAAAACATTCAGTCCGAGAGCATCGGCAAAGGCGAGCACCCAGTCTGCCATGGCGTCGATGCTCGGGCACGCATCGCCCCCGGAGTCGCCGTGGGCAGGCAGGTCGGGGGTGATCACGCGTCTGCCCGCCTGGGCCAGGCGCTCGGCGACGTCCTGCCAGATGCCGCGATCGTGGCCCGCGCCGTGGAGGAGGAGGAGCGGGTGGGCTGCGTTCGGCCCGAACGCGTCGTAGGCGACCGGGTGGTCGCGCACGGTGAGGGTGTGCATGCTTGGAGTCTCCGGGGGAATTCAGGTGGCGAGCAGGCGGGCCAGCGCTTCGGATTCGAGCGGGCGGTTGAAGTAATAGCCCTGCAGGAGGTCGCATCCAGCGTCCTTCAGGAATCGGGCCTGTTCTGCCGTTTCGACGCCCTCCGCGACGGTCTGCAACCGCAGGCTGCGTGCCAGGGCGATGATGCCACGGACGATCGCGGCACTGTCCCCGTCCTGCGCGGCGTCGTGCACGAAGCTGCGGTCGATCTTCAGCTGATCGAGCGGGAAGCGGCGCAGGTAGGCCAGCGAGGAGTGGCCGGTGCCGAAGTCGTCCACCGAGATGCCCACCCCGAGCGCCTTGAGGCCCGAGAGGATCTGTGCGGCTTGGGCGGCATTGCACATGACCATGCTCTCTGTGATCTCCAGCTTCAGCAGGCGTCCGGGGAGGCCTGTTTCGGCGAGACAGTCGTGGATGTGCTCGGTGAGTCCGGTGTCGTTGAACTGGCGGGCAGAGAGGTTGACCGCGACCTGCATCTCCCGTCCCATGTCGATCCAGCGGCGCGCCTCACGGCAGGCGGCGAGCATGACCCAGCGGCCGACTGCGAGGATGAGTCCGGTCTCCTCCGCGAGCGGGATGAAGTTTCCGGGGGGGATCAACCCACCGTCCGCAGCACGCATGCGAACCAGCGCTTCGGCCGCGAACAAGCTGCCCGATTGCGCCTCGTACAGCGGCTGGAAATGCAGCACGAGCTCGTTCTGCGCGATCGCGCGCCGGAGTCGAGCCTCCATCTCGAGTTTGGTGACCGCTTCCGCGTTCATGTCCGAGGTGTAGAAGCGGAAGGTGTTGCGTCCGGCGTCCTTGGCGCGATACATCGCCGCATCGGCGTCGCGAAGCAGCGCGTCGAAGTCGTCATCATCCTGCGGGAAGACGCTGGCACCGATGCTGGCCGAGATCTCGACCTCGCGGCCGTGCGCGACGATCGGCGTGCGCACCGCACGCAGGATCCGTGCTGCCACCAGGGCTGCCGTCTGGGGGCTGGCGAGGTCGGCGAGCATGACGACGAATTCGTCGCCGCCCAGGCGGGCGACGGTGTCGTGGGCGTCCACGCAGCCACGGATGCGGCGGGCGATCTCCTTCAGCATCTGGTCGCCTGCGTCATGACCGAGACCGTCGTTGATGCGCTTGAAATTGTCGAGGTCGATCAGCAGCAGGGCCAGCGCCCGCCCGTCCTGGCGCGCGAAGGCGATCGCCTGGTTGCTGCGGTCGCGCAGCAGGTTGCGGCTGGCGAGGCCGGTCACGGGGTCTTCGTTGTTCTGGCGCTCGAGCGCTTCCTCGTAGGCAATGCGCTCGGTGATGTCGTTGATGACGCCAACGCAGTGCGTCGCCCGGCCGGCCGCATCGTACACCGGGGCAACGCTGAGCTCGTTCCAGAACAGGCTGCCGTCCTTGCGGTAGTTGCGCAGCACGACCTCGACCTCGCGCCCCGACTTGATCGCCATGCGGAGCTCTGTAAGGCCGCGTTGTCCGGTGTCGCTGGCCGCGAGGAAGCGGGGGTTACGCCCGAGCGCTTCGGATGCACTGTACCCGGTGATGCGCTCGAAGGCGCGGTTCACATGAATGAGCGGGTTGTCCGGCTGGCGCGGGTCAGTGATCATGATGCCGTTGGCCGAGGCCTCGACTGCCCTGCCAAGCAGATGGGCGGTTTCTTCTGCGCGTTGGCGGCGTGCATCGCGTTCGAAGTTCTCCAGCGCGAAGGCAATGTCCGATGCCATCTCGGTGACGAGTTCGGTCATGGCGTCGTCGAAGAACCCGGCTTCTCGGGCGAACAGGGTGAAGCAGCCGTTCACCGACCCGTCCAGCTGCAACGGGACGGCGACCGCGGCCTCGACCCCTGCCTGCGCAAACGCTTCATGCAGGTGCACCAGTGCAGCGTCAGCCTGAAGGCGGTTGCAGAGATAGGTGCGTCCGGAGGCGGTTGCGATCTCCGCAGGAGTGCGCGGGGGCGGCTGCGTGGTCAGTGGCGCGAGGTGCTCGAGCCAGGGCAGGGGTGCGCCATGGTTCGCGGCCACGCGGAGTTCTTCGCTGCCGGGGGAGAGGAGGCCGATCCATGCTGCCGCCAGTCCGCCCCGTTCGACGGCGATCCGGCAGGTCGCCTGCAGCAGGTCGGCAGCATCGGCAGCGTGGACGATGGTGTGGTTGGTCGCGCTGAGCGCCGCATACAGGCGGTTCAGGCGTTCGAGACGGCACTCGGCCTGCTGCAGCTCGGCCACCCGGGCCTCGAGCTGTGCGCTGCGCTGTTCGAGCTTGCCGATCAGAACCTGGTTGTATTCCTTGAGCACGACGCTTTCATCGGTACGCGGCTTGGCTGCAGGCTGTTTGTCGGCTGCCGTGGCAGCGAGGACGTTCTCCACCGCGTGCATGAAGACGTCGGGTTCTGCAGGCTTGACGATGAAGGCGTCGGCGCCCAGGTCGAGTGCGAGCCGCTCATCGCGCGGTTCGGTGTAGGTTGCGGTGTAGACGACGAAGGGGATTGGTGCGAGGCTGGGGTCCGCTTTCCACTCGCGGAGCAGAGTATAGCCGTCCATGGCCGGCATCAGCAGATCACTGATGACCAGATCGGGTCGGTGTGTCCGGGCCGAGGCCAGCGCTGCAATGCCGTTGTCGGCCTCTTCCACTGTGAAGCCGTGCCCCTGAAGCAGTGCGCGCAACAGGTACCGGTTGTCGGTGCGGTCGTCGACGATCAGGATCTTCCTCATGCGTCGGTCTCCACGTGGTAACGCTCCACCTCTTCGGCGAAGTGTTCGGGGTCGATGGGTTTCTCGATGTAGCCCGTGCAGCCTGCGGCGAGGCATTGCTCGCGGTCGCCGGGCATGGCGTAGGAAGTCACCGCGATGATCGGAACTTCTGCGAGGCTGGGGTTTGCGCGCAGCCTGCGCGCGACTTCGTAGCCATCCATCCCGGGCAACTGGATGTCGAGCAGGATCACGGCCGGCGCGACGTCGGCAGCGACACGCAGGCCGTCGGGGCCGTCCTCGGCCTCGATCACCTCCCATCCGCGAGCGCGGAGGAGGAAGCAGGCGAGGTAGCGGTTGTGAGGGTTGTCCTCGATCAGCAGGATGCTCCGGTTCATGACTCTCTCCCGTGTGATACCGCGGCCGTGTCGAGCGGTAACGTGAGGGTGAATCGGCTGCCGTGGCCCCATTCGCTTTCGACGGTGATGTCTCCGCCCATGAGCGTTGCCAGCCGCTTGCAGATTGCCAGCCCCAGGCCCGTGCCCTCGTGCTGGCGCGAGAGCGCGCTGTCGATCTGACGGAAGGGCTGGAAGAGCAGTGGCATATCCTCGGCGCGGATTCCCATCCCCGTGTCGCGTACGGTCAGTTTCGCTACGGTGGGACCAGCGCCGGCCACGATGTGCTCGTCCCCGGCCGAAGGCGCCGGATACTCGAGCTGGAGGGTGGCGCGACCGTGCTCGGTGAACTTGATCGCGTTGGTCAGCAGATTGAGCAGGATCTGTTCGACGCGTCGCGCGTCTCCGGTCATGACGCAGGGGACGGGCGGCTTGTCGAGTTCGAGCGTGAGGCCCTTGCGTTCCGCAAGAGGACGAACGATGCCGGCCACCTTCTCGGCCGAAGCGGCAAGATCGAAGGGCGCGTGGGCGATACGCAATTCGCCCGCCTCGATCTTCGAGATGTCGAGGACGTCGTTGATCAGCGCCAGCAGGTGGCGGGCGCTGTCCCGGACCATTCCGAGCTGGTGGGCCTGTTCGTTGCTCAGGGGGCCGGCGAGCCCCTGCAGCAGGATGCCGGTGAAGCCGATGATGGAGTTGAGCGGTGTGCGCAGCTCGTGGCTCATGGTGGCGAGGAAGGCCGATTTCAGGCGGTCGGCGGACTCGGCGGCGTGCTTGGCGGTGAGCAGTTCGCGGTTGGTGTCGGCGAGCTCGGCGGTGCGCTCGGCGACGCGCTGCTCGAGCCCGTGGGCAAGGCGCGTGATCTCCTCGTTGCGTTGCGTGATCTCGCGCGTCTTCACGCGGACTTGCCGCCGCAGCATCCACACCCACAGGGCGCTTGCGATGAGCAGCCCGATCACCAGCATGGCTACTTTGACAACCCAGGCCGGAAGGGCAGTCTTCGGGCTCTCCGCCTGCACGGTCCAGCGGGCGTGGGACTGGAAGAATACCGAGTTGGGGTCGGCTTTCATCGCAAGCAGATGACGGTCGATTGTGGCCAGCAGGGAGGGGTCAGCGCCCCTCTTCATCGCGTAGAACAGGCGGGAGGGACTGAAGATGATTGCCGTGTCGACCAGACCGAACTGCGCGGCATGACGAATGCCGAAGAAGCGGTTCGTTACCGCCGCATCCGATTCCCCCGCGGCGACCGCGGCGAAGGCCTCTGCATAGCTGGGATAGGCACGCAGCGTTGCGCTCAGGCTGAACGTGGCCAGCAACTGCTGCAGTTGATCCTGTTGCACCGACCCTTCCAGCACGGCGATGCGTTTCTGCGCAAGGTCCGGCAGCGCGCGTACGCCTGCGCCCGGCAGGGTATAGATCTGATTCCAGCTCGACAGCACCGGCTCATCATGAAACAGGAATCGCATCTCGCGCTCGGCGTCGCGCGCGACGTCCGGCATCAGGTCGATCTCACCCGCTTCGAGCCGGGCCAGGCCTTCTCCCCATGATCCGGGTAGGTACTCGATCTGCCAGCCTTCACGCGCTGCGATGGCCTCGAGGATGTCGATGAAGATCCCTTCGCCGCGCCCCTCGGCGGTGATGCCAATCTTGGGACTGTTCTGGTAGAGACCCACGCGCACCGTCTGGCTTGCGTGCGCACTGCCGGTAAGGGTGGCCACACAGGCGATGAGCACCAGCAGCACCGTGTGGACGAAACCTGCTTGCCCGCGGTACGGATCGGGTGAGCTGATTTGCTGGACTGCGGGCGGAATGGCCATTGCCCTGGTCTCGGAGACATGGAACTGCTCGCCGGCACCGACAGCCCGGGAGCAGCTTACGCGTTGAGAATGGTACCCATTTTGAGCGCTGAGTTTGTGTGCGAATCGTCACGGACGATGTTTGATGGGGGCTTGCCCTGGCGTCCAAGCACCTGTCTCAATGCGCGACGATCGTGCCATCGGAACCCGGCAGGGGGAAGCATGCATCAAGCGTATTCGTCGGGGTCGAGCATGTGCTCGATCGCAGCGATGCGGTCTTTCAGTGCGAGCTTGCGTTTCTTGAAGCGCCGCAGCATGAGCTCGTCTTCGGGCGGCTGCTGCGCGAAGCGGGCGATTGCGTCGTCGAGGTCGCGGTGCTCGAGGCGAAGCTCCTCGAGTCGCGTGCGAAGGCTGGTGACCTCGTCGAATTGCTGGTTTGTCATGAATGCGCTCCCCCGATGTTTCGCGCGGCATGCTGAAGGGCGCACCCGCACCGTATTTTTTCCCAATGGTATGCGGCCCGGCCTGGGCTGACAATGCGTCGGGGATGGTTGCTGCGGGGCGGCGGGCGGCAGGTGGGTTGGCGCTAGTGCGATCCAGTCCGTACCATCCGCACTTTGGTGATCGAAGCGGGCTGAAGATGAACAAGGCCTTTGTGAAGGAGCCCGACGGGGACGAGGACGAAGAGGCGCTCGCACCGGGCTTGCGCCTGCCCGCCGGCAGCAAGAACTACATGACTCGCCGCGGCTATGACGCGCTGCGTGCCGAACTCGATCAGCTCGTGCGTTTCGAGCGCCCCAAGCTGGTCGAGACCGTGGCCTGGGCCGCGGGCAACGGGGACCGCTCGGAGAACGGGGATTACATCTACGGCAAGAAGCGGCTGCGCGAGATCGACCGCCGCATCCGCTTCCTGATCAAACGCATCGAAAACGCCGAGGTGGTCGATCCCGAGCGCCAGCAAGGCCTGGAGCAGGTGTTCTTCGGTGCCACGGTGCGCTTCTGCGACCTCGAAACCGGAGAGGAACAGACCCTGCAGATCGTGGGGGTCGATGAGGCCGACGCCTCGCAGGGGCGTATCAGCTGGATCTCTCCGCTCGCGCGTGCGGTGCTGAAGTCCAGGGCGGGGGAGGTCGTGCGCTTTCAGAGTCCGGCCGGGCCGCGTGAACTCGAGATCGTGGACATCGCCTACGTCTGAAATGCGAGCGGGATGACCACCTGCGCCTTTTATGGAGGTTTTCGCGACGGCCGTGAAGTAAATGGCTCAAGTCAGGACGATTTTCACCGATACCGGGCACAGGGGAGGTCGCCGCGGTCTGGGGTTTGGGTCGGCGTCGTTACAAGACAGGGACAAGAATCATGAGCCTTAAATCAATGTCGATCGTGCAGCGTATTTCGCTCATGGTCGTGGTCGCGATGGCCGGCCTGGCGCTGCTCACCGCGGTGGCCGTGCGCGATGAGTACCGGCAGATGGCCGAGGGCTACGAGCGCAACATCAAGAACCAGGTGGAGGTGGCGCATGGCCTGATCGCGCACTTCCACGCCCTGGAGCGCAACGGGGCGATGAGCCGCGCGAGCGCACAGGAAGCGGCCAAGGCCGCACTGCGCGCGTTGCGCTATCAGGGTAACGAGTATTTCTGGGTGAATGACAGCGGGCCGGTGATCGTGATGCACCCGATCCGCCCCGAGCTCGAGGGCAGGAATCTGTCGGAGAATCGCGATCCACAGGGCAAATACCTGTTCCGCGAGTTCGTGCGCGTCGCACACGCCGATGGCGCGGGCTTCGTCGATTACCTGTGGCCACGTCCGGGGTCCGACATGCCGCAGCCGAAGTTGTCCTACGTGAAGATGTTCGCCGAGTGGGACTGGATCGTGGGAACCGGCGTGTATGTGGACGACATCGACGCCTCGATGCGCGATGCGGCGATGAGGCTCGGCGCATTCGTGCTCGCCGTGGTCGTGATTCTGGGCTTGATCTCCTGGTGGGTGGTCCGCGGCGTGGTCTCCGCGCTCGGTGGAGAGCCGGTCTATGCGAACGAGATCATGCGCCGCGCGGCGGATGGGCATCTGGATGTCGAGGTCCGGAACCGGGCGGGGGGCGAAAGCCTGCTCGGCACGCTATCGAACATGCTCGGTCAGCTGCGCTCCATGGTCGGCGAGATCGGCCAGAGCTCAGGGCAGCTGACCCGAACTGCGCAGGATATCTCTCAGGCCTCGCGGGTGGTTTCCAGGGCATCGGCCGCGCAGACCGATGCAACCGCCTCCATCGCGGCGGCCGTCGAGCAGATGACGGTGAGCGTGGAGCACATCTCCGATGGTGCCCGCCATGCCGAGGAGAACTCCGCGGCCACGTCCGAGCTTGCACAGGAGGGCGCGGGGCGGGCGGAACGCGTCGTGACGGAGATGCGCTCGATCGCTGCCAAGGTGGGCGCTGCGGCCGAAAAGATCCAGCACCTGGTTGCACGTGCCGATGAGGTGGGTTCGATCGCGAACGTGATCAAGGAGATCGCGGGGCAGACCAACCTGCTCGCGCTCAATGCTGCGATCGAGGCCGCACGGGCCGGTGAGCAGGGACGTGGCTTTGCGGTGGTCGCGGATGAGGTGCGCGGTCTGGCTGAGCGCACGGCCTCTGCCACGGTGCAGATCGAGAAGGTGATCGAAGGCATCCAGACGGAGACCCGTGGCACGGTGGCAGCGATGGCCGAGGTTTCGGCGCAGGTGGAAGGCGGGGTTGCGCTGGTCGATGAGACCACCGAGTCGCTGCACCAGATCCGCTCGGGCGCCGGCGAGGCGCTGGAGAAGATCCGCGGCGTGGCGTTTGCCACCCGGGAGCAGAGCTCCGCGGCGACGGAGATCGCCCAGCAGGTCGAGAAGATCACCTCGATGGCGGAGAACACCTCCACCGAGATGGTCGAGATGGCGCAGCTCGCCGAACGCATGGAGCAGCTTGCCGGCGACCTCAACCAGCTCGTCGGTCGCTTCCGCTGTTGAGGACTGGCTCGCATGCGCGGGCCGGTACTTGAAAGCGCGGGCACACGCCCCCATCTGCGGCTCCGTCCTGATCAAACAGACGGAGCCGCAGTCACATGTCCGAAGTGCAGAACCCGAACAATGCATCGTCCCAGACCCTGAACTTCCAGGCCGAGGTGAAGCAACTGCTTCACCTGATGATTCACTCGCTGTACTCCAACCGCGAGATCTTCCTGCGCGAGCTCGTGTCCAACGCCTCCGACGCCTGCGACAAGCTGCGCTTCGAGGCGCTCGACAACGGCGCGCTCTATGAAGACGACGCTGAGCTGAAGATCCGCATCGGCTTTGACGCCGACGCCAAGACCATCACCATCGCCGACAACGGCATCGGCATGAGCCGCGACGAGGCCATCGCCCACCTGGGCACCATCGCCAAGTCCGGTACGCGCGAGTTCTTCGGCCAGCTCACGGGCGACCAGAAGAAGGATGCCAACCTCATCGGCCAGTTCGGCGTCGGCTTCTACTCCGCCTTCCTCGTCGCCGATCGCGTCACCGTGCTCACCCGCCGCGCCGGTCAGGCTGCCGGCGAGGGCGTGAAGTGGGAGTGCTCGATGGCCGGCGACGAAGCTGGCGCCTACACTGTGGCGCAGGTCGACAAGGCCAGCCGCGGCACCGAGATCACCCTGCATCTGCGCGAAGGCCAGGAAGACCTGCTGTCATCGTGGAAGCTGAAAAGCCTGATCCGCAAGTACTCCGATCACATCGTGCAGCCGATCGTGATGAAGAAGGAGGAATGGAGCGAGGAGCAGAAGGCGCAGGTGTTGACCGACGAGGACGAGACGGTCAACCAGGCCAACGCGCTGTGGACACGCGCCAAGAACGACATCAAGGACGACGAGTACACGGGCTTTTACAAGCACGTTGCGCACGACTTCGAGGACCCGCTGGCGTGGACCCACTCGCGCGTCGAAGGCCGCCACGAATACACCAACCTGCTCTACATCCCGAAGAACGCGCCCTTCGACCTGTGGGACCGCAGCGCCAAGCACGGCATCAAGCTGTATGTGAAGCGCGTGTTCATCATGGACGACGCCGAGAAACTGATGCCGACCTACCTGCGCTTCGTGCGCGGCGTGGTCGATTCGGCCGACCTGCCGCTCAACGTGTCGCGCGAGATCCTGCAGGAGTCCAAGGACATCGACACCATCCGCGCCGGCTGCACGAAGAAGGTGCTGACCCTGCTCGAGAGCCTGGCCAACAGCGACGAGGCCGCGGACAAGGAGAAATACACTGCGTTCTGGAAGGCATTCGGCAAGGTGCTCAAGGAAGGAGTGGGCGAGGACTTCGCCAACAAGGAGAAGATCGCTGGCCTGCTGCGCTTCGCCTCGACCCAACTCGACACGCCGGATGAGGTCGTCTCACTCGCCGACTATATCGGCCGCATGAAGGAAGGCCAGGACAAGATCTACTTTGTCACCGCCGAGACCTTCAACGCAGCGAAGAACAGCCCGCATCTCGAGGTCTTCCGCAAGAAGGGCATCGAGGTGCTGCTGCTGTCCGACCGTGTCGATGAGTGGGTGACCGGCAACCTCACCGAGTTCGACGGCAAGCCGCTGGTCTCTGTCGCCAAGGGCGGCCTGGACCTGGGTGCGCTTGAGGACGAGGCCGAGAAGAAGGAAGCTGAGAAGGCTGCCGACGAGTACAAGGAACTGCTCGACAAGATGAAGGCGAGCCTGGGCGAACGCGTCAAGGATGTGAAAGTGACCCTGCGCCTGACCGATTCGCCTGCCTGCCTGGTGGCCGACGAGCACGACCTGGGCATGAATCTGGCGCGCATCCTCAAGGCCGCGGGCCAGAGCGCACCGGATTCGAAGCCTATCCTCGAGGTCAATCCCAACCATCCGGCGGTGCTGCGCCTGAAGTACGAGGACAAGCACTTCGACGACTGGGCGGCGGTGCTGTTCGATCAGGCGCTGCTGGCCGAGGGCGGTACGCTCGATGACCCGGCGACGTTTGTGAAGCGCATCAACCAGCTGATGATGGCGATGAGCGGCAACTGAGTCGGCCTCTCCAGCGCGAGGGGAAAAAAAGGGGCGGCGCGCCGGAAGGTGGCCACCCTTGTGCATTCAGGTGGTGGCGTCGGGCCGGCCGCCGGGCGCTGGCGCATCGGGCGCAAGGGGGGCATCGGGTGTCGCTGCCACCGCGTTCGGCGCGTCGGGGACAGGCGTCTCCTCGGCAGGCAGTGCAGTTTCTGTCACAGTGCTCGGCTCGGGCGCCGTGCCTGACTCGATGGAAACCGGCTCCGGCGTCGACTTGGCCGCTGCGGCTGCGCCATCCCGCCCGGTGGCTGCCGCGGCGCTGCTCTGCGCGGCTTGTCCTGCAGCGGCGGCTTCCACCTGCCGGTGCGCCTTGCGCAGCCATGCGTGCGAGAGCGCGTGATACAGCGGCACGGGCGCGACCGAACGTGAAACGCTGTGTGCGACCACTGCGGTCGCCATCAGCGGCAGCAGCATCTGGTGGTTCGCGGTCATCTCCATGACGATCACGAAGGATGTAATCGGGGCCTGCGTCATCGCAGCGAGGAAGGCCACCATACCCAGCACCAGGATCGCCGGGTCGGGCTCGCCGGGCAGCAGCAGCGCGACGTCTGACCCCAGGCCGGCGCCCACTGCGAGTGCAGGCGCGAATATGCCGCCCGGAATGCGGGAAACGAAGACCAGCCAGATCACCGCCATCTTCATCAGCGTGAAGGCGACCGGCAGGGCCGCGCTGCCTTCGAGGGCGGCCTTGGATTCGGCGTAGCCGGTACCGTAGGTCAGTCCGCCACTTGCCAGGCCGATCAAGGCCGTCAGCAGGCCGCACATGCCGGCGAAGGCCACCGGGCGGGTGCGCGCGATGAGCCCCAGACGTCCGGGCAGCCCGCGCGCGCTTGCGATCAGCACGCGCGTGAAGATGCCGCCCAGCAGCCCGCCTGCAACGCCGCAGGCCAGCACGGGCCAGATGCCGTCCGGCCAGCCGATGGCCGCCAGTGTGCGGCCGAAGTAGGTGTAGTTGCCGAGCACTGCGAGCGACATCAGACCGGCGAAGATGACTGCGGTAAGAGTGGTGCTGTTGGCGCGGAAAGCGTGGTAGCGGCACATCTCCTCGATCGCGAACATGATGCCGCCGAGCGGGGTGTTGAATGCAGCCGCGATGCCGGCGCCGCTGCCGGCGACGATCAGGTCGCGGCTCGACGCGATGCGCCGCCGCCGCTTCCGGCTCGACAGCAGAAGCATCACCGAGGCGCCGATCTGCACCGAAGGCCCCTCGCGGCCGATGGATGCGCCGCTGAGCAGGCCGCCCAAGGTCAGGAAGACCTTGGCGATCGCGATGCGCAGCGAAAGCAGCTTGCGCCGCACCCGTCCGTCGTCGGATGCCGATGCGGCGATTGCCTGCGGGATGCCGCTGCCCTCGGTCCCGGGGAACAGGCGGAAGGAGATCCAGGCGAGCGCGGCGAAGCCGCCGGGGGCGATCAGCAGCGTGAGCCACGGGTGCTCGCCGATGATCGATGCGTGCGTGGCGATTGCGAGTTCGGCCCCAATCGCGAACGCGATCGCGATCAGCCCGGCGAACAGTGCTGCGCCGACGAGCAACAGGCGGACCCGCCAGCGCCGCAGTGAGAGCCAGGGAAGGAAGTAGCGTCTTCCGCCGCGCAGCAGGCGGGCGGGCGCCCAGCGGCCAGGCTTGCGCGGGGTTGTACGACTGCTTGTTTCGGGTGTGGGTTCGATCGTCATCGGGTGCCTGGCGGCGGTTCAGCGCTTCCGGGGTTCGGGGTGTGCCGGGCGCGGAAACGTTTGTTTTTTTGCAATGTTGCACATGCGCAAGGTGAACGATACCGCTACCATAGCTGCCGCTGCACGCTGTGATGTTTTTTTGACAATGAAGCTTTGAACAAATATAGTTTCCACGAGATTCAAATGGCGGAATCGCAACAGAAAGTGAAGAAGCCGGCGCTGCCGGCAACCCCGTTGTCCGTGCTGCAACGTTTCAGGATCCTGATCCGCACGGCGCAGCGGCACTCGCAGTGGATAGAGCGGCAGAGTGGCGTTACAGGTGCACAGCTTTGGGCTTTGCAGGAACTCCGCGAGTCCGATGGCTTGCGCGTGGGTGAGTTGGCGAATCGTATGGCGCTGCACCAATCGACGACCTCGAACATGGTCGATCGGCTGGAAACCGCGGGTCTGCTGCGCAAGCAGCGCACGAGCGCGGATCAGCGCGTGGTGCGGCTCTATCTGACCGAGGAAGGCAACGCCTTGCTCACCAGAGCGCCTTCTCCCGCACGGGGCGTACTACCCGAAGCCTTGCGCCTGATGGACGAGGAAGGGCTGGTCAGCCTGCAGAGCGAACTGGACAAGCTTCTCCGCCAGATCAAGAACCTCGACGACGGCTTCGGCATGCAGCCGCTGCCCTTTACTGAATGACACTCGGCCGGCCCCGTGGGCGGGCCGGGCGAACGTGTTCCCTTGGTGTTCTTGCACTGATGCGGACAGCAGTTGGAGCGACCCGATGGGTCGCTCTCTTTTTGCCTGTATTGCGCGTGGTCAGTGCTTCTTCGACAGGTTCTGCATTGCACGCCCGATGCCATCCAGCGTGAGCGGATACATGCGCGCGCCCATGATCTGCTGGATGAGCTCGATGGACTTGCGGTAGGGCCACAGACGCTCGGGCTCGGGGTTCAGCCAGGCCGCGGCCGGGTAGGCGTCGAGCAGGCGGCGCAGCCAGGTGGCGCCGGCCTCGCTGTTCATGTGCTCGACCGAGCCGTGCGGATGCAGGATCTCATACGGGCTCATGGTCGCGTCGCCAACGAAGATCAGCTTGTAGTCCGACCCGTACTTGTGGATCACGTCGAGCAGTGCGGTGCGTTCGGAATGGCGCCGATGGTTGTCGCGCCACACGCCCTCATACACGCAGTTGTGGAAATAGAAGTACTCGAGATGCTTGAACTCCAGCCGGCAGGCGGAAAACAGCTCTTCGCACACCTTGATGTGGTCGTCCATCGAGCCGCCCACATCCAGGAACAGCAGCACCTTCACCGCATTGTGACGCTCTGGGCGCATCATCAGGTCGAGCCAGCCGGCATTGCGCGCGGTTGCGGCGATGGTGCCGTCCAGGTCCAGTTCCTCGGTGGCACCCTCGCGGGCGAAGCGGCGTAGTCGCCGCAGTGCGACCTTGATGTTCCGCGTACCCAGTTCCACCGAATCGTCGAGGTTGCGGAACTCGCGCTTGTCCCACACCTTCACCGCCGTGCGGTTGCCGGCAGACTCGCCGCCGACGCGAATGCCTTCGGGGTGGGTGCCGCTGTTGCCGAAAGGCGAGCTGCCGCCGGTGCCGATCCACTTGTTGCCGCCCTGGTGGCGCCCCTTCTGCTCTTCGAGGCGCTTGCGGAACGTTTCCATCAGCTTGTCCCAGCCGAGCTTTTCCAGCTTTTCGCGTTCCTCGGGCGAGAGGTGCTTCTTCGCCATGGCGCGCAGCCATTCCTCGGGCAGCTCCGCTTCCAGACCCGGCGCCTGGCTGGCCCCCTTGAAGTATTCGCCGAAAGCCTGGTCGAAGCGGTCGTACAGGGACTCGTCCTTGACCAGACAGGTGCGGGCGTAGAAGTAGAAGTCCTCGAGCGAGGGGCCGCAGACCCGCGCGTGCAAGCCCTCGAGCATGGCGAGGAACTCGCGCGTCGAGACTGGCAGCTTGCGTGTCTTCAAGTGCAGGAAGAAGTCGATCAGCATGGTGGTTCGTTCCGCGGGTACCGGGTCGGCAGCGGCTGGTCCGCCGATGGGGGACCGCTCAGCGATTGTGGCGCGCCATGAACACCAGGCGTTCGAACAGGTGCATGTCCTGTTCGTTCTTGAGCAGCGCACCATGCAGCGGCGGAATCGCTGTCCGGCCGTCGCTGCTGCGCAGCGCCTCGGGCGGGATGTCCTCGGCCACCAGCAGCTTGAGCCAGTCGATGAGCTCCGAGGTGCTGGGCTTCTTCTTCAGTCCGGGGACGTCGCGCAGCCCGAAGAAAACCTCCAGCGCCTCGGCGAGCAGCGCCTTCTTCAGGCCCGGGAAATGCACGTCCACGATGCGCTGCATCGTGTCGCGGTCGGGGAAGCGGATGTAGTGGAAGAAGCAGCGGCGCAGGAAGGCGTCGGGCAGTTCCTTCTCGTTGTTCGAGGTGATGAAGACGATGGGTCGGTGGCGCGCCTGGATGGTCTGGCGCGTCTCGTACACATGAAACTCCATGCGGTCGATTTCGCGCAGCAGGTCGTTGGGGAACTCGATGTCGGCCTTGTCGATCTCGTCGATGAGTACCACGGTTGGCTGCTCGGCCTCGAAGGCCTGCCACAGCACGCCCTTGACGATGTAGTTGCCAATGTCCTTGACGCGGTCGTCGCCGAGCTGCGAGTCGCGCAGGCGCGAGACTGCATCGTATTCGTACAGACCCTGCTGCGCCTTGGTGGTGGACTTGATGTGCCACTGCAGCAGTGGCAGGCCCAGGGCGGCGGCCACCTGCTCCGCGAGCATGGTCTTGCCGGTGCCGGGCTCGCCCTTGATCAGCAGGGGTCGTTGCAGGCGGATTGCCGCGTTGACCGCGAGCATCAGGTCGGGGGTGGCGACGTAGTCTTGTGAGCCTTCGAAGCGCAGATCGGACATGCAGGTTTCCTCGAAACGGTTAGCGTCGATTATAGAGGGCGGATGCCTCCGGTCGGACACCAGGGGCCGTGTTTCCGGGGGGGCGGGTCGTGCGGTCCCGCCCCCGGGCACGATCGTGCGCACATGGGGCCGGTCGAGGTGCTAGCATCGCGCGCCATGAACGTCGAACAGATTCGCCAGCGCCTGCGCGCGCTTGGCGCCCGTCCCAGCCACGAAGGCCGGCTGCTGCGCGCCTGGCTGCAGGGTCGCGCGCTGGATGGCGGTCCGCACACCGAATCCAATCGCCTGCCCAAGGCCCTGCAGATGGCGCTGCCCGAACTCGAGGCGGGGCTGCTCGCGCTTGCCCGCGTGCGCTCCGAGCACCCGGGCGAGGAGGGTACGCGCTTGCTGGTCGAGCTTGCCGACGGCCAGACCGTGGAGAGCGTGTTGCTGCCGCGTGAGGGGCTGTGCGTGTCCACCCAGCTCGGCTGCGCGGTGGGCTGCGTGTTCTGCATGACGGGCAAGGACGGCCTGCTGCGCCAGCTCGGCAGCGCCGAAATCGTCGCGCAGGTGGCGCTGGCACGCCGGCGCCGCCGGGTGCACAAGGTGGTGTTCATGGGCATGGGCGAGCCGGCGCACAACCTTGACGCAGTGGTCGAGGCGATCGAGCTGCTCGGTACCGAGGGTGCGGTGCCGCACAAGAACCTGGTGCTGTCCACCGTAGGCGACCTACGCGTGTTCGAGCGCCTGCCGCAGATGGCGGTGAAGCCCGCGCTCGCGCTGTCGCTGCACACCACGAAGGCGGACTTGCGGGCCGAACTGCTGCCCCGTGCGCCGCGCATCGACCCCGCCACGCTGGTCGAGTGCGGCGAGGCCTGGGCGCGCGCCAGCGGCTATCCGATCCAGTACCAATGGACGCTGATCGAAGGCGTCAATGACGGCGCGGATGAGATCGAGGGCATCGTGCGCCTGCTCGCCGGAAAGTACGCGGTGATGAACATGATCCCGTTCAATGCCGTGGATGGGCTGGCCTACCGACGACCGAGTGCCGATCGCGCGGCCGAGATCGCGCGCACGCTGCATCGCCGCGGCATCCTCACCAAGCTGCGCCAGTCGGCCGGGCAGGACGTGGATGCGGGCTGCGGACAGCTACGCGCGCGCGAGATCAAGCTGGGTTTCGTCCAGCGCGAGGCAAGACGCGCGCCGACGGTGCGGCCCTCCGGGGCCGCCTCGTAGCTGCGCCCGTCGTGCCCTCTGCGCAGTCCAGCGGCGGCCGGGCGGGGCCGCGTCGTGAAGGGCCTCGGGCCGCGTGTACCGGGGAGCCGGCGCTCAGTGGCTGGAAAAGACCGCCGTCCTGCCTTGCGCGTCGAAGCTGACCACGTCGTAGCGGGCGGCCGGGTAGGGGCCTTCCATTCCAGGGGAGCCGAGCGGCATGCCGGGTGCCGATAGGCCGGTGATGGCCGGCCTTTCGTCGAGCATGCGGCGCACGTCGGCGGCGGGGACGTGGCCCTCGACGACATAGCCGCCGACCCGGGCGGTGTGGCAGGAGCCCAGCGCCTGCGGCACGCCGGCCTCCTCCTTGACGAGGCTCATCTGCGGGCTCGCGACTTCCTTCACCGTGAAACCTTGCGCACGCATGTGCTCGGCCCATTTGCCGCAGCAGCCGCAGTTGGGGTCCTTGTACATGACGACCTCCTCATCGGCGGCGAGGGCCGGAGAGAGGGTGGCGAGGCCGAGAAGTGCGGCAGCGAAGAAGCTGCGCAGTGGGGTGCGCGGCAGGGGGCGCCTGTCGTAATGGCTGGTGCTCATGAGGTGGGCTCCTGTGTGCTTCGTTGTGGGTTCGGGGACTGCGCCGAGGATGAGGCCTCGGCAGGAAGAAAAATGCTGAAGGTCGTGGTGCCCGCTGCGGAGCGTGCGCGGATGTGTCCGCCGTGGGCGTGCACGATCGAGCGTGTGATCGCCAGGCCGAGCCCCGCACCTTCGCCATGGCTGCGGCGGTTGGCGCTGGCGCGATGGAAACGGTCGAAGATGCGCTCGAGCTGTTCGGGCGGGATCGGCTCGCCGTCGTTCTCGATCTCGATCTCGGCGACCGTCGGCGCGGCGCAGCCGGGTTCCTGAGCGGCGCTGTCGGCGCCGGCTGCGGCCTGCGTGCCGCGGCGGTGGGTTGTGCGCAGGCGAATCCGCACGCTACCGCCCGCGGGGGTGTGGCGCAGCGCGTTCGACACCAGGTTGGACAGTGCGCGGCGCAGCATCAGGCGGTCGCCGCGCACTTTGGCGGTGCCCCGTACGGTGAGGCTGACCTGCTGCGCCTCGGCCAGCGCCTCGTAGAACTCGGCCAGGGCGTGCGCTTCGGCCTCCAGCGCGACGGCCTCGTCGCCGCGCGGCAGGCGCCCGTCCTCGGCGCGCGCTAGAAACAGCATGTCGCCCACCATGCGCGCGATGCGTTCGAACTCTTCCATGTTCGATGCCAGCACGTCGCGGTACTCTTCGTTGCTGCGGGTCTGCGCAAGCGCCACCTGGGTGTGGGTCATCAGGTTGGAGATCGGTGTGCGCAGCTCGTGCGCGATGTCGGCGGAGAACTCCGACAGGCGGCGGAACGAGCCCTCCAGTCGTGCCAGCATGCCGTTGAAGGCTTCCACCAGCTCGCGCACCTCGGCAGGCGCGTCGTCCTCGGCGAGGCGCTCGCCCAGGCGCTCGGCCGAGAGCTGGCCGGCGGTGGCGGTGACCCGGCGCAGTGGCGCCAGGCCGCGATGTGCGGCGAGCCAGCCGAGCAGCGCGGCGGCGATCGCCGCGGCCGAGATGCCCAGCCACAGGCCGCGGCGCAAGGTGTCGAGAAAGTGGATGTGGTGAGAAACGTCGAGGGCAACCAGGGCAAGCACGGCGCCGCCTTCCGCCGCCCCTTCAGGCAGCGTGATGCGCGCCGCCCGGCCGATGACCTCATGGCCGTCCTGCGACCAGGGTGTGCTCGCCGCGGGCAACTCGCCGCCCTCGCGTTGGGCGCGGGTGAAGAAGTGGGGCTGGATCGCATGCAGCACGCGGCCGTCGCCATCGCGCAGCAGCACCGCCACCGTGTCCTGGCCGGCGAAGGCGTCGTCCAGTTGCAGCAGGCGTTCGTCCAGCGGGTGCGCCGGGTCCGCGCCCTGCAGCAGGTTGCCGACCAGGGTCAGCTTGCCGGCGAGCTCGTGATCGTCGAGTTCGTGGAAGTGGTGCTCCACCGCGCGCCCGATCACCACCCCGACCACGATCAGCAGGCTCGCCGTCATCGCCGCGAACAGCAGCGCGAGGCGGGCGGTCAGCGACAGGCTGCGCGGCAAGCTCATGCGCCCTCCGGCCGCATCGTGCGCGCATGCTCCGGCGGCGCCTCGAGCACGTATCCCATGCCGCGTACGGTGCGGATCAGCTTCGGCTCGAAGGCATCGTCCACCTTGGCGCGCAGCCGCCGCACCGCAACCTCGATCACGTTGGTGTCGCTGTCGAAGTTCATGTCCCACACCTGCGAGGCGATCAATGCGCGTGGCAGCACTTCGCCCTGGCGGCGAAGCAGCAACTCGAGCAGGGCGAATTCCTTGGCGGTGAGCTCGATGCGCTGGCCGGCGCGGCTCACGCGGCGGCGCAGCAGATCGAGTTCGAGGTCGGCGGCGCGCAACTGCTCGGGCTCCTTGGTGCGTGAGCGGCGCAGCAGGGTGCGCACGCGGGCGAGCAGTTCGGAGAATGCGAAGGGCTTGACCAGGTAGTCGTCGGCACCGAGCTCCAGCCCGCGCACCCGGTCCTCGACCTGATCGCGTGCGGTGAGGAACAGCACCGGCACGTCCTGGCCGCTGCGGCGCAGCACCTGCAGCACGCCCCAGCCGTCCAGGGTCGGCAGCATCACGTCGAGCACGATGAGGTCGTAACTGCCCGTGAGTGCCAGATGCAGGCCATCTGCGCCGTCGCGCGCGAGGTCGACCACGAACCCGGCCTCGATCAGGCCCTGGCGCAGGTAGTCGCCGGTCTTCGGTTCATCTTCGACGATCAGGATCTTCATGGCCGTGATTCTGCCTCGCTGCGGTCGCGGCGGACGAAACTGACAGGAATGTAATGCGCGCGTAAGCAGGCGGTCGACCGCCGCTCTCCATACTCGGTTCGTATTGGCGGAATCGATGGCCCTGAATCCACCGTCCGAACCCCACCGAAGAGAACAGGAGAAGGCACATGCATCACGACATCCCTCCGGCCGGCGCAGCGCGCCATGCGCGGGCTTTCAACGCAGGTGCGCGATCTGCACCTTCCCGTGACGCAGCGGTTCAGGATGCGGCCGCGCATCGACCGGTGGCTGCGCTGTGGGTGATGCTCACCTGCGGGGTTGCGCTCGCCGCATCGCTTGCCACGACGCGCGCCGGGGCGGCACAGGGGCACGATGCCCATCACGGCCACGGAACCCCGGCGATCGTGGAGGCCGAGGACGGGGCGAAGTTCGCGCCCTCCGAGGGGGAGGTCAAGCGCCTCGACGTTGCGCGCAAGCGCGTGACCATCGCGCATGGCCCGCTGGAGAACCTCGGCATGCCGCCGATGACCATGGCCTTCGAGGTGGATGAGTCGGCCCAGCTCGAGGCCCTGAAGGTCGGTGATCGTGTCCGCTTCATCGCCGGCAAGGACGGGCGCCGTTATACGGCGAGCGAGATCCGCGTACAGGACTGACGGGGTCTCGGGATGGACACTTCTTTCGCGGCCTGGACGGAGCGGCGATGCGGGGCGGGGATCCTGCCGGTTTCAGGCATGACCGCGTGCGCCACGCGGCGGCCAACACGTGCCGCGTGGCGCCGGGTTTGTGTCGCGGCGTTGTTGTCGCTGGGGGTGTCCCTGGGCGCGTCCCCGCTCGCCGCTGCGCAGGATTCGCCCGGTGCGAGCGCGGAAGGGCTGGTTGCGCTCGCCCGCACGACGAACCCGGCGTTCGCGGCCGAGCGCCACCAGACCCAGGCCGTGCGCGAGCGCTTCGGCGCCGCCGGTGCGCTGCCCGATCCGCGCTTCCAGGTGGAACTGATGGATGTCACTAATACCATGCGCGGCGGCAACACCGCGCTGCTGCCCGGCGAGGTCGGCGAGACCCGCTATCGCGTGGTGCAGCCCTTGCCCGGCTGGGGCAAGCGCGCCCTGGAGCGCGATGCTGCGCGGACGGCGGCCGCACGGGCGGAGGCGGGGCAGGATGCCGCCTGGCGCACACTCGAAGCGCAGGTGCGTGCCGTCTGGCTGCGGTACTGGCAGGCTGATCGCGAGGCCAGGCTGAACGGCGCTCAGCAGCGCCTGCTGAAAAGCGTGGAAGAGAGCGCGCTGGCGCGCTACCGCAATGGCATCGGCAGCCAGCAGGAGGTGCTGCAGGCGCAGCGTGCCCACGCTGCCGAACGCCTTGCCGCGCTCTCCATCGCGCAGCGCAGGGAGGGCGCAGCGGCAGCCCTCAACGCCCTGCTCGGGCGGACGCCGGATGCGCCGCTTGCCCTCCCGGACGACCCGCCGCCCCTGCCTGCGAAGCTCGACTTTCCAAGTCTCGTCAAACGCGTGCGGCAGGCGCATCCCGAGGCAAGGGCCGAGGCCGTGGGCGTCGAAGCCGCGCGCATCGAGCGCGAACGCACCCGCCGCGAGCGCCAGCCCGACTACGCCGTGGGCCTCACCTACAACCGCCCGCGCGGAGGGCAGGAGAGCTGGGATCTGATGTTCGAGGTGATGATCCCGCTGCAGCAAGGTGTTCGCGACGCGCGTGAGCGTGAGACTGCGGCCCTGAGTCTGGCCGCCGACGCGCGCCGGTTGGCGACCGAAACCCGCCTTGCGGGCGAACTCGGCACAGCGTGGTCTGCCTGGCAATCCGCCACGGACCGTCTGCGCCTGGTGCGCACCAGCCTGCTGCCACAGGCCCGCGCCGGGCGTGACGCTGCCCGTGCGGCGCTCGCTGCCGGTGCGCCGTCTTCGACCGATGTTTTCGAAGCCGTGCTGATGACCGAGCGCCAGGTGCTCGACACCGAGTTCGCGTTGCTGCAGGCCGAAGCCGAGGCGCGCCTGGCGCTGGTCGAGATCGGCCGACTCTCCGGAGAAATCGAGTGATTCCAGACCATATGGCCGTGGACGCAGACGCTGCAGTCGGCCCGCAGCGCTGTTCCGACTCGGGCCTTGCCCGTGAGATGCGATTCGCGTCGAAGTGCCCTGGCGCCGCGAGTCGTGACATGTGCGACATGTGCGACATGTGCGAAACGTGCGGCATCCGTCGGCAGACGGGCGGTTTCAGCGTCGTCGCCATGCTGGCGCTGCTACTTTCACTGTCGGGCGTTGCTGTGCTGGCCTACTGGGCGGGGAGCAGCGGCCTGGCCGACGGCGTACTGCCGTCTGCGCTCGAACCGGATGCGTCCGCTGTGGGTGTCCAGGCAGGTTCGGAGTCGGCTGCAGCGCCAGTTGCCGGGCAGCCCGGTGAGCGCCAGATCCTGTACTACCGCAACCCCATGGGCCTGCCCGACACCTCGCCGGTGCCGAAGAAGGATTCGATGGGCATGGATTACATCCCGGTCTATGCCGACGAAGCGCAGGACGACGCCGGCGTGGTGCGGGTGAGCCCGGCGCGCATGCAGACCCTGGGCGTGCGCACCGCCGAGGTCATGCGCGGCGCGCTCGACGGCGTGCTGCGCGCCGCGGGCCGCATCGAGATCGACGAGCGCGCGCAGGTGGTGGTGGCGCCGCGTTTCGAGGGCTGGATCGAGCGCCTGCATGTCAACGCCGTGGGCGACGTCGTGCGCCGCGGTCAGCCGATGGCCACCGCGTGGAGCCCGGCGCTGCAGACGGCCGGCGAGGAGGTGCGCATCGCCGAACGCCTGCTGCAGGACAGCGCCGCTGACACCGAGGCCCGCGCCGCCGCGTCGCGGCTGGCCGACGCTGCCCGCGCACGGCTCGCCAACCTGCAGGTCGCCGGCCAGACCGGTGCGCGCCAGACCGTGCACGCGCCTGCCGACGGCATCGTGCTCGAACGCCTGGCCACCCAGGGCGCACGTTTCATGGCGGGTGAGGCGCTGTTCCGCATCGCCGATCTGTCGCGGGTGTGGGTGATCGCCGAGGTGTATGAGCGCGACCTCGCCCGTGTGCAGCCGGGCGATGCGGTAGAGGTGAAGGTGGACGCCGTCCCCGGGCGCAGCTTTGCCGGCCGGGTGGGTTACGTGTATCCGACCCTGAATGCCGGGACGCGCAGCACGCCGGTACGCGTCGAGCTCGACAACCCGGAGGGCCTGCTGCGCCCGGGCATGTTCGCCCAGCTCGATTTCGCCCCCGGCGCCAGCCGCGAGGGCCTGCTGCTGCCGGCATCGGCGGTGATCGACGATGGCGAGCGCCGCGTCGTGCTGCGCGCGCTCGGCGAAGGGCACTTCGAGCCGGTGGCGGTGCGCCTGGGCGAGCGCGGACGCACGTTCGTCGAGGTGCTCGACGGCGTGGCGGCGGGCGACCGCGTGGTGGTGTCGGCCAACTTCCTGATCGACTCCGAGAGCCAGCTCCGTGCCGCGCTCGCCGGGTTGAGTGATGCGCCGCAGGATTACCCCGCATACGAGGTCGAAGGCGTGTTCGAGGAGGCCTTCGCGGACGGGATCAGCCTGTCGCACGAGCCGATCCCCACGCTCGGCTGGCCGGAAATGACCATGGATTTCGGCCTCGCCGACCCGGCGCTGGTCGAGGGCCTGGAAGCGGGCGCACCGATCCGCTTCCGCTTCGAGGACCGCGGGCCGGGTGAGTACGTGGTGACGCGCATCGAGCGCCTTGCGCACCCGCCCGGATCGGGCGCAGGCGCTGCAGCGCCGGCCAACGCCAACGCCAACGCCAACGCCAACGCAGGCGCCGACACCAACGCCGGCGGACACGACCATGCCGGGCACTGAGCGCGCAGACGACGCCCTGGTCGGGTCGCGGGCAGGGCAGGCGGGCGGTGCTGCGCCCGACGCCGGCTGGCTCGATCGCCTCATCGACTGGTCGGCGCGCAACGCCTTCCTGGTGCTGCTGGCCACCGCCTTCCTGATCGGCGGCGGCCTCTACGCGATCAAGCACACCCCGCTCGACGCGCTGCCCGACCTGTCCGACGTGCAGGTGATCGTCTACACCGACTACCCCGGCCAGGCGCCGCAGGTGGTCGAGGACCAGGTCACCTATCCGCTCACGACCGCGATGCTGGCGGTGCCCAAGGCGCGGGTGGTGCGCGGCTTCTCGATGTTCGGCGCGTCCTACGTGTACGTGATCTTCGAGGACGGCACCGACCTCTACTGGGCGCGCTCGCGCGTGCTCGAATACCTCAGCACCGCCGCCGCGCGCCTGCCCGCCGGCGTGGCGCCGCAGATCGGGCCCGACGCTACCGGCGTGGGCTGGGTGTACCAGTACGCCATCGCCGGCAAGGACCTGTCGCTCGCCGACACGCGCAGCATCCAGGACTGGTACCTGCGCTACCCGCTGACCCAGGCCGAGGGCGTGGCCGAAGTGGCGAGCGTGGGCGGCTTCGTGCGCGAGTACCAGGTCACCGTCGACCCCTACCGGCTGGCCGGCTACGGCATCGCGCTCGACGAGGTCGGGCGGGCGATCCGCGAGTCCAACCGCGACGTCGGCGGCCGCGTCATCGAGCTTGCCGAGCGCGAGTACATGGTGCGCGGCCGCGGCTACCTGCGCAGCGTGGCCGACATCGAGGACATCGTGCTCAAGCTGGATGCCAGCGGCACCGGCACCCCGGTGCGGGTGGCCGACATCGGCCGTGTCGAGCTCGTGCCGGCCGAACGCCGCGGCATCGCCGAGCTCAACGGCGAGGGCGAGGTGGCCTCGGGCATCGTCATGGCGCGCTTCGGCGAGAACGCGCTCGAGGTGATCGCCAACGTCAAGGCGCGCATCGCCGAGATTGCCCCCGGCTTGCCGGAGGGCGCGGAGATCGTGCCGGTCTATGACCGCTCGACGCTGATCGAGCGCGCGATCGAGAACCTCAAATGGACGCTCTTCGAGGAAAGCCTGATCGTCGCCGCGGTGTGCATCGTCTTCCTGCTCCATGTGCGCAGCGCGCTGGTGGCGATCGTGACCCTGCCGCTGGGCATCCTGGTGGCCTTCATCGGCATGCAGATACTG
This sequence comes from Thauera sp. WH-2, assembly GCF_048321015.1. NCBI lineage: Bacteria > Pseudomonadati > Pseudomonadota > Betaproteobacteria > Rhodocyclales > Zoogloeaceae > Thauera > Thauera sp. WH-2. Next base: position 47,439 of record NZ_JBLWFG010000002.1, on the reverse strand, counting down.
GGCATCGGCTCGAACATCATGAGCCTGGGCGGCATCGCGATCGCGATCGGGGCGATGGTGGACGCCGCGATCGTGATGATCGAGAACGCCCACAAGCGGCTCGAGACCCTGCGTGCGGACGCCAGCGCGGCCGAGCGCGCCGCAGTGCTGATCCACGCCTGTCGCGAGGTCGGGCCGGCGCTGTTCTTCTCGCTGCTGATCATCACCGTGTCCTTCCTGCCGGTGTTCACGCTCGAAGGGCAGGAGGGCCGGCTGTTCTCGCCGCTGGCGTGGACCAAGACGCTCGCCATGGCGGGCGCCGCCTTCCTGTCGGTGACGCTGGTCCCGGTGCTGATGCTGTTCTTCGTACGCGGCCGGATCGTCCCCGAGCATCGCAACCCGCTCAACCGCGTGCTGATCTGGCTCTACCGCCCGGTGATCGCGCTGGTGATGCGCTTCAAGCTCACCACCGTGCTGCTCGCGCTGGTGGCGATGGGGGTGACGCTGATTCCGGCGCGCCAGATCGGCAGCGAGTTCATGCCCACGCTCAACGAGGGCGCGATCTTCTACATGCCGGCGGGGCTGCCCGGCATGTCGGTGACCGAGGCCGGGCGCCTGCTCGCCACCACCAACCGCATCCTCAAGACCTTCCCCGAGGTGGAGTCGGTGTATGGCAAGGCGGGCCGCGCCAACACCGCCACCGACCCCGCGCCGCTGGAGATGTTCGAAACCGTCATCAACCTCAAGCCCCATGACCAGTGGCGTCCCGGGATGACGGTGGACGCGCTGATCGCCGAGATGGACGCCGCGGTGAAGTTTCCCGGCCTGGCCAACTCGTGGACCATGCCGATCAAGGCGCGCATCGACATGCTCAGCACCGGCATCCGCACGCCGGTGGGGGTGAAGGTGTTCGGCCAGGACCTCGACACCCTGGAGCAACTGGCGAAGGCGGTCGAGGCCGCGGTGCGCGACGTGCCGGGCGCCTCCAGCGCCTACGCCGAGCGCGTGGCCGGCGGCTACTACGTCGATATCGAGCCGCGCCGCGAGCAGCTTGCGCGCCACGGCCTCACCATCGATGCCCTGCAGATGACGGTTGCCACCGCGCTCGGTGGCGAGGCGGTGACCACCACCGTCGAGGGCCTGGAGCGCTACAACGTCAGCGTGCGCTACCCGCGTGCGCTGCGCGAGAACCCCGAGCGCATCGCCGCCCAGGTGCTGGTGCCGACCCGGCTCGGCCCGGTGCCCCTTGGCCAGCTCGCCGAGGTGAAGCTGACCCGCGGCGCCCCGGCGATCCGCACCGAGAACGCCGCGCTCGTCGCCTACGTGTATGTCGATACGCGCGAAGCCGACATCGGCCGCTTCGTCGAGCGCGCCCAGCGTGCGGTGGCCGAGCAGGTGCGCTTCCCGCCCGGTTACTACGCGGTGTGGAGCGGGCAGTTCGAGTACATGGAGCGCGCCAAGGAAAAGCTCGCCATCGTCGTGCCACTGACGCTGGCGCTGATCTTCCTGCTGCTCTACCTCAACTTCCGCCGCCTCACCGAGACCTTCATCGTCATGCTGTCGGTGCCCTTTGCGCTCATCGGCGGGGTGTGGCTGATGTGGTGGATGGGGTTCCAGATGAGCGTGGCGGTGGCGGTGGGCTTCATCGCGCTTGCCGGCGTGGCTGCCGAGACCGGCGTGATCATGCTGATCTACCTGGACCAGGCCTGGGCGCGCATCCGCGCCGAGCGTGCCGCGCAGGGCGAGACGCCGGGCGTGGCGGACCTCTACGCCGCGGTGATGGAGGGCGCCGTCGAGCGTGTGCGGCCCAAGATGATGACCGTGATCACTGTCATTCTCGGCCTGCTGCCTGTGCTCTACGGCACCGGCACGGGCAGCGAGGTCATGAGCCGCATCGCGGCGCCGATGGTCGGTGGCATGGTGTCCTCGACCGTGCTGACCCTGGTGGTGATCCCGGTGCTGTATGCGCTGGCGAAGCAGTGGGGGTTGGAGCGGGGAGGCGCCACGCGCGTGGATCGTTGATCGAGGGCGCTGCCAGGGCAGGTTTTGGTCGAGTTTATGTGATCAATGGCATCAGAAAATACTGATTGTTGCACTGATCGGGATAAACCTTTGTCGAAAACCGCCTTTTTCCCGTCGCCATGAGTGACTAGAGTTCATGCATGGATAGCGCGGGGATGAGACCCCGCGGATCGATCGAGGAACCCTGCTCATGAACACGCACTACACCACCACCGCGAAGACGCTGCACTGGCTGCTGGCCGTGCTGATCTTCGGCATGCTCGGGCTGGGCTTTTACATGACCGGGCTGGATCTCTCCCCGGCCAAGCTGCAGTTGTATTCGTGGCACAAGTGGGCGGGTGTCAGCGTGTTCCTGCTCGTCTTGTTGCGCGTGGCCTGGCGTGTAAGCCACCGCCCGCCGCCACTTCCCTTGCACATGGGGCCGCTCGAACGCTTCGCCGCGCATGCGGGCCACTTCCTGTTGTACGTGTTGATGTTCGCGATCCCGCTGACCGGCTGGCTGATGAGCTCGGCCAAGGGCTTCCAGACCGTCTGGTTCGGGGTGCTACCGCTGCCCGATCTGCTGTCCAGGGACAAGGCGCTCGGCGATCTGCTGCAGTCGGTGCATGCAAGCCTGAACCTGTTGTTGATCGCGACGCTGCTTGCGCATGTCGGTGCTTCGCTCAAGCACCACTTCATCGACAAGGACGACGTGCTGACCAGAATGTTGCGCCAGCGCGCGGACTGAGCTGGACGGCTGTCCCCTCCAAACGATCATCAAAGGACTGACATCATGAAACGCATCGCACTTGCCCTGTTTTCGACCCTCGCCATCGCCACCTCGGGGGCTCATGCGGTGGAATACAACCAGGTGCAGGCCGACAAGAGCCAGATCGGCTTCGGCTACCAGCAGATGGGCGTGTCGATGGAGGGCGCTTTCAGACAGTTCTCCAGCCAGTTGCGCTTCGATCCTGCGGCGCCGGAGGCATCGAGCGCCTTGATCGAAGTCGCGCTCGCCAGCATCGACACCGGCAGCGAAGAAGGCGATGAGGAGGCCGCACGCAAGACCTGGTTCAACACCCAGGACTTTCCGTCCGCCCGTTTCGAATCCACCGCAGTCAGGGCGCTCGGCGCGGACCAGTACGAGGTTGCGGGCAAGCTGACGATCAAGGGGACGACCCGGGACGTGGTCGTTCCCGCACGCTTCACGCCTCAGGGCGAGACCGGCGTGTTCGAAGGCAGCCTCACTATCCAGCGCGGTGACTTCTCGATCGGCGAGGGCGCCTGGAGGGCCTTCGACGTGGTCGCCAACGAGGTCGTGATCCGGTTCCGCATCGTTGCGGCGACCCAGTGAACCGCGTGTCCATTGCGTGCGCAGAGCAACGCGAACCCCAACCCCAACCCCAACCCCAACCCCAACCCCAACCCCAAACCAACCCAGAGAGGATAGAACCATGAACCGTTTCGCCCGATTTTCCGCTGCCCTGATCGTCTCCGTCGCTGCCGCTTCGCCGGTACTGGCGGCGCCCGAAACCTACACCATCGATTCCACGCACACGTTCCCGAGTTTCTCCTACAGCCACTTCGGTATGTCCACCCAGGTGTCGAAGTTCGACAAGACCTCCGGCACCGTCACCCTGGACAAGGCGGCCAAGACCGGCGCGGTCGACATCACCATCGACATGACCTCGGTGAACACGGGCTACGCGACCTTCAACGAGCACATCCAGGGCGAGGACTTCCTCGATACTGCCAAGCATCCGACCGCCACCTTCAAGTCGACCCAGGTCACTTTCGATGGTGACAAGCCAGTCACGATCGATGGTGAGCTGACCATCAAGGGGGTGACCCGGCCCGTGACACTGACCGTGAACCACTTCGCCACCATGCCGCACCCGATGCTGAAGAAGGACGCCATCGGCGCCAACGCCAGCGCCGTGATCAAGCGCAGCGAGTTCAACGCCGGCAAGTACGCACCCAACGTAGGGGACGCGGTGACGATCACCGTTTCGCTCGAGGCGATTCGAAACTGAGCGTGCCGAGGGCTTGCGGCCCGGGCAGGCAGGGGCCACCCGGGCCGCAGCTTCGTTGAGATCCGGAGAACCCCGATCGGCGCTGGCGCGGCTGCGTGCTTGACCTTCCTATCTTGGCAAGGTTTACAGTGTGGGCATGTTGCTGAACGCCCGGGAAGGACCCGCCATGAATACGAGCACTGCCGCGCCCGCCAAGGGCGTCGAGCGCACCCTGAACATCGCCGGCATGAACTGCGCTTCGTGCGTGGCACATGTCGAAAAGGCTTTGCTGAAAGTCGAGGGCGTGCAGGCGGCGAGCGTGAATCTGGCCACCGAGGCGGCAAGCGTGCGCGCGCCGGCCTCGGTGCCGCTGTCGGTGCTGATCGCTGCGGTGGAGAAGGCCGGTTATGCGGTGCGGCGCGACAGGCTGGAACTCGACATCGAGGGCATGAGCTGCGCAGCGTGCGTGGGCCGTGTCGAGAAGGTGCTGCAGCGCGTGCCGGGCGTGGTGACGGCGAACGTGAACCTGGCGGCACGCAAGGCGCACGTCGAGCTCGCCGGCGGCGTACCGACGGCGGCCTTGGTGGCCGCGGTGCAGAAGGCGGGCTTCGGTGCGCGCCCGGCGACCGAGGTGAGCGAGGACGCGCGTGAAGCCGATGCTGCGGCCGAAGCGTCCGCGCTGCGGCGCGCGGTGTGGATCGCGCTTGCGCTCACCCTGCCGGTGTTCGTGCTCGAGATGGGCTCGCACCTGATCCCCGGCATGCACGATTGGGTGATGGCCACGATCGGTCACCGCGAGAGCTGGCTGTTGCAGTTCGTGCTCACAAGCGCGGTGATGTTTGGACCGGGGCTGCGCTTCTTCCGCAAGGGCGTGCCTTCCCTGCTGCGCGGCGCGCCCGACATGAATGCGCTGGTGGCGGTGGGCACCACGGCGGCCTGGGGCTATTCGGTGGTGGCCCTGTTCGCGCCCGGGCTGCTGCCGGCGGGCACGGTCAATGTGTATTTCGAGGCCGCGGCGGTGATCATCACCCTGATCCTGATCGGCCGCCTGCTCGAAGCGCGCGCGCGCGGCAAGACCAGCGACGCGATCCGCCGCCTGATGCGCATCCAGCCGCGCACCGCGCGGGTGCGCAGGGGCGGGCTGACAGGTGCAGAGGTGGTGGAGATTCCGATCGCCGAGGTGGCGGTGGGCGACGTGGTCGAGGTGCGCCCCGGCGAGAAGGTGGCGGTCGATGGCGAGGTGGTCGAGGGGGCTTCGTTTGTCGACGAGTCGATGATCACCGGCGAGCCGGTGCCGGTGGAGAAGCGCGCGGGCGCGACCGTGGTCGGCGGTACGCTCAACGCCCGTGGCGCCTTCGCCTTCCGCGCCACGCGGGTCGGGGCGGACACGGTGCTGGCGCAGATCATCCGCATGGTCGAGGCGGCGCAGGGCGCCAAGCTGCCGATCCAGGCCATGGTCGACAGGGTCACCATGGTGTTCGTGCCGGTGGTGATGGTGCTGGCGGCACTCGCCTTCCTCGCCTGGCTGCTGTTCGGTGCGGCCTGGCTGCCGGCGGATGTGCCGGTGCTGACCTTCGCGCTGGTGAATGCGGTGGCGGTGCTGATCGTCGCCTGCCCATGCGCGATGGGGCTGGCGACGCCAACCTCGATCATGGTCGCCACCGGGCGCGCGGCACAGATGGGCGTGCTGTTCCGTAAGGGCGACGCGCTGCAGTTGCTGCGCGATGCGGCCGTGGTGGCGGTGGACAAGACCGGCACGCTCACCGTGGGCAAGCCGCAGCTCACCGACCTGGTGGTGGCCGAGGGCTTCGCGCGTGCGGACGTGCTGGCGCGGGTGGCAGCGGTGGAGCGTGCTTCCGAGCATCCGATCGCCGAGGCCATCGTTGCCGCTGCGCGCGCGGATGGGCTGGACATCGCGGCCACCGAGGGCTTCGAAGCGGAGGCTGGCTACGGCGTGCGCGCGATGGTCGCCGGGCTGCGCGTCGAGGTTGGCGCCGACCGCCTGATGCGCCGGCTTGGGCTGGAGGTCGATGTGTTTGCCGACACCGCGGCTCGCCTCGCCGACGAGGGCAAGTCGCCGCTCTACGCCGCGATCGACGGTCGCCTGGCGGCCATCCTCGCGGTGGCCGATCCGCTCAAGCCGACCTCGGTGGCGGCGGTGCAGGCGCTGCATGCGCTGGGCCTGAAGGTGGCGATGATCACCGGCGACAACGAACGCACCGCGCGCGCGATTGCGCGCCAGGCCGGGATCGACGAGGTGATCGCGGAGGTGCTGCCCGACGGCAAGGTGGCGGCGCTGCGCAGGCTGGCTGGGCGCGGTGAGGATGGGGAGGCGGCCGGCCGCCGCATTGCCTTCGTCGGCGACGGCATCAACGACGCGCCCGCGCTCGCCGAAGCCGATGTCGGCATCGCGATCGGCACCGGCACCGATGTGGCGATCGAGAGCGCCGATGTGGTGCTGATGTCGGGCGACCTGATGGGCGTTCCGCGCGCGATCGCGTTGTCGCGCGCCACCATGCGCAACATCGGCCAGAACCTGTTCTGGGCCTTCGCCTACAACAGCGCGCTGATCCCGCTCGCCGCGGGGGCCTTCTACCCGGCCTTCGGGCTATTGCTGTCGCCGGTTTTCGCCGCGGCGGCGATGTCGATGTCGAGCGTGTTCGTGCTCGGCAACGCGCTGAGGCTACGTCGCTTCAGCGCCGAGGCGGCGGCGGGCTGAGGGGGCGAGTCATGATGAACATCAGCAAGGCCGCCACCGCATCGGGCGTGTCGGCGAAGATGATTCGCTACTACGAGTCGATCGGTCTGCTTCCGGCTGCGCGGCGCACCGACTCCGGCTACCGCACATACACCGACGAGGCGGTGCATGTGTTGCGCTTCATCCGCCGTGCGCGTGATCTCGGTTTCTCGGTGGCGGACATCGGCGAACTGCTCGCACTGTGGCGCGATCAGGGGCGGGCGAGCGCGGACGTGAAGCGCATCGCGCTCGGACATGTCGCCGCGCTCGAACGCAAGATTGCGGAACTGCAGGGGATGGTGGATACCCTGCGCACGCTCGCTGCGCATTGCCACGGCGATGCTCGCCCGGACTGCCCGATCCTGGCGGACCTGGATGCGGGCGGTGTCGGGCGTGCGTGCTGCGGCACCGATCAGGCGAGCTGATCGAGCGCTTTCTCGAGCGTGGCGACGCTGCGCTCGATATGGTGCAGCTTGTCGAGGCCGAAGAGGCCGACGCGGAAGGCCTTGTAGTCGGGGCGCTCGTCGAGCGCGAGCGGCACGCCGGCAGCGACCTGCAGACCGGCCGCGGCGAACTTGGCGCCGGTCTTGATGCCGTCGTCGGCGGTGAAGCTCACCACCACCCCGGGGGCCTGGAAGCCGGCGGCGGCCACGCTGGTGAAGCCGCGTGCCTCGAGCAGGGCGCGCACGCGGCGACCGAGCTCAAGCTGCTCTTCCTTGACCTTGTCGAAGCCATAGGCCTTGGTTTCGCGCATCACGTTGCGCAGCGTCACCAGGCCGTCGGTGGGCATGGTGGCGTGGTAGGCGTGGGCGCCGCCCTCGTAGGCTTCCATGATCTGCAGCCACTTCTTGAGGTCGCATGCGAAGCTCGTGCTGGTGGTGCCTTCGATGCGCTCGCGTGCGGCGGCGCTGAGCATCACCATCGCGCAGCAGGGCGAGGCGCTCCAGCCCTTCTGCGGCGCGCTCACCAGCACGTCGACGCCGACTGCGTCCATATCCACCCACACGGTGCCCGATGCGATGCAGTCGAGCACGAACAGGCCGCCGACCTCATGGGTGGCGTCGGCCACCGCGCGCAGGTAGTCGTCGGGCAGCATCATGCCGGCCGAGGTTTCGACGTGCGGCGCGAACACCACGTCGGGGCGGTGCTGGCGGATGGCGGCAACGACCTCTTCGATCGGCGCCGGGATGAAGGGTGCCTGCGCCTCGGCGCGTACCTGGCGCGCCTTGAGCACCACGGATTCGGCGGGGATGTTCCCCATCTCGAAGATCTGCGTCCAGCGGTAGCTGAACCAGCCGTTGCGGATCACCAGGGTCTTCTTGCCGGTGGCGAACTGGCGCGCGACCGCTTCCATGCCGAAGGTGCCGCTACCCGGGACGATGGCGACGGCGTGGGCGCGATAGACCGTCTTCAGCGTCGCGGACAGCTCGCGCATGACGCCCTGGAAGGCCTGCGACATGTGGTTGAGCGAGCGATCGGTGTAGACCACCGAGTATTCGAGCAGGCCATCGGGATCGACGTTGGACAGCAGACCGGGCATGGAAACCTCCTGGGGAGCGGGGATTCTTCGAGGAAAACAGGGTGGGGCAAAGGACCGGGGGTAAGGCACCGCGGCCAGCCTGTGCGGCGGCGGTGCATTGGCCCCAAAGCGGTCATTCTAGCGCTTCGCGCGACTTGCGGGCGACGCGGTGCGGAGCCTCAGAGCGCCAGTCCGGCACGCTTGCGCAGGGCAGCGACGTAGGCCGCGCCATCGGGGGGGGTGTTGTTGCGCTGGGCGTTGAACAGCATCTCGCCCAGGCATTCGAGCGCGTCGTGCATGGCCTGGTGGCGATCCCCGCGGTGTGCGCAGGCGGCTTCGAAGGCGGCGCGGATGCCAGGGGGCTGGTCGATCGAGAGCTGCTCCTCGATCGCCAGGTGCAGCGACAGGTGGAGGAAGGGATTGACCTGCCCGGCCTCGGGAGGGAAGTCGCGGTCGATCGCGTCCGGGTCCTCGACGATCGGGTGGTACTCGGGGTGCAGCGCGATGATGTCGGCGGCGATGGTTTCCATCGGCGTCAGCACTTCCCGGGCGCGGGCCTTGCGCCAGGTGTCGATGAAGAAGCTGCGCACCTGATCTCGGCTGGGGTTGAACATGTCGTGTCCTCGGTGTCGTGCGCCCTCGGGCGCGGGGGTGTTCTCATGCGGGTGAAGGCTGCGGTCGCGCGACCGTGGGCGCCCGCATGGACCTTCAGTCGGTCTTGTCGCGGCACAGGCACAGGTCGCGCACGATGCATGCGCCACACTTCGGCTTGCGAGCGGTGCATACGTAGCGGCCGTGCAGGATCAGCCAGTGGTGGGCGTCGAGCAGGTAGTCCTTCGGCACGCGCCGCAGCAGGGCCTTCTCGACCTCCAGCACGTCCTTTCCGGGGGCCAGCCCGGTACGGTTGGCGAGGCGGAAGATGTGGGTATCGACCGCCATCGCCGGCTGGCGGAACACGGTGTTCAGCACCACGTTGGCGGTCTTGCGGCCAACGCCGGGCAGGGCTTCGAGCGCCTCGCGTGTCGCCGGCACCTCGCCGCCGTGGCGTTCGAGCAGCAGGTGCGACAGCGCGAGCGTGTTCTTCGCCTTGTTGCGGAACAGGCCAATGGTCTTGATGCACTCGGCGATGCCTTCCTCGCCGAGCGTGACCATGGCCTCGGGGGTGGGCGCGAGCGCGAACAGCTTGCGTGTGGCGAGGTTGACACTCCGGTCAGTGGCCTGCGCCGACAGCACCACTGCCACCAGCAGCTGATAGGGCGAGGCGTACTCGAGCTCGGTCTGCGGGTTCGGGTTGGCCTCGTGCAGGCGGTGGAAAAACGCGCGGATCGCCTCGCGCTTCATCGATGCCATGCGGGGCGTCAACCCGCAGCCGGTTCGGCGCCTTCCTCCGCCTTGGGCGCCGGCGTGGGCGCGGGCGGCGGGTTGCGGCGCGCGCGCGCGGCCAGGCGGGCGTTGATGGCGTTGAAGGCAGCGATCAGCATGCCGAGCGCGAAGAAGGCGCCGGGCGGCAGGATGGCGATCAGAAAGCCGGGATAGTCGTCGCCGAAAACATTGATCGGCGATGCGCCCGGGATCACCATCTCGATGCCCGACAGCAGGGTGCCGGCGCCGAGCAGTTCGCGGATGGCGCCGAGCAGGCCAAGCACCCAGACCAGCCCCAGCCCCATCATGATGCCGTCGAAGGTGGAACTGAGCGGATCGTTCTTGGCGGCGTAGGCCTCGACACGCGCGAGCACGATGCAGTTGGTGACGATGAGCGGGATGAAGATGCCCAGCACCAGGTACAGGTCGTGGAAGAAGGCGTTGAACGTGAGGTCGACCACGGTCACGAGCGCCGCGATGACCAGGATGAACACCGGGATGCGGATCTCGTAGGGGATGAAGTTGCGCAGGGTTGCGATCGCGAGGTTGGCGACCGACATCACCAGGATGGTGGCCAGGCCGAGACTGACCGCGTTCACCGCGCTGGTGCTGATCGCGAGGATCGGGCACAGGCCGAGGAGCTGCGCGAGGCCGGGGTTTTGCTTCCACAGGCCGTTCCAGGCGATTTCGCGGAATGGGTGTGCAGTCATGTTCATTCTCCCAGCGTGCTGCCGGCCGGCGCGGCAAAGAGCGCATCCATGTGCTCGACGGCGAAGGCAGTGGTGCGCCCGGCGGCGCCGACCACCGCGCGCGCACTGATGGTGGCACCGGTGCGATAGCCGAAGGTGCCGCCATCCTTGCGCACCTTCCATTCGGCGGTGTTAACGTCTTTCCAGGTGGCGATGGCAAACTGGCCGATCCAGGGCATGTCCTTGCGGCGGTCCTTCTTCGGGTCGATGTAGTCGCCCAGGCCCGGGGTTTCCTTGTGATGCGTGACGCGCACACCCGTGAGCAGGCCGCTGGTGTGAACCGCGACGATGAGCGAGATCCGTCCTGCGTAGCCGTCGGTGGCCGCACCTTCGATGATGAGTGCGACCGGTTGCCCGTTCCTGCGCGCACGCCACACACGGCCGCCCTGGTCCATGCCGATCTGCGGGGCAGGGCCGAAGCGCACCACGTCTGCGAGCAGGTCGTTGTTGTAGCTGCGCGGGCGCAGAACCTCGTTGATCAGGCGCATCTGGGCTTCCTGGGCGGAGGCTTCGATGGTGGGGCGCGTGAGCTGGTAGGTGGCGGCCATCATCGCGGTGAACAGCAGCGTGAACACCACCATGATCGCGCCGGTGCGAAGGGCTGTGCGAGTCGCCGAGTAGCGAGCGGTCATTTTTTGCCCTCCCGCGGTTCGTGGCGGTGCCCGAACACCTGTGGCTGCGTCTTCATGTCGAGCAGCGGCACGCAGATGTTCATCAGCAGCACCCCGAAGGCGATGCCCTCGGGGTAGGCGCCGAAGTTGCGGATCAGCCATGCGATGAGCGCAATGCCGCCCGCGAACAGCAGCTTGCCGCGCGGCGTGGTGGCGCCAGACACCGGGTCGGTGACGATGAAAAAGGCCGCAAGCATCGCTCCCCCGGTGGCGAGGTGGAACAGCGGCGAGGCGAAGCTGCCTGGTGCGGCCAGCCAGAAAGTACCGGACACCACCGTCAGGGTGCCGAGGAAGGCCACCGGCATGTGCCAGGTGACGATGCGGGTCGCGAGCAGGAACAGGCCGCCGGCGATGTAGCCGAGCGGCACCCATTCCCAGCCGCGCCCGCCGAGCGCGCCGAAGGCGTCGCCCTTGAGGACCTGGTCTACCGTCTGGGTGCCTGCGCGCAGGCCGGTGCGCAGCGCATCCAGCGCGGTGGCTCCGGTGATGCCGTCGATGTCGCGAGGTCCGCCCAGAATCAGCGAGAGCTGGGTGTCAAAAGGCAGATGGCCGGCGGGCGGCCACTGCGACATCAGCGCCGGGAAGGCGACGATCATCGAGCAGTAGGCGACCATCGCCGGGTTGAAGGGATTCTGGCCGAGGCCGCCGTAGAGGTGCTTGACGGCGACGATCGCCACCAGCACCGCACTGACCGTCAGCCACCAGGGCACGATCGGCGGGAAGCACAGCGTGACCAGCCAGGCGGTGACCACCGCGGACAGGTCGGTGACCGCGATCAGCACCGGCCGACGACGCAGCGCCAGCATCAGTGCCTCGGCGGCAACCGCGGTGATGGTGGAGATGGCCAGGTTGACCAGCACGCCGGCGCCGATGTTGATGACGTGTGCGAGGATGCCGGGCACGAGCGCGACCAGCACGAAACCCATCGTGCGTTGCACGCTGACCGGCTTTCGGACGTAGGGAGAATGGATCATTTCGGGCTCACGGGCGGGGCTCGGCGTCGGTCGTGGCGCGCGTTTCGGCGGACTCGGATTCGGGTGCGGCTGCAACTGCGGCCTCCGCGGAGGGCGGCAGCGCGTCTGCGGCTTCGAGCACCTTGCGGCGCGCTTCGATGTCGGCGATTTCGGCCTGTGTCTGCGGGCTGAGGTTGTCGGTGTTCTGCGGCTTGATCTCGGCCTTCTGTGCCTTGGCGCGGGCCAGCGCGGCAGCGATCAGGGCTTTTTTCGGATCTTCGGCCTCGGCGGCAGCCGGTGCGGTCGATGCGCCCGCGGCCGGGTTCTCGGCCAGCTTGGCCCGCGTCTCTGCGGCTTTGGCCGCGAGCTTGGCGGCCTTTTCGGCCTTCTCACGCTCCTGGCGGAAGTTGCGGAACTCGAAGCGCTCGCGTGCCTGATCGGCGGCGGCCTTTTCGCGCTCGCGCGCCCAGATCTCGCTCTTGGCGAAGCGGAAGTAATCGACCAGCGGAATGTGCGCGGGGCAGACGTAGGCACAGCTGCCGCACTCGATGCAGTCGAAGAGGTGGTATTCCTGCGCCTTGCCGAAGTTCTTCGCGCGGCTGAACCAGTACAGCTCGAATGGTTGCAGCTCGGCTGGACAGGCTTTGGCGCATTCGGTGCAGCGGATGCAGGGTTGCTCCGGCGGGGCGGGCGGGAACAGTTTGGGGGACGCGGCGATGATGCAGTTGCTGCCCTTGACCACCGGAACGTCGAGGCGCGGCATGGCAAAGCCCATCATCGGGCCGCCCATGATGTAGCGGTCGGTGTCGGCTTTCGGGTGCGCGAGCGTGAGCAGGTCCTCCACCGGCGTGCCGATCGGGACTTCCCAGTTACCCGGGTTTTCGGCATTGCCGGTAAGGGTGACGATGCGGCTCACCAGTGGCTCGCCGTGCGCGATCGCGCGATACACCGCATGCGCGGTGCCGACGTTGAAGCATTGCACGCCATAGTCGCCGCCGAGCTTGCCGTAGGGGATCTCGATGCCGGTGAGCACGCGGATCAGTTGCTTCTCGCCACCGGCCGGGTAGAGCGCCGGCACGGGCACGATGCGCACCGGACCTGAAGCTGCACCGGCTGCCTGCTGCATCGCGGCGATCGCCTCCGGCTTGTTGTCCTCGATGCCGACCACGAGCTCGCGTGCGCCAATGAGCTCGCGCAGGATGCTCGCGCCGGCGAGGATGTCGGTCGCGCGCTCGCGCATCAGGCGGTCGTCGCAGGTGATCCAGGGTTCGCACTCGGCGCCGTTGAGGATCAGGATCTCGATGCCGGCCCCTTTGCCGAGCTTGACGTGACTCGGGAAGGTTGCGCCGCCCAGACCGACGATGCCGCAGTCGCGCAGCCAGGCGAGCGCCTCGCCACGGCTCGCGTTGTGGTAGTCGAAGGGGGCGAGTTCGACCCACCGGTCTTCGCCGTCGGGCTTGATCACCACGCAGCGGGTGTCCAGTCCGGACGGGTGGGCCATGGGGTAATCGCCGATCTCCAGCACGGTGCCCGAGGTCGGGGCGTGGACCGCGGTGCCGAGCATGCCTTCGGCTTCGCCGATGCGCTCGCCCTTGAGCACCTTCTGGCCGGGTTCGACCATGCATGCGGCGCTGGCGCGCGCGCTCTGGCGAAGGGGAACGATCAGCCGGGCGGGCAGGGGCGCGCGCCGGATTGCCGGCGTGCAGGACTCATTCTTGTGCGCGTCGGGCTTTATGCCACCGTGGAATCTGAACAGTCGCCCGATCATGATGCCTTCCTGATTTCGACCACCGGGTACTTCCATTTCCAGGTCTGTACGGTATCCGGGACGGCGACCATTTCGATACAGTCGACCGGGCAGGGCGCCACGCACAGCTCACAACCGGTGCACAGGGGGCTGACCACCGTGTGCATCTGCTTTGCGGCGCCCACGATGGCATCGACCGGACAGGCCTGGATGCACAGCGTGCAGCCGATGCAGGTCTGCTCGTCGATGACCGCCACCGCCTTGGGTTTCTCGACGCCGTGCTCTTCCGAGAGCGGCTTGAACTCTCGCCCGAGCAGGTCGGCGAGCTTGCGCACGCCTTCCTCTCCCCCCGGTGGGCACTGGTTGATTTCGGCCTCACCCTTGGCGATGGCTTCGGCGTAGGGCTTGCAGCCGGGGTATCCGCATTGGCCGCACTGGGTCTGCGGCAGGATGGCGTCGATCTTCTCGACCAGTGGATCGCCCTCGACACGGAAGCGGATTGCGGCATAACCGAGCACCACGCCGAGCACGATGGCGATACCGGTCATCACGAGGATTGCAGTGAGCATGCTTACGGCGGCCTCAGTGGAAACGATCCAGGCCGGCGAAGCCCATGAAGGCCAGGCTCATGAACCCGGCGGTGATCATCGCGATCGCAGTGCCCTTGAAGGGCAAGGGTACGTCGGCACCGTCCAGGCGCTCGCGGATGCCGGCGAATAGCACCAGCGCGAGCGTGAAGCCGACCGAGGATCCGAATCCGAACAGCAGAGACTCGAGCAGGTTGTGCTTCATGCCGACGTTGAGCAGCGGCACACCGAGTACCGCGCAGTTGGTGGTGATCAGCGGCAGGTAGATGCCCAGCACCTGGTGCAGCAGCGGGCTGGTCTTCTGGATCACGAGCTCGGTGAGCTGGACGATGGCCGCGATGACGACGATGAAGGACAGTGTGCGCAGGTAGGCGAGGTCGAAGGGTTGCAGCAGGTAATGGTCGATCAGGTAGCTCGTGCCGGAGCCTAGGGTGAGCACGAAGGTCGTCGCCGCGCCCATGCCGATTGCGGTCTCGAGCTTCTTCGACACGCCCATGAACGGGCACAGCCCGAGGATACGGACGAGTACGACGTTGTTCACCAGGACGGCGCCGATTACGACGAAGATGTAGCTGGTCATGATCCGCGCGCAGAGTGGGGAAGGGGAAAGGAGGAGTGGGTGAGGTCGGCCTTTTGACTCTGAGCGCGATTATCCTCCGCGCGGCAGGGGGGCTCAACCCTGATGCACTAATAGGTTTATCAGGCAGATTGAGGCCTGTCGCCGGCTGGCTCCGGCACTCAGCGCCATTCGAGCGGTGGCGGCGGCAGGCTGGCGGTGTGTACCTGCCAGCGTCCGGCCCGCCGGTCTTCGAAAAAGTGGCGCAGGCTGAGCGAGATGGAGCGGAAGGCGATCTGCTCCCAGGGGATCTCCTGCTCGGCGAACAGTGCCGTCTCGAGCGACTCTTCCCCGGGGCGGAACTCGGGCTCGATCAGCCGGGCGCGGTAGATGATGTGCACCTGGCTGATGTGCGGAACGTCGATCAGGGTATAGAGTTCGCCCACCTCGATGCGGGCGCAGGCTTCCTCCAGCGTTTCTCGGGCGGCGGCCTGGGCGGTCGTTTCCTCGTTTTCCATGAATCCGGCGGGCAGCGTCCACTTGCCATAGCGGGGTTCGATCGCGCGCCGGCAGAGCAGGACCCGATCCTCCCAGGTTGCCAGCGCGCCGACGACGACTTTGGGGTTCTGGTAGTGGATGGTTCCGCAGTGTTCGCACACGTGGCGAGGGAAGGTGTCGCCGGCCGGAATGCGGAAGGCGACCTGGCTACCGCAGCTCGAACAGTATTTCATGGGCTTGCGCTTGTGAGATTTTCGGCGATTCTAGCCCGCTTCCGCTTGCCTGCCGCCGATGTGTGACGAAGAATGGCAGGGCGGCTGGTAGCGCGGCGCGTCCGCGCAGCCGCGGCGTGAGCGATTTGCACAGGATGAGTATGTCCCTACCGATAGACATGAAGCGTTTCGCGCAGATCAAGAGCGCGGGGGAGTTGCCCTCTCCCAGGGGCGTCGCGCTCGCGGTCATCCGCATGACGCAGTCGAGCACGGTGTCGCTGGCGGACCTCGGGCGCACCATCAAGGCAGATCCGGCGCTTGTCGGGCGGCTGATCAAGGCGGCCAACGGCATGTTCCACGAGGGCCGGCGCCCGATCGTCTCGGTGCAGGAGGCTTTGATGGTGCTCGGCCTGCCCGCGGTGCGCGGGCTTGCGCTGGGTTTCTCTTTGCTTTCCAGCTACCGAAAGGGCGCCTGCAAGGGTTTCGACTACACACAGTTCTGGTCCTCGTCGCTGCTCATGGGGCTGTCGATGCAGATGCTTACCTTGCGTCTGCGCGTTGTTTCGCCGGATGAGGCTTTCAGCCTCGGCCTGCTGGCACGGGTCGGCGAGCTCGGCCTCGCCTCCGCGTATCCGGATGCGTTCGCGAGAATTCTGGGCGAATTGCGTGCGAACCCGGGCCTGCAGCAGGGCAGGCTCGAAGATCAGGCCTTCGCCATCGACCACTGCGAACTCGGGGCAGCGATGCTGCTGGATTGGGGGGTGCCCGAGTCGCTCGCGCACCCGGTGCGCTACTACGAGCAGCCCGATCTGTCTGGTTTTGCGGAGGGGTCGCGTGAATCGGGTATCGTGCAGTGCCTTGTGCTTTCGCGCGCGATCGCACGCCTGTGCCTGCTGCCGGAGGCCGAGCACGAGGCGCTGATGCCGGCGATCCTGCGTCTTGCGAGCCGTCTGGGGCTGCCGCGTGAAGAGCTCGTTGCAATCTGCGAGCGCATCGGGCGCAGCTGGGGCGAGTGGGGCCGCCTGCTGCAGATGAATACGGGCGCCTGCCCGCGCTTCGAGGCGCTGGGCAAGGTCGAAGAGACGACGCAGGCGTGTGCCTCCCCCGATTCCGCTCAGGACGCCCGGGAGGTGCGCGACGGACTGGGCGGGCAGGATGCCGTTCCAAGGCCGCGCGCGCTTGTGCTGGTGCGCGATGAGGCTGTCCGCAAGCTCTTGCGGACGGGGTTGAATGAGCTCGGCATGATGATGTCCGAGGTGCCGGATGCGGAGAGCGCGCTGGAGCGGGCGCTGGACGTGCAGCCCCAGGTGCTCGTCGTGGAGTGGGATGAGGCGGCTGCAAGGCTCGTGCGCAGCCTTCGCGACCTGCGCATGGGACGCAGCATTCTCGTGCTTGCGGTGGTCGTGTCCGAGGATGACGCCATGCTGGTGTCGGCCTCGGCAGCGGGGGCGGACGACTTCCTCGTGCAGCCGCTTGGGCACGCCGCACTGATGTTGCGCCTGCGCAATTGCCTGCGCACGGTGGCGCTGCAGCGCGATCTGGAGCGTGAGCGTGAGGAACTGCGCAGCCACGCCGCCGAACTGGCGATTTCGAACCGCCGCTTGCACGAAGCGGCGCTGACCGATGCCCTGACCGGTTTGCCGAACCGGCGTCATGCAGGGGAGGCGCTGCGCATGGAGTGGTCCAAGTCGGTCCGTCACGCGCGCCCGCTGTCGGTGATGGTGGTCGATCTGGACAACTTCAAATCGATCAACGACACCCATGGTCATGACATCGGCGACATCGCGCTGCGTCTGGCCGCGGAGGCGGTGCGCAAGGCCTTGCGCGTGCAGGACGTGGTGTGTCGTACCGGGGGGGACGAGTTCCTCGTGCTGTGCCTGGATGCAGATCTTCCCGCTGCCTGTGCCATGGCTCAGCGGGTGTGCGAGTCCGTGCGTGCGACGGTGCTGGCGTCCGACATGCCGAAGCTGAACTTGAGCGTAAGCGTAGGCGTGGCGGAGCGGACCGTCGACATGAGCACCCCGGAGGCGCTCGTCCAATGCGCGGACCGTGGCGCGATCCGCGCGAAGCAGCACGGCCGCGACCGGGTCGTTGCGCCGCAGCGCGAGCGGCAGCCGGCTGCGGCCACCCAGGTTTGATCGGCCGGTGGAGCTGCGGATGTTGCTGGCGAGCGACAGTCAAGGGGCACGATCGGGCGCGAATCGTGACTTTGTTACTTGCTGTTGCTCAGAAAGTACTTTAAGTTCGGGGCCATTCGTCCCTGAACGGGATAGGAAGTGATGGAGCGACCAGATTTTCAGGCCGAAATCCGCGAGTTGAATCTCGCCTACCTCATGCTCGCGCAGCAGATGTTGCGCAGCGACAGGGCGACGGCGCTGTTCCGGCTCGGGATCGGTGATGAACTGGCCGACCTGATCGAATCCATGTCGGCAGCGAAGCTGGTTCGGATGGCGTCCTCGCAGACCCTGATCCCCTGCTTTCGCTTCGATGACGCGCAGATCGCCCGGCTGATGTCGGGTGAGGGGCGCGACGCCACCAGCGCAAGCCTGCATGCCGCGATTCTGGCCGCAGGGCGGGCAGCTGGAGAGACGCCATGAGGAGTCGGTAATGAAGAACAAGAGTGTCATCGAGGAAGCTGAGGACGTCCGCCGCGCGGTGGAGATGGTGCAACTCGGCGCACGCATGCAGATGCTCGAGGTCGAAACCCGCCTGAGCCGCGAGAAGCTGCTGAAGATCTACAAGGAAGTGCGTGGCGCATCGCCCCCCAAGGGCATGCTGCCGTTCTCCACCGACTGGTTCATGACCTGGCAGCCGAACGTGCATTCCTCGCTGTTCATGGGTTATCACCGCTTCTTCACCGGGCGTGGCGGCGTGCAGGGGCTGGAGGCGACCCTCAAGGCCTATCACCTGTATCTTGACCACATCGAGAGCACGGCGATGGAGCCGGTGCTCAGCCTGACGCGGGCATGGACGCTGGTGCGCTTCTTCGATGCGGATCTGCTGCAAAGCGCGGCTTGCACCTGCTGCGGTGGTCAGTTCGTGGCGCATGCGCACGATCCGGTTCAGGACTATGTGTGCGGGCTGTGCAACATGCCCTCGCGCGCGGGCTCCTCGCGCAAGAAGGTCGGCGCCCGCAAGGCGGTTTCGCGCACACGTCAATCGGCGAAGCAGGTCGAGACCGCCTGACGGGGCTGCACTGCATGTCGCGGCGCCGGGCCGCGAGTACCGATATGGGCCGCACTGGAGACAGGCGGCCCTTGTTCGTTGTGGCGTTGCGTCATCCGGTGGCGCAGCGACGCCGGCTCCGCGCATCGTTCGTGCCGCGCAACAGGATGGGCCGGTACGCTCAAGTTCCGTTCAGCGCGGTCGTTACTGCCGTCAACGACCGCCCCGCCCTTTCGCGCACCGGGCCCTTTCCATGGAGTAAGCGGTGTTCCTGATCATTGGTTACGTCATCATCCTCGCAGCCTCGCTCGGCACCTACGCGGTGCACGGCAGCCTCGCCGCGCTCTGGGTGCCGATGGAGTACCTCGCCATCATCGGCCTGATGATCGGCGGTTTCGTTGCCGGCAACGGGCCCAAGGCGGTCAAGGCAACGCTCGGCTCGCTGTCGCTGGCCGTCAAGGGCTCGAAGTACAACAAGGCGCTCTACGTCGATCTGCTCTCGCTGCTGTTCGAGATTCTTGCCAAGGTACGAAAGGAAGGCCTGATGTCGATCGAGAACGACATCGAGAATCCCGAATCCAGCCCGATCTTCGCCAAGTATCCGAGCGTGGCTGCGGATCACCATGCCGTCGAGTTCATGACCGACTACCTGCGCATGATGGTGGGTGGCAACCTCAACGCCTTCGAGATCGAGAACCTGATGGACATGGAGATCGAGACCCACCATCAGGAAGCGCACCAGGCGCCGCATATCGTCGCCAAGGTGGCGGATGCACTGCCGGCGTTCGGCATCGTGGTTGCGGTGATGGGCGTGGTGAACGTGATGGGTTCGGTCGGCCAGCCGCCAGCGGTGCTGGGCAAGATGATCGGCGGCGCGCTGGTCGGCACCTTCCTCGGCATTCTGCTTTCATACGGTTTCGTGGCGCCGATCGCCAGCCAGCTGGAGCAGAAGGTGGAGGAGAGCGGCAAGATCTACCAGGTCATCAAGGTGGTGCTGCTTGCGAGCATGAACGGCTATGCGCCGCAGGTCGCGGTGGAGTTCGGCCGCAAGGTGCTCTATGCGTCCGATCGTCCGGGGTTCCTCGAGCTCGAGCAGGAAATCAAGAGCCGCAAGGGTTGAGCCGATGGCCGCGTACCGAACACTTCATCGTGCCGCTGAGCGGCCGACGACCGGGGACCCGTCCGGGAGCATGCCGTGAGCGACGATACTCAACAGCCAATCGTCGTCAAGCGTATCAAGAAGGGCGGCGGCGGCCACCACGGTGGTGCATGGAAGATCGCGTATGCGGACTTCGTCACGGCGATGATGGCCTTCTTCCTGCTGATGTGGCTGCTCGGCTCGACAGCGCAGGGCGATCTGGAGGGGATCGCCGACTACTTCCAGAATCCGCTCAAGGTCGCGATGCAGGGGGGCGAGGGCACTGGCGACAGCTCCAGCATCATTCAGGGTGGTGGCGAGGACCTGTCGCGCAAGGTAGGGCAGGTACGGCGCGGTGATACGCCGAACACGCGCTCGATCAACATCGACGCGGCGCCATCGCGCGCGAAGCATGGGGCGGATGGGGCGGTCGAGGCCGCGGCGCGGCGCGAGCGGGCGCAGCTGATCGACCTGAAGGGCAAGCTCGAGGCCATCATCGAGGCCAATCCGACCTTGCGCCAGTTCAAGAACCAGATCCTGCTCGATATCATCAAGGATGGTCTGCGCATTCAGCTCATCGACGCGCAGAACCGGCCGATGTTCACCACCGCGAGCGCAGAGTTGCGCCCCTATACGCGTGAATTACTGCGTGAGATTGCGAAGGCCCTGAACGACGTGGAGAACCGCCTGAGCATGTCCGGGCATACCGACTCGGCGCAATATGCGGGCGGGGAGCGAGGGTTCTCGAACTGGGAACTGTCGTCCAACCGTGCGAACGCCGCGCGGCGCGAACTCGTTGCCGGAGGGCTCGAATCAGGCAAGATGGTGCGGGTCGTGGGGCTCGCGGACACCGAACATCTGGTGCTCGACAATCCGCTCGATCCTGCCAACCGGCGCATCAGCATCGTGGTCCTGAACCGGGCTGCCGAAGAGGCGATCCGAACGCAGGGCAGCCGTGCGGCGATCGAAGTGGATAGCGCGCCGGGCTTCGAGTCTGTATTTCCGGACGCCTCGGGCGCTGAGGCAGCGCAGGCGGGAGGGGGGCCACCCTCCGGAGCCATGCTGCGTTGAAAACGGGCTCAAGTTCCCGTCCCGGTAGCCGATTAAACCAACATCGCGCGAGAAACTGGACGCGCACAACCGACCGCAGAGCAGGAAATCATGTCAGAACTGCTGAAGAACATTGATGCCCGGACCCGACTCGCGGGGACGAACAAGCTCGAGATCCTCCTGTTTACGCTCGGGGTGGATGCGAGGACGGGGCGGCGCGAAATTTTCGGGATCAACGTGTTCAAGGTGCGCGAGGTGATGCGTACGCCGCAGATCACGGCGGCCCCGGACATGCCGGATGCGGTGCAAGGCATGGTGAGTCTGCGCGGCGCGCTGGTGCCGGTGGTCGATCTCGGTAGCTATGTGGGCATCGGTGGAGATGCGGCGCGCGACATCATGATCGTGACCGAATACAACGGTCACACCCAGGGCTTCCTGGTCGAGGGGGTGGATACGATCCTGCGCCTCGACTGGTCGCAGATGCGGGTGCCCCCGGAGATGCTGACCGCCCGCCTGGGGGGGCTGGTTACGGCGGTCACCGAACTCGCCGACAACCAGCTGGTGATGATGCTCGACGTGGAGCGGGTGCTGTCGGAAACCTCGAAGTACGACGACGAGTTCCTGTTCCGCGACATCCCCGCGGTGCCGGAGGGCAGCGAGCACGTGGTGTACTTCGCCGACGACTCCTCCGTGGCGCGCAAGCAGATCACGCAAACCCTTGATGCGATGAACGTCCGGCATGTCGGCTCGGTCAATGGCCGCCAGGCCTGGGAAGAATTGCGCCGCGTGGCCGCGCACGCCGACGCCTGCGGCCGGCCGGTGAGCGATTTCGTCAGCCTGGTGCTCACGGACGTCGAGATGCCGGAGATGGACGGCTACATGCTGACCCGCCAGATCAAGGCGGACCGCCGCTTCGCCGGCATTCCGGTGATCATGCATTCGTCGCTCTCGGGGATGTCGAACCAGCAGCTCGGGCTGTCGGTCGGGGTGGATGAATACGTTCCCAAGTTCGAGCCGCAGCGGCTCGCGCAGACACTGCTTCGCCTGCTCGGTGCAGCAGGCGCCGCAAGAAAGAAGGACAAGTGAGGAGCCGACATGCAAATGACTGATCGCGAAGGGTCGGGCCTGTTCGACACGGTCGATAGCCGCGCCACGCTGGCGGGCTCGAACCGGATGGAGATCCTGCTGTTCTCGCTCGGAACGAACGAGAACTTCGGCATCAACGTGTTCAAGGTGCGCGAGGTCTCGACGACGCCGTTCATCACCCGTACGCCGAACATGCCGGCCGGTGTGGAAGGGCTCATCTCGCTGCGGGGCAATGTGATCCCGGTGCTGTCCCTCGGCCGCATCCTGGGGCTGACCGAGCCCGGCGCGCCGCTTGGCGGGGCGATGATGGTCACCGAATACAGCAAGCGCACGCTGGGCTTCCTGGTGGAGTCGGTCGATCGCATCGTGCGTGTGGAGTGGGATCGCGTGCGTGCGCCCGAAAACGTCTCCGCTGCCGGCACCCAGCAGGGCTACATCACGGCGATCACCGAGTTGCCCGATGGCAGGCTGATCTCGATCCTCGATGTGGAGTCGATCCTCGCCAACACCTTCGGCGACAGCGTCATTGGTGACATCGCGCCGATTGCGGGTGGACATGATGTCAACGTCTTCTTCGTGGATGACTCGGCGGTTGCGCGGCGCAAGATCAGTGAGGTGCTGGACAAGCTCGGCGTGCGCCACAAGCACGCCCAGAACGGCCTCGAGGCCTGGAACCGGCTGCAGAGCCTGGCTGACCACGCCGAACAGACCGGACGGGTGCTGCTGGACGAAGTGGACCTCATCATGGTCGATGCCGAGATGCCGGAGATGGACGGCTACGTGCTGACGCGCAACATCAAGTCCGATGCGCGGTTCGCCGGCATTCCGGTGGTGATGCACTCCTCGCTCTCATCCGAGGCCAATCGGGCGATGGGCAGGAACGTCGGGGTGGATGCCTACGTGGCAAAATTCGACGCCGAGGTGCTTGCTGACACGATTCGCCCGATGCTGCAGCGCTGACGGTGCGCAACACCCAGAACCCTGTCAGCCGAACCGGAGAACACAGATGGCCGACCCCAAAATGAAGTTTCTTGTCGTCGACGATTTTTCGACCATGCGCCGCATCGTGCGCAACCTGCTCAAGGAACTGGGCTTCACCAATGTCGACGAGGCCGAAGACGGACAGGTGGCGCTGCAGAAGCTGCAGGCCGGCGCGTTCGACTTCGTCGTCACCGACTGGAACATGCCGAACATGGATGGCCTGACGCTGCTGCAGACCATCCGGCGCACGCCCCAGCTCAAGCATCTGCCGGTGCTGATGATCACCGCGGAGGCGAAGAAGGAAAACATCATCGCTGCAGCCCAGGCAGGCGCCAGCGGCTACATCGTGAAGCCCTTCACGTCGGGAACCCTCGCCGAGAAGCTCGAGAAGATCTTCGAGAAGATGGCGCGTCCCCAGGGTTGAGCGGGCGAGCGTGGGAATCGGAGCAAAGAACCATGAACAAGAGGTCGAGAATGGATGCAAACGGTGATTCGGACGATCTGCAGGCACTGTTCGACAGCATCGCTGCAGACCCCGTGAGCACGCCCGCGCGCCCGGCAGCGCCCTCTCCCGCGCCCGTATCGGGCGGCGACAGTGGCGACAGCGACGAACTGCAGGCGCTGTTCGACGCGGTTGCGGAACAGGGGCAGCCCCAGGCCGACGTGGCTCCCGCGCCCCCGGCGGCGGGAGAGACCGGAGATCAGGAGGCGGGCGTCGTTTTCAACCGCCTCGGGCACCTGACGCGGCAGGTGCATGACACCCTGCGCGAACTCGGGCTCGAAGCGACGATCAAGGACGCTGCAGCAGCCGTGCCCGATGCGCGCCAGCGGCTCGCCTATATCGCCCAGGCGACCGAGCAGGCGGCCAGCCGCGTGCTCAATGCGACCGATATTGCAAACCCGATCCAGGATCGGCTCTGTGACGGTGCGAAGGCCCTGTCCGCGCGCTGGGACGAATTGTATGCAGGCCGCCTCTCGCCCGAGGCGTTCAAGGACCTGAGCGCGGACACCCACCGCTTTCTGGATTCGGTGGCGGAGGGGAGCCGCGAGACCGGCGCCCAGTTGCACGAGATCATGATGGCGCAGGACTTCCAGGACCTGACCGGACAGGTGATCAAGCGCGTGGTCGAACTGGCCCAGACGCTGGAGACGCAGCTGATCCAGGTCCTGCTCGAGGCGGCGCCTCCCGAGGTTCGGGCTGAAAGGCACACCGGGCTGATGAACGGCCCTGTCATCGATTCGGAAGGGCGTACGGATGTCGTGACCAGCCAGGCCCAGGTCGATGACCTGCTCGAGAGCCTCGGCTTCTGAACTATCGCCCCGTTGCGCAACGATCTTTGCGCGCAGCGGGCTGGTGTCATCGTCGATGGCGCCGAATTGTGGAGCAAGGTGAATCATGAGTGACTTCGCAGGGATGGAAGATCTGCTGCAGGACTTCCTCATCGAGGCAGGCGACCTGCTGTCGGGAGTCGATAACAAGCTGGTGGACCTGGAGCGGTCGCCGGGCGACAAGGGCTTGCTGAACGACATCTTTCGTGGTTTTCACACGATCAAGGGCGGGGCGGGCTTCCTGAATGCGGCCGAACTCGTCACCTTGTGCCACCTCACCGAGAACCTCTTCGACAAGCTGCGCAATGGCGAGCTCTCGATCACGCCCGAGCGTATGGACGTGATCCTCGCCGCAACGGGCGCCGTGCGTGACATGTTCTCCGAGCTCGAGCGCAGTACCCAGCCCTCTGCGGCCGCCCCTGAGCTGCTGGAGAGCCTGCGTGCCGCGATCGCAGGCACCGATGCCGCGGCGGGCGGCTTGCGTGCGGCTGCACCGGCGGCGGCCAAGGAGGCGGTGAACGTGCCGCGCCAGGGCGAGCCCGATTGGGATACGCTCTACGCGGTGGTCACATCCGGAACGGTGGTCGGGCAGCCTGCTGCGGCCGCTGCGCCTACGCCTGCGGACGCGCATGGAGCCAAGCCGGTCGCCGCGGTCGAGGACGCGATCGTCAAGGCGGCCTTCGGTCGCCGGGCGACGGACGTGCCGGGCGCGCCGGCACCGATCGGCCGCCGGGAAGGGGAGCGCCAGCGCGACAACTCGATCCGGGTCGATACCTCGCGCCTGGACCAGGTGCTCAACCTGTCGGGCGAGATCGGGCTCACGAAGAACCGGCTCAATGCGCTGCGCAGCGACATCCTCGCGGGCCGGACGGACACCGATACCCTGCACGCGCTCGACCTTGCGGTCAGCCAGCTCGACCTGCTCGTCTCGGATCTGCAGAACGCGGTAATGAAGACGCGCATGCAGCCGATCGGCCGCCTGTTCCAGAAATATCCGCGCATTGCACGCGACCTTGCGCGCAGTCTGGGCAAGGACGTGGAACTGATGCTGGTCGGCGAGGACACCGAGATCGACAAGACGATGATCGAGGATCTCTCCGACCCGATCATCCACCTGATCCGCAACGCGGTGGACCACGGCATCGAGGATGCCGCCGGGCGCGCTGCGGCGGGCAAGCCCTCGCGCTCGGCCGTCCGCCTCGAAGCCCGCCAGGAGGGCGACCACATCGTCATCGTGGTGGCCGACGATGGGCGCGGGATGGACGCCGAGAAGCTGCGTGCCAAGGCGCTCTCGAAAGGCCTCATCACCGATGAGGAAGCGAGCACGATGGATGAGCGGCAGAGCTACAACCTCATCTTCCTGCCCGGCTTCTCGACTGCGGAGAAGGTTTCGGACGTGTCGGGCCGCGGCGTCGGCATGGACGTCGTGCGGACGAACATCCAGAAACTGAACGGAAGCATCGAGGTCAGCTCGCAGCTCGGCAAGGGCACGACGCTGGTCATCAATCTGCCGCTCACGCTGGCGATCCTGCCGGTGCTGCTGGTCGGGCTGGGTAATCAGCCCTTTGCGGTGCCGCTGTCCATGGTGCGGGAGATCCTGCCCATGGATCCGAAGAGCATCCAGGACGTTGGCGGCAAGGCGACGATGACCGTGCGCGGCGAGGTGCTCCCCATCCTGCCGCTCACCACGCTGCTTGGCTGGCCGCGCGAGTGCGTGCCGCAGTACGGCGTGCTGATGCAGGCCGCCGACTGGTCCTTCATTCTCGCAATCGACAATTTCTCCGGGCGTGAGGACGCGGTGATCAAGTCGCTGGACGATTTCCGGCCCAAGGGCGTGGCGGGCGTCACGACGCTATCCAACGGTCAGATCGTGCTCATCCTGGACATGAAGGAACTGCTCGACTCGACCGGCGACCGCCGGGGCATCTCGCGCGCGAATCTCTTGGCCGAGCCGGAAAGCGTAGCGGCCTGAGCGGCACGCGCCTGCATCCGGCCCCCGCGTTCGCATACAGCGACGCGGGGGCCGTGCGTTTCAGGCGGTCAGTTGCAGCAGCCCGGCGAAGGCCTCCTCGAACTGGTTCAGGCCTTCCCGTTGCAGTTGCTCGCCGATGGCGACCAGATCGATGCCTGCCGCCGCGAGGGCGACGAAGTGCTGTCCAGCCTGCTCGACGTCCTCCTCCAGCGTGTCGGCGACGCGGCCGTGGTCGCGCAGCGCCGCGAGCGTGGCGTCGGGCAGGGTGTTGATGGTTTCGGGGCCGATCAGCGGTTCGACGTAGAGCAGGTCGCTGTAGTCCGGGTTCTTGGTGCCGGTGCTTGCCCACAGCATGTACTGCGGCCGCGCGCCTGCGCTGGCGAGATCCTCGAAGCCGGCGCCGTGGAAGCGTTCCTGGTAGGCTGCGTAGGCCAGCCGCGCCATGGCGACGGCGGTCTGCCCGCGTAGTGACAGCAGATCGCCGCCGTGTGCCTCGATCCGTTTGTCCACCAAAGTGTCGACCCGCGAGAGGAACAGGCTGGCCACCGACATGACCTTCGAGACATCGCCGCCTGCCGCCTGCAGCCGGGCGAGTCCGCGCAGGTAGGCTTCCGCGACGCCCTCGCAGTGTGCGAGGGAGAACATCAGCGTGACATTGACGCTGACGCCCTCGCCGATCAGGCGTTCGATCGCCACCAGCCCCGCTGTGGTGGCCGGCACCTTGATCAGCAGATTGGGGCGGTCGACCGCTGCCTTCAGGCGTAGCCCGGCAGTAACCGTGCCTTCAGCGTCGTGCGCGAGCGCGGGAGACACCTCCAGGCTCACATAGCCGGCCGCGCCCTGCGTGTCGCGATGAAGGGGGGCGAGCAGGTCGCAGGCGCGCTGCACGTCGGGAATGACGAGCGCTTCGTAGCGCGTTTCGGCGCAGATGTCCTGCTGTTTGAGTGCCGCCAGGTCGTCCTCGTAGTAGCGACCGCCGGAGATGGCCTTGTGGAAGATGGCCGGATTGGTGGTCACGCCGGCAATGCCGTCTTCGGCGATGAAGCGCGCGAGCTGGCCTTCGTTGAGCAGGGTGCGGGAGAGGTTGTCGAGCCAGATCTGCTGGCCGTGCTGGCGTACCTGAAGCAGCGGGTTCATCGTTCTACCTGGAGAGTCGTTTCGGAGCTTGGGATCCGCAGTGCGGGAGAGGGCGATTGTGCACCGAAAGCGGGGCTCCAGCCCAGCGCCTCGACCACCGCTGCAAAATCCTCCGCCACCGGCGCCACGATCTCGAGTGGTTCTCCTGTCACCGGATGGGCGAGGGCCAGCCGCGTGCAGGCAAGCAGCATGCGATGGCTGCCGAACAGATGCTGAAACAGCCGGTTGTGGCGGCCCTTGCCATAGGTGGCGTCACCGATGATCGGATGGGCGATGTGCTTGAGGTGGCGGCGCAGTTGGTGGCGGCGGCCCGTTTCGGGGCACAGCTCCAGCAGTGCATAACGGCTGCTCGGATATCGGTCCACCGCGTGCGGCAGTTCGACCGTGGCCAGGCGGCGGTAGCGGGTGCGTGCGGGCTGGGCGACGGGTTCGGCGGTCGCGCGCGTGCCCCCTGCGGCATCGACCCCATCGTGCGCATCGAGATCCTCGGGCAGCGCATCGCGTGCGCCCGCCCCCTTGCCGCGGTGGATTTCGACCGGGTCGAGGCGGCGCACCAGGGGATGGTCGATGCATCCCCGTTCGGGTGGATGGCCGCGCACGATGGCGAGGTATTGCTTGTCGACCGCCTGCAACTCGAAGCGCTGTGCGAGTGTGCGCGCAACCTCGCGCTCGAGCGCGAACAGCAGCACGCCCGAGGTGCCGCGGTCCAGCCGGTGGGCGGGATACACGCGCTGGCCGATCTGGTCGCGCAGCAACTGCACTGCGAAACGCGCCTCGTGCGCCGCAATCGGGCTGCGATGCACGAGCAGGCCCGAGGGCTTGTGGATCGCGATCAGCGACGCGTCGCGGTAGAGGATGTCGAGCATGGGGCGTCTCGTCGGTGGCGCGCCGCCTGCTCGGCGCAGGGGGCCGGAAAGCGCGAAAGCGACCACGTGGGTCGCTTTCGCATTCGACGCGGCCGGCTGGATGCCGGCAGTGGGAATCAGGCGAAGTTCTTCGCCGCGAAGTCCCAGTTCACCAGCTTGTCGAGGAAGGTGGCGACGAAGTCGGGACGGCGGTTGCGGTAGTCGATGTAGTACGCGTGCTCCCAGACGTCGATACAGAGCAGCGCGGTGTCGCCGGTGGTCAGCGGCGTACCGGCGGCGCCCATGTTGACGATGTCCACCGAGCCGTCTGCCTTCTTGACCAGCCAGGTCCAGCCCGAGCCGAAGTTGCCGACAGCGGAGGTCTGGAAGGCCTTCTTGAAGTCCTCGTAAGAGCCCCACTTGGCCTTGACCGCATCGGCCAGCGCGCCGGCAGGCTCACCGCCGCCGTTGGGCGACATGCAGTTCCAGAAGAAGGTGTGGTTCCAGACTTGAGCCGCGTTGTTGTAGACGCCGCCCGCGGGCGCCTTCTTGACGATGGCTTCGAGGTCGAGGTTCTCGAACTCGGTACCCTTGATCAGATTGTTCAGGTTCGTGACGTAGGCCTGATGGTGCTTGCCGTGGTGGAACTCCAGCGTTTCGGCCGAGATGTGCGGGGCCAGAGCGTCCTTGGCATAGGGCAGTGCGGGAAGGGTGTGTTCCATACGGATTCTCCTGTTGTGATTTGTCTGTCTGTAGGTCTATAAAGACGTACCATTTTAGTCTTTATTGAGACGGGCTGACAATGTTGCGCCCCGCATGTTAAGCCCATCGCGGCGCGTGCGGAACACGACTGTGCAAATCAGTCGCGTGGCGCAGCTTCCCGCCCATCGCGTGCCCGGTCGCTGCCGCAGCGCATGACCCGGGTGTCCAGCCGGCCTTTTGCGAGCTGCACGCTGACCACGCTGCCGATCGCGATATCGTCCGCGCTGCGCAGTACGTTGCCGTGTTCGTCACGCGCGATTGCGTAGCCCCGGCCGAGCACGGCCTGCGGGTCGAGATGCTGGAGGTGCGAATCGAGTGCCTGCAGGCGGTCGCCGCGGCGCTCGAGCTGGGTGTGGAACGCCGTGCGCAGCCGCAGGGAGAGGGTGTCGATGCGTTCGCGCTGCACCGCTGGCCTGGGGACAGCTGCACCAAGCCGCAGACTGGACTGCGCAACGCGGAGGCGGGCGCGCTCGAGGTGGCGGTTGCCGGCGTCCCGCAGTCGCATGGCCAGCGCGTCGAGCGTGCTGCCCGCGCGCTGCAGGCGCTCGCGCGGGTGCACGAGCCGCAGTCCGGCGCGATCCAGGCGCTGGGCCAGCTCGGCGATGCGGCGTGCCATGGCCCGCTGCAAGGCCTGGTCGATGGCATCCAATCGGGCCGGGGCCGCCTGCCAGCCGCTGCTGACGAGTTCGGCTGCGCCGGTGGGGGTCGGGGCGCGCACGTCGGCGGCGAAGTCGGCGATCGTGAAGTCGGTTTCGTGCCCCACCCCGCATACCACTGGCAGCGGACACGCGCGCACGGCGCGCGCGAGCGCCTCGTCGTTGAAGGACCAGAGATCCTCGATGCTCCCGCCGCCGCGCACCAGCAGCAGCACCTCTGCGCCATCCTGTCCGGCCCGCTGGCCTGCACGCTGAATGGCGGCGCGCAGTCGTGCCGCTGCGTCGCCGCCCTGTACCGGGGCGGGGTAGAGGATCACGGGCACATGCGGTGCACGCCGGCGCAGGGTGACCAGTACGTCGCGCAGCGCGGCGGCCTGCGGCGAGGTGACGATCCCGATCGCACGCGGATGATGCGGTAGCGGACGCCTGAGCGCGGGGTCGAACAGCCCTTCCGCAGCGAGCTTGGCCTTGAGCCGGTTGAACGCTTCGAACAGGCTGCCGATGCCGGCTGGGCGCAGCGTTTCGACGTTGAGCTGATACTCCCCACGGGCCTCATACAGCGTCGGCAGCGCGCGGGCCTCCACGCGCATGCCGTTCTCCGGACGGAACGCGAGCAACTGCGCACGGTTGCGCCACATCGCGCACCGCACCTGGGCATCGGCATCCTTGAGGGTGAAGTAGACGTGGCCGGAGGCGGCGCGGGTGAGGTTTGAGACCTCGCCCCCGACCCACATCAGCGGTAGCGCGGACTCGAGCGCCTGTCGTGCAAGGCGGTTGAGTTCGGCGACGCTAAGTACCGGAGCGGACAGGAAATCGGGCGCACTGGAAAGGCCGCCTGCGGCCTGTGAGGCTTGAAATGTCATGGCGGGATTGTAGTTCAATCCACAGCCTTTGGACGCTGTCAAGGTACATGTCGCAAGTCCTTGATCAATAAAGGGTGAATTTGCAAGTCTATGATTTAAAAAGGTTTAATGTGTTGCACAATTTTGCATCGAAGAGTGCTGTCGCCTGCAGGCAGGCCGATTCGGGGCAATATTCCTCATTGATCCACATACTTATCCACAGCTTCTGTGGATGGATCTGCGTGCCGGCCGCATTGACGGCCGTGCTTGCCCGCGCAGGGATGCGGCGCTAGAGTTCGCGCTTTACCCAAACGAGGTTTCCGCGCGTGTTCGCGATCATCCAGGCCGTCGGCTGGCCGATCTGGCCCTTGATTCTGGCGTCGGTCATTGCGCTTGCGCTGATCATCGAGCGCTCCATCTCCCTGCGTCGCGCCCGCATCGTTCCGGCCGGACTGCTCGACAAGGTGCTTGCCGACGTCCGCCAGGGCGAGGCCTCGCTCGAGATGATCGAGCGCGTGGCTGCGCACTCTCCGCTCGGCCGCGTCCTGGCTGCGGGGCTGCGCAACGTCAACAGTTCGCGCGAGGTCATGAAGGAAGCCATCGAGGAAACCGGCCGTGCCGTGGTGCATGAACTGGGGCGCTTCCTCACCACGCTCGGCACCATTGCGGCGATCAGCCCGCTGATGGGCCTGCTCGGCACCATCATCGGCATGATCGACATCTTCGCCTCTCAGGGGGTGAGCGGCGCCAATCCGGCCCAGCTTGCGCACGGCATCTCGATCGCCCTGTACACGACTGGGCTCGGCCTCATCATCGCCATTCCGGCAATGATCTTCTGGCGTCACTTCAAGGCGCTGATCGACAGCTTCGTGATCGACATGGAGCAGCAGGCGGTCAAGCTCGTCGAGGTCGTGCACGGCGACCGCCGGGTCTGAGGACGAACAGCCATGGATTTTCGCCGCGGCAGCCGCAACGAGGAGCCGGAGATCAACATGATTCCGCTCATCGACGTGGTGCTGGTGATCATCATCTTCCTCATGCTCACCACGACCTTCTCGAAGGTTTCCGGGCTGGAGATCAACCTGCCGACGGCCGAGTCCGATGGGGCGGAGTCCGTCTCGCGGGAGATCGTCGTCGCCGTCACCGCTGCAGGCGAGGTGCTGGTCAACCGCCAGCCCGTGGGCGAGCGCAGCATCGACGCGATCGCAGCCGCGCTCGGCAAGGTCGCGCCGGGGGAGGCGGGGAGTCCGCCCGTCATCGTCATCAATGCGGATGCCAAGGCGGCGCACCAGAGTGTGGTGGATGTAATGCAGGCCGCCCAGCGTGCGGGCCTGCCGCACATCACGTTCGCGACCCAGGCCCCGGCGCAGTGAGCCGTTGAGCATGGCGGCACGGGCGCCCGCGTTCTGGCTGCAGCGCGGCCCGGTCGCGCAGATCCTGCGTCCGCTCGCCTGCCTGTTCGGAGCACTGGCTGCCCAGCGGCGCAGGTCGGTGCAGCCGGAGCGGCTTCCGCTACCGGTGATCGTGGTCGGCAACATTGCCGTGGGCGGCAGCGGCAAGACCCCGGTGGTGGACTGGCTCGCAAGCGTGTTGCGGGGCGCGGGGCGCCACCCCGGCATCGTCAGTCGAGGGCATGGCGGGCGGATCAGTACCGAGGGCCGGGTGGCGATGGTGCCGCGCGAGGGTGATCCAGTGCTTTACGGTGACGAACCCGTGCTCCTGGCGCGGCTCACCGGCTGCCCGCTCGTGATCGGCCGCGACCGTCCGGCTGCGGCGCGCGAGCTGATGCGCCTGCACCCGGAGTGCGACGTCCTCATCGCGGACGATGGCATGCAGCACTACCGCCTCGGGCGCGACATCGAGATTGCCGTGGTGGATGAAGCCACCCTCGGCAATCGTCTGCTGCTTCCGGCGGGGCCGCTGCGCGAGCCGCTCGCGCGTCTTCGCGAGGTCGATCTGGTCGTCGCGCACGGCCCACTGTCGCTGCCCGTGCGCGAAGCGCTTGAGTCGGTGCCCACGTATCCGATGCGCCTGCACGGTGGAGAACTGTATGCGCTCGCAGGGCCCGCGCGTCGGCGCGCGGCTGTGGAGCTGCGTGGTCAGCGAGTGCATGCCGTGGCCGGAATCGGGCGTCCGCAGCGCTTCTTCGACCAGCTCGCGAGCGAGGGCATGGTCGTGGTTCCGCACCCCTTCCCGGACCATCACCGCTTCACTCCGGCTGACCTCGCATTCGACGAGCCACTTCCGATCCTGATGACGGCCAAGGATGCGGTAAAATGCGCCGCTTTCGCGCCCGATGACTGCTGGGAGTATCCGGTCCGGGCGCAGATCGGTTCGGGCGCTGCCGAACGCATCCTGGAGATACTGGAAGATGGACGCACGACTGCTTGAAATCCTCGTCTGCCCGCTGTGCAAGGGGCCGCTCGACTACCTGAAGGACAAGCAGGAACTGGTGTGCAAGGCTGATCGCCTGGCCTATCCGATCCGCGACGGCATCCCGGTCATGCTGGACGAGGAAGCGCGCGCGATGAGCGCCGAGGAAGTCGACGCCCTGCGCAAGTAATGGCTGCCATGGCATCCGCGGCCTTTCGTATCGTCATTCCGGCGCGCTACGCCTCCACCCGGCTCCCCGGCAAGCCACTGGCCGACCTCGGCGGCAAGCCGATGATCGTGCGCGTGCTGGAGCGCGTGCAGGCGGCGGGAGCTGCCGAGACCCTGGTTGCCACCGACCACGAAGGTGTGCGCGATGCGGTGCAGGCGGCCGGTGGCGCGGTGGTGATGACCCGCCCGGACCATCCGAGCGGAACCGACCGCCTCGCTGAGGTCGCCGCGCTGCGCGGCTGGGCGGACGAGGACGTCGTGGTGAATGTGCAGGGCGACGAGCCGCTCATCGACCCTGCGGTCGTGGTGGCGGTTGCACGGGCGCTGGCCGCGGACGCAGAGGCTGCGATCGCCACGGCCGCTCATGCGATCCACGATCCCGCCGAGGTCTTCAGTCCCAATGTGGTCAAGGTCGTGTGTGATGCCGCGGGGCGCGCACTGTATTTTTCGCGAGCGCCGATTCCCTGGGCGCGCGACGCCTGGGGGGAGGGCGGCCGCGACCTGCCGCCAGCGCTGCCGGTGCTGCGCCACGTCGGCCTGTACGCTTACCGGGTCGGCTTCCTGCGCCGCTACGCAAGTCTCGAGCCCTCGCCGTTGGAGCACTGGGAGGCGCTGGAACAACTGCGTGCGCTGTGGCATGGCCACCGCATCCGGGTGCTCGAGCTTGCGCAGGCTCCCGCGGCCGGGGTCGACACCCCACAGGATCTGGAGCGGGTACGCGCATTCTTCGCGGCTGGAGGGGTTTGACCACCCGACGCGCGTCAGTTAAGTTTCTGCTGTTCAATCAATAAGGAAACGGCCATGCACTGGCCGTCCATTTACGGGAGGGAGTATGCGACTGATTCTGTTGGGACCGCCGGGCGCCGGCAAGGGTACGCAAGCCAACTTCATCAAGGAGAAGTTCGGCATTCCGCAGATCTCCACCGGCGACATGCTGCGCGCCGCGGTGAAGGCGGGCACCCCGCTGGGCCTGGAGGCCAAGAAGGTCATGGATGCCGGCGGCCTCGTGTCCGACGACATCATCATCGGCCTGGTCAAGGACCGCCTGCAGCAGGACGACTGCAAGTCGGGCTACATGTTCGACGGCTTCCCGCGCACCCTTCCGCAGGCCGACGCGATGAAGGACGCTGGCGTACCGATCGACTTCGTGCTCGAGATCGATGTGCCTGATGCCGAGATTGTCGAACGCATGAGTGGCCGCCGCGCCCACCTCGCCTCCGGTCGCACCTATCACGTCAAGTACAACCCGCCCAAGGTCGAGGGCAAGGACGACGTCACCGGCGAAGACCTGGTGCAGCGCGACGACGACAAGGAAGAAACCGTCAAGAAGCGCCTCGACGTCTACCACTCGCAGACCAAGCCGCTGGTCGAGTACTACAGCAAGTGGGCTGCATCGGGGGATGCCAAGGCGCCCAAGGTGCGCAAGATCTCGGGGCTGGGAGCGGTCGACGAGATCACCACACGCGCATTCGACGCGCTCAAGTAAGCGCTGGTGCGGACGTGCCGCGACGCCCGAAGCGTGCGGCAACAGCGGTGCGGTTGCGCCCCCTGCGGGGTGGCGGGCCGCGCCGCTTTCATTTCGATGCCCGGGATGTGCTTCCCGAGGCCGGCCAGGAGCGGCGTGCGATGAATCACGACAAGCTGCTGTATGCACACTCGGGCGGCGTGACCGCGGTCATCAATGCCACCGCTGCGGCGGTCATTCGCACTGCGCGTGCGCAGGGCGGGCGGATCGCGAAGGTGTATGCGGCCCACCGGGGTATCGCGGGTGTGCTGAACGAGGATCTGATCGACACCTCCACCCTCGACGATGAGGCGGTCGAGCGTCTGGCGCGTACGCCGGGCGGTGCCTTCGGCTCGTGCCGATTCGACCTGCCGCACGACGATGGCGGACGCGTGATGGACCGCCTGTTCGCGACCTTCGACGCACATCGTATCGGCTGGTTGCTCTACAACGGGGGCAACGGCTCGATGGACGCCGTGGCCCGCATTCAGGCCGAGGCGCGGCGGCGGGCTCACCCGCTCATCTGCATCGGGGTGCCCAAGACGGTGGATAACGATATCGTCGGCACCGACTGTTGCCCCGGCTTCGGGTCGGCTGCGAAGTACGTCGCCACCTCGATGCTCGAGTCCGGGCTGGACATCGCGTCCATGGTGGGCGCCAAGGGCAGCGTGTTCGTGATGGAGGTGATGGGGCGCAACACGGGCTGGTTGGCCGCGGCCACCGCACTCGCCGCGGGCGGCGACCCCGACCGACCGCCGCATATCGTGCTGGTGCCGGAGGTGCCTTTCGACGAAGCGTCCTTTCTCGCCCGGGTGCGGAGCGTTACCGAGCGACTGGGCTACTGCGCGGTCACGGTGTCCGAGGGGATTCGTCGTGCCGATGGTGGGCTGCTGATGGAAAAATCGCGCGATGCGCGTGGCTACGTGCAGCTCGGCGGCGCAGGGCTCGCGGTCGCGCGCCTCATTCACGAACGGCTCGGCTACAAGTACCACTGGGCTATCCCCGATTACATGCAGAGGTCTGCCGGGCACTGGCTCTCGGCCGCCGACCAGGCCCAGGCGCTGGCGGTCGGGGAGGCGGCGGTCCGGTTTGCGCTGGCTGGGCAGGGTGGCATGATGCCGGGGATTCGGCGGTTGGGGAGTGAGCCGTATGCATGGGCGATCGAGGCGGTGGACACGGCCGGGATTGCAAACCTCGAGCGCACGCTGCCGCCCGGGTTCATCGCTGCAGATGGCCTCCACGTCACGCCTGCGGCCTGTGAGTACATCCGCCCGCTGATCTCGGGCGAGGTCGTGCAGCCGGTGCGCGGCGGTCTGCCGGACTATCGCCCCTTTGATTGGGCGCAGGTACCGGCCCGCCTGCCGCCCTGGCAGGGCTGAGGCGGCGGGGTGCGGTGCCCCGAGGCGCGACCGGGTACGCCGAGTGTCCTGCAGGGTTGGCGCGCGTGTCATTCGCTTTGACGGAGCCAGGGTCGTGCACCGTAGTTTCAAGCTGATCTTCGCGCTGGTGCTCTACGTCGGGCTGCTCGCCGGACTGCAGGGATTGCCCGAGCAGAGCGGGGCGGGGATCGCGCTGCTGGTGACCATCGCCTGGCTATGGATCACCGAGGCACTGCATGTCAGCGTGACGGCCTTGCTGGTGCCGCTGCTGGCGGCGCTCTCGGGCGTCCTCGCCTTCGACGACGCGCTGCTGCAGTTTGCGGACCCGGTCATCTTCCTGTTCCTCGGCGGCTTCGCCCTTGCCGCGGGTCTGCAGCGCCAGGGGCTGGATCGCTGGATTGCGGCGCATGTGATGCGGCGTGCGGGCTCGGATCTTGGCCGGGCGGTGCGCTGGCTGTTCTGGCTCACCGCCTTGCTGTCGATGTGGATCAGCAATACTGCCACCGCGGCAATGATGCTGCCGCTTGCGCTCGGCCTGCTTGCGCCGCTACCGCTGCAGGACGAGCGCCGGACCTGGATGTACGTGCTACTCGGGGTGGCCTTTGCGGCCAACATCGGCGGCATCGGTACCTTGGTCGGTAGCCCGCCGAACGCGATCGCAGCCGCAAATGTGGGGCTGGGCTTTGCGCAGTGGATGGCCTGGGGTCTGCCGCTGGTCGTGGTGCTGATGCCCTTGATGGAGCTCGGGTTGCGCTGGGCGCTGAAGCCGCGCCTGAGCGCCTGTGTTTCACCTCCCCCGCCGCCGGCGGCCTGGACGGAAGCGCAGCGACGGATGATCGCTGTGTTCGGGGCCACGGTGCTGCTGTGGGTCCTCGGTGCACCGCTTTCGAACTGGCTGGGGCTGGCGCGCGGCTATGACGCGATGGTGGCGGTTCTGGCTCTGGTGCTGCTGCATGGCCTGCGCCTGGCCGAGTGGAAGGACGTGGAGCGGAGTACCGACTGGGGCGTGCTGCTGCTGTTCGGGGGAGGGCTCACCCTGAGCAAGGTGCTGGGCGAAAGCGGCGCCGCGAGCTGGCTGGCGGCCCAGCTGGGCGGGCCGCTGGCAGGCATGCCTGCGCTGCTGTGTCTGGCGCTGATGGTGCTGTTCGCCCTGCTGCTCACCGAGGTCACCAGCAACACCGCGAGCGCCGCGCTGCTGATCCCGCTTTTCCTGGGGTTGGCGCCGCAGGTGGATCAGGTCCCGCTTGCGGTGCTGGTTGCGGTGGGAACCTCCTGCGCCTTCATGCTGCCGGTGGCGACGCCGCCCAATGCGATCATCTTCGGCAGCGGACATGTGCCGCAGAGGGCGATGATTGCTGGCGGCCTGCGTGTGACAGCGCTTATCTACCCAGTACTGATCGTTGCTGCAGCCCTGGCGCTCGCGCTGTACTGACGCGTGCAGCGCCACAAAGCCAGGGCGGCGGTGCCGCGCCCCGTGTGCGGCTGCCTGTTCCTCAGGTTCCTCAGGCCGAGCCGGGCAGGGCGCATGAGGCCCCAGCGTTGCGCCGTTCGGGCATGTAGGCGGCGACCTGGCACAAGATGGCGGCCACGTAGGGGATGCACTGCAGGCAAAGGATGCCGACCCATAGCTGCGTCTCCAGGTTGTCCGCGCCACGCTGTGCGACCAGCGTTGCCGCGCCCATCAGCAGTGCGACCAGCATGCCGATCTCTTCGCGGATGGGGTTGAAGAAAGCAAGCGCACCGCCGCCGCGCCAGCCCTTGGGCGTAACCACGAAGACGCCTTTCTTCTTCACCAGGCCGGCGAACACGCCGCGCGCGATCGCATGTGCGAGCCCCACCGACAGGATCGAGGCGCCGAGGATGTCCCTCCAGGGACAGTCCATGGTGCGGCGGTACAGAATGGGGCCGAGTGCCGCCTTGAAGATCATGAAGCCGAAGATCGGCAGCGCGAGGGA
The DNA here is from genome assembly GCF_048321015.1 of Thauera sp. WH-2. NCBI lineage: Bacteria > Pseudomonadati > Pseudomonadota > Betaproteobacteria > Rhodocyclales > Zoogloeaceae > Thauera > Thauera sp. WH-2. The sequence continues at coordinate 9,454 of NZ_JBLWFG010000002.1, read as the reverse complement.
CACCACCGGCAGGCCGAAGGCCTTCGGAAACAGCAGGATGCCAAGCGTCCAGAGCAGGCTTCCGAAGGCGAACACCAGCTGCAGCGCGTCGCCCAGCCAGGCGAACCAGCCCGTGAGGAAGTGGTAGCGCTGGGCGAGGTTCAAGCTGCTGCGCCCGATCATCTGTGGCAGGTGCGCCTTCAGGATCTGCATCGCGCCGAAGGCCCAGCGGAAGCGCTGGCTCTTGATCGCGGCGAAGCCGGAGGGGGTGAGGCCGCGGCCAAGGATGTGGTCGACGTAGCGGGTGTCATAGCCCTTCTCGATCAGGCGCAGGCCGAGTTCGGTGTCCTCGCAGATGCACCACTCGGACCAGCCGCCGACCTCCTCCAGCGCCAGACGGCGCACCAGGGTCATGGTGCCGTGCTGGATCAGCGCGTTGCGTTCGTTGCGGTGGTGCATGCCGATGCGGAAGAAACCGTCGAACTCCCAGTTGCACATGCGCTTGAAGGGCTGGGTTTCCCAGTCACGATGCGCTTGCGGCGCCTGCACCACGGCGACGTCCGGCTGATCGAAGTGCGGGATCAGACAGGCGAGCCAGTCGGGATCGACGACGTAGTCCGCGTCCACCACGCCGACGACCTCGGCATGCGGGTCGGTGACCTTGAGTCCGTAGTTGAGCGCGCCAGCCTTGAAGCCGGGCCAGTTGGCGAGGTGGAAGAAGCGGAAACGCGGGCCGAGCTCGGCGCAGCGGCGCTCGAGCGGCTTCCACAGCGCCTCGTCGCGGGTGTTGTTGTCCAGCACCAGGACTTCGAAGTTCTGGTAGTTCATCTTCGCCAGACTGTCGATGGTGGCGATCACCATCTCGGGCGGCTCGTTGTAGCACGCAAGGTGGATGGATACGAAGGGTTGCTGGTCGGGGGCGTGCGGCGGCAGCGGCATGAAGCGGCGGTGCCACTTCTTCTTGAACAGGACCTCGCCGAACTCGAAGCCGTGGGACAGCAGCACCGCCGCGGTCATGCCGGTGGCGCCGATGAGCAGCGCGAGGCCGATCAGGTCACGCTGGGTGAGGTAGTACTCGACCGGCACGTTGATGCCGATGATCAGCGTCGACACGCAGGCCTGGATCAGTGCGGCAAGGAACACGCGACCGAAGACGCTCCAGCCGGGCAGAAAGAACGCGGTGAGCATCATCGGGATGAAGGCTAGGGCGGCGGCGTTGATCGCTTTGGTCGACCAGTGCGGATCGCGTTCGACGATGCCTTCCAGTGCGTACTTCTGCTCGCGGTCGGCGTTGAACATGCCCCAATAGGGACCGGCCCAGCCTTCGACGTCCACCTTCCAGGGCTGGTCGATGGCTTCCATCAGGAAGTAGTCGATGCGTGCGGTGCGAGGATGGGCGAGGAATTCGCGAACGAAGCGCGCCTGGTTGTCGAGCGAGGGTACGGCGGCATCGATGGTGGGCCCCCGGCTTGGCCAGCCGATCTCGCCCACCACGATCTTCTTGCGCGGATGGGCTTGCGCCACCTCGTCGTAGCGCTGGAAGGCGTATTCGACCGCCTGCTCGACGGGCAGCCCCTCGTGGTAGGGAAGCAGGTGAACGGTGATGTAGTCGACGTGCTTGGCGAGCTCCGGGTAGCGCAGCCAGACGTGCCAGGGCTCCGCGGTAGAGACGGGTTTGCGGATCGCTTTGCGCACGCGGTCGAGATAGCCGATCATTTCCTCGACTTTCAGATCTCCGCGCAGGATGGCCTCGTTGCCGACCATCACGCGCTCGACGTGGCGCATCTTGCGAGCGGCGTCGATCAGCGCCGTGATCTCGCGCTCGTTGGTTTCCATGTTGGCATCGAGCCAGGCGCCAGCGGTGACGAGCATGTCACGCTGACCCGCGAGTTCGAGCAGCGGGGGCAGGTCGGTAACGCCGTAGGTGCGCAGCCCGTCGGATTTGCGCCCGAGCAGGTCGAGGTCCGAGGCAATCTCCTCGCGCGTGGGGAAGGTGCCCTTGAGCGGGCTCTGCTCGCGCTGGAAACCGTTGTAAGCGAAACCCTTGATGCTCTGGTTGGTGCCTGTGAACTCGGCGCTGCGATTGAGCTGGTGCCAGATCCAGTATTGCGTGAGCGCAACGACGGCTGCGATGGCGATCGCGATGGCCAGGCGGCCAAGGTGGGAGACGGCTTTGGTCATCGTGTTTCCAGTACTTGACCCGCCGGTTGGGCGGGCTGCAACAGTGCCTTTTGAGCGGAGTCTTGTGTTCGGTGACGAGGGGCGACGTCACCGAAGGGGGAATGTGTTGTTGCGCTGCGCTTCTCGTGTCCTGCAAGCCTTGTGACACAATGCGGAGAATGGCTGCGAAGCCCGGTGCAACTCGGCAGCTGCGCGCATTTTATGCGCGATTTCATATGCTTACGAGCACGTGAGCGTGCCAATTTGCAACAGTGTCGCAGCCTGTCCAAAGCGGGCTGATTCTGCAGGGAATTCAGTGGATGGCGCGAAATATTGGGTCGAAATGCGGCGGTGCAGCAGTCTGGATCTGGGGCACGCTACTTGCGCTGGTCGCACTCTGGCTCCGGTATCGGGTGATCGAGGCCGGGGTGCTCGCAAGTGCATGTTCCGACGGGACTTCCGGGGGACCTGCCTGCCTTGCCCGCGACCTGCTGGTGCAGGGCTTCCAGCACCAGCGCGTGGGGTGGTTGAGCCTGGCTGCGGGCGTGGCCTCCTTCCTTGCCGGCTGGCGGGCGGTGGCGTGGCTTGCCTGGCTCTCCGGCCTGGTCGGGCTGATCCTCTACAGTTACGACCCGGCGGCGGTCGGCACGCTCCTAGGCCTGATCGTGCTGATGCGGCCGCACCAGGAGCACCGGCAGGGCCAATGCGGCGCCGGTCAGCGCCCAGGCGATGGCCTGGGGGTTGGCCGGTTCCGATGACCAGCGGGCCAGCGCCGAGAAGAGCAGAACAGCCGCGCACAGGCGCTCGGCGTGGGTGGTGCCGTTGCGCCACCAGCCGGTGACGCCGAGGACCACGGCCGGAGCCAGATAGAGCAGGACCGGGAAGTCCCGGTAGCGCGGGTCCACCCAGAGCAGCAGGGCGGCGACCGCCGCGGCGAACAGCAGCAGTCCGCGCAGCATGCCGATCGATGCCGCCTTGGTGCGCAGGCGGTCGGCGTGCCAGAGGATCCGTGCGGCGCGCCGCGTGCAGGGAACCGGCTCGCCGAACCAACGTGTGAGCACCAGCGGCAGGAGCCCGGCCAGCGCCGCAACGGTGCCTAGTACCGACCATTCGAGTGCATTGCGGTAGGCCAGGTGGGCGTGCTCCCAATGCAGCACCGCGACCAGCCCGCCCATTGCGCCGGTGAGGCTGAGGGCGCTGACGCGCAAGCAGTAGGTGCGCCGGCCGGTGGCGGAGAGAAGGAAGCCGAGCACTCCGCCGAGGAGCGCACCGCCGATCGGACCGAATAGGGTCTCGCGCTCGGCCACCGGCCCGGAAAAGGGAAACTTGGGGGCGAGCTCCGAGGCCTCGAGCATGCCCCAGTAGCCGCCGACCGTACCCTCCAGGGCGCGCTTCCAGGGCTGATCGATGGCTTCGATCAGGTTGTAGTCCCAGTCTTCTGCATGGGCGCGGTGGACGAACTCGCGGATGTAGCGTGCCTGATTCACGCGCGAGGGCTTCGATTCCTCGCGCTGGCGGCCTGCGCTCGGCCATCCGGTTTCGCCGATCAGGATGGGCTTGCCGGCGAAGTGTTGGCCGACGTGCTCGCGGGTTGCCGCGACGTGTTCTAGCGCCCGGTCGATATCCACCGGCTCGTCTTCCCAGAAGGGCAGGATGTGCACGGTGATGAAGTCAACCTCGGCGGCGAGGCTGTCGTGGCGGGTCCAGAACTCCCACACGTCGGCATAGGTGACCGGGACCTTGGCATGGGTCTTGGCGTGGCGGATGAGTTCGCGCATCTCGTCTTCGGTGCGCTCGCGGCGAAGCAGGACCTCGTTACCGACAATCAGTCCGCGCACCACGTCGGTGTTGGCGTTGGCGAGCGCCAGGGCGCGCTCGAGCTCCGCTGCGTTGATCGTCTTGTCGTAGCCGATCCAAGCGCCGAGCAGGACCTTCAGCCCTACGTTGCGGGCAAGTTCCGGCACCTGCTCCAGCCCCTGGCTGACCGAGTAGAGGCGGATGCAGTTGGTGATCTCTGCCAGTGCGGCAAGGTCGGTGGCGATCTGTTCGCGCTCGATCCGCGTTTCCGGCCGCAGTGGCGTCTGCCCGGGGCGATGGTAGGGGGCGTAGGAGACACAGCGCAGCTTTTCGCCCTCGGCGAGATGCAGGTCGTGCATGGGCACGGGGCGGCTCTGATCCCAGAGCATCAGGGCGAGCAGCAGCAGAACCCCAAGGCTCGAGAGCAGGAGAGCGAGCCAGAGCTGCTTGCGGTCGGTACGGGGCGCGATGAACACCTTCGGTGCTTCCGTTCAAGGATGAGGGGGCACGGCGATCGCCGTGCGCCGGCAAGAAAAAAGGCCACGCCCGAAGGCGTGGCCTGCTCCCGGGTTCGCCGGATTCTAACAGCGCTACTGCGTCATGCCGCGTAGTCGCTCATGGGCACGCAGGCGCAGAACAGGTTGCGGTCGCCGTAGACATCGTCAATGCGATTGACGCTGGGCCAGAACTTGTTCTCCGCCACCCAGGGCAGCGGGAACACCGCCTGCTCGCGCGTGTACGGCCGGTTCCAGTCGCCGAGGAAGTCGGCCTGGGTATGCGGCGCCTGCTTGAGCGGGTTGTCCTCTGCGGGCCAGTTCCCGGTCTCGATCTGGCGGATCTCTTCGCGGATCGCAACCATCGCGGCCACGAAGCGTTCCAACTCTGCGAGGTCCTCCGACTCGGTCGGTTCGACCATGATCGTGCCAGGCACCGGGAAGGACATGGTCGGCGCGTGGAAGCCGTAGTCCATCAGGCGCTTGGCGATGTCGACCTCGGAGATGCCGGTCGCCGCCTTGATTGGGCGGATGTCGAGGATGCACTCGTGCGCGACCCGACCCTGGCTGCCGGAATACAGTACCGGGTAGTGATCCACCAGCCGCGCGGCAAGGTAGTTGGCGTTGAGTATCGCCACCTCGGTTGCCTGCTTGAGACCTTCTCCGCCCATCATCGTGATGTACATCCAGGAGATCGGCAGGATGCTCGCCGAGCCGAAGGGTGCCGCCGAGACTGCGCCCTGGCCCAGGTTGGGCCGTCCGGCGTCGCCAGTCGGCTGGATCACGTGGTCGGCCATGAAGGGCGCCAGATGTGCCGCCAGGCCGATCGGCCCCATGCCCGGACCGCCGCCGCCGTGCGGAATGCAGAAGGTCTTGTGCAGGTTCATGTGCGACACGTCGGCGCCGATCGTCGCCGGGGAGGTCAGGCCGACCTGGGCGTTGAGGTTGGCGCCGTCCATGTATACCTGGCCGCCGTATTGGTGGATCAGGTCACAGATCTCGCGGATCGACTCTTCGAACACGCCATGGGTGGACGGGTAGGTGATCATCAGCGCGGCCAGGTCGGCGGCGTGCTTCTCGGCCTTGGCGCGCAGGTCCGCAACGTCCACGTTTCCGTTGTCGTCGCACTCGACCACCACCACCTGCATGCCGCACATCTGCGCAGTCGCCGGGTTGGTTCCGTGCGCAGACTTCGGGATCAGGCAGATCCTGCGGTTGGCCTCGCCGCGGCTGGCGTGGTAGCGCGCGATCGCCACCAGGCCGGCGTACTCGCCCTGGGCGCCCGAGTTGGGCTGCATGCTGATCGCCGGGAAGCCGGTGACCGCGCGCAAGTAGTCGGCCAGGCCCTCGATCATCTCGAGGTAGCCAGCAGCCTGCTCGCGCGGCGCGAACGGGTGAATGTTGGCGAACTCCGGCCAAGTGATGGGGATCATCTCGCTGGTCGCGTTGAGCTTCATCGTGCACGAGCCGAGCGAGATCATCGAGTGGTCGAGCGCCAGGTCGCGGTTCTGCAGCTTCTTGAGGTAGCGCAGCATCTCGTGCTCGGTGTGGTGCGTGTTGAACACCGGGTGGGCGAGCACGGCGTCGCTACGCAGTAACTCTACGGGCAGCGCGCCGCCGGCGGCCGCGACGCGAGCGTCGAGTGCACTGAGGTCGGTGGAGGCGCCGAAGCAGCCCAGGATTGCCGCGATGTCCTCGCGCGTGGTGGTCTCATCCACTGCGAGGCCGAGCGTGGTGCCGGAGACGCTGCGCAGGTTGAAGCCGGCTTCCTCGGCCGCGCGCAGGATGGCGGGCGCGCGCACGCCGACCTCGACCTCGACGGTGTCGAAGAAGGGGCGGTCGTGCAGGCCGAAGCCGGCCTCGCGCAGGCCGGCGGCGAGCACGGCGGCGAGGCGATGGATGCGCGCGGCGATGGTGCGCAGGCCCTGCGGGCCGTGATACACCGCATAGAAGCCGGAGAGATTCGCGAGCAGCACCTGCGAGGTGCAGATGTTCGAGTTCGCCTTCTCGCGGCGGATGTGCTGCTCGCGCGTCTGCAGCGTCATGCGCAGCGCGGTCTTGCCGCGCGCGTCCTTGGAGACGCCGATGATGCGGCCCGGCATCGAGCGCACGTAGCCTTCGCGGGTGGCGAAGAAGGCGGCGTGCGGGCCGCCGAAACCCATCGGCACGCCGAAGCGCTGCGCCGAGCCGAGGGCGATGTCGGCGCCCATGCTGCCGGGGCTCTTGAGCAGCACCAGGGCCATCAGATCACTGGCGACCGCGACCACGGTGCCCCTGGCCTTGAGCTCGGCGATTGGCATGGTGAGGTCGACGACCTCGCCGCGCGCGTTCGGGTACTGCAGCAGCGCACCGAAGCAGTCGTGGCTGCCGGCCTCGGCGGCCTTGCCATAGACCAGTTCGTAGCCGAAATAGTGCGCGCGCGTGCGCACCACGTTGATGGTCTGCGCGAAGCAGGCCTCGTCGATGAAGAATACGTTCGACTTCGACTTCGACACGCGGCGCGCCATCGTCATCGCCTCGGCAGCGGCGGTGGCTTCGTCAAGCAGGGAGGCGTTGGCGAGTTCCAGGCCGGTGAGGTCGATCACCATCTGCTGGTAGTTCAGCAGGGCTTCGAGCCTGCCTTGGGAGATCTCGGCCTGGTAGGGCGTGTAGGCGGTGTACCAGCCCGGGTTTTCGAGCACGTTGCGCAGCACGACCGCGGGGACGTGGGTGCCGTAGTAGCCCTGGCCGATCAGGGATTTCTTCACCACGTTGCGGCCGGCGATGGCCTTCAGGCGGGCGAGGGCCTCATGCTCGGGCATCGGATTAGCGAGCGGCAGCGGCGACGCGAGGCGGATATCGGCCGGTACTGTCTGCGCGATCAGGGTGTCCAGATTGGGTACGCCGATCGCTGCGCACATGCACGCGATCTCTTCGGCGTTGGGGCCGAGATGGCGACCGATGAATGCGTCGCGCTGCTCGAGCCGGGCGAGCGGGGCGGAAAGCAGGGAGTCGCTCATGATCAGGCCTGGGCAATTTCCGCTTCGTAGGTAGCGGCATCCATCAGCGCGGCGACGTCGGCTGCGTTGGCCGGCTTGAGCTTGAACAGCCAGTTGGCGTAGGCGTCGGCGTTGATGCTCTCGGGGGTGTCGATCGCGTCCTGGTTGTTGGCGATCACTTCACCTGCCACTGGGGCGTAGATGTCGGAGGCGGCCTTGACCGACTCGATCACCGCGCACGCTTCGCCGGCCGAAAGGCTGCGACCTGCGTCGGGCAGTTCGAGAAAGACCACGTCGCCGAGAGCTTCCTGGGCGTGGTCGGTGACGCCGATGGTCAGGGTGCCGTCGTCTTCAACGCGGATCCATTCGTGCGACTTGGTGTACTTGAGGTTGGCGGGGATGTTGCTCATGGCGCGCTCCAATCGTGAAGGTGGGAATTCCGGATGACTGCTTACCGACCGAGCTGCTTCGCTGCGGACGGTGGAAGTGGGCGCGACGGCGTGTCGCCGCGCCCGGGAGGGGGTTAGACGAGTGGCTTGCCGTTGCGCACGAAGGGAAGTTTTACGGTGCGCGCCCTCAGGCGCTTGCCGCGAACCTCCACTTCGACGTCTTCGCCGGCCTTGCTCCCCAGCGGAACGCGTGCGAAGGCGATGGATTTCTCGAGCGTGGGGGAGAAGCTGCCGCTGGTGGTCTCACCCTCGCCGGCAGCGGTGGAGACCTTCATGTGCGAGCGCAGCACGCCCTTGTCTTCGAGGATGAGGCCGAGCAGGCGCTGGGTGGCCGGTCGGGCCCCCAGTGCAGTGCGGCCGACAAAGTCGCGCGCTTCGTCTTTCAGGTCCACCGTCCAGGACAGTCCGGCGTCGAGCGGCGATACGGTGTCGTCCATGTCCTGCCCGTAAAGGTTCATGCCTGCTTCAAGGCGAAGCGTGTCGCGCGCACCGAGGCCGCAGGGCTTCACCCCAGAGGCCGCAAGTGCGTTCCACATTGCCTCGGCGCGGGCGGCCGGCACGGCGATCTCGAGGCCGTCCTCGCCGGTGTATCCGGTGCGGGCGATCAGCAGGTCGCCCACCCGGGCGCCGCTGAAGGGGGCGGGAATGCCGCTAGCGGTGGAAAGTTCGGGTAGCGCCGCGGTTGCGCGCTGGATCGCGCGCGGGCCCTGTACCGCGATCATCGCCAGATCGCGGCGCGCCTGCAGGGTCACATTGACCCCTGTGGATGCGATCTGTTGGCGCATCCACGCCACGTCCTTGTCCGCCGTGCCCGCATTGACAACGATCCGGTAGTCGGCCTCACTGAAGCGATAAACGATGAGATCGTCGATCACCCCGCCGTTCGGGTTGAGCATGCAGGAGTAGAGCGCCTTGCCACTCTCCTTGAGCTTGGCCACATCGTTGGCGAGCAGCCGGCGCAGCCAATGGGTGGCGTCCGGGCCCGCGAGGTCGAGGGCGAGCATGTGCGAGACGTCGAACATACCGGCGTCGCGGCGCACTGCATGGTGCTCCTCGATCTGTGATCCATAGTTGACCGGCATGTCCCAGCCGGCAAAGTCGACCATGCGTGCACCTGAAGCGACATGGGCGGCGTGGAGTGGGGTTTGCTTGGCAGCAGTTGTCATCGCGGAGGCGCTCCGTAGGGGTGAACGAAAAGGGACGAACACAGCGCATCGCCAGGTTCGCCCCATCTGTCCCTTGTACCTGAGAGATTTTCCGTCCTCACCGTCCTCCACATATATATAGACTCAGGCGCGCGGCAACGGAGTGCCCCTTCGGTGGATACGCAAACGCAGCGCGCTCGTATCGCTCTCCAGACTTTTACTGCACGCGCGGTCCTTTTGCCTGAGCGGTTCCGGGGGTTGCGCCTTCGGCGACTTCTGCCATTCAGATAGAAGTTCTCTCCCGCGTGTCGCGCGGACGATACCACCTGCACCCACCGTGGGGCAACCGCGGGATCGGATGTCGCCGGAGCCGATGCCGGCCGAGCGGAGTCCTTGCGGCGCCTCGTCTGGTTGGCTGACCGTCTTATTCGCTCATAAATTTTTAGATTGCG